>CAIMFK010000015.1 GCA_903840315.1 uncultured Candidatus Saccharibacteria bacterium | reverse complement strand
TATATATTAATATATAATGTATGAATTATATATTGATGGAGATGATGGTTATCAAGAGGTTGGTAAATATGAAAATCAATATGATATGTTTAGACATATAACAACTGATATGGAAAAGAAATATGCGTATGTAAATGATAATAGAGTATATTTGCCATCTCTTAGGGATATTGGTAATTTTGTTAGAACACAGTACGAATATAATAGAGAATTAGAAAAAGAAGAAATGTCATTTTATGCATCTACTGAACATAGAATTCCTGATATTATTGCTAGAGATATGACATATGCAGGTACTCCACCAAGGACACAAGAACATCGAGATGTTATAAGGAGTTATAGAGATGAAGTTTATAGAATTTATAAAGATGGGCACATGGAAAAATTCAAAGAAAGATTAAAAAAGATTAAGTTCAAAGATTATCTACACTAATATATATGGATGATATTAGACATTTATTTGTAAAACCAGTGATAAGAAAGACGACATATGGACCACCAGAACGGGTTCAAACAGTAAATATTCAAGAAACATTCAAGGGTCAAGGTCTTCCTCGCATTCATAAATTATATAAAAAAGATGAATTTAAACGATTTCAAGAAGTTGCAGGGTCTGTAGATGAAGCAGCACTACCACACTTTTTGGAAGGTCATTCTAGACATTATTACAAACCCAAAATTCACGAAGAACATTATTATCCAATATCTAAGAATAATAAATATACATTGTTAGATAGGCAAAATAAAATAATTGGAAAGTTTGATACCAAGCGAGATATGTATGATTGGGCTACTAGTGATGAACCAACTTCTCGACCTTATTCATATGTAGATGCTTCTACAGGTGAAAATAGAACTATGAATTGGACTGGGTATGCAGGAATATAAAGATTATTTTATCTTATAAAGATATGGTAAAGTGTTCTAAAGAAGGATGTAAACAAAATGCAGGAACTAAACCATTTTGTCTTCATCATAAACCTGATGAAGAATATGAGCAGTGTTCTATTTGTCATGACCCCATCAAACGATATAAAGAAGTTTTAGATTGCAATCATTCTTTTCATAGGAGGTGTATAGATAAATGGTTTGATCGATCAGATAACTGTCCAATGTGCAGAGCTTCTCAAGGAACTCAGACTGAGTGGCAGAATTTTTTGAGCGACGCACTTACCAGAGAGTTTTCAAGGGTGAATTCAATGCTGAGTAGAGATGTCCGAGTAGAGATGCAGATATCATTCACGATACCTGCGCAACATAGTTAAAAAAATAAGTTTTATATATAGTATATGTCTGAGTATTATCATAAACAGCCTAAAGATCAAGAACATCCTAATGGTTGGTATATTCAGAGATGTCGTGTATATGAAAGAATTATTAAAAATAAACGAAGACCAACACCAGCAGCAATTTTAAAATATGGCATAGAATTTGATTCTCAAGATAGAGTAATTATACCTCGTGATTTAAAAAAACCAAAGTCTATACAAAAAGTAAATATGGAAATGAGTGCTGAAAAAAGTGTTCAATGGCTGGTTGAAAATTATAAAGTAAAAGGTATGCCACCTAAACCAGATTCTATCAAAAAATATAAGCAGCTTGGTGCTATAATAGAATTGGCTGGTGGAGATTCAAAAAATATAATTCCTACTTTAGAAAATCCAGAGCATATTTTAAAAGTTCTCCAATCAAAATATGAAAATGTAGAAACATTAAAACAAAAATGGCAAGTCGTATTAACACATGTATGCAATGTCCCAATGGAATTAAATCCCGACTTAATTCACAAGTATCAAATACAATTTGAAAATCTTAAACGAAATTCAACTGTTGAAATAAGTGAAAAAAAGGAGGAGGAAAAGGTGTATCGTTGGGATAAAATACTTGAAAATGTCGAAAATACTTTTGGGAAAAACTCTTTGGAAAACTTTTTTTTTAGACTTTATGATGAAATCCCTATTCGATCTGAATTCTCTCATCCTATTAAAATAGTCCATCAATCGAATGATGCACCTGAGGATGAAAATGTCTTGGTGGATACTGGTGGTCATGTGATCCAACTCTGGTTGTGTAAGTGGAAGACCAAGTCTAGTAAATATCCAGACAAAGTCATCTATCAATTCACTCCTGAGTTGTGCGACATCTTCAGAAGAACCGAACAACCCAGACAATTCCTCCTCCCCGTCAAGAATTGGGCAAAGTGGGTACATGATACTCTCGAAAAGGCTGGATTCCCTAAATTCCCCTATGGTATTGATGATCCGTCTTTGGTCAACCTCTCGCCTGGATTGCGTAGAACCATTGCATCCTATAGGAATTCTATTTTTAATACTTCTAAACCTAAAGGGGATGAACTTGCTCGATTGATGCTTCACGATTTGGCGACATCCAAACTTGTGTATCAACATACTAATTTCTTGTGATATATTAATATGGATCATCCACTCATAACACAAATGAGAGAAATTATGGCTGCTAATGAAGTAGCTTTTAATAGAGTAATGGCTGAACATAATTTACTAGGTGAATCTGCATATTTATCACCGGAAAGACTTGCATATATAAGAGAGTATCAAGAAAAGCAGAGGAGATGTCAACAGCGAATAGATGATATATTACAATTAATGAGAGGCAAAGAGAATAACTAACCTTGTCTCCTTCTAAGCAGTCGCTCATTGTCTTCTTGAAGTCGTCTCCTTCTCCTATTTTCAATCTCTTCATCCTCTTCTGTCTCTGATCCTTCTTGCATTGGTTCTGTGATACTTCGCTGAATCATAGGGGGCATAGGAGCATTTGGGCCTCTTATGTTTTGAGCTCTCGCAACAGCCATTGCTTGCTGAATAACTTCAGGTGTAATTTCAATAGGATTAGTTCCTACTATCGTTCTTGGAAGCCCTATAAGTTGAGCATCTTGCATATCTCTAGCAATTTGCTCCAGTCTGAGTCGATCCAGTCCACGGCGTTCTTGCAACATTTGTCTGAGTTCCTCAAGAGCTCTAGGATCTTCTTCCTCCATTATATTATCTATGTATAAAATAAATGAGGCATAATTATCACCTTGTAGATTTGTCCAAACATCATCACGACCCTAAACATCATCTAAAAAAACATATATTTTATAATCATCCAGGAGAACACTTGGATCATAGTCATGTTATGCATCATATAGGACTTCATACTATGCCACATAATTATCATAAAATTTCTATTCACCATCATGAAGGTCATCATCATTACTATGATAAACATTTTGGGTCTCATGAAGAAGCTAAAAGTCATATTAAAAAATATTTCAAATTTACTGATGCATATCCAGACACTGTGCGACTAGCAAAAAATATTGCACCACTAGCATCAGCAGCAGCAACAGCATCAGGATCACCCCTTCTTGGTGCAGGAATTCAGGCTGTGGGAGAAGCTCTCTAGTTATCCACAGTAATTCTTAAAAATCAAACAAAAAATAGTCTGAAACTCTGAATCTGGATAATAAATGATACTATTTATCCATTTCTAGTGGTAATACACCAACTTACTAACTATAACCACGGACTGTAATTCAGAGAATATTTAAATTTTCAATAAACTCAGACAATTCAGAAACATAATACAGACAATTCAGAAAAAAAATGTCTGTATTATGTTAATGGACAGAGAAGTTGTCAAAGTTGATAAGCGCACTCAAAAAACCCCAGCACAGCTTGAAACCTTGAGACTTGCTAGAGAAAAGGCTAATGCAATTCGAGCAGAAAAATCCCAGGTGAAAAATCGAATGAAAGAGTTGAAAGAGTTGGCATTCCAGAAGGAAAAAGCAAACCTTGAAAAAATGGAGCGTCAGTATAAAAAATCTCAAGAGCCAGAGCCAGAGCCAGAGCCAGAACCAGAGCCATCATCATCATCAGAAGAAGAAGTTGAAATTGTTAAAAAACCAAAAAAGATTGAAAAGGAGAAAAAGCCTAAAAAGATTGTATATGTATCAGATTCGGAAGAGGAAGAGGAAGAAGTTCAAGTTGTCAAGAAACCCAAAAAGATGCCTATCGAAGAAAAACCAGCATCAGTTATAACAAAAATTGAAGCTCAAGAGCATTTAAAACGCATCCAGCAGCAAAGGCTACGGTCTATGCTCTTTGGAAAGTAAAAGTCTCACTTGTGCCTGAGCTTTTTTTTTAGATGTATGTTTAGAATGTATTCTACCAGTGAGTGGATTTACAACTCGATATCCATTTGAAACTTTATGAATTATGTAAGGCATTATAGTATACAAATATTATTGTGGAGGATGATGTTCTATCCATTTTTCAAGATTTGCATTTTTCGTTTGATCCTCAATAGTTATAGCAGTTGATACGAGTTTGTTATAGCTTGATACATCAGATTTCTGAGAATCAAATGTAAGATTATTATTCGATTTTACCCATTTATCAATATTCTTGGTTGTTTTAAGCTGTTCTATTTGAGATTCATATGTTATTTTAGATCCACCTGTTATATTTTTCCAAATATTATTTAAAATATCATTTATTGATGGTATTCCCTGTTCATTTATATTTTGTAATTGTTCAGACACGGATGGTATTCCCTGTTCATTTATATTTTGTAATTCTCTGGACATTGATGGGATCCCTTGTTCATTTATGATTTTAAACTGTTGCGCCAAGGTGGTTAATTGTTCAAAATCCTTTTCCGAGATTGCTCCTTTTATTAAATCAAGTTTATCCACAAGTGGTTCAAGTTTTTGAAATGTCTCTACCATCGAACCTAAATAATCTTTAAATCCTTGTTCCTTATTTAATGTTCCCAATATCGAATATCCAGTTGTTTTACCTTTCATATAATCTACAAATTCTGTTGAAGTTGCATTCATTGCATCCAAATCTCTTTTAATTGCTGGAAAATAATCAGTCTTGAAAGAATTGTTAAAATCAGTTACGGCTGATAGAGTGTCATTAAAAGCACTAGTAAGACCCTTAACTTCTGATAGAGTGTCATTAAAAGCACTAGTAATACCCATTGCTCCTACAGCTACACTAATTGCCGGTAAATCTATGTTGGCTATAGTATCAATTGCACCTTGCATAACTCTAATTCTGTTTGCAATCGAAGAAGGACCCACATCGACTGGAGAAACTATACCAGAAGCTATGAATACTGATTCTTCGCCATTAACTAGAAATGCAGTATCAAAAGATTCTTTTAATCCAGCCATGTCTTGTTCTAATGTATACAAGAGAGAATTAGGTTCCGTTTCGTGCTCTCGTGATTCTCCAACTAATATATGTTCTACATCTGTCAATGTCATCAATATATTTTCTACATTTGTTTTCATATCATTCATCCAAGTTTCAGTTTCATCATCCTGAAGAGTTTCTATTTTAATTACAGCCTCCCAGTTGTATGGACAATTTAAAAGAACTTGATAATCATCTGTTATAGTAAATGTAATCTGACTCAAAGGAGATCCTTTTGGATATAAAATTACATATTGTTCAGTATCTTGAGCATTAAAATATATGTTATTATATGGATCTGCTATTACTGGTATTTTTGCAAATAAATTAGAAAAGGTTGTGCTTCCATCAGTATAACTATATTCTATATTTTGCATAAACCCTGCATCTATTCTTAAATTTATATTTTGAATATAATTAAACATCATAGGATATGGAGTAGTAAAAGTGAAACTTCCACTACCATTATTAACAATAGGTAAGGTGTAATAATTTCCCAAATTATATGGAAGACCTAAAAGAGCTGCACTGTTTCTACCAATTGGAAACTGTATTCGAATAGAGTCTCCAGAGGTTCCAGTCCAATGCCAATATCCTTTATTTGTATTTGAAAATGGGTCTGCTGTGATTGTTATAGTTGACATATTAGGTATAGTTGAAAGAGTTCCTGATATTTGTGTAAAAATACTAGACCAAGTAGTATAAAATCCTGGATTCATTTGTAATGTATATAATGTCGAGACACCACCTGATGTATAAATAATATTAAATGTATTATTTTTTGATATATTTGGATCAGGGTTTGAATCTATGTTTGAATTTATAACACCATCATCTATATTATAAAATGAATGAGGAATATTGAATGATACAAGTTTTAGTTTGATACGCTGATTAGGCTGACAACTTGAATAATATTGTGGAAGAGATACAGTAAATCTATTGATACTACCATTATTTCTTTGTGCAGATTCTACATTCCAGATTTTCTCGTCGATAATCTTCATACTATACTACGATCTTTTTCTTCTCTTAGTTGTCAGCGGGGCACCACTACTACCTGGTCTCTTCGGTGGTGCTTTTTCTTCAGGTACTTGAGTCTGTGTTGCTTGTTCTCTGAACCTTGCTGCTTGTTCTTCTCTCATAGGTGCTTCTTCTTGTTCAGTTTGTACTTCTTGTTCAAGAGGTGTTGCTGCTGCAGTCTGTGTTCCAATTGTTTTGACTTCAGTTGCAATTTTCTGAGGTATAGAAGGTGTTGGGACATTTCCTCTTTCTTTAAGGACAGTGATAAGTTCTCTCAGATGTTGATTTGTTTTAGATAGTTCCATTTCAGTATCAGAATTTTTCATAATTTGCCTTCGTTTCATTAAAAAAGCAATGATAGATTTTGATTCTACAATTTGTTTTTGAAGACTCTCATAATCTAATGGGGTTTTGTGAAGATGTTTTCCAGGAGAATAAGAATTACAACACCAATTCACTTGTCGTCCCTGCATTATTATAGGCTTAGAAAAATTATCCACTAACTATATATGGGTGTTGGACTTGAAAAGTATGAATTTGAATCTACTCAGGAATGTATCGATCATTTTAGAAAACTATGGAATGTTCCCAAGGAATTGGATGATTCAGTGTTTCATGTATTTATTGAAGATTTTATGAAAAACCCTGAAAAATATGAATTATCAGATGAGGAAAAACAAGGTATCGATTTTAAAAAAAAGCCAAGACCAAAGTTTGAAAAAGATCCTATTATTCATGAAGGCAAAGTTGAATTATATAATACCCCAGAAGAAATTGCTGAAGTTCAAGCCCGAACTCAATATCCAGAAATTAATCCAATGGAACTCTTGAGTAAAGAAACGGCTGAAAAATTGATTGAAGAAACAAAAAAACTTGCAGAAAAATAATATATTCATAATGTAAATGGATGCCCAGATGCCGTCTGGACTTGTTATTCCTTCTACGCTTAAATATTCTCTTTATCGAATGATCCAGGATGCTAGTATCAGCACAAATGTTCTTCGTCTGGTTCCTCTCAATCTTCAGACTGTCAAATCTGGAGGGTTGATTTCAGTTCGACTTCCACTTGCAACTTGTTCTCTTCCATCATTCAGCATGACTTTTAACAATTACATATCTACTTATCCAACATATACAAATTTGGATTCATCTTTCAAAGATAGAGGATGGGATTCAGAGGGAGTCACAGGAACATATACGAATGGTGCTTCAGCAGTTTCTTTTCCTTCAGGTCTGGAAAGTCTTATCCAGCGCCTCGAGATTGTGGTTGCAGGAGTTTCTCTTATGACTCTTCCTAATTACAATGTTCTTTACAATGTTCTCAAAGATATCAATCAGACTCTCGATCACAAAGTTTCTCGCCACATTGTTGAAGGTGAGGATGATGTCGTTCCTAATTTCCAGTTGGGTGTAACAACAGTATCAAATCCTGTAACATGTTATAATTGGTTTATTAAGTCAGGAACTGCAGGGACAACTTCAATGACAATTACGACTCATTGCACTTCTCTGGAGAATTTGAGTGCAGCTACATATACTTTTAATGCACCTCCAGCGTCATTTTTTGGATTTACTGGTGCTACGGCAGGGGCTGCATATCCTCAAATTACTCGTGTTGCTCCCAGACAAGTGAATATTCAAGATGGAGGTTTATATTCAGCCGGATTTAATTATGTAATTGATCTAACTTATACTTGTGGAACAGGTAATTTTTCTGCATCGACTACTGGATCTGCTACAGGAGGGACTATAACCGAAAATCAAATTTATTCTGGATATCCATTTTCGTTCAACACCTCTCTGACTAGTGGAGCAACTGGAGCACCTACTATAACTGCAGCAGCATCGACTGGAGCAGGAGGTGCATATAGTTCTAGTTCTGAATCTCATACGATTCGTGATTTCCTAGGTTTTTTCAAGGCTATGCCCAAAGCAATTCAGCTCGCAGCCCTAGGTGAAGTTGAAATTCGCCTCTATCTTGAGCAGGCACCCAATGTTCTTGTTGTATGCCCACCTCCACAGACTCTTGCACAAATGACAATTGGTACAAATCCTGCAGTTATGTCTTCATCACCTGATTACACCCTGACGAACATTGAGTTTCAGATTCGAACAATGTCGTGGGATAATGGTTGGCTAGATTCTATGATGCAGTCTGAACTGGCAGCCGGATCTACCCTTGAGATTCCATATCCCAATTATTATTCGGTTGTTCAGGGAAATCAGTCTAATGGTCAGACTACTACTCGGTTTTCAGTGAATACTCAAAATCTTCGACAGGTGTGGTCTGTAAATAAGCCAGGCCTCAATTATACCAGTTCATTGTCTAATATGCAGTTGTATGTTCCATCAGGATACGGAGTGAATGGAAAGGGTAATTTCGGAAATACTCACAAGGGGTTTTATTTCGCAGATACTGCTTCTTTCCCTTCTGCATGGGGATCAGTCCCAAATGATTCTGGCTTTAATGCTGCTGCTCAAGCTGCTACTTCAGTCGTTAACAATGTTCCCAACAAGTGGAATTATTTAATCAATAATCAGCTCATTCCTAATCTTCAAGTTTCTCCTCTACGAACATATGCATTTACTCAAGAATTGCTCGATAAGGAGGATTGGGAAGAGGGAAATGCAGTTGGTAATCCGATGACTTATTTTACCAGTGGATATGCGATGGGAATTACACTAGAATATGTAGACAAGTATGCAGACGAATCGATTCGTGAGCTATTTGGTCTCGATACTCGTTCAGCATCTTCTGTATTTTATTTGTACCAGACGAATAACAGATCTGGAGACACTACTTATGTGTTTTCTATATTTACTTCTGTCCTGCGTGTCGCAATGAACAACCAGATTCAAGTCGTAATTTAAATATTCCTGTATAATAAATGGATGGTCTTGTTATTCCTTCTACGCTTAAATATTCTTTGTATCGAATGATCCAGGATGCTAGTATCAGCACCAATGTTCTTCGTTTGATTCCACTCAATGTTCAGACTGTAGATGGAGGTGGATTGATTTCAGTTCGACTCCCACTTGCAACTTGTTCTCTTCCATCATTCAGTATGTCTTTTAATAATTATATATCTTCAGTTCCTACTTTTAGCAATTCAGGTAATGCTCAGCAAGCATATCAGTCTGATACAGATACTTGTGGTGTAGCATTTCCTGAAGGTCTAGAAGGTCTTATTCAGCGTCTAGAAATTGTAGTTGCTGGTGTTTCTCTCATGACTCTCCCTAATTACAATATGCTTTACCAGGTTCTCAAAGATATTAATCAGACTCTCGATCATAAAATTTCTCGCCATATTGTTGAAGGTGAACACTCAGTTGAAGGAAATGTAAATCTAAATTCTGCTGGCAATGAGCAATTTTCTAGTGACATATTTACAGTAGGACAATGGATTGTTCAGGCAGACGGCTCATATGGTCCCCCAAGCGCTTCACGATATATGGTTGTACTATGTACTTCTATGTACCCCATTGCCACTCAACAGGGTAGTTTTGCTGTAAATGCTCCACCTGCATCATTTTTCGGCTGGAAATCATCAAACGCAATAGTCAATCATCCATCTGTAAGCGCATTTTCAACTCCATTTTTGTGCGATGGCTATTTTGCTGGTTTAGGATATCAATGTTCCCTAACATATGATTTAGGAGCTTCGGGAGGTTATTGGTCTCCTACAACATCCGGAACAGCTACGGGAGGTGCAGTAGCTACAGATCAAGCGTATAATATTCCTTTTAGTTGTTATTGTGTTGATAGACAATCATTTACTGATGCTGATACTATACACATAAATCAGATATTTACATCTCAGACTCAGAGTAATACAATTCGTGATTTCCTAGGTTTCTTCAAAGCAATGCCCAAAGCAATTCAGCTAGCAGCTCTGGGAGAAGTTGAAATTCGTATCTATCTTGAACAGCCTCAAAATGTTCTAGTCGTTCCTGCATCAGGTCAAACTTTTGCTCAATTTGCTGGTGCAAGTCCTGCAGCTCAAACTTCTGCAGGCCAATATACTCTAACAAATATTGAGTTTCAGATTCGAACAATGTCTTGGGATAATGGTTGGTTAGATTCTATGATGCAGTCTGAATTGTCCAAAGGAAATACTCTTGAAATCCCATATCCTAATTATTATTCAGTTATTCAGCGACAGAGCGCTGGATCTAGTAAAGAAATTGTCGAGGCAGGAGGTTCTACTACTCGTTTTTCTGTGAATACTCAAAATCTTCGTCAAGTGTGGGCAGTTAATCGTCCTCTATTTCAAGTAAATCCTCAGCAGCTATTTGTTCCTTCCGGTATAGGAATGTGTGTAGATGGAAGTTTGGGGCGAACATATAAAGGACAGTTTTTCTGCACAACAGCGTCTAATCCATCCGTGTGGACTACACGAACTAGTCAAAATTTCAAAAATTATGGATTTACTTCACCAGTATCAAATCGATATCAATTTCTAATTAATAACCAGTTGATCCCAAATCTTCTAGTTAATCCTCAGCGTAATTATGCATTTACTCAAGAACTTCTTGGTAAGGAACAATGGCAAGAGGGAACTGCTATAGGGACACCTATGACTTATATGTCTTGTGCATATGCTATGGGTATCACTCTAGAATATTTAAATAAGTATGGTGATGCTTCAATTCGTGATCTCTTTGGTCTCGACACTCGATCGGCCTCTTCAGTGTTTTACCTCAACCAGACGAATAACAATGCAGGAGATACTACTTTAGTGTTTTCTCTATTTACTTCTGTTCTGCGTGTCGCAATGAACAACCAGATTCAGGTGATAATTTAAAAACTTACTATATAGTAATGGTATCTGTAAATCCAGTCGTTCCTCCAAAGATTGCTCGTAGTTCTCCTCAGAATTTTGCAGACTACAATCTAGTCGAGAAATGGAATCCTCTTTACAATACAAATTATAATCCAATGTTTTATAAACAAGGAGCTTTTTTTCCAACTGCAATGTCTAAACTTTCAAATAATCCAGGTGCGAATTACGGTATAAATCGTGGCGTTAAGAGGGGTCAGGGCAATGCTCAGTGGCACATCAACTGTAGAATTCCCAAACAGGTAATTAGAGACACTCTGACTCGTCCTCAGTTTCAGCGCCTTCAGACTGGTGCTGTTGGATCAACTATTCGTCAGCAGGCAATGTTTGAAGACACTCTGGCTGTGGGAATGCCCATATATAGTCCGGCTGTTGTAGTTTAATTTCTCAGGCATTAATATATGTGGGAACTAACTTATAAAAAAGGCAACTCGATGGCTAAACAATCTTTCAGAACTAAGCGTGATGCAGAAGTAGAAGCTAGGAAAAATAAATGGACAATCGTTCATCTTCATGTGTCAGATAAAGAACATGAAGATTTTGATGTTCATGGAATGGTTAAAAATACTTTGAAGAGATCTAAAAAACATGCAGATGCATCCAAGAATATTCCAGAGACTATTCCCGAATCTATGAAAACGGGAGGAATGGTAAGGGCTACAAAACCACATCTTTTACACAAGGGGGAAATGGTTATTCCTAAAACGGTCGTAAGTCATTTAGAAAAATTGCTTAAGAAAAAGTAAATAATTTTAACCTGTTTATCATATATGGAGACTCGTGTAGTTAATGATAAACATGTGAAAATCAAGGTTCCGGCTGGAAATGCATTTGCATATGAAACACATCCTTTGCTTCCAAAAGCTCATATGGTTTCCATGGCTATTGCTCCTCGTGGAGGTGGTAAAAGTGTTGCTGTTTCGAACCTTATGAAAAATTTAAAATTTGATAGAATATTTGTAATCAGTCCTACATTCAATTCAAACAGTTCTTTGATGGGTATGCTTCCTATTGATCACGATGATGTCTATGAAAATACAGACGACCCATCAGTCATTGATAAGATAATTCATAAAGTGGAAGAAGAGCGTGATGATCTTTACAAATATCAACAAGACATGAAGGAATATAACAAGTTTATGCGTAATGTTCATTCAGGTGGTCATCTCCAAGAAGATTCTCTTTTTAAATTTTACAAGGATGGGTATTTTCCAAAGCCCGAACACAAATGGAATGGTAATAGACCCTTTATGGCTGTTTTATGTGATGATGTTCAAGGATCCAAACTTATGACTTCTAGAAAGATTGATAACCTCGTGATTAAACATAGGCACATTGGGGCTTTTCCAGACGACCAGCCGAGCATAGGGGTTTCAATCTTTTTTTTGATTCAGAACTATTCTAGCAAGGCTGGAGGCATTTCACGAGCCATCAGGAATAACGCAACAAACATGCTCATATTCAAAATGAAGGATGAAAAGCAACTCGATCAAATTTCGAGTGAAGTCTCAGGTGAAGTTGATAAAGAGACATTTATGAAGGTTTATGAAAAGGCTGTTGATGAGCCTCATTCGTTTCTATTTATTGATCTGTTTCCAAAGGATACTCACCCATCTCAATTTCGCAAAAGATTTGATCAATTTTTAATCGTATCTAATAATAATGATGCACAATAAAGCGACCGAGACACATGAAGTTGAACCTTTTAAATCTATTCCAAGAAATCCACAAGTTTTACAGAAAAGAATTCAGAAACATGTTCCACAACGATTAACTGTTAGACTTTCTGATTCAGATTTCAATACAGATGGAACACATTATATATTAGATTTTAAAATTCCAACAAAATCTTTAGAAAATTTACCAGATGTCTGTTATGTTGCTTGTTCGAATTTCAATCTCAGAGAGCAGGGAATAACTATTAACAAATATATTGAATCTTGTTATAACATTGAAAGTCCTTTATTTACAAACGAAAATCAAATATTAACTAGCACTGCCAAATCTTCAATTTTACAAACTCAATATTCACCAATAATTGCAACTATACCTGCAAATAATAGCACTGTTCTTTTAACAGTTGCTAGTGGAGCTATTACTGATTATAGTGTATCATTTCAACAACAAATACTTGATAATGGTGTTGGATGTTTTGTTGTAGATAGAAATATATTAAACAATTCATTTATTCCATTTACAATAACTGGAACTACAGGTGCTATAGTGACTTCTAATCCTTATGGTGGTATAGGCTATTCATATTCACTTCAATTTACCCTTGTATTTTATGGATATAATGATGATGAACGATATTCTGCAATTCCACAAGGTGCATATTTTTAATATATGCATAATGTAAATGCTTAGCAACAAGCAGACTAAGAGCAGTGTGCATCAATATGAACAATTCCCAATGGCAAATTCAGTCTATAACAAGAAGATTCAAAAGCATCTTCCTCAGCGTCTCGATATTGTAGGAAACTCTAGTGAATTTACAGTCGATGCTAAACTTTTAGAACTTCTTCCGGATGACTGCATGGTCGGCCTCGAGTGCTGCTTTATGAATGATGGAGTGGGATCTATTGTAAAAGCGCAAGAAACTTTATATACAGGATTGGATACCGCAATAAGTCTTTTACCGCCTATATGTATTTCACAAACACAATTGATTCCTTCTACAATTCTTACAGTCACACCTGACAATCAAGTTCAAATTAGAAATTTATTCAATGGGGGTCGAACCCAACCTTTAACCAACGGTGTCATTCAAACTCAACAATATTATGAATCTACTGATATTAATACTATTATTGGACCTAAAGTTGTTGTAGCAGAATATATATGGACATTCGACGGGTTTAAATTTGATTCGGTCAATAATGGGTATGGTCTAGTTTTAAATTTGGGACTCTCTAGTCAATCAATAAATTCTTCAGCAATAGATATTGGGTTTGAGATGTATCTAGTACCTAATACAGATCTAGTTGTTCCAAATTTTCAAGTTTTAAGTGTAATTACACTTTTAGATACTTCACAATCTATTATTATTCAGACGACAGAATCTTTCGTTCCGATATATCATGTAGGTGATATAATTAGTTTTACAGACGTTTATGGACTTTATTTTCAAATTGAAGAAGTTATAAATTCTACAACTTTGCGCATAAAATTAGGGTATCAAAATGTACAGGATTTCGCATCCCCCATTAGTTCCACTCTCCCCGCCCATTTTTCGGTTACACCTTATAATACAGTAGTTACTGATAATGAAGATATAAAGACTACTACTATAGCTCCAGGAAATCAGATTAAAATTTTACAAACTAACGATAATAGTATTATTTATGTATATCCAGATGATACGCAAGCAAACTCTGCTGTTCAAGGAACTTCTAGTTATTATGCGTGTTGGCAAACAAATGTAGATTGTGATTTGCGTGTAAGATTAAAAGTAAATTCTTTCTCATCAACGACTGTTACTGGTTTTTACCCAACAAACATTAATATTGAAAGTCCATTATTCACAGACGCACGGGTCTATGACACAAATACTAAACAAT
This sequence comes from uncultured Candidatus Saccharibacteria bacterium, assembly GCA_903840315.1. Classification (GTDB taxonomy): domain Bacteria; phylum Patescibacteriota; class Saccharimonadia; order Saccharimonadales; family UBA4665; genus CAIYEO01. Next base: position 3,748 of record CAIMFK010000015.1, on the reverse strand, counting down.
ATAGCTCAACTATATCTTCTTTACCTATTAATTCATCTGGTATAGTATCATACAAAGAACCAGTCAATAATAGAAACTGCTCAATGTATCAGATTAATAAGAATATACTTAATAACTTTGAAATTCCATTTAGGATTACCCAAGACGATGGGACTCAACTATACAATATACAAAACCCAGATTCATTCTATATTCGATTCACTCTTTGGTTCTATGGGCAGACGGATGATGAACGATATTATTATCTCCCCTCATTGTAATGAGCTCACGGCCAATACGCTTCACATATTATTTCACAGATATTGATGATATAACAAATACACAGATTATTACTAATCAATTCTTCGCATTATCAGGATATTCTATTGCAGTTGATTCTATAGCATTGTTTAAGTTACATGCTCAATATGGAGATATGCTAAATATAGGTCTTGGTAATGTAATTTTTTTAGAAAATACATATTCAGATCTTAATCCTACTCCCAATATTATTGATTCAAATAATAATATTATTCAACAAATCCCTATGAATGCACTTTCTACAAATCCAGACAATGATACGATAGTTTGGACCAATCCGAATACTTGGGGATCGAGGACCAAATGGATACCGATTGATAGTACTAATGTAAGAATAATAATAGGGTCTCAATTGGGACTTCCAGCCTCCCTAGTAACTTCTGGTTCGTATATAACTTTTGCTTTTTACAATGAAAGTACAAATTCAAATGAATATCCATCTACCCCCGCGTGAGAAAATAAATATATATGATTATATAAATGAAGTACACCGATTACATCATTATGACTTCTAAGATGCTCAGAGCTGAAGGAATTAAAAATCTACAATACGATGTTCACGGAAAAAATTTCAATAAAATTGCTCGAGGATTTGCATCACCATATACAGGAGTGAATACTCAACTATTCAATGAAAATATTAAACCAACAGGGGGTGGATATTCATTAAATTTAATGTATTAAAGTAATAGATGTTCCAGGCAAGGAAGAACCCAGAAAAGGAGGTGCGCTTCAAGTATCCAGAAAACCGAGAGCGCCATGTATTCAATCTGGAATATCCCTTGGGCGTAAGGTACAACAAAGACGATCGCCAAGTCATGGGTCAGAGAGTCAAACCAGGTCAGTACATAATGATGGATGTTGAAGGGTATCAGTATCCTATGGATCCAGAGCAATTCAATCAGATGTTTCTTGTGAAACAAGAACCTATTTTGACAAATCGAGAGGCACTTCCTGGTATTGCTGTATTCAGAGACACTGCTACAGAACACTGGAGAGATTTTAGACTCGCAGAAAAGGGGAGTGATACTGTTCCTCTTTACAACGAGGGTGATGTACTTTCGGGTGGTAAGTATCCCATCAATCGTGAAATATTTGAAAAAACTTATATTCGTAGATACTAAATGACATCATATATTGATCCTAGTGAATATTTCGGTTGGTCTCAGGGTGGAGTACTAGCTCATAACAATATTCTGACTTTAGCTAATGCAGCAGAAGAATTGGAACGAGAAGAAGAAGGTCTTTCACTCGGTCAGATGGTATTAAAGCCAAAAGGGAATAGAGGTGATGATCGTCGTATGTCTCACAATGAGCATGTGAAGAAAAAAAATAAAACTAAATAGTAATGTTCGCTAACCAAGCTCAAATTCAGGGTGTTTTTGCAAATTTTCTAGTTCCCAATAACGCACCTATTGTTCCTCAGGCAATGCCTTGGTTCGCACCTCCAGTTCCAGCTCAGACGACCGAGCCTCGTCCAAACACCAACTATGATGATGAGATTTATTTGGCTGCACATACTCTTAACAATCTTCGTCGTAAGTAGACTCTAATCACCCGCCTCCAGCGCCAAAAATAGATAGGTTAGTAGTCGTCGTCAACCAATTGACACACACCATCAACCTTGACACCCTTTTTAGTCAGATATTCCCCCACAACTTTGTGATCAAAAATATATACAGTCCCGTTGCTCTGCCTTGAGGTCACTCCATCAATTTTCAAAATATATTTACCAAACGAAATTGAGTTTCTAGGTGTATATCCTACAAATCCGTTTGTTCGAATCCATTCTGTAAAAGTCTGATACAGATTCTTATGCTCAACCTTATTATCATTTATAAGTTGTCCAAGGAACAAGAGTTCTTTGTCTGCGCTCAAGGTTTTCATTTCGTTATACATGGCATTGATTGGTCTATCCTTTTTCAAATCAATCTGCGTAATATCAATATCACTAAGCGAATCAAATACTGCCCATCTGTTCTCAGGTTTCTCCCAGTATTTGCTGAGTCTATCAAAATATTCGTGGTTATTCACGAGCTTGTTTGAGCACCCAAGAAGCGCATAGCGTCTATCGTCCGTCTCAATCTTTACAGGCTCACTGTTGTTTGTCGTAATAATAAAGTTTGAACAGTTGAAACTTGAAATCTTAGCCTTGCCCTTTGGTTCATATGTTATGCGCTCACCTGTGATTAGGCTCTTGAAGGGATCGTTATTCAGTTTTAAAATTCCGACATTAAAGTCGTCAATATTCACAAGCATCTTGCCGTTGCGTCCTTCGCAGAATCTTTCAAACAAATCATTCTTTGGGTCGTTCGTATGATAAAACTTGTTTCCCATAAGATTTCCAATCATTTGTTCTATGAGAAATCCTTTGCCCGATCCTTGGCCACCTACAAGTACAGGACATATACCAGTTTTCTTACCAGGTTTTTGAAATATATGCGCCAGCCATACTATGAACCACTGGCTCTCAGTTCTGTCAGGAATTAGGTTTCTAATATGGTCAAAGAACTTGTTCGCCTTCCCTCCTTCATGTTGTGGCACATCCCACCCCTTCCAAAGATTATAAGTATATTCAGGTACTCCACAAGGAAAAGGAAGCATATCCATATTGTTATATGTTCTCATATCTGCAAAGTGTAGCCAACATGATATAAATGGCTTTTTATTAATTGGTTCCATATTCTCATACATAGTCATAAGCTCTGATTTATTTAGAATCTGAATTGAGTTATTATGCTCGCGCAAGAAGCACAGAGGGTTTAGAATCTTACAGTGCGTCTTTTCAAACTCTTCAAAGTCATCTTTTGATGGTTCAGTTGTATTTTTTATTTGTTCAAAGCTTAGCCAATCATCAATAACATGAACGAGTACATCGCTCAATGGAACACCTTCTAATTTTTTCCAGTTTTGAATCTCAATAATTTGATTTGTGTTATAAATATCTGTATTGAATCCTTTGGGTGCTATTTTCTTCAATTTTGTAAAATCAGATGTATTACAGCCATTAACAATAATACGAACAGTTGATGTATAATAATCCATTATGTTAGTCTCATGTACAAGATATGCATATCTTATTTTATCACTTTCACAACAAATCTCAGTGACCAATTTTTGAACTTCTTTTAGTTTAAAAAATATATTCAAATCTTCAACCTCTGGCTTTTTAGCAGTTTTCACTGTATATTCAAAATATGGCTTCTTATGATCTTTGTCTTTCAGAATTTCTTTAGCACCAGGAGTCTGTCTCAGATATTCTTCTATATCTTTCATAGTCATAAATTGCCGCGCATCTTTCAGACTGGTACCTAGTGTCACTGGTACTTCTAGTCTATTCTCAGTCATTTTATATATACATAATTTATTTCTTTATATGACCTCTCCATCCCCACATAACACATATACCCCTATACCTATATTTCCTATCTATTTCTTATATATATTA
>CAIMFK010000014.1 GCA_903840315.1 uncultured Candidatus Saccharibacteria bacterium | reverse complement strand
CCAGAATTGATAAATATGAAACAGAACTTGCTGCAAGAGATAATCAATTCGAAAAACTACTTGAATGGGCACGAAAAGTATCTGAAAAAACGGGCATACCCCTAGAAAATCTATAAATAAAAAATACTACGACATAATGTTTTAGTATTTGCAATACCTGGCAGGAGAGACAGGACTTGAACCTGCGACACCTGGTTTTGGAGACCAGTGCTCTACCAACTGAGCTACTCTCCTATATCTGCCTTCTATAGATAATAATCTAAAAAACAACTATTGTCATCCAGTATAATCATCTTTTGTAATTACCCTTAATATGTTATAGAATAATATAATATATGAGTAAGATAATACCTACCAAGCCTCTTCTTATAATGGTATATGGTTACCCTGGTGCCGGAAAATCTTATTTCTCGAGGGAATTATCCGGCCAGTTGCAAGCCGCACACATTAGCTCAGATAAAATAAGTGGCAGCTTGTTCAGTAGACCAGCTAAATCTACGCAGGAAATTAATCTAGTCTCAAAGATAATGATTTTGATGGCACAAGAATTTTTATCTTCTGGACTTAGCGTTATCTATGATGTTAACGCAAGCTCACAGAAAAAAAGAAGAATTATCAGCCAGTTAGCCAAAGACTGTAAATCTACTCCACTACTCATTTGGCTTCAAATAGATATGGAATCAGCTTTCTATAGAGCTTCAAACCGTGATCACAGAAAAATTGATGATAAATACTCTGAGTCTATAAGCCAGAAAGCTTTTGACGAGCTTGTTAAGTCTATGGAGAATCCATCTAGAAGTGATCAGTACATCGTCATCAGTGGTAAACACACTTTTAAAGCTCAACAAAGCGCCATTATTAAAAAGATGCACGATCTTGGCTTTTTATCTATGCAAGACATGACAGCCAATGTAAAAAAGCCCCAGCTAGTGAATTTAATTCCGAATTCGGCTTCCCGCGGTAGAGTTGACCTCACTCGTCGTAACATCAATATTAGATAAATTATTATGGCTTATAGAGAATTTCTAATCGATGAAATTGGCCGAATAAAGATATACAAAAATCGAAAAAATAAAACATTAAAATTATCACTTTCAAATGACGGCTCGATCCGTCTGTCCATGCCAATTTGGGTAACATATAAGATGGGCATACAATTCATTCGTAAAAATAAGGAATGGGTTAATAGTAATAAGAAAAAAAATCTAACAATAATTAATGACCAACAGAATATTGGCAAAGACCACAGAATCATATTTGTTGGCAATGATTCAGACAAGATTAGGACATCAGTAAAAGAAAATTATGTGACTATTTTTCATCCCTTACATAAAAAGCCCGCCGATAACGACGTTCAGCTAGCTGCTTTTAAAGCCTCTAAAAAAGCGCTAAAAAAAGAATCCGAAAAATATATTGTTGATAGAGCTAGCCAACTTGCTAATGAGAATAACTTTGACTTCAGCAACATACACGTAAAGCCACTAAAAGGCAGATGGGGAAGCTGTAATCAGCGGAAAGAATTAACATTTAATATATACCTAATACAATTACCTTGGAATTTGATTGACTATGTAATTTACCATGAATTGGTCCATACGATGCACATGAATCATGGTGATGAATTTTGGTCTGAATTATCCAAATACGTACATCAACCTAAAAATCTTAGAAAAGAGATGAAAATATTTGCTCCTACGATTATAACGACAGAATAATTCATATAAAATGTTTGATGGTCTATAATTATCCTTATGCTAGAGGAAAGTTCTAATACAAAATCCATTGATGCCGGGACACTAGAATCACTGATTAATAATATGTCTGATGCTGTAATTGCACTTGATGAAGATTTCAGAGTCACCCTATACAATGCATCAGCTTTAAATTTGATAGATAGTAATAAATCTATAATTGGAAAAAAGATTTATGAGTTTTTAAATTTGATAGATAAAAATGATAACAAGGTTGATGTTAAGAAAATATTCAATAATTTAAAGAAAGTTATAAATTCGAAAGATTATAAAATTCTCTATAACGTCGATAACAGTTCAATCAATATCCAGTTAACGGTAGCACCTGTGCATGCCGGCTTTAATAAAAAGAATGGCGGATATGTAGTTAGTATGAGAGATATCACTCTCGAGAAATCATTGGATGATGAAAGAGACGAGTTTATAAGTGTAGTCTCTCATGAGCTTAGAAATCCTATAGCTATAGCCGAAGGAAATCTTTCAAACGCTCTTTATTCAATTGATAAGGGTAGTTTAACCAATGATATAAGGCATGAAATCGACCAGTCTCATAAGCAAATAATCTTTTTGACTGAATTAATCAATGATTTAACTAACTTGGCTCGAGCAGAAAATAACAAAAATATTTCAAGCACCGAAATAATAAATGCAAATGAAATTATAGAAGAGCTCTCATCTGAGTATGAGCCTAAAGCTAGCGACAAAGGCATTCAGATTAAAACAAAGTCAGATCCAAATTTAGAATCGATAAATTCATCGAAATTGTACGTGAAGGAAATACTACAAAACTTTATAACAAATTCTATTAAATACTCAGAGAAAGGTACTATACTAATAACGGCAAAAATGATGATTAATGGTATTTCATTTTCAGTATCAGACGACGGTATCGGGATCAGTAAAGCTGATGAAGACAAAGTATTTAATAAATTCTTCAGGTCTGGTGATTATCGCACAAGCAAAGAGTCTGGCACGGGCTTAGGATTATATATATCTGCTAAACTGGCGAAAATCTTGTCTGGTAAAATTACTTTAAATTCAACTATTAACCACGGTTCTACCTTCACCGTATTCATTCCTGACCTTAAGCAATGATAACTACATAAACTAATTGACTATTGACCCCTTATAATGTAATATTGACACATTGACCTACAAATAGTAGGTTTTTTAATTTGGAGTAGAGTGTTTTTATGAAATTAACTAGGAACAAAACCGCTAAAAATAGTTCAAAATCTAGCGCTAAATTCTTGGCTAAAATTAAAAAAGCTCTTAAAACAATATTCAAGCCTTTTATTTGGCTCGGAAATAAGATTGTTCCTAAATATTTCAAAAATAGTTTTCAGGAAATCAAACTTGTTACATGGCCCAACAAAAAGGAGTCACGTCAGCTAACCTCTGCAGTCGTTGTGTTTGCAGTAGTGCTAAGCTTGATAGTTGCCCTAATTGATTTAGGATTAGATAAAGTATTTAAGAAGGTGATATTAAAACAATGACAAAACGATATGACACATCAAAGCAATGGTATGTAATACATACTTATTCTGGCTATGAAGAGAAAGTAGCAGAATCTATAAGACAGAGAGCTGATAGCCTCGACATGAAGGATAAAATATTCCAGGTCTTAGTACCAAAAGAAAAAATGATCGAAGTTAAGAATGGTAAGCGAAAAGTTGTCGAGAAGAAAATCTTCCAAGGGTATGTACTTGTAGAAATGAAGATGAGTGAAGATGCTTGGTACATCGTTAGAAACACTCCAAGTGTAACTGGTTTCGTAGGAAGTGGCAGTGAACCAAGTCCAGTTGAGCAAGAAGAGATTGATAAAATTATGAAGCGAATGGGTCGAAATGAACCTAAGCACAAGATAGATTATCAAGTTGGTGAAGTCGTTAATATTACTGACGGACCCTTCAAAGGTTTTGATGGAAGTATTAATGAAATTGATCCAGCAAAAGGCAAATTAAAAGTACTCGTTAACATGTTTGGTAGAGAAACTCCGGTTGAGCTAGACAGTTTACAGGTTAAGAGAGTATAATAGGAGCATATTATGGCAGGAAAGCAAGTAAAAGCTAGTTTGAAATTAAAGATCCCAGCAGGTAAAGCGTCAGCAGCTCCTCCTGTAGGTAGTACATTGGGTCAGTATGGTGTTAATATGATGGACTTCATTAATCCTTTTAATGAACAAACTCGAGATTTAGGTAATGTAACCGTTACTGCTCATTTGAACATCTACGATGATAGGTCAATGGACTTCAGAATTGTTGGTCAACCTACTGACGATTTAATCCGAGATAAGCTTGGTATTAAAAAAGGTTCTGGAAAGCCTAATAGCGAAAAGATCGCAACTAAATTGACTCAGACGCAGTTGAATGAAATTGCTGAAGTTAAGGCTCGAGATATGAATACTAACAAAATAGATTCAGTTAAAAAAATGGTTGCTGGTACTGCAAGAAGCATGGGTGTTGAAGTAGAATAATTTTTAATTAAGTAGTGGGAGACTAATTGTCGTTCGAACCACGAAAGGATATATATGGCTAAAGAAGAAGTTAAGAAAACCGAGGAAGTTAATGAGGTTCCTGGAGAAGTTGAAGTTGTAAAGACTAAGACTGTAGTTGCCAAAGCTGGTAAAAGAAGTGCTAAAGCCGTAGAAGAAGTTAAGGCTAAAAAAATAAAAGAAACTAAGAAGGCAAACGCTGAAGCGAATGCTGAAAAGCCTAATAAATCTGTTAAGCCTACAAGAACATTGCTTGAACGTAAGGGAAAAACCTACAAAAAGGTTGCTGAGAAGATTGAAAAGAACAAAATTTATCCAATCGAAGAAGCTATTAAATTAGTTATCGAAACATCTGCAACTAAATTTGATTCAACAGTTGAATTCCACATGAATTTGAACGTAGACCCTAAGCATGCAGATCAGAATATAAGAGACTCAATTATCCTCCCTTCAGGTACTGGTAAAACTGTTAGGGTTGCCGTGTTTGCTGATGGTAAAGAAGCTGAAGAGGCTAAAAAAGCTGGTGCAGACATCGTAGGAATGGATGACTTTATTAAATTATTAGATAAAGAAAAACTAGATTTTGATATCCTCATTTCTACACCAACACTGATGGCTAAACTTGGTAAATATGCTCGTCTATTGGGACCTAAAGGTTTAATGCCTAACCCTAAGAGTGGAACTGTAACTATGGATGTAGCTAAAGCTGTCACCCAGTCTAAGGCTGGTAAAGTTGAGTATAGAGTTGATAGCACAGGAATAGTTCACTTAGGTATTGGAAAAGTAAGTTTTGGTGATATTAAGATCCGTGATAACTTTAACGCGGTAGTATCTAATATTAAATCAAATAAGCCAACATCCATTAAAGGTGCTTATATCAAGGGCTTATTCCTTTCAACATCAATGGGACCAAGCGTTCAAGTTGATTTATCTAGCTTATAATTAGTTCTCTCTCGAGTGAACTTTCCAGCTTCTATTTAACGAGCTAAGAGCTTTCGTGAAGTCAATTATCCCTCCTCTGTAGCAAACATATCTTGGAGACCACTCGGGTTCATATTTAGACTTGAATTTTCTAAGCCCAGAAAAAGAATAAAGTCTATCTCCGTTTTTAAACATGTATCTGAAAAGTTTATTGAGAGTCTGTGATTCTTCACTGTCCTCTGTGTCTATTCCACTTAGAGGACAAAGCCCTAAATTAACTCTCTTATAGCCTTGTTTTTTACACTCATTAATAAATGAAACCATCAAGAAATCATTTATATTACCCAGTGATTTTTTTGAATGCCTCAGAAGATCGTAATTACCCTCTTCTTTATCGTAAGAAGGCACCTGATTAATGAAGCCCACAATTTCATTATTTTCATTTCTTGCTACTAGAATATTGCATTGCTGCATATAAGCATAGCTGAAATATCCCATAATTAAGCCTCTTTCACTCCTACCGGGTAAGTCCAGCCATTCTTTAGAAATATTCTTCAATGAATTCATAACAACAGCACTATGAGGTGGAGTTAGTAATTCGTAGCTATAGTTACTTTTATTGAATCTTTTAACTATATTTCTGAAATACTTAGTGCCCAGTACATCCTTTTGAAAGTGCTCTATGTGAACAATGGCTTCTTCACCTAATTTTTGTTTTTGTAGGCCTGAAGACTTATAGAGATCTAGGTTTGTATCGTCTACATGGATATATACAGGACTCCAATCATTCACATAACAAAGTTCATCAAAGCTTTTGATCAATTTAGGAAATTCTCTACTATCACCAGAAGGATCGGATATAACTAGAGCGTGTCGATTATGTGCTTTGTAAGCTATCCCCGCGTTCTGTGTGTCATTAATGAAGTAATCCTTATCATGAGGCCATAATTTGAAATAATCTTCACTAGAAGCCGGATAATTGATTAGTAATTGATGCATTATTTGTCTATTTCTATTTTGGTCAATTAAACGGGATTTAATCGGACGAAAAAGAGAGGTGAGAGATAAAAATACCGCAAATGTGCTAACTACTGAAAGCGAATCAACGAAAAGTCTAGCTCTAGCAGTATATGGAATATAGTTTTGTCCAACTAAGCTAAATTGGTCAATTGTATTTTTAGCTGCGCCAACAAAATTAATTTCTTGATGGAAATCTTTTAAGTCCATTAACATAAAACCAAGAACACCATAAATGAAAGTTAATAATATTAATAGAAATATGAATCGAAGCGACGAGGCAAAGCTTCTTACGTCGCTTTTAACCACGAACAATGCTTTTGTAATCAATAGAACCAAGATTATGAACATTGGTACAAATAAGTTTCTAAAAATTAAATAAGGCCTCAAAGAATGCTCATAGGCTAAATAACCTATCAAATTATTCAATATTATTAGACAGTAAATTATTAAAATTATAGTTCGTGCAGTTTGTTTTCGTCTCGATAATAATCTTGCAAAGTAAAGTAAACTTAGGCCAGCTATAAGCTTGATTGAAACAGAGATATTGCTGATTCTTATCCCATGTTCAAATATTTTCTGATCTATTAGTGTTGAAAAGATTACAGAAAGAGCATTGATGGCAACGATAAGCGAAATAGCCCTAACAATGAGCTCATTATTTTTCAATTTTTTTAAATTTACCATCTCCACCTATTGTACAAAAATATTCACAGTATAGAAAATGTATATTGAATGTTAAATCTTATGCTTGGTATATCAATCAATCAATCGTAAAATTAGATTAAACGGAGGACAAATGGGAGTTTATAGTAATATTCAAATTCGACAGGCAATCAAGGACGGCCACATTAAATGCTTCCCATATGCTGACGAGCATGTATCTCATGCTAGTCTCGACGTTACCCTTGGCTATTACTACTACAGAATAGAGAACAATGACGAAAGAATTATCTATAATCCCTTAGACCGGGAAGATGTTGAGAGATATTTTGATGGACCATTCAAGGCAATGCCTCATAAAGAATGGTGTGATCGATACGGGTTCAAACCACTTGCCAATATTCCAGAAAACCATCCTGTAATTGCAATCAAACCCGGAGAAAGAATATTAGCTCATACACATGAATTTTTTGGTATAACTCCTCCAGGAGCTTATGAGCTTAAAGCTCGATCGAGTTGGGCAAGAAATGGAATTGCAGTTTGCTTCGATGCTGGATGGGTAGATCCAGGATATATTAATCGACTCACTTTAGAAATATTTAATCTTAATAATAGGGAAATGGTTTTATTGCCAGTTGGTGAAAGAATTGCTCAAGCAGTTTTCCATGAAACCAATGAGGTTGAGGGAAATTATGGTTCCGGTAGAGATCGAGGTTTTTCAGGTAAATACCAACAAGGCACTGACCTCGAGCATGTGATGAGAAATTGGACTCCTGAAATGATGCTCCCAAAGGCCTATAACGATAAAAGAGTTATGCCAACAAAAATAGACGGATTATCATATGAATAAGGGCAGATACATTGTAATTGAGGGTGCGGAGGGTGTTGGCAAGACAACACAGGTTAAACTATTAGCCGATAAATTAGCACAGCAAAATATACCTTATAAAATAATGAGAGAACCTGATAGTCAGAATGATGTGACAGCAAGAGCTATTAGAAGATTAACTCAAGACCCTAGATATCCCATGAATACTAAAACTGAAGTGCTGTTATATAACGCTGCCAGGAGTCAATCCCTTGGATTTATTAGACAATGTATAGATCAGGGCATTACATGTTTAGTGGACCGTAGCTATTTAACTACCCTCGCAATTCAGTATTATGCTCGGAATGACATAAATGATTATAAAAAAATGAACGATATAATTGAGTTTGCTGTTGGTGAAATGGTTCCCGACCTTATGATTGTGCTGGATGCTTCTGTCGATATACTCAAGGAACGTGTCAGTAAAAGATACCAAGGGGATCGTTTTGACAATCTTGATACAGATTTTCTTGAAAGAGTTAGAGCTGGCTATCTAATTGAAGCTAAAAAAAGAAAATTACCAGTCATTTACTCAGTAGGTAATTCTAATGCAATAGCAGATCAAATATGGGAACTGGTCGAAAAAGAATTGAATCAAGAAATTTCAGATCATGAAGTAAAATTGGCAACTTCAGTCGCGGAAATAATATCTAACAAAACTATTAGTCTAAGAGAGAATATTGGCGGAGTACTGGACGAACCTGATGATAAAAATGCGCATCCAGAAATATCTAAGATAGATGATATGGTAACTAATACTGACCTAAATATATACGCGTTCACAGAGAAGATTGATCCCGTTACAATAGCTGCAGCAATGGCTAGATTGTCTCGTAGGGGTGATGATATGAGAACAATTCTCAAAGACGAATTTTTGAATAACGATACTAAAGATGAAGACCTTTTGAGAAGAGTAATATCTGCATATGGTGATGATTCAGTACAGCAATTGGTTGGTCAGCATATTGTTGTTGAAAAAGCCTCTAATTTGTTAACCAAGAAATTGGAGCGAGGTCGTTTAGCAGCCTACCTTGAGCAATCTACGAGGTATATTTACTATGATAAAAAAGATGAAAATGGTGAATATAAATATCACACGCCAAATAAATTAGATGCTGAAACAGAAGACAAATATAAAAATACTATGAATAAGATCTTTGATAATTATTCCAAGATTGTTCATGAATTAACAGATTATATAGGTAATAATTCGTCCGTTCCTGAGAAAGATAGAGATTTTGCTTGGAAGAATGCAATAAGAGCACAGGCATGTGATGCAGCCAGACTAGTATTACCAGTGAGTACTACTTCTACAGTTGGTATTTTTGCTTCAGGACAAGCATTGGAAAGTTTAATAATGAATTTAATCGCTGATAACCTTGAGGAGTCAAATCAAGCTGGACAGTCAATTCTTGACGAAGCTCGAAAAACTATTCCCGTATTCTTAGAGAGAGCTGATATGCCCGATAGGGGTGGAGCATATACTATGTACAGGTCCATGACGAATAGATCACTTAAAAGATTGACTAAAAAATATTTGCCCAAGGCTTATTCGATGGAAACCAATGATGTAACACTAACCGATCATTGGCCTCTTAATGAATTAGATATTGTGCCAGATATGCTATATGAAAATAGTAGCCTTTCTTTAGCAGAAATTAGACATGAAGTTAATGCATGGTCTTATGAAAGAAAGTTAAAAGTTTTCGAGACATATATTGGTGAGAGGATGAATAGGCGACATAAACCAGGCCGTGCACTTGAAAAAATACATTATTCATGGGATATAGTTTGTGACTATGGAATATTCAGGGATTTGCAAAGGCACCGAATTGTTGATGATTTAGAATGGCAAGAACTAACTCCTCGTTATGGCTATGATTGTCCAGAAGTTATTGATCAGGCTGGGCTAACCGATCTATACGAAGAATGTTTTGATATGAGTCTAGCATTACACAGTTCATTAAATGAAAAAGGCTACATTATTGAGTCTCAATACGCGACATTGATGGGTCATAGAATGCGCTGGAAAGTTACAATGAACGCGCGTGAAATAATCCACTTCATTGAACTTAGAACTAGTCCTCAAGGGCATCCTGGTTACAGAAAAATAGCAAAGAAAATGTATGACATTCTTTATGATGTTCATCCTGTACTTGCATCGTCGATGATTTTTGTGAATAAGGATGAAGATCCAGAACTCAGTAGGCTAGCTGCAGAAAGATATACTGCATATAAATTGAAAAAACTTGACAATAATGTTTGAATTATTGGCCTGAAGTACGCCTTTTCAACCAACTTTGAATTAGAATTTCGTGTGCATCTATATCATTGAACATTGCTCTTCTTTGCTCGACAGTTAAATCTTCGTAAATTGGAGTATTTACCTCTTTCGGGCCATCATTACTTTCGGGGGTTTCAAAACGTTCAGTTGACACTTTTTTCTCCATATTTTTTATCAAACGCATCTAAATATACTTCTAGCATTTAATAATGTCAATAGAAATAAAATAACACTTTAAAATATTGACATAAAAGTGATAAATTGATAAAGTAAGTATATCGACCAAAGACAGTAGCTGTAGAAATACTTAATATGCTACCTAGGCATTAATAAATTTACTGCAACAAGTCTTTGGTTCGCCAAAGTTTTTTTAATTAAAAGGATAAAATATGGCTTTAACTAGACAGAAAAAAGAAGATATCATTCAAGAAGTAACCACTCTACTTGAAGAATCTAAATTAACTGTTCTCGCTAAATATACTGGTACCTCTGTTAAAGAGATTCAGTCATTAAGAGAAAGTGCTGAGGAAAATGGTACTTCTATTAAGGTTATAAAAAACCGATTAATCATTAAAGCCTTGTCAGCAAGTGATAAGTTTAGCGATGCAGATAAGACTGAAATAAAAGGCCAGTTACTTTATGCATTTAACTCTATCGACGAAGTTGCTCCTGCAAAGGACTTAGCGCAATTCGCTAAGCAAGCTCCTACTATTGAATTTGTTGGAGCCTTAACTGCAGATGGCAATTTTATAAGTGCAGCTGATGTAACTGCTCTATCACAGTTACCAACCAAGGATCAGTTAAGAGGTCAGTTGGTCGGCACAATATCAGCCCCATTAAGTGGTTTTGTCAACGTATTAGCTGGAAACATACGAGGCGTTATGAACGTTTTGAATGCCAGAGCTGATACATTAAATAATTAAGAATAATAAGGAAGGATAAATTATTATGGCAGAAGAGAATAAAGTAGTAGTTCCAAAAGAGTTTGAAAAGATTGTTGCAGAACTAGATAAAATGAGCGCTCTAGAAATTAGCAAATTTGTTAAATTCCTAGAAGAGTATTGGGGCGTTAGTGCAGCTGCACCAGCAGTAGCCGTAGCAGCCGTAGCAGCAGATGCTGCACCAGCAGCAGAAGAAAAGTCAGAGTATGACGTAGTATTGAAGGACGCTGGATCACAAAAGGTAGCTGTAATTAAAGCTGTTAAGGAATTAACAGGTCTTGGCCTTGGCGAAGCTAAAGCATTAGTTGATGGAGCCCCAAAGACTATTCTTGAGAAGGCTAAGAAAGATGACGCTGAATCAGCCAAGAAATCTCTAGAAGAAGCCGGCGCTACAGTAGAGCTTGCCTAGTACTTATCCACAGAACTATTGTATTTTTTTGACATATAAAATGATAAATGATACTTTTAGTTTAAGTGTGTGGTTAAAAAAACACTTTAAAAAATTTGAGAGACAAACATGGCAGAAGTACCAGACAAACAAATCAAAAGGCTTAGAGCCCTAATACAAGAAGCAGAAACAAACCTCGCAGCAGCAAGTGAGCTCATTCTAAGTTTAGTTGGCAGCGATATTGCTGCGACAAATTCAGTCAAGGAAGTATCCCTAGGTAAGGTTATTGAAGGTGTATTTGATGGGCAAAATATGGTTGGCAGCGATGCAAAAACATATCCTGTTCCAGCAAACTATGCAAGCAAATCCAAACTAGTTCAGGGAGACATATTAAAGCTTACAATTGCTGATGATGGAGCTTTTCTGTACAAACAAATTGGTCCAATTCCTCGCAAACAACTTGTAGGAACTCTTAAGCTTGAGTCAGGCCATTACTTTGTTGAGGTAGGCTCAAAGAATTACCGTGTTTTATTGGCTAGTGTTACTTATTTCAAGGCAAAGCCTGGTGATCAGGTTAGTATAAATGTGCCGGAAGATGATGACAGCACTGAGTGGGCTGCGTTAGAAGCTGCACTTTAGTTATTTTTTCTAACATAACATACCTTCCTTAGCGTATAATATCTAGAAATGGGTCAGGTATTATACAACAAATATCGTTCGAAAAATTTTGCCGAAGTAATTGGTCAGGACTATATTACTTCATCTCTTAATAATGCAATCAAAAATAATAAAATTGCTCACGCCTATTTATTTACTGGTCCCCGAGGTGTAGGTAAGACTTCTGTTGCTCGAATACTAGCACGGTCTGTTAATGGCATAAATGATTCAGATTCTACACAATTAGACATTATAGAAATTGATGCTGCAAGTAATAGACGAATTGATGAAATTAGAGATCTTCGAGATAAAGTGAATGTTGCACCAACAAATTCAAAGTATAAGGTTTATATAATTGATGAAGTTCACATGCTCACCAAAGAGGCTTTCAATGCTTTATTGAAGACTTTAGAGGAGCCCCCAGCACATGTTATTTTTATATTAGCTACAACTGAATCACACAAATTACCCGACACAATAGTTAGTAGAACCCAGAGATATAGTTTTAGGCCAATTGATCAAAACAATTTAGTGAAACATCTTAAATTAATTTCTAAAAGTGAAAAAATTGAAATTGATGATAATGCGCTTGAATTGATTGCAAATCATGGAAGTGGTTCATTTCGTGATAGCATAAGTATTCTTGACCAACTTAGAAATAGGGATGGGAAGATAACTGTCGATATCGTCAATGAAAGTCTGGGATTGCCGCCAATGCAAGCCATATCAGCTCTTATAATAACGCTGGATGAAGGGTCAAAAGGTAATATTGTAAATCAATTAACCGAATTGTTTAACAATGGCTATGGCTCAGCTCTAATATCCAAGCAATTACTTAGTCAAATAAGAAGTGATGTTTTGATTAATGGAGACAATGTGTCGTTTGATTATTTATCGCTTATGTCTGATCTTATTGATGTTCCTTCAAAATATGATCC
Source organism: uncultured Candidatus Saccharibacteria bacterium (assembly GCA_903840315.1). GTDB lineage: Bacteria > Patescibacteriota > Saccharimonadia > Saccharimonadales > UBA4665 > CAIYEO01. The sequence goes on along the minus strand of CAIMFK010000014.1, from coordinate 22,503 downwards.
TGATGCATATCTTGAAGTTCTTCTATATAAATATTGCTCAAACAAAAATATTCCATCGATAAATGCCAAAATTGATAAACCTCCTGTGATGCGTTCAGAAAAAGCAATAATTCCAATTGATAAGAAAAACAAAAGTCCAAAAGACCTAGATAAAGTAAAGCAATCAGAGAATATTAATGAACCCAAAAAAACTTTTACTGAAAATGTTGAATTCGATAAGCTGATTTGGAAGGATTTGTTGAATATTGTTAAAAAAACCAATAACACCCTTTATGGTCTATTGATGATGGCAAGACCGAAAATGATTAATGGTACTTTGAATCTTGATTTTGGCCATATTTTCTATCAGAAAAAAATAAATGACATTAAGAACAAAGATATTGTCACAATGAAGTTCAAAGAATTGACCGGCCATGATATAGATATATCAGCAAATTATGTGCCAGAACTTAAAACAGCCGATACTGAAAAGGAAAACAAAGATTTAAATAACATAAGCAATATTTTTGATGGTGCTGAGGTGCTACAATCATAGAAAGTTATCTCTAAGAGGGTATTATGGACAATCAACAAGTTAATATTCCACCCCAAAATATTGAAGCTGAGGCATCATTACTCGGCTCTATTCTAATTGATAGTGATTCGTTGGTTAAAATTGCCGATTCTATCCACTCTGAAGATTTTTACGATCCAAGACATCAAAAAATCTATGACGCAATTCATCAGCTATATGAAAAACACTACGCAATAGATGTTTTAACAATTACTGACCAAATAAAAAATAATGGACTACTCGATGCAGCCGGTGGCGCAGGCTACATTACTGAACTTACCAACTATGTGCCTACAGCATCACATATTGAACAATATGCAGAAATTGTTTCTCAAAAAGCTCTTAGAAGAAGGCTAATTAAGGCTTCTCAAAATATAGCGAATCTTGGATTTGATGAGACTAAAGCACTTCAAAATCTTATTGAAGAAGCTGAATTGAATATTTTCAACGTTAGTCAACAACACATAAAACAAAGCGTAGTTAGTCTTGAAACAATCCTAGCCGAAAGTTTTGACCGATTAGATGACTTACATAAAGACAAGAATAAGCTTAGAGGAGTGCCGACAGGCTTTAAGGACTTGGATAATATTTTAGCCGGTCTACAGAAATCAGATTTATTTATACTCGCAGCTAGACCAAGCATGGGTAAAACTGCTTTTTCGTTGGGTCTTGCTCATAACGTAGCAGTTAAAGCAGAACAAACGGTGTTACTTTTCAGTCTTGAGATGAGCAAAGAACAGCTCGTAGATAGATTATTATCTACAGAATCAGGAGTAGATGCATGGAACTTGAGAACAGGTAATTTGACCGATGCTGACTTTGAAAAAATTGGAAAAGCAATGGGTACCTTGAGTGAAGCCCCCATATATATTGACGACACTCCAGGAATAACTGTTAGCGATTTAAGAACAAGAGCTCGAAGAGAGGCTCATCTGAGACCATTAGGCCTAATTATTGTTGATTATCTTCAGCTTATGAGTGGAAGCCGTGCATCAGGTGACGGAAATAGGGTTCAAGAAATATCAGAAATTTCCAGAGGCCTGAAAGGAATTGCAAGGGAGCTTAATGTTCCGCTGATTGCCTTGAGTCAGCTGAGTAGATCTGTTGAATCAAGATCACCTCAGATTCCTCAATTATCTGATTTGAGAGAGTCTGGATCAATTGAACAGGATGCTGATGTTGTAGCGTTCTTATATAGAGAAGATTACTATAATCCCGAAACCGATAGAAAAAATATTATTGACGTGTTTATTAAGAAACATCGAAATGGCCCTACCGGGGCTGTTGAGCTGTATTTTGACCGTCAGAAACAAAGATTTAGATCTATTGATTCGCGTCATAGTAATAATGCTTCTGAATAAGTGATATAATTTGATAAATGAAATTCATTAATAGATTTTTTAAAAAGGAGCTATTTTATTACTATTTTCTTGGACTTGGTGCTTTTTTCGTTCTATTTCTATTTACATTCAGATTATCTTCTCTGAACGTTGGAATGAATAAATCTGAAATATCATTAATTAATTCATCTTCCAGTATAAATACATTACTTAGCAATTCGATTAATCTCCCATTTAAAGTATTTATTTATTTATTTAATATTATTTATGCCCATCATATTTTTGTATACAGATTTACTAGTGTGATTTGGGCTCTCATTTTCATCTACTTATTCTATTTAGTAATAAAGAAAAAATTTGGGCCAAACATAGCAACAATATTAGCTATTTTATTAATGTGCTCTGCCTGGGTGCTACATATTTCAAGAACTGCAGTTCCAGATGTTATGTATCTCTCTACTGTGCTTATTTTTTGGTTTCGAGATTATTTAAGAGTTAACAAAAACATCAATCGAATTTTTTTGATTTTGGTTTCGATAATTGTTTTTTATCTCTACACGCCAGGCATGATTTGGATTGGACTCATTGGTATACTATGGCAACGTAAAGTAATAAGAGAATTACTTAGTAGGCTAGATAGAAAAATTTTAATTCTTATAGGAACTTATGGAATTATTCTTACCATCCCACTTATTTTTTCAACAGTTAATCATCCGTCACACTTACTTACTATTTTAGGTTTGCCAGATTCAAGACCAAACTTGTTAACAATTTTTGAGACATTTTTACGGCTCCCATATTTTGTCTTAGTAAGCATGCCAATGAATCCTATCCTTTGGTTGGGTGCTACACCTCTGCTAGATTTTTTCACTTCCAGTCTTATATTAATTGGCCTATATCGTTATATCAGAGAATGGCCAAATAATTATATAAAAATCATATTAACCACATTACTAGTTTCATTTATACTCTATTCACTTTGTGGCCCTGTAAGCTTAACTTTGATAATCATTCCACTATACCTAATTGCAGCCACCGGCCTATCATATTTAATCACTAAATGGTTTAAAGTTTTCCCAAGAAATCCAATTCCCAGATTACTTGGATCTATTCTTATTGTCTTAGCTCTATTTGTGTCAGTTATATACAATACTAGAAGCTATTTCATAGCCTGGCCAAATAACTCAAAGACTACTCAATATTACACCAACATACCATAGTTATCTAAACAGTTAATTCTTGGTATAATGTATTTACTAAAGGAGATAAGATGAGTAGATTTGATCAAGCTAAAATGTTAATGAAAGTTAAAAAAGTACAGAAAGAGCTCCAACGAGAAATTATTACTGTTGATAAAGGCGATGGTGCCGTTAAAGTTGAAATAACTGGTGAGCAAAAAATTAAGCATGTAAAAATTGATCCCGAGATGATTGATTTGGATGATATATCCCAACTTGAACATTGGATTGAAGACGCAATTAAAGACGCATTATCTCAAAGCCAAAAAATTGCTGCAGAAAAAATGCAACCATTCATGGGTGCTTTGGGTGATTTAGGGCTATAAATAATGAGCGTATTGCCGAAGGCTTTGACTGATCTCATATATTCACTTGAAGGGTTGCCTGGTGTCGGTCCAAGAACAGCTGAAAGATACGCTTATTTCATTGTCCAGCATGATAGAAGTATTTCCAAAAAACTAGAAAAATCATTATCTAATATTCATGATTCAATTAAACTGTGCCCAATTACGTATGCATTAATTGACGCTAGTCAGGAGTTCTCTCCTCTTTACTCTGATCCTAATAGGAACAAGCAGATTATTGCTGTTGTTGCTTCACCCTTTGATATTCTCGCTATTGAACGTATAGGGTCGTTTGAGGGCACATATCACGTACTTGGAGGTCTTGTGTCGCCAATCGACGGAATTGGCCCTGAGCAGCTCCATATAAATGAATTATTAAATAGAATTAAAAATGATTCCGTTAAGGAAATCATATTAGCTACCAATGCTAGTGTTGAAGGTGAAACGACTTCGCTTTATATTAATCAGGCCTTGCAAGATACAGGAGTGAAGGTTACTCGACTTGCTAGAGGGCTACCTATTGGAATTGATTTAGAATATGCCGATCAAATTACTTTAGGACGGGCAATGGAAGGTAGGACTACCTTATGATAGATTATGGTAAATTTGATCATATAAAATCATTAATTGATCGCTCGACAAATATACTTATATTACAGGCAGATAATCCGGATGCAGATAGTCTTGCTAGTTCACTGGCTCTCGAACAGATTTTGAGTGATTTAGGAAAAAATACTTATATGTATTGCAGTATAGAAATGCCTAAATATCTTAGATATCTCAATGGCTGGGATAGAGTAAGTACTGATTTTCCATCACATTTTGATGTGTCGATTTTGGTAGACTGCAGCGCTGAATCACTACTTGATAATCTGAAGAATAATCAAGTTTATTCATCTATTATGAAAAAACCTCTTATTATTCTAGACCATCATATAACCGAAGCTACTCTAACTAGTGAATATAGCTGTGTGGTCCAAACTGTTTCGTCCGGTGAGCTAATTTATGAACTTAGCAAAGAATTTAACTGGGGATTAAATCATAATGCAAAAAATCAAATATTGAGCTCAATTATGTCTGACTCCCTAGGGCTCACTACAGAATCTACAACTTATAGATCCATAGAGATTGTTGCAGAATTAGTTAAAGATGGGGTTAGCATTCCTGAAATCGAAGAAAAAAGGCGTGAACTAATGAAGAAAAGCCCTAGAATCCTTGAATATAAGGCTAAACTGATTGAAAGGATTAACTATTCTGAAGATGGTAGAATTGCATATATTCATATTCCTTGGGAAGAGATAGAGACCTATTCAAATGAATATAATCCATCTATGCTTGTCATTGATGAAATGAGACAAGTTGAAGGCGTAGAAGCTGTCATTGCATTTAAATCATATAAGCAGGGCAGATTAACTGGAAAAATTAGAGCTAATTATGGTCATCCAATTGCAGACAAGCTAGCAGAAAAATTCGGAGGCGGTGGCCATAAATACGCAAGTGGATTTAAAATTGAAGATGTTTCTGATATTAATGCTAAAATTGTAGATATTATTAACTTTGCTGAGCAATTATTAAATGAAAATATATAATACTATCTCGAGAAAAATCAATGAGATTGTGCCTCTTGATCCCAATCAAGTAACAATATACACGTGTGGGCCTACTGTTTATGACTATCCACACATTGGTAATTGGTTTACTTTTATAAGGTATGACATTCTGGTGAGAAGCTTAAAAATTACTGGATATAATCCAAAATGGATCCTTAATATAACTGATGTTGGACATTTAGTTAGTGACGCAGACGAAGGGGATGATAAGATTCAGTCAAAAGCATCTAAAGAAAACAAGGATGCCTGGACTATTGCTAAACACTATTCTGATTATTTTATAAGTGCCTTAAATACTCTTAAGATTTTGCAACCATTTGCCATTCCGAAGGCTACCGAGCACATACAAGAGCAAATTGATATGATCAAAGTTCTTGAAGAGAAGGGGTATACGTACCAAATAAGTGATGGTGTATATTTTGATACATCTAAATTTTATCGATATACAAAATTGGCTAAATTGAAACTTGATGAATTAGAAGAGGGAGCTAGAGTTGAGGTAAATCCAGAGAAAAAAAATCCTTCAGATTTCGCATTATGGAAATTCAGTGATATCAAAAAAGGAAAAAGGGACATGGAATGGGAAAGTCCTTGGGGAATTGGTTTTCCAGGTTGGCATATCGAATGTTCTGCTATGGCTCTAAAATATCTTGGCCCTACCATTGATATTCACGCTGGAGGTATCGAGCACATTCCAGTCCATCATACTAATGAACTCGCTCAAAGTGAGGCAGCTAATGGAGTTAAGTATGTTCAGTATTGGTTTCATGTCAACCATCTTATGATTAATGGTGAGAAAATTTCAAAGAGTTTGGGTAACGGGATAAGACTTGAAGAAATCTTAGAAAAAGGCTTCGAAGTTGACTCTATCAGGCTATTAGTTCTCCAATCAAATTATTATACTCAAGCGAATTTTAGCTTCGATATACTGCAAACTGTACATAATACACTCAAAAACCTAAGGGAGAGTTTTTCATGGGTTTATTCGCTCAATGAATTCATTGAATCAGGTGAAAATATTTGTTCAATGATTGAGGAGGCAAAAAAACTTATAATAGCTAATATCTCAGACAATTTAAATACAGCTGAATCACTTAAACATATACATAAAATGAGTTCTGTATTTGGCAAGCTTACCAATATTAGTATTGAAGAATTAAAAGCTTTGGAATCATTTAATAAATATATAATAGACTTATTTGGAGTCAATTTAGTTTTAAAAAGAGAATTAACCGAAAAAGAATCTGAGCTTATATCTAATAGAGATGAAGCACGAAGGAACAAAGACTGGAAAAAAGCCGATATATTGAGAAATGAATTAAGTGATCTCGGGATTGGATTAAGAGATATTCCCAATAGTACTCTCTGGTACCCTATTTAACTTTATAGCCACGAGCTATTAGGTATTCTTCGACTAAAACCTTCATGCATCCTGCGATTGGAATTGCCATTAAACCACCGATTAATCCATCTAAACTTAGTCCTATTAGCAGTGATACAAATACCATAAGAGGTGTAAGGTTTGTTTTGCTTGATTGAATTTTAGGCTGGATCACATATGACTCTATTTGCATATATAAAATATAGTAAATAGCTACTATAAGCGCGGCGATAGGTGAATGAAATAGTGAAACAGTAGTAACAATTACAAAGCCTAGCGTATGTCCGACCATTGGTATGAGTGCGCAGATAAATACTAGGACAAGCAGTGCCATCGGATAGCTAACGTTGAGAATAAGAAGTGGAATGACAATAATGAGAGAGGCTATGAATGCCATCAACACCTGTCCATTAACATAACCCTTTATTACAGAATACATATCATTGGAAACTCTTGTAGCGAATTCCTTCCGTGAATCATCAATTAAATAGTGGATGTAAGACAGCCAACGCGGCCCCTCAATTAAAATCATGGATGTTAAAACTAGAACAGTAAGCACAGAAAAAATACTTGAAGAAATATCAGTTATTGTTGAAAATGAACGCACACTGATAGATTTCAAACTATTTCCAAGTTGCGCAGAAATTGAATCAATTTGACCGGTTAGGTGATAGTTATTTATAAATCTACCTATAGTGCTGTCCTGATTATGCAAATCCTGAACAAGGTTAGGTGCGACACGGATGAAATTCTCTGTTTGATTAATAAGTGGTGGGAGAATGCTGGCTATAAAAATAGTAAAAATTCCAAGCACTATAACGAGAGAAATAGTAATTCCCATGATTCTGTTGCCTCTTAACTTTCCAGGTAACAGGTGGCTTAATTTATGAACAGGCGCATTAATAGCTAAAGATAAGAAAATACTTATTAGGATTAGTTTTATTGGGTTTGCAATCTTCCTTAGTCCGATAAGGAATATATAGGAAATAACTACAATTATGACAATCCTAGCAACATTTCGGTTAGAAATATTTACAAAAGTTTCGCTCTTTTTTTCATTTTTTTTGAAAAAGTTAAACATAATCTAATTATCTCATTATTCTCAACCTAAGCAAGATTATTTATTTTGAGAGTTTTTTTCTTAATCTTAATGTGAATAGATTTGATATTGAAATGTTGGTATCAAAAATAATATCAATCATGTTTAGTTTCGGGGATGACTTATTGTATTTTGAATATATATTTCTGATTGATTCATCTGTCTTTAATATGTCAATGGAGGAATTCTTTAATTGAATATTCCATAATTGAACGTTTTCGATCCTTCCATTTAAATCTAGATTCGCTAATTGTTTATTTATTAAGAGATTCGTATAGAAATCATTACTCTCTATGTATCGCTTGATATATTTTTTATCTGATTTATATAAATTCAGAGCTGGGTCATTAATATCAAGATTATAGTAAGGATACAATCTGTAGATTTTATTGAATGATGAATGGGTTGATTGATTAATAAACATTTTTTTCATTTGAAAATAATTTCCATATATATTACTCGAAAAACTAGGCTTATTGTACAAATCACCAGACAATATACCATTTATACAAATAATTATTTTTATCTGGGAAGAAATCTTTGGATATTTCAAAAGGAGTTTTGTTATTAGAACAAGTCCAAAACCATCTGCGAAAATTATGAATTTTTTATTCTTATATCTTGATTTTATAACTGACACTAAAAAGTCGGCATAATTATTGAGACTAATCTTTTTATCGATCGATTGGAAACTATCCATGCCTCCTATGCCAGGCAAGTCAATTGAGGTTACTGTGCCGAATGATTGGAGATAGTTAATTAAACGCCAACTCAAACCAAATCCTGTGACTAAGTTTCCTACATATAATATGTTCTGCTGTTTAGCACTTTTTGCAATTAAGATGTCACCCTTTAAGCCATTAATTATAAAAGGATTTTTATATTTATTTGGTACTCTTGAAAATTTTAGCTTCATTTAGCCTTATTATAAATTAAAAACATATATAAAAATAATATAAAAGATATTACAATACATCAGAGGTTGTTAAACAGTCTTAATTAAGATAAAATTATTTAGTTACTGGGGATTGGCCAAGCGGTAAGGCACCAGTTTTTGGTACTGGCATTCGGGGGTTCGAATCCCTCATCCCCAGCCATGACTTGCACCAAACAAGACCGTATTGCATAGTATGCAAAATCAATCTGTTTTGGTATAAGTCTCAGTGAACATCAAACCGACTGCAAAGTCGGTTTTTTGGTACCAGACCTGAAAGGTAGTCCTATCTGTCTGAATTTAGGATTCGAACGTGCTTTTCCCGAGTGTTTGGCGACCCTTTGTTTTTCAATCTTGGGCTCTACAACTACATAGGCTTCCATTTCAGGCATAGGTAACCCTTTAGCTTCTGCCGCCATCATATCGTCAACCCACTGATCGATATTGTATCTGACAATTGGTTCGTTGGCAGCACTTTTATCAGCTACCTTTTTGGCGATTACGAAGGACGGAACACCTACAAGCACAATAGCAAGTAACATCCCGATCTGCGGTGCTAGAAACAGGATTAAACTGCTAAACGCCATGTAGCATGGCCAAAGCCTAATATCACTGTAGCCACCATAACGAGGATCAACTGTAATTTGGTCGTAACGCGAAACTGTTTGACTTGGTAATTAACGAAAGCTTTATTGAGCTAATGTATTATAACTACACTTGAAAAGGAAGAAAATTTATTCAAGAATAATATATATGAGTATTAAGAGTTACAGAAAAAATGTAGAGAGAAATGTTGCAGGACCCAGTCTTCCTGTTTGTTTTCCCGCATCACTAGAGCAAGTTTCACCGAAACATGGATATCGTACCAGTATCTATAGGAACTATAGAGATTTCACTGAATATTTAGACAGTTTGACTACCGAGCAATTGAAGAGTAGGGCAGTTTTGGAAGAATCAGAAGATATGGTTGAATATTTACTCAAACCTTTAGGCGGCATGGCCTTGTCTGACATATTTATGAAAACAATTACCACAGAAATTGGTCTCAAAAGAGCGATGAATCAATATTCTGATGATCATAGAATTGTCGTTGACGTGAAGTACGGTACTAATACTAGGAGAAGTGTCCATACCGTTGGAATAGTTCCTCTGGATTCAGATCATGTATTCTTATTGAGTACTCATATTCCGGCTAGCATAAAAGGGGTCATATCTTTATCAAAACTAGCAACAAGACTAGCTCAGACGGAAGAAAGTAGAGTTTTTGAACACCCATACTCAACTGCTAATTTTTTAGCTATACCAAATGATTGACAAAATACTATTTCAGTAATCAAAGGTATCTTCGTATTTTTTCAGATATAGTTTTTGGCTGAGGAACCCACTGGTGACCCAATTCCGTACCCTTATTCTTTGCTCTTGATGTTGCAGCTTTTTCTCCTGGTGACAATGCTCTTCTAGCTTTAGCGGGCAAATACCTACTATGCTTTGGTTCACCTACATAATCCCATTTTTCGTCAGTCCATTTTTTTAATGAATTATCCGGATCTTTATCGCCCAAATATCCACCGCCTCTATCTTTGTAGAGCTTTACAGCGTATTGCATTGCACGAGCCGAAAACTTACCATCCATTTTCTCAATAGCTTCAATTTTGCAATCTTCCCATAACTCAGGATCTGTTCTGATTGTTTTCGATTTTTTCTTAAACATAATCTTATTATATAGATTCATATCGTTTTCTTTTATTTATAATGATAATATACAACCATAATAATTATTTTGAAATAAATAATACTAAATAATTTATATGGGTAATAATAGCTCTTCAATAACAGGTTGAAAATCATTATATTTAGAGTAAACAGGCAATATTTCTTTACCCAAACCTAGCTTAACTATTTCTAATATCATAGCTTCATGATTCATTCCCAAGTAAAGAGAACATGCCTTAGGAAAATTTCCATAGTTTGATAAGAGGCTTGGTAATAAATTAGCTTCTAAAAACATAGGTCTTCCATGAACATCTAGTCTTATGTCAATCCTCCCATAGTCCTCAGCACCCAGTGCATTGAATACATTTTGAGCAAATTCTGAAATCAACCTATTCATACAAAGATCTTTGACAATAACAACAACTTCCTCATTTAGAGCTTTAGTTGCACTGCTTAGAACTGTATTTCCTTTATTATCGGGTTCTGCGATTATCTCAATTGGCATTTGTATATACTCTCCATCTATAGAGTTTTTCATTATCGCTACACTGAATTCGCGACCGGGGAGATATTCCTCAACGAGAGAATTAGAGCTGTGAATTTTTGAAATATTATCAACTTTCTTTAATAGATCGACGAAATTATGTACGACTGAGTTTTCATCAATTCCCAACCCCCCACCTCTGTCTGAAGGTTTTACAAATAGAGGGTAATTTAAAATTATGTTTTCTTCCAAAATTTTCTGACCTTCGATTGTAACAAAAAATGGGGAAGTGCTTATTCCCATCGATTTAATTCTTGCCTTGGCTACTTCTTTATTCAATTCACAATTTAATGCAAATTCATCCGAACCTGTATATCTAATACCATTATCATCGAGATATTTGGATAGCCAAATTTTCTCAGGATCATTTCTGCCCAACGATTCATTTGTTGGCACAAACTTCAGACCCATAAAAATGAGATCAGGTTTCATAGCAACCACAGCTTCAATATCTGAAATATTATTAACAATAGATACATTAATTTGAGCAAAATGCTTTTTAAGAACAACCTTAATTGAGTCAGATGATTTTTGACTCATAGAACTAAGTTCAGAAATTGAAGATCTTATTATTTCGATATGTAGATTTTGTTTTTTAATGTTAATCCTCAAAAACAAATACTATTATCACGGATGAACAGACCGAGATAGAAATTATTGTTTAAATAAGATAACGGAGAGACTTTGTGAATACTTGTTATCTATATTATATCAGAATCAGCTAGAATTTGGAATAAGTAATGGTTTCCGCCGATTGACTATATTTTTTTATTAGTATATTTAAATTATGCCACCAAAATCACAAAGTGAGGGAGTACCATCAGGATATGACAGCTCAGAGTATCTAGGTTCAGATTTGAGTGTTAATGCCTCGGTTCTACCTTGGCTTGAATCTAATGAAAAATTTCAAATACATGTGAGCAGAATGGATGTAACAGGTTCAAAGCCTTTTCTAATTGCAAGCGTAATTGGCTCGAATAAGAACCTCATTCAAGCAGCTAGCGGAATGTCAGATCACCAAAGCGAGGTTACTAACAATATGTTTTACTCAAGACTACCGGGTTTCTTAGAGACCGGTTCTAGCTCGAATGTAGATACATTAGATGAATCCATCACAGATTTTCCAATTAAAGTTATGCGCAATAAAAGCGGTCAAAGAGTATACTTTGCTAGGGTTATTTTAGGCTTGCCTGAGGAGGAACAATATGGCCCAACAATATTGCGCTTAGCAGCTTGCGACAAGAATCATCAAATGACTGTCATGAAAGTATTAAGTGGATCATCCGGTAATCAAATTAGAAATAAGATGAGAGGATCAAAATGAGTGAAATGAAACCAGAATCAGAAATAAATTCAAAAATTATTGATGCGGCCGCATTTCAAATAATGAAAGAATCAGGCATTTCATCATCATCGGTTTCAGCTCCGATACGCGATGAAACTCTAATAAGTAAAACAGAAGATAGTGACGGTAACATCGGGGCAATGTCTATTTTATTTTGTGATTCGAATGAAAAATCATTTACTATCTATTTCTCAACATTGAAGAATTATATTGAATCAATTAGAGACAATGACAGAGCAATAAATTCACAGGAAGAAGATTTAGAAAAAGATGAACCTGTTTTTGTAATTCCTGCAGAATCATTAAATAAAACACTTGTCCTTGAATTTCTGCATAAGATTAACTCAAAATTATTAGATTACTATATAGTTCAACAAACTGATGACGTTGATGCTTAATTGACAGTTTTTCTTAAATCTAAAAGCATAGATCTCGTAACTGGAATTTTACTGCTGGTTATTTTGTTGATATCAGAAATTTCTTTATTGAAATCATTAACAAATTGACTGAATTTAGCACGATTAGCCTGAACAGTGGTGTCATTATTTTGCTGAGTTGATATGGCTAGATAAGTATCTGAAATCGAATATAAGGTTGTGATGAATTGACTATTTATTTCTAATAAGTCATTAGGAGTTGGAGGATTATTCTGTTTGCTTAAGCTCTCACGGGCTTTAATCCGTTTACTTGCTGTCATGGGATAGTCACCTTTGATAATGTTATTGACTTTGATTTGAATAAAGAATAGATTTATCTATGAAAGAGGGTAAATGAAATATTTAAATTCGGTCATACCTCAATATGACTTGACATATAGTGATGTGTTTTTAGCTCCAAATAAAACAAAAATAACATCCAGATTTGATGTAATTTTAAAAACTCCAGATCAGGTTGGAAGCATTCCACTAGTTGTAGCTAACATGACTGCAGTTGCAGGTAAAAGAATGGCTGAAACTGTTGCTAGGCGTGGAGGCATAGCAGTTATCCCCCAAGACGTACCCATTGAGATTCTCGAAGAAATAATTAAATATGTAGCTGAAGCAGATAAGGTTTTTGAGACACCAATAACACTAAGCCCAAAATCTACTATTTCTGATGCTCTGAATCTCATAAATAAAAGATCTCATGGAGCAATCATAATCGTTGATGATATGAAAAAGCCAATTGGTATATTCACCGAGAAGGATGCCGATGGTTTTGACCGTTTTTCTTCGCTAGATCAAGTGATGTCGGAGGAAATTTTATGCCTACAAAAAACTCAATCATTACCAGAAATGCATGATTTTCTAGTTAAAAATCGACTCTCCGTTGCTCCTGTCATCGATAATAAAGGAATTCTTGTAGGAGTAATGACACCTAAATCTTGTCTTAGGAGCGAGATATATTCACCCAATACAGACAAATCTGGCAAGTTGAGAGTCGCAGCTGCAATAGGTATAAATGGCGATGTTAAATCTAAAGCTGAGAAACTAATCAAACTTGGTATTGAGATTCTAGTTCTAGATACAGCACATGGCCATCAACAGAAAATGATTGATTCAATAAAAGTAGTGAGAGCTTTAAACAAAGACTTAATACTGGTTGCCGGAAATGTTGCCACGAGAGAAGCCACTAAAGACCTAATAGAAGCTGGGGCAAATATTGTTAAAGTAGGTATCGGCCCAGGAGCTATGTGTACCACTAGAATGATGACTGGTGTTGGGCGTCCACAATTCACAGCAGTACATGAATGTTCTGTTCAAGCCAGAAAGATGGGTGCACATGTTTGGGCTGATGGAGGTATACGTCACCCAAGAGACGTTGCCCTAGCTTTTGCAGCCGGAGCCAGTAATGTTATGTTCGCTTCGTGGCTGGCAGGTACATATGAGAGCGCAGCCGATCTAATGAAAGATGAGCAGGGCAGAAAGTATAAAGAAAGTTTTGGCATGGCATCGAATAGAGCTGTTAAGAATAGAAATAAATCAGAGAATGGAATTGATAAAGCTAGAAAGGAATTATTTGAAGAGGGAATCAGTACGTCAAAATTCTATATCGATAACAAGAAACCTGGCGTTGAGGATATTATCGATCAAATCGTAGCTGGTGTTAGGAGCGCTTGCACATATTCAGGGGCTTCAAATATAGATGAGCTTTATGATAAAGCAGTTATTGGTCTTCAATCAGTATCGGGTTATCAAGAGGGAATGCCACTACATTCAAGTTGGTAGTAATTAATTAATAAGGAGAATAAAATGTCTGAAACAAGAATCGGAATCAATCAAGAATCAATTCAAGATATCCAATATGAGCGATATAATGAATTAATTGGTAAAGTTGCGATCATGGGCTATGCGGTTCTTGATACGTTAACTGTCACAACTTATGAAATATCTAAAACACCTCTTACAGAATCAATGGCAAAACTAGCGGTACTAACATCAGTCATAGGTGTAGCTCCTCTGATTTTAATGGCAGTTTATGATAAATTCAAACAAACAGAAGCTGAATAAACTACCATCTATTTTCAATCGCTAATCTATCAACCTTTTTTCTGATTTCATTTGAACTATTCGATCCGGTTACGATTGCAACTTCAGCATAATCACTCCTTGCATCATTATTAGACAAGAGACATGCCGCTAGACCAACAGCAGCCGCAGGCTCCAGAAAAGTACCAGTCAATATTCTCCAATCATGGATAGCTCTGAAGACCTGAAGTGGTTTCAAAATTTTACAACGATCATTCACAACACTTCCTAAAGAGTATGTTTGAGGATCGAGTGTTCGAACGGCGAGACCACCAAATTCCATATCAACGTCACGACTAGGTGTGATTGATCCATTCACATATGATTTCGTAAATGTATTAGCACTATTTGGCTGACAACTAATTATCTCATTCAATTTTGAATATGATTTCATAACACTTCCAAAACCTAGTAGTAATCCGCCACCTCCAACCGGTATAAATGATCTAATATTGCCAGACAATTGATCCAGTAGCTCAACTGCAATACTGCCTTGACCGGCAGCCACATATGGATCGGCGAAGGGATGTATTAACTTGCTTTTGCCTTCATTCGCAATAGATTTAGCTAAAAATTCGGCATCAGAAAAATCGCCACTTATTTCAATAACTTTAGCGCCTAATTCTCTTATTAGATCTTTTTTAACCTGTTCTGAGTTCTCGGGTATAACGACAGTTGATTCGATATTATAATATTGTGCTGCCCTAGCAACACCTAGTCCGTGATTACCTGCACTTGCGGTAATTACCGAATCAACACCTTTCATTACATATCTGCCAATTGCATATGCAGAGCCTCGATCTTTGAATGAATTTCCTGGTTGCACTGATTCATCTTTAACAAATATTAACTTCTCTGATCCGTCTTCGTAGATATAAGTATATTCAATCAGTGGGGATTTACTAATATAGTAGGGCAGCATCAATGAAGCGTCATAAGCCATAGTGGCAATATCACTTATTCCATAAATGTCGATCGGCTTAGGTTCAGTTGTTTCTTGTTTCATAATAATTACTTTGATTAAAAAAAAGACTCCTGGTTTTGCCGGGAGTCTGATTGATATTTATTGGTATACCAAATACTACCCAGCTGCTGGGATAATAATCATTCCTTCAATAATTCTATAATTTGCCATTGACTGTATCATTCCACGAAGCCTATTCAAAGTCAATAGATTCATCCCAAAGATAGGGTGAATCTTCATATGTTTCAAGTGGCACCTCAATTATTTCAGGTTCAATATTTCGTGCTTTATTCACATAATTCCTGTAATCAATCTCAACATTAGCCCAGTATTTCTGACGGCACCAATTGTTAAAGTAGGCTTCTTCATAAAGATAAAATAGTGATTCGTTATTTTGTTTCTCAATATAATTAATAGCCTCATTTTTCTCTTCAGCCAATACTTTTGTCCAACGCTCCTGTATCCATCTCCTCTTTACTAGGAATTCACCATTTTCATCAATGCCTGCAAAGCTTTTTAGGCTAATTAAGTATTTACTCATCGCTCCTATGGCAAGATCACTCCCAGTTATGCTATCGAAGCTATATGATGAATCATCTTTTGAAAGTGCATCCGAAAGATTCGCAATTTGGTAATTAGAGTCGAACAAGAAACTACGAAATTTTTTTCTAAGTTCTTGTTCAGTATTCATCGATGCAAACCTGGCCCAATTCTTCACTGCTTTTTCACTAAAATCAGTGTCGGCATATTTTTCTTTAACCCTACGTTCAGTTGCATATTTTTCTCTAACTATTTTTGGTTCAGGAGCTTGTATGACAGCAGTATTCTCTGTGCCTGAATAAGGTATCCATAGATTTTTAATAGATTTACTAAAGCCTTTTCCACGCATCCCAAGTGCATACTGTCCTATACGTTTCTTTCTCCTTGATGCTGCCTCTAATGCTCTTTGATTCAGTTTTGGATCAGTGCGGTCAATTGAGGTACTAAAGTCTACAAATAACTTATCTTGATTCATTATTATCTCTCGAGTGATTTTTTATTAAATCGTTGGCCTTCTTCGCATAGATTCTTCTTTGTATTTCGCCACGCAACGAACCAGTAATCGCAAATCCCAATGCTCCTAAACCAATAATTTGCTTAGTTTGCTCGTGATCTATGTCATTCGTTATCACGGCTAACGTTACAGCTGTGAATTTTTCAGCCATTGATTCTTTTCCTTGTAGGGTGGGAGGTATCTCCAATTGCTGTCCTGTTGCATTCATATATAAAATATTCTTCCTTGCTGCCCAAACTGATTTAACACCCTCATGACCGAGTACGCTTGCAATAGCAATTTTTCCGGTAATAGGAATTTTAGGTGCAAATAAGCCACCCGCGCAAATTATCAAAAGAGATGCCGTATCAGCAATTGGATCCCATCTTGCGCCTTTTGTACTTGAGCCTCGATTCGAGTCAGGGAAGTACCTATCAATTGATCTCGCTACATTACCCTCAGCATCCGAGAGACCCATAGCAATGACCCACGGAGTAACACCAGTTTCTCCAGAAATTAACATATTCGCAGCAATACCAGCAAACACCGGCCGAGATAAAGTCATCGCATTAGCAGGAGTTATATATTTATCAGATCTAGGTGACGGAATTTCTGATGGATTATTAGTTGAGGAAATTATGTTTCTGTATATTCCCATTATTTTTCCCATTAATTCAGTTAACTCACAGCAACTATATATAATATACTCTAAAATAATGAATAAATTTATCAGATTACTTACTAAGATATTAAATTCAAGAAAATTATTAATATTTATTCTGATATTTTTCGTTTTCGAATCACTATGGATAGCAATTTCAGCGGCCTATCCTCAGGCATTTGATGAGGATTTTCATTTTGGTCTTATTCAATTTTATTCGAATCATTTAAATCCAGTTTTAAGTTCACAGCCATTATCAGCAGATAGATATGGAGCAGTTTTTAGAGATCCGTCATTTTTATATCAATACCTCCTAAGTTTTATATATAGATTAATAAGGATATTTACTGAAAATGTTTTATTACAGGTAATCATATTGAGATCCGTAAATATATTTCTATTCCTCATAGGATTAATATTTTTCAAAAAAGTGTTAGTAAGAGCGAGGATATCGCAGGCAATGAGTAATGCAATTCTGCTTCTCTTTGTTTTAATTCCAATTGTTCCTCAATTGGCAGCTCAAATAAATTACGACAACTTACTCTTTCCACTGACCGCTCTCTCGGCCTTCTATTCATTTAAAATAATTGAATCCTTAAGCAAAGGAGTTTTGAAATTCAGAGATTTGGGACAATTTATTATCTACTCACTTCTTGCGTGTCTCACAAAATATGTTTTCCTGCCACTTCTACTTGGAATGTTATTATTTTTTATTTGTTATACCTTCATCTACAAGAATAAATTCAAGGATAATTTATTTAATTTGAAATCATCCTTTACCAAAGAGTCGGCCTTAATTAAGGCCTTATTCATAGGCTTAATTATCATTTTCTCTTCAATGTTCTTGCAACGAGATGTCTTAAACCTCATTAAATATAAGAATGTAATGCCTCAATGCTCTACCATAATGACAGTAGATCACTGTAGTAAGTACGGACCCTGGAAATTTAATTATGTGAGTCATAATGAACTCGTAAGCTCACAAATAAAGGGACATAATCCAATTAGGGGAATAGGATATTTCTTCAAACAGTGGCTTTACTGGATGTGGTTTAGATTATTCTTTGCAATTAACGGTCCAAATTCTACTTACACAAACTATCCGCCGTTGCCTCTTCCATGCGCTGCAGCACTTGGAATATTCTTGACTGGAATCATCCTATTTGCTATTAACTTCAAAAAAATATTGACTCATAACCCAAAGATTATTTTTCTCATTTTGATTAGCTCTTTTTATGTAATAGCTCTATTTTTGCAGGGATTTAGCACATATAAATACACTAATGTATTAGAGAATATGAATGGAAGATATCTGATTCCTGTTTTAATTCCTTTAGCAGCAATACTTTCTTTAGGATTTAGCTATTCTTTTAATAGATATTTAAAAATTAAATACATTTTAGCTTTATGCATCATTATACTTTTCATCGAAGGTGGTGGGTTATTAACGTTTATTGATCGCAGCGATGATAGCTGGGATGTTCCAAATAAAACAGTGAGACGACTTAACAATACTGCTAGAAAAATTACTCAACCAATAATAGATCACGGGAATAAAGTATATTATTCGGATAGATGGTTCTTCAATTGATATAGAATAAGCTATAATAATGCTTATGTTGAAAAGGAAAGGGCTGGCCTTATTATCCCTTGGTGCATTGGGTATTGTTTTTGGTGACATTGGAACAAGTCCACTATATGCACTCCAAGCAGCTTTTTCAGTTTCTGGCCACAACATCGTAAGATCGGCGAGCAATGTCTACGGAATTATATCGCTTATAATATATGCGATACTGTTAGTAGTTTCTGTTGAATTTCTATCTCTCATTATGAAAGCCAACAACAATGGTGAGGGTGGAATAATGGCTCTAGTCGCCCTGGTTAGGAAAAATATTCTTGATAAAAAAATTCAATTCGCTCTTATTCTGTTTGGTACGATTGGCGTTTGTTTATTTTACGGTGACGGAGTTATCACTCCAGCTATTTCAGTACTTTCAGCAGTGGAAGGCCTTAAGGTTATTTCACCAGAATTGAATAATCTCATCATTCCCATCACACTATTTTTAATCGCAGTACTGTTTTTGTTACAAAAATATGGCACAGCAACAGTTGGCTACTTATTCGGTCCCGTAATGTTACTTTGGTTTATAACAATTGGTGGTGGTGGACTTTATCAAATAATTCAACATCCGTCATCACTGGTTGCACTTTCTCCACTTACAGCCGTAGACTTCATATATAACAGTCCATTAACAGCATTTCTGACCCTTTCAGCAGTAGTGCTAGCAATAACCGGCGTAGAAGCCCTGTATGCGGATCTAGGACATTTTGGCAGGGAACCAATAAAGCGATCTTGGTACTATATTGTTTTTCCTTCACTAATACTCTGTTATATAGGACAAGGCGCATTACTTTTGAATAATACAGGGAATATTTCAAACCTTCTCTTAAGACTTTTCCCGACGTATCTCCAGTTACCTATTTTACTGTTAGCAACTCTAGCTACAATAATTGCATCACAAGCTGTAATTTCCGGCTTATTCTCACTAACTAAACAAGCTGTGCAGCTAGACTTTCTTCCGAAAATAAATATCATCCATACTTCTAATTCAGAATCCGGACAGATTTATATTCCAGTTGTTAATATATTGCTTTACGTAGCAGTTTCGTCATTAGTGCTAATATTCGGCTCATCAACACACCTTGCACTGGCATATGGCATTGCAGTAAGCGGTACAATAACAATTGATCTTATCCTATTTAGCTATCTAGTTAAATATATTTTCAGAGATAAGCTGGCTATTCTAACTCTTTGTACCTGCGTACTATTGCCGCTTGATATATTATTCATTCTATCTAACTTACAGAAGATACTGCACGGTGCAATTTATCCATTAGTATTCGCAATAATAGCATTCATATTAATAAAAACATGGACTAAGGGTGAGCAAATAGTTGCAGATGATAGGTTCTCATCAGAAGAATCAATAAGTAAATTCATGTCTTCGCTTAAATCATCAAATCAATCAATAATAAGATCTAGTGGCTCGGCTATTTACATAACTCAACATATAGATAAAATTCCAACGGCTCTTGTTGATAACACAAAACAGTTCAAAGATATACCTGAACATTTAGTTATCTTACATGTTGAAACTTCGAATAGTTCCCACGTACTTCCATCCAAGCGTGCTAAAATTGACGAAATGAAGCTTAGGGACGGCATTGTGAAGGTTGAATTAACATATGGCTATAAGGATAATATAAATATTCCTAAAGCGCTTAAATCGCTAAAAATGAAGTCTAGGGAGTTAAACTTTGATTTAGATAAAACCATTTATTACATATCAAAAGATAAGGTAATAAGGAGCAGGAAGTCTACCATGTCAGGCTGGAGAAAAACAATATATCTCTTAATGTCGAAAAACGAATTATCTGATCCTGATTTCTATAAGCTCCCAGTTGATCGAACAAATGAGTTTACGACTTTGATATCTCTGTAGATTACTGCGATAATAGATAGAGATGAAAGAAATTAAAGAAAATAATGCTACAACTGGCTATGAACTCGATAAAGATATTGAAGTTGATACGTTAAAACTATCTATCAAAACATTTATAAGTGGTGTACTACTAAGAACTGACGACTCACTTAAAGTAAGAAGTATTGAATTTCTCCAAGGTTATCTCATTGCGGATGAACTGCTCAAAGATTTAGATAAAGGAGTTAAGGTATTAGCATCAAAATCTGACTACTATCTTGCAAAGACATCGCTTAATTATTTCACTAATTACTTCAACTATTGTGCTGAGAGAAAAATTGCTGCAGTAGGTGCCAGCGATATTGGTATTACCTTAGACGACTTCATTATTGGAGCCATAACTAGCTACTCAATGCAGAAATCACTTCCAAACTTACTAGATAACGAAAATAGATAATTTAATTATTTTGCGACTGTCTAATTGCTATCTTAGATAACATAGTTACATATCTATTTAGTTTATCCCTAGCTACTTTTGCTTCATCTGTAAGACTTTCTATATTATCTATATCCCATCTGGAAAGCGTTGGAATTACCACGTTATCATAGAACTGAGGAATATTATAAATTCCGGATTTTTCAATTTTTCTAGAATGAGCTGCAAAGTCTGGTATTCCAGTTCCTGGCATCTTGAAACCCTTTAATTGCTTCAAAGCCGAGATAACCATTCTAGATGGCTCTACTTCAAATGCGCTCTTAGATAGATTCACATAGAACTCATGATGTAGTTTTTCATCCCCAGCAACTAAAGCCATGACACGTTTGCCAAGTTTATCTTTATCTAGTTCCTTACCAGTGTTTCTATGTGCAACTTGTGTAGCTAGCTCCTGAAAGCTCGTATAAACAATGAGATCAGGCAGACTCTCAGGCTCAGGCACCTCGCCAAGTTTCATTTGAACTCGTCTGCCATCTTCAAGCATGACAGGATCAATAGCGCGTGTTGTCAAAACCCAGTCTCTAATTACAGCTGAGTGTTTCCATTCTTCCATAGTCCATTGATGGTTCCAATCACGTAATGGATGATTTGGAATCGAGTGACTCAGTAGGGTATTAGAGTAATAAGGTAGGTTGTCTTCAGTTAATAAGTTTACAAAAATAGCACTACGTACTCCTTCGGATAAGGGGTATTGATCGGGTAACCATGGATTATTTGAATCGAAACTTATTGCTCCTGTAAATGGTACTTCTTCATGAGGATACCAGAGCTTAGCATTTTCAAGATGATTATTTAAAAGTTTTTCTGTAGGTTCTCTTAATTCGTTCAAGAGATTGTAGTCTGAGTTACTTAATCGTTCTATTGTCAAATCCTCCTAACACTAGATGACTAGTATACATTATTTTATATCTATATTTGTATCTTTTTCGCTAGGATTTTGCGTAGCAATGGATTCTTCAACTGGTTTTTGTGAACCATAGTTAACCAATTTTTCGTCATCACTCATTGGTATAACTACTTCTTTATGTGTGGAAATATCAGCTGGTGAATTAGGAACATTAATGCCACTTATAGGTAGGCTAAAGCCAAATACTGATCCTTTTCCTACTTGAGATGAGAATATCAACTTACCATGCTGGTCAGTTATGACTCGTTTGACTAGGTATAGACCAATGCCTGTTCCGTTAGGGCTTTCTTTACGGGCGTTGTCAGCTCTGAAGAATTTAGTGAATAGGTGTTCTTTTTCTTCATCTGGTACT
>CAIMFK010000013.1 GCA_903840315.1 uncultured Candidatus Saccharibacteria bacterium | reverse complement strand
TACTGGAGCTGATGCGTCACCCATTGGTGCTACTGGTGCTTCAGGCATTGCTGGAGCATTATCCATAGTAGGCTCTGCAGGTGTGGCTGCAGGAGTTTCAGTTGGCATTGCTACTGGAGCTGATGCGTCACCCATTGGTGCCTGATTGTCTAATGGAGTGGTAGGTTGTTGAGATTGCAATTGATCGTCCATATTGTTTTCCTTTTTATTTTGATAATAAGACTTCTATATTTAAAAGCATAATCGATATTATGTCAAATCTGCATACCATACTAAATGTCAGTATTTACAAATATTCGATATATTTATTTTTGTTTCTTGTTCCCGGAGTTGGACGGATTGGACTCCAGCTTAGCTCTTTTTGTTTTTTATCAATATTTAAAGCGGCTTCTATTATCCTCTCTTCTTCCCCAATAAATGAATCTATATTTATTTCGCCAGTAATAATATCAAGCATAAAAAGTGGGTATCCCATACCAAACATTTCGCCTCTAGAATTAACTTTAACAATTCCGTATCTTAGGGCTAAATCTCCAATTTCGTTTATTTTTTGACTGACAGCTACCGCTAAAGGCAATTCTGCTTCAAAAAATGAGCAATAACTATCTACTATCATTAATTCTTCAATTACCGGATCCACTAAATTAATGTCGCATTCATAATCTATTTCTTCACAACCACCATTTAGTATTCTCTATCTTACGGGTTGTAATTTATCATAGAAATTTCTCATAATGCTAAGACCACCACTTTCCGTTAATGACTTCGTGGAATAAGTATGGAGCAAATTTATCTGCTGGTTATAAGAATTATCTGGAAGAGATTCAAAACTTTTCATCTATATATTATAACACAAAACACTAAAAATCTCAATATCTATTTGTGAGTCTTTTGGCTTTGATTCCTTGGGTTTTTCCAGCCATTGTAGAGTTGTTTAGTGTTATACCAACCATAGCTTACTCCACCAGCTTCAAACATATACTCAGCCCAATGAGGGGCCTGAACTGCAGCTATACCTAGAACTGATGCAGGAATGACAAAATCTCTCAAGGAATCCCTGTATGCAAATTTGTCACTTGTCTTTTTTGATTCTTTCCCTTTTCGGTTTATAAATAGAACCACTGCGTTTAAGGCAATGGCTACTGAAGCGGCCTTAATGTCGCTATGAGCTAAGTTTAATCCTTCAGTTGGTTTATTGAAGCTGAATTTATCACTTATTAATTCTGATCCAAACTCAATACTCGCAATGGCTGATGCGCCTATAGCAAACGATATTGCCATTCTTCTGGCCTTAGCAACTATTCCTTTTTTGTTTGATCTAGCTTCAATTGCTGCTGCGCCAAATGTCATTGCATCTGTCATCTCTTCTGCGGCCTCAACTACTAACGCGGGTTGATTTCCGGTTATACCTCCAACTGCCTGTATTATTGCAGAACCACTCCTTAGAATGCCGGATTTTATGAACTTATTTGCCCTCTCTTCGGGAGTGCCTTCAACATATTCATGGTGATTGTGTTCGTGTGACATTATAAGCCCAGTTATTTAAGCTTACTATACAACAATATTTCAGTATTATCTAATTTAATGACCTGCAGTCGCTGGTACTTCAAAGTCGGCTGAAGGTTCTTTTTTTTGCTTAATTAGGAATGCTGAAAGTAAGAACGCTAGAACTGCGAAGCCTACACCAACTAAGAATGCATCATGATAACTGTGAACCTGAGCATATAGGTAAAGATTTGGATGTGTTGGATTGTTTTTGATATATGCGGTAATTGCATTTGCGGAAACTCCTGAAAGTATTGCTAATCCAATTGCCCCACCTATTTGTTGAGAGGTATTTAATAAGCCGGAAGCCAAACCAGATTTCTCTTTGGGAACTCCTGATGTTGCTGCAATTGTAATTGAAACAAATATGACTCCAAGTCCCATTGCAATAATCACTATTCCGGGAAATACACTCTTCCAATATGTACCATCCACTTGGATGCGAGAAAGATAGAATAGACCTGTTGCTAAGAACAATGGTGCAACCATCAAAGGTTTTTTGTATCCAAATTTACCGACAATCTTAGACATGCGCGATGCAGTAAAGCCAATTACAAATGTTATTGGAAGGAATGAAAGCCCTGACTTAACTGGTGAGAAGTGAAGAACTTGTTGTAAATATAGAGTTAGGAAAAAGAACATTGAATATAGACAGGCAGTAATTGGAAATTGGGTTAAGTTGGCTGCTGCTATATTCCCTACTTTAAATATGTCTAAAGGTACAAGTGGATTGTCTTTTCTCTGTTCATTAATTACAAATGCTACCAAAAGAACTATTGCTGTGCCAAAAAATGCAAGAATCGTTGAATTGGTCCAGCCCTTTGATGGAGCCTGGGTAAGTGCATATACTAGAGTCATTACCCCAGAAGTAACTAATAAAGCCCCTGATAGATCCAGGTGGCGATGCTTCAAAGTTGAGTGATAGTTATCTACATAGACCATAGCAGCAATAATTACTAAGATTCCTACGGGTACGTTAATGAAGAAGTTCCATCTCCAGGATAAGTACTGGGTTAAGATTCCACCGATTAGAACTCCAGCTGCTGCTCCACCTGCTGCAATTCCACCCCAAATACTAAGAGCCTTATTTCGTTCATGACCTTCTTTGAAAGTCGCTAGTACTATCGATAAAGCGGCTGGGGACATAATTGCACCAGCTATGCCTTGAATGGCTCGCATTATTTCAATCATCAATGAGCTAGTCGATAGACCAGTTATGAGTGATGCAATTACGAATAATCCAACTCCAATTACGAACATTCTACGTCGTCCGAAAAGATCAGCAGCCCTTCCTCCAAGTAATAAGAATCCACCAAATGTTAATGTATATGCTGTTACAATCCACTGAAGATTAGATGTGCTTGTAAAGTGAAGCGATTTGTATATTGACGGTAATGCAACATTAACTATTGATACATCAAGTACAACCATGAACTGCGCAAGCGCGACAATTGCCAAGATTAAATTTTTATGAGTAGGCTTTTTACCAGCCATATTGTCTCCTTGTTATTTTGGTTATTTAATACTTTCGAAAGTATAGCAAAAGTAAAGATGTTACTGCAAGGACTAATTGTTAGTTATTGAGCTAATATCTGGCCCGCCACTTCCCTTTTTATAGAATTCTAAATTGTTTGAATTACTGGTCCAATTTTTTATTATTGGATCTACAATCTTCCATGATGCTAATATTTCTTCGCTTGTTGAAAATAGCGATCTATCACCTTTAAAAGCATCCACCATGACTCTTTCATATGCGTCTGGATGTTCAACGTCAATATTTTCAGTTTTATAGTTCAGGGTTAAGCTCGCTGACTTTATTTCTTCTTCGAAACCTGGTTGCTTAACAAATAATTTTAATTTGATGTCTTCTTGAGGCTGAATACGGAATGTAAGTTTATTTGGAATTTCATTTTCGTTATTTGGACGGAAGACTATTTCAATTTCTGTAAGTTTTTCATCTAAAGACTTGCCGGTTTGCAGAACGAAATCAGTATTGTGCCATCTTTTAGATGACGCTCTTAGCTTTATTGCAGCAAAAGTTTCTATATTGGAATCCTGGTTTTCCACCTCATTCTTATAACCGATGTACTGAGCTCTAACAGTGTTGGTTATTAATTCAGATTGGTGAACAGGATTTATAGAACCTAGTGCTTTAGATTTTGCTTTATGTAGTGACGCACTGCTAAGATCATCTGGTATTTGAAGTATAGATATCGCCAGAAGCATCAGTAAATGGCTTTGAATTAAATCTCTTAATGCCCCGGTTTCTTCATAGAAAACTTTGCGCCCTTCTATGTCTAATTTTTCGAAGGCTGTAATTCTTATTTGGGATATATTTTTCCCATCCCAGATTTTTTCAAATATGTTATTTTTTCTAAAAACTAATATATTTTGAACAGTTTCTTTTGCTAAATAGTGATCAATTCTGAAAATCTGATTCTCGTCGAAATATTTAGATACAGTTTTAATTAGTTTTTTTGCAGACTTATAATCATAACCAAAAGGTTTTTCTATTAATAATCTAGATTTAGTTCCATTCAAGCCATGTCGACCCAGTTCCTCGGTAATATTTTCTGTTACTTTAGGAGGTACTGACATATAAAATAGTCGGTTTAATTCTTTCCCGGCTTTTTTATCTGCTGCATCAAGTGCTGTTTTGAGCTTTTTAAACTCACCTAATTTAGAGATATCTATTTGAAGTATCTCTATTTTCTCTCTAATTTTGTTTAATGCTTTAGGGTCACATACTCCGTCTTCTTCATTAATGCACAACTCCACATCTTTTATTATCTGATCTGCTTTTAGGTCTTGTCTTGTAAGTCCAAGAATTGACGTCTCGTTTGGCAGTAGATCTCCCTTAAAAAGCTGATAAAGAGACGGTAATAGCTTTTTTCTGGATAAGTCTCCGGTTACGCCGAAGATTACTAAAATCGCTGGTTCAATCTTTTTTGTCATTGTTTATTAATAGCGTGTCCACCAAACTTATTTCTAAGAGCTGCTAAGAATTTAGTGGCATAGTTTACCTCACCGGTTTTTGTATCAAGCCTTACTTGTCTGGCTGCTTTAATTGATGGCATCTCAAAACCTTGAGTTTTTGCTGATTCTAATGCCCAACGTGCTTCACCAGATTCTGCTACAAACCCATCAATACCTTCAAGTTCAGGATTTTCTTTGAAAATTTCTACTGCAAGTCCATTTAGGCTAGATTCAATAATACTTCCCTTTTGCCAAACTTGAGCTACGCTAACAAGATTTATATTTCTATATGGCCCATCCTTTATTAATCTGTATCCTTCCGCAAGGCTTTCCATCATTCCGTATTCGATAGCATTGTGTACCATTTTGATGAAGTGACCAGCTCCGCTTGGTCCAAGATACTTATAATTTCCATTAGGCAGAGACAGTGCTTTAACAAATGGCTCACAGTATTCGTAAGTTTCTTTATATCCACCAACCATTAGGCTGAAACCATTTTCCATGCCAAGAATTCCGCCACTTGT
Organism: uncultured Candidatus Saccharibacteria bacterium; assembly: GCA_903840315.1. Classification (GTDB taxonomy): domain Bacteria; phylum Patescibacteriota; class Saccharimonadia; order Saccharimonadales; family UBA4665; genus CAIYEO01. The sequence goes on along the minus strand of CAIMFK010000013.1, from coordinate 21,958 downwards.
ACCTATATCAAGGAAGTCAACTTGATTCGAAGCCGCTTTTTGGGAGTGGATTATTGTTTGTCTATAGTCTGAATTTCCACCATCTATAATTACGTCACCAGCCTGCAATAGATTCAGCCATACATTTAATGCCTCATCCACAAATTGCGAAGGAATCATGAGCCAAATGACAATTCTTTCACTTCCAAATGCATGAACTACATTAATTGGATTATCGAATACTTGTAGCCCGGCCTCGGTTGCCCTTTTTCTCTGATCTATATCTGTGTCATGGGCGAATACTTCGTGACCTTCTTTTTTTAGCATCTGTGCTATCTGTGAACCCATCTTGCCAAGGCCGCTAATTGCAATCTTCATTAATTATCTCCTAAGTTATCGTTATATAAATAAACACTACCTATATTATATAGCACTAAACTTGGCATACCGTTAATATCTAAACTCTTATTTTTTAGGTTGGTTAGGGCTTCAACTTTATTGCCACCAAAAGCAAATACATAAGCTAAATTAATTTTAGATATAGCACTCAGAGTTATTGTTATTCTAGTGAAATCAGGTCCTTGGTATGAAACTGCACTTCCCTGTTCTGTTACGCCAATTGTGTTCGGTAGAACTCCAGCAATATGTCCATCAGAGCCAATTCCAAATTGTCCTATAGTGTAATCTGCCCAATTCATAGATTCATTTATTTTATTTGAAAAATCCAAAGCAGTTTCGCCTAGAGACTTTTCTTCAAGCACTGGAATAAAATTAAATTCGTCTGAATTAAACCCATTATCGAGTAATACTTTTTCATTAGAGTCTTGATGATATTTTTGTCCATATCTTTCATCACCAAGAATTATTCGTAAATTATTGGTTTTTGATTTATCTAATTGGCGCAATATTGTCATTTCAACTGGAATATTCGAGCCTCCAGAAATGATCCATAGAACTTTTTTGCCCTCATTCAATAATGTATTTATTTCTTTAGATAGATCAATTTCACCCAGGCCAGGATTTTCAGTTTTTATGTAAGTTAACATATTTCTATTTATAACTTACATTACTGAAAGATGCCACTGCAGTGAGCCATGTTTGACCAGCATTTATCTTAACGGGATTACCACTATTATCTGTGAATGTAATTTGATCTGATAAATTCTTCTTATTCCAATTAGCCGTTGTTTCCTTTCCGTCTTGGAATATCATTGCCTGGCCACTTCCAAGCACGTTGTAATCAGAGTAATATGCTCCTGAAGAATCTAGAGCACCCTGGCCTAGTGGCGTTACAAGTGCGACCACTACTTTAGGGGTTATAGGTGTGAGAACCCCCGTTTGGGAAACAACATACTGTACTGATCCATTTTCACTTCTAGTGTAATTGTTGGTTGTAGGATTATAGGTGAATGATGGATTATAGACAGGGCCTGATAAGCTAAAACTTATTGAGCTAGCAGTAGGGGTTTTTTCTGGTGAATCAGTCTTTCTTGCAAAACCTTTGAAATTACTGCTTGTCCAACCTTTTGCTGTTTCAACAGTATTTAGCTGGGATATACTTGTATACACGTTATGTGGTGCATACCTACTAGAAATTCTTTGAAATGCACCTGAATTTGCAAACTGATCGATATTTCTTACATTCCAAGAGACAAGATCCGCAAGAGCATCTGGGCTTCCACCAACATGAGCGTATGCCGCATCGAATCCAAGAGCCCACTCAATATAGTAAGGCCTGGCACTTCTTACTGGTCCAATATAACTTGGCTGAGTATCTTGGAATACGCCCATGAATCTGGTAACACCACCTTCTGCAATTGCTTCAAATACTACACCCGCTTGATCAAGTCCTGACTGTGGTCTTGCATCGATGCTGTTCTCAATCATTATTGCCGTTACCGTCCTATTATTAACGCTTGGATCAACAGGTAGTCCAGTTAGAGTTGACGGAACTAATTTTGGCTTAACTACTGTGGGAGTAGATTTCTTTATGCTTACAACTGGGAGTTTTTTATTTGGGTTGAGTACTAAATATATTCCCCCACCAATTAAGGCCAGCACAATTAAAACAAGTGAAATAAATATTGCTTTTCGTTTATTGCTTAAATTTTTAAACCAATCGATTGGACTTTTTCTTTTAGGCATATCTTCCACCTCCTCATTTTCATTATCCATTTCATTATCAAGAAAATCTTTAGCATTTGCTTGTTCTGGCGTTAAGAAATCTAAATCAGCTTCGTCTTTAGGGCTACCATTAGCCACAGTATTGATAACTTTGGGTTCAACCGGTCCTTCATTTTCTTTATCGGCAAAGTGATTTACTTTTATCTTAAAACTGCCATCTTTAACTTTATTTATTGGTTTTTTAATGTCATCCATACGGACATTATACAGTTCTTAAGCTTATATTAAATGGCTTTTAGTGCAACTTCGAAGCGTTTAATGACCTCGGCTTTACCGAGCACCGAAAGAGATTCAGCTAACGCAGGACTAGATTGAGCCCAGGTGGTAACGATTCGAATCAGGCTAAATAATTCGCCTGGCTTTTTGTCTGTTTCATGAAGCAATAGATTCAATTTATCCGTCAAATCGCTTACTGAAAAATCACTATCTTTGAGTTTCTCAAGAGAAGTTTTTACAAGTGATTTAATCTCAGTCATTTCTAGCTTCCCTAGAAACTTATTAGTAGCTATTAGGCTCAAATCCACCGGCAATTCAATAAAGAAAAATTTCGTTAAGTCTGGTATTTCAGAATAAAACTTTAATCTTTCTTTTATGAGTCCCAAGACTTTTAGCTTATACTCTTCATCGAAATTTTCAGCTTCTTTTGGCCAGAAGTCTTTAGTTTTTTCTAAAAGTTCAGAAGTTCCTGTTTCTCTTATATAATGACCATTTAGCCAGAGAAGCCTTTGCTCATCGAACTTTGCCCCAGACTTATTAACTCTTTTGATATCGAATTTTGAAATTAGCTCTTCTTTTGAGAATACTTCTTGAGTTGTGCCATCATTCCATCCTAAAGTAGCAAGAAAGTTTAGCAATGTTTCAGGTAGATATCCCTCATCTTTATATTCCAAAATGTCTTTCGCTCCATCTCGTTTTGATAATTTCTTTTTTCCATCAGGACCAAGAACAAATGGTAATGTAACTAATTTTGGTCTTTCTATTTCTAATGCCTCATACATGTTGAGAAATTTTGGTGTACTGGAAATAAATTCTTGTGAACGAATAACATGTGTAATTTGCATAAGTTCATCATCGATAATATGGGCGAAATTATAAGTAGGATAACCATCACTTTTCATAATAATGTAATCATCTACAACTTCAGGTCCTGTGCTTAATTTGCCCATTACTTCGTCTGTCCATTCGTAAGACTTAGGATCTGACTTGAATCTTAGAGTAGTTTTGCCATCCCAGGCTGCCATGGTCTTTGGTCTATGTTCCCTAAAAAGAAATGGCTTCTTAGCGGCTTTTGCTTGATTTCTTAGCTCATCAAGCTCTTCAGGTGAATATGGATCTGGATAGGCACGTCCCGCGTCAACTAGTTTTTGAGCCCAATCCTTATATGTAGAAAGTCTTTCGCTTTGTTTATATGGTCCGTATTTTCCATTTATGTCTGGCCCTTCATCCCATTCAATTCCAATATATTTTAGGGATTCCATTATGTGTTTTTCTGAGCCATCAACTTCTCTTACCTTATCGGTATCTTCAATCCTCAGAATGAACTGTCCAGATGCCTGTCTGGCTATAAGCCAAGCAAACAATGCGGTCCTTACACCACCAACGTGTAAAAATCCTGTAGGACTCGGTGCAAATCTAGTTCTAACTGGCTTCATGCCTCTTATTGTAGAGAAAAAATTATGCTAAGCAAAATTAGATAGATGAAAAAATATTATTTATGTCGTATTGGGTAAGATTATTGTTAGTGACTAAAAAGTAATCTATGTTATTTTTCGTTAATGAATATACTGGGGTAGCTGATTTGAGCAGGTCTGTTACATTAGTTATTCCCTTGTTAGTAGTAACATTATTTGTCTGTTCTATAATCTTGAATGATTTGTTGCCATTGAAATAATTCAGGGTTAATGATCCTTTACTGTAATTAATAGCAGTATCCAATTTATAACCTGTGGGAATGATTTGAGGCAGTGCTATATTTAATCCTGATTTATATGCCATTACTTGAGCGTTCAGTTTGGGCATCTGAGTAAATAGAATAAATGTTCCAATAATAATGAATAGAATTCCGAATAATATTGTCGAGCTCATATATTTGACTTCTTGGGGCTTAACTTTATGATGTTTTGGAGCAATTGCTCTTTCAACTGCATCATCAAAAGGGCTATATTTTTTTGCTGGCTGTATATTATGAGGCTTATTTACAGGAGAATGTGCTGGAGTTACAAAATCAGTTACTACACCTGAATGTGCACTGCTCATAGATTTTTGCGCACCAAACTTATTAATCAGGGGACTTTTAGAAATCGATCGAGCTCTCAATAATTTATCTTCCTTTTTTTCTTTGGCTAATGCAGATAGAGCGATACTTTTTGATGAGATTGCAGATTCTTTTGGTGTAAGCATCGGCTTTTTGACTGCTTTTCTGAGTAGAGTCTTAGATTTTTGAACGTGTCTTTTAGAGTGTTTAGCAACAGAATGTGTTTTTCTTGGAATAGGTTCAGTAAGTTCTGTAAAAAAACTGTTAGGCTTAATTGTTCCACTTATCGCACCGGACTCATCTTTAACAAGTTGTCCATACTCATCGTAAAGGCGTCCGTTTATTTCAATGAATTTATCTTCTAGCATCTGTTTTTAATATTTCCCTCAAAATCGAGTGTTTCTTATACTATGATTATTCTATTATTACTTGCTAATAACCGCAAGGGGTATCATAATTGCCTAGTAGTATAAAAAACAAAAAACAATTAAAATAGTATGTAACCAATATGGATTTTTTAGACCCAGTTAAAACAAAACGCAGAAACCAACGATTAATCATTGGATATGTATTCCTAGCAGTTTTAATATCTCTTGGAACTATAGTTCTGGTCTATTTATTATATGGATTTGGGCTTAATAAGAACGGTGAAGTTTATCAGAATGGGCTAATATACACAGCATCATCGCCTACTAATGCCAATATTTATTTGAACTCAGTTAGCTATGGCAATACAAATAGCAGAATTAATATTCCAGCAGGACAATACCTACTAAGAATTAATAAGGATGGATATAGACAGTGGCAGCGAACTATAGAAGTTGACGGTGCTAGTGTCCAGCATTTCGACTACCCACTACTCATCCCGAATAAATTATCTCCTGTTGCAGTTGCAAGCTACACTTCACTTCCAGGAATTGTCACTCAAAGTCCCGATAGAAGATGGTATTTGATTCAAAATGCGAATACTCTAGGAAGCTTTATTGAATATGATCTTAATAATAAGACTCTATCAAAGCCTACATCATTAACTATACCAACGGGCATACTCACAAACCCTAGCCCTACTGACACTCTAAAAGTTGTTCAGTGGTCTACGGACAACATTCATGTATTGCTAGAGCACTTAACAGCTGGAGGGGGTGAATATGTACTTCTAGATAGGCAAAATCCTGCAAACTCCTCAAATTTGAGCAAAGCTCTTTCAGTTTTACCTAGCAGTTCGACCATATCTCTATCTGACAATAAATATGATCAATATTACATCTATAATCCTGATACTAAAATCCTTTACCGTGCTAGTTTGAATAACACAACTCTCAGCAAGGTTTTAAGTGGAGTTTTAGCGTATAAAACCTATGGTAGTAAAATGGTTCTTTATGCTTCAGAAGAAAAGGTAGCTGCAAGCACAGTTGCAATTAGACTATTGGATGATAAAACAAATTATAATCTTCGAACCTATCCAGTAGGCTCTAATTACTACATGGATATGGCACAAAATAATGGCAATTGGTTTGTAGTTACGGCATCCACTCAAGATAGCCGAGCTTTTGTATATGAAAATCCTGAACAAACATTGCAGCAATTTCCAAACATGCCACTAGCTCCCGTAGATATAATGAAAATAGATGGCGTAAACTTTGTTAAGTTTTCTGCAGATACTACAAAAATACTTGCCGAGAATGGGTCAAGCATAGCAACTTATGATGATTTTGCTAATAATAGCTACACCTATACCCTACCGGGAACTCTAGACTCTCCTCAAGCTAATGTTAACTGGATGGACGGAGACAGACTTATTTATGTGAGTGGTGGAATTGTAAATATTATTGATTACGATGGAATAAACTTGCAGAAACTTGTATCGGGAAATTCGTCTATCTTACCTCTCTTCAATGTAAGCTATAAATACTTGTATACAATTGCTCCAACTTTGGATAAAGATAAACAGCCTAACTTTAGTTTATTTCAAACTCCTATAAGAGTACCTGCAGATCTATAGCCAATGTAATAATCTTTGCCAAAGAGATTTACCATTGCCTGGCAGGCTCGTGGGTGTATTTATGCTTGTGATGGGCGATCCTGAAGTGTTGTTGGTAACGTTTGGACTTATTTGATCAGCTGATACGACTAATCTGTTGATCGAAGTGCCTGGCGGGTCACATGTTATTAGGGTTGCGGTTGAAGTGTGTCCAGCAATAGGATCAAGCACGGAGACATCACTTGGAGGGACGATGGTTTTACTGAATACTTGATAAACATAGATTTTCGAATTATATGCCAAGTAAAAAGTATCACCTTTTTCTAGAGTATGTAGTAGTACAAAAGCGAACTTAAATTTACCAGGATTAAATATGTTATTGCTTGAATGTCCAAAGTAGGCTGTATTTCCATTTTCGCCAGGTAAAACGGTGCTAGGATAATGAACTACCCCACTATTAAGGTCATTTTCAATATCGCTTTCATTAGTGGAGCTTTCAGTATAGTTTACTGGAAGCTGTAGATTTAGCTTCGGAATAATAATTTCAGGAGTTGTAATGTTAGAAACACCTGAAGTATTTAGGATGATTGGTGTGGCTATAGCATTTCTACTTGGTTGAATGAAAGGTACCAATATGACTTGATTGAAGAAACTAAATAGAAAAATAAGAACTGCAAAAGTTCCTGCAATTAAACCAAAGCCTAGGGACTTTAGGTGCTGAGAATTTTTCAGTTTTTGTGCAGTTATTAGCCTATTTTTTGATCGATTAAAATAATGTTTCTTATGAGTTTCAGTACTTTTCTGAGGGGAGTATACATGATCCGACACATAGACTTTTGTAGACACATTATCTGGATTGTCAGCTTTTCTAGCTTCTTGAACCCGCTTTGTGACTTTATCGAAAAATTCTGGACTTTGGCCGCTTGCACTATAAAATTCATCCCACACTTGTCGTTTATCATCATCAGAAAGGCCTTCGTAGTACTGATGCCATAATTTTTGTATATCGGAACTTGATTTGCCTGATGAGTGAAGTTCTTGAACATATTTTTGATGTCTAGATAGTTTGCTTTTTTCTGAGCTTATTTCTTTTAGCTCATCTTTATATCCTGGTTCATCCTCGTAAATATTAGATACTTTACGACGAATTAAATCAGCCGCAGCCTCTTTTATTTGTTCTTTTCTTTGGTCCTCAAAATCTGACATAATTATTATAGTTCTTGTGCTAGTTATCCTTGAATAAGTATAGTACAATACACCTCTATAAGCACATAGCAGATTAAAAAATTAAATCATGGGCGAGTGGCGGAATTGGTAGACGCGCCGGACTCAAAATCCTGTGATAGCAATATCGTGAGGGTTCAAGTCCCTCCTCGCCCACCATAAAAAGGCTTTTCAATACGAGAAGTCTTTTTTTTATTGGTATTTAGCTGAGAAAATTAATTTGCTTATATTATTCGCTACAAATAATAATTTATTGTTGCTATCTCTATCTGATATACACTTAATATCAATCTTGAATGGATTTTGAATATTTTGTTTTACATTTATTTCATTAACAATTAGCGGAAATTTATTGCTGAACATAATAATTCCAGTCTTTTCGTTGGGCTCAGAACTATCAAATTTATCTGCAATAAATATGTCATTTTCGTCTTTAGCATAAACTGCTATATCAATATCTTCAGGAGCTTTAAATGAAAGATTAAAAATACCTCTCATTAGATTACTTGAGATTAAAGACTCAGACATGCTTGCTACGCTCACAAATTGATTTAGCTGATTTTGAACTTCTGCAATAGAATCTGATTTAGCAGGTGAAATGTACTTTTCCATTAATATAAACTATACCATAAAAACTCTAAATTAACAAGTAAAATATAATTTATATAAGCTACATTTTCATTTTAATCGTGATTGAATTATGCTCTTAGATTTATATGAATACAAATATTTTGAGTTACAAGCTTAATTCCAGCCGTATGCTTGAACTGCAGCTCCGTTATTCCACCAAACGGTACCCTTGTCATTACCTAGAGTTTTACATTTGTCTTGTGAAGCGTAATTTGTTGTATTGATTGTCAGTGGAAATCCCGATCCATTTGCTCCATCTATTTCTTTATCAAGGTCGTAAACCGCGCAGAATGAACTTTTGTGTATTTTTGAATAAGCTGCTAAGTAATCATTTCCATTAACATTATTCCAGATATCCGAATTCAGTATTTTGAGGTAGTCTTGGATGTTGTTCAGTAAAGTGTGATACGCAGGTAGCTTTGAGTTAATTGTTGCAATATCATTTTCAAAACTAGTTTTCATTTGAGGAGTTATATAGCTTTGGCTTTGAATGGCATTTAGATTCATATTGTAGTCTTTGATTGTGTCAAAAAAAGAATCGATTTTATATTTTCTATCAGTATAAGAATAGCAAGTTAGTGCTATGGATGCATTGCTGTCTTGACCGGCTAAATCTCCACAAACAACGCTATATGCCATCGCTTTTGTTAAGACTCCTTGGGTGCAAAGTTGTGCATCATGACAAGTTGTTGACTTCACTCCAATTGGGCCTTGATTTTGAGCGGTTCCTCCACCAGTATTTCTATCATTACCATTTGTGTAGCCTGAATCATTTGCATAACTTATGAACTTTGAATATAGGTTCATAGTCTTAGCCCATTGTTGACTCAAATTACAATAGCTTTTATATGTACCTGGGGATGTTTGCCAGTCAGGAAGTACCGCTACATTATTTGAAAGTACACATAAGCTGCCGTCTGATTTCATTTTTGTTGAAAGATCTTTGTATGAGACATTATTTAGCTCTTCGGATGATTTTACGGTTAGGGTACTTGGATTTGCATGTGTAGTGACTTTATTAGATGAAACAGCGTGTGTAGTACAGGCATCGCTTTTGGCCACTGCATAAGATGCTGGTGCTCCAGCAGGCACTGCTATGCTGCAGAGTTTTTGGAAAGTATATGCTCCAGCCATTCCATCGACCGTTAATCTGTTGTTATTTTGGAATTCCTTTACTGCTGATTTAGTTAGTGGTCCAAAAATTCCATCTAGTGCTAGTACTTTGGTGCCCTGGTAATTATTCAATCTATTCAACATTGTTTGGAGATCCTTGACACAGTTATTTTTACTTGCACTATCAGCTGATCCGTATGCCACCACAGGATTACCGCATAATGACCCGGCATGAGCTTGATTCCTAGAATATACGAAAAATCCAACCCCTGTAATTGCTACTATAACTATAACGAAAAGGAAGGTCTCTATATGAGAAAAGCCCTTATTATTTAATTTTTTAAACATTCTAATATTACCTTTATTTTATTTAGCTTAAGCTAATAATAACAAATGGAATAGTATTGTAAATAGTATTTTTTTATCACTTAAACAGCAAAATCTATAAGAGAAGAAGTTAGTGCTTCAAATGGTTTAGTTGGGTTTTGCATCCACCAAACGCTTGAATGTGCAGCTACCTTATTTTCAAGATTCGCATCTTTGGTTATTTGGGTTACGCTCACCATTCCATTGCAGCCTATATAGATTCTGTTCTCATGTACAAGTTCTATGAATGCGGGAAATTTAGAATTAATTTCTCTCACTGATTCTATTAATAATTGGGTTGGCATCATTGAAGTTAAGGGTCTTTCAATTTTTAAATGTGTAGAAATTTTCTGAAGCTTTTGAAAATTAAGAGTTAGTAAAATATTGCTTCTATTTATTATTGATCCTGGATTTAATAGAAAGCTATCTATTGAATCGCCCGATAAAATTAACATTGATTTTGTTGAAACTATTTTTTCAATTAAAACTGCCGTTTCAGAATTATGTCCGAAGTCACCGCTTAGTAGGGTACAATTTGCCCAGTCCATTTGTTCAATTATTTCTGCCAGAGCAGCGTTAGAAAAACCTCCACTTGGATTGCTTTGAGCAAAATCAGCTGCTGGGAAAATTTTAGATATCGTAGTTCTGAGCGAATCTGGAAGTATCACTCGAATCGCTCCAGCTCCTGCTCTTTCTGCTTCGTTATATGCCTCAGCTGGAGAATTAAAACTAAATTTATTACCACCTATAATAAGAAGTTTTCCTGCATGCTGTTTGTTTTCTGGCCTACTCCATAGCAGATCCTCAAAAAGTGGATTGCTTTTCGTTTGGTATTTTACGTTATTTTCACTCATGGCTATATATCCAAATCAATACTAACCGGACAATGATCTGATCCCATTATTTCAGGATGTATTTTGGCATTTTTAATGTGTTGCTTTAGGCCTGTAGAGACTAATACGTAATCAATTCTCCAGCCGACGTTTCTGGCTCTTGCATTGGCCCAGTGCGACCACCAACTATAGTAACCATTTCCTTTGTGATTAATCCTGAAGGTGTCTATGAATCCAGCATTAATGAAGCTTTCAAAACCTTCTCTTTCTTCATTTGTAAAACCTTTCTTACCCACATTAGATTTTGGATTGGACAGGTCATCTTCTGTGTGAGCAACGTTTAAATCACCGCAGAACACTACGGGTTTGGTTCTTTCTAATTTTTTTGTGAATTCTAAGAAAGCTGGGTCCCATTGTTTGTGTCTTAAATTAAGTCTTGATAGATCATCCTTGGCATTAGGTGTATATACGGTAACTAGAAAGAACTTTTCAAATTCTGCAGTTATGACTCTTCCCTCTTTATTTGGATTTCCATAACTATCTGAATCAAGATTATATTTTTCTATCAAGTCTTCAGGCAATCCATTAATTATTTTTATTGGCTCTATTTTTGTAAAAATAGCTGTACCTGAGTAGCCTTTTTTCTCTGCTGAATTCCAGAATTCTTTATATTCCTTAAAGTCTATTTCTACCTGATTCTTGTTGGCTTTAGTTTCCTGTAGGCAGATTATGTCTGGTTTTACAGAATCAATGAACGGCTGAAATAGGCCTTTTCGGTCTACCGCTCTAATCCCATTAACATTCCATGAACAAATTCGAATCATAATATAAAAATAAGTATAGCTTGAGAGAAGAAAACTTGCTAGAATAAACATTTAATGAGCTATAAACGAGTACTGCTTAAACTATCAGGCGAACAACTTGCCGGTAAGTTTGATTCTGGTATAGATCCCGTATTCGCTTCTTGGCTATCTAAAGAAATACAAAAAGCTAGAGAAAATGGAACCGAAGTAGTAATCATGGTTGGTGGCGGTAATTTCATTCGTGGTGCTCAAATTGCTGGTCACGGTATCCAAAGAGTTACAGCAGATCACATGGGTATGCTTGCAACCATGATAAACGCTCTGGCCCTTACAGATATATTTGAAGCTAATGGTCTTCAAACTCGATGTCTTTCGAATATTTTTGCTGAGCAGGTTGCCGAAAAATTTATCCATCGATTGGCTAACAAACACCTGGATAACGGACGAGTGGTAATTGTCGCAGGTGGAACTGGCCGACCATATCTTACTACCGATACAGCTGCAGTTGAGCTAGCTTTGGAGTTAGATTGCCAAGTTGTTCTTAAGGCTACCAAAGTTAACGGAGTTTATGATAAAGACCCTGCTAAACACACTGATGCGGTTAAGATTGAAAAAATTTCTCATCAAAAAGCGCTTGAAGAATCAAATATAAGAGTAATGGATCAGGCGGCTCTTGGACTTGCCCTAGAACATAACATGCCAATTATTATTTTTGATAGTTTAGTTGAGGGAAATATTGTTAACGCCATCAAGGGTCATAAAATTGGCACTTTAATTGGTACAGATTAATTATTTGAGCAATGCTTATGCTCTAACTTGAATCAAAGGATTATATAGCCTACAATTAAAATAACTAGTAAATATTTAGAGGGAAATTAATGGACATTATTAGCTCACAGCAAAAAAATAAAACTCAAAATCAAAATGCATCTCATTCTAATAAGCCAACACAAAAAAAGAAATTTTTGAAAGTTACATCATTCAAGGTGATGCTAGTAATTTCTATCTTGGCAGTTTTATTTGGTGTCTGGTCTATGATTGGATTTAATATGGAATCTCTTTATATCAAAAGCGATAAGATTCAAGCAGTTGACGTAAGTATTGGTGGATCAAGTAATGGTGATCAAATTTATTTCGGTAAAATTAAGAAAGTCACGAGTAAATATATAGTTCTTGATGATGTATTCTATATTCCTTCATCGGCTAATGGATCGAACATTCAGTTAGAGCCATTAGTTTGTCAGGTAGATAAGCCAATTAATAGAATGATTCTCAATAGGGGCAGCGTTAACTGGTACGAAAACTTGCAGTCCGATGGACAGGTTGCCCAGGCGATTACAAATTATGAAAAATCTAATCCAAAAACACCATCTTGCCCAGCTCCAGCTCCTGCAAAAAAATAGTTAAAATTCTAAGCAAAAACACCCTTTAAAAACATATTAAAAAGCTATATAATTACGCTTATGCGAGAGGGTAAAAAAATCTGGCGTCCTATTACTATTAAAATGCATAGATTTGTGCTTAAAAGTTCTCGGAAAATACGTAAATTATTGAATCGGATTCCTGGTAATCACCGCAAGCTTATACTAACTATTTCAGAAGCAGTCGGAATTAGCTTAATCGTATTCGGGATAATAACTTTTGCTTATTTCCAAACAATCAATAATAGCTATAAGTTATCTCCAAAATTGCTTTCAGTTATTGGTAGTCCTGATCAAAATATTCTCAGAAAGTTTTCTTATGATAAACAATCCAAATCATATTTTTTAGCTAAGTCAGATATTGGTAATAAGAGCGCTGGCATGAAATCTGTTGGCGACGGTGCAGTTTCAGGATATAGTTCACGCCTTTCATTGAATTCATCCAGAGGTATTACTACATATGATAATTCACAGAATCTATCTTTTACTTTGACCCCTGAATTTAAAACAATGGATGCGAGAGCAAGTAATGGGCATGTTATTTACCCTACCAGTGTTAACGGTCCAAAACTTGTTTATACCATAAAACACAATGGAACTCAGGAAGACATTGTCTACTCTAAAGCATCTAGTAATTCGGCAAGCTATAAATATAAGCTAGACTTGCCTACTGGGCTTGAGGCCAAAAAAACTTCAGATGGCAATATTGGAATATATTCTGCTGATTCATATCTTTATGGAAATATTTCATATGGCTCAGATGCAGATAAGCAAAAAGTTGATTTAGCAAAACAGAAAGCTGCCAAGAACAATCTTGTGTTTGTTATACCTGCTCCAACTATTGTTGCTAAGGGCAGCAATAAGGCAAAAACTTCAATTGAACTTAAAAATAACGAAATAACAATTTCTGCAACTAATCTTAGTTCTATAAAAGGTGCATTTTCTATAGATCCAAGTGTTGTAGTTGCGAGTATTAGTTCATTCCAAAATGGCGGCAATAACGAGGGCGATATAACCTATGATTCTACTAATAACCAGATATATCAGTCTGGAATTGGTGGGGGTGAAATTTCTTCATGGACTACATCTGCAAACTCAGTTCCAAGAAATGTTTATGGTAGTCTAGAGGTTATTTATAATAACTATATTTATATTATCGGCGGGTATGATGGGGCAACTTGGTTTGCAAATACTTACTACGCACCTATAAGTTCCAATGGAAACGTAGGCCCATTCAGTTTATCAACTTCTGTATTTCCCAATCTTTCATCAGGAGTAAGCGGAGCTGATAATCTCGGTGGCACTGCCTATAATGGTTATATTTTTGCGGGAGCTGGCCAAAACTCTGCATCAGCAACCTCTGCGGGTTACTATTTTGCCGCTGTTTGCACTGGCAATAATACAACTTCACAGTTTAGTGTAAATTGTGACAAGTCCAGTAGCCCTGGATCGATCAGTTCTTGGAAAGCAGAATCAAATTCTTTACCTGCCGCCGAACAAAAGCCAAATGTTACCGCATATAATGGATATTTATATAATATTCAAGGATTTACAGCTAATACCTATTACTCCAAGATCAGTGCAGATGGTTCAATAGGACCATGGAGCACTGGCGCAACCATGGCGACTTCGGGTGCTGGTGGATATTCTGTTATATACAACAACTACATTTACTATATTGGCGGCACTGTTAGCGGAGTTGGTGTATCTAATTCATATTATGCCCAGATACAAAGCGGTGGAAATATAGGATCATGGCAATCTACCTCATCATTACCAGCCGCTAGATCCATCGCAAGCGGAGCTATTTATGGGGGGTATGTGTATCTTATTGGAGGTAGCTCTAATACAACGACATACTTCAGTCAAATAAATACTGACGGTACGCTTGGAAAATGGCAAACAAGTGTCAATAATTTAAGTTCAAGTTTGGGGACTACATCAAATTCTGGAATTAATTCTTACAATGGAAATCTTTATTATTTTAATGGAAATGGCAGTATTTTTAAGACGACTGTAAGCGCACCTGGATTGTTAAGTGGCTGGACTTCTACCTCTAGTTCACTTTCGAATATTAAAAATTTCGAATCAGTTGCGTATAACGGATACATATATGTTATGGGTGGAACCGACGGGACTAATTATCTAACCACTTCATACTATGCAGCTATTTGTACGGGTCAAAATACTACAACTGCTTTTGCTACTAATTGTACAACTTCGAGTAGTGCTGGTTCTTTAAGCTCTTGGGGCACAACTACTTCCCTATCACTAGCTTCATCACAAGGTACTGCAATAGCAGTTAATGGCTATATGTATTTAATGGGTGGGCTTTCCGCTAGCAGTACTATTAGCAACAAGACTTACTATTCTGCAATTAATCCGGATGGAACTCTAGCTGGATGGAATGCTACAACAAACTTGCCAAACTATATTTACTCAGCTGTGAGCGTTGTTTATGGTGGGTATATTTATGTAATTGGTGGTGTTAGCTCAGCTACATCATCTGTTAGTTCAGGTGCATCATCTAGCGCTATATACTATGCCTCGTATAACAATAGTGGCACAGTAAATAGTTGGACTACATCATCGGTTAGCCTACCTGTTGCCACACAACAATCTACCGCATCAGCTTATGGAGGTTATTTATATTTACTTGGAGGAAATACAGGTAGTAGCACGGCCAATGTTTACTATGCCCAATTAAATAGCAATGGTAGTCTAGGTGCTTTTACACTAAACACCAACTCTTTGCCTGCAGCATCTGCTCAGGGCTGTTCTTTTGTTAGCAACGGATATATATATTATTTAGGAGGCTATAATAGCAATACATATTATGCTCAAATCGCTTCAAATGGATCTCTTGGAAGCTTTAACTCAACTACATCTACGATAAATCCTAATAGCAGTTCTGGACTTGGAGCTATGGGATCAGTCATTTATCAGGGCTATGCCTATTATATGGGTGGTTGGGATCAGACAAACTACAATTCGAATACTTACTATTCTCAAATTAATAACGGTGGATCCGGGCAAACTAATGGTTGGTATACAAGTGCTAATCTATTGCCATCGGCAACTTCAGGCGCAAGTGTTTCAGTATATAACGGAAGGATATATCAATTTAGGAATAATGTTTACTACGCTACGCTAAATAGCGACGGATCTATAGGTGCTTGGTCTTACACAACTTCTATTCCTTTCAATGCCTATGGCCTATCATCGTTTATGTACAATGGATTTGCTTATGCGATGGGCGGATTTAATAACGTTACTAGCACGTACTGTCCATCTGGTCTCGGGTCTAGTTGGACCTGTAATGATGTGCTTAGAGCCCCAATAAATTCAAATGGCACACTGGGATCATGGACATTACTTTCAGCTACACCGATGCCTGTTGGCGTAGAAACATTTGGTCTTCAGCAATGGAATGGATATGTTTATATATTTGGAGGTTCGAGTTTTAATAGCAGTGGAGTTTCCGTAGTCCAATCAGCGGCATATTATGCAAAAATAAATAGTGACGGCTCATTAGGGTCTTGGACTGCCACATCGAATCTACCATCCGCTAATGTCAATTTTGCTTCCGCTGTATATAATGGATACATTTATATTATAGGTGGTAATTACAACTCTAACGGTAATAAAACTTATTACGCAAAAATAAATAGTGACGGCTCATTAGGGTCTTGGACTGCCACATCGAATCTCCTGGATAGTAAGTCTCAAGTCCAAGCTGTTGCCTATGATGGGTACATCTATACATTTGGAGGAGCACAAAACTATGGCTATACTTTGCCCAATAGTACAGAGTATGCCCCAATTAATGCAAACGGAACTTTGGGTAATTGGTCATCTACTAGTCCAAATAGTTTTTTAATTTCGAATTCCAGTTTTGAAGGAACTAGTGGCTGTTCGTCAACCGGATGGAGTGCTCGCAACGGAAGCTCGATAACAACTAGTAATGCAAGTTCAGATTTTGGTTACGGAAGTTGTAGCTTGCAGGTCACATCAACGACAGCTACAGGAGGCGCTGCATATTCATTGTCTCTTCAGCCATCTACTACATATAACTTGTCTATGAATATTAAGGCTTCTGGCTCGACAATAACAGATTTGGCGATTGGCTATCAGAATAATGGAGTGGATACGGCCGGTATTTGTCCGACTACTACCACAGGTTATAATAGTGCGAGCGGAGCAAGTACGACCTCATTTACCCTATTTTATTGTACTTTTACCACCCCAGCATCAGTCACTGGAACTGTAAATATCTATGTTTCTGCCACTACTAATGCAACAGACGTATTCTACGTAGACAATGTCGTATTTTTAACTCAACCGGGTAGCCCCTCTCCAGTGCTACCGGATAGCTTGCAGGCTTATGGATTAGCAGCCAATAATGGATATGTCTACATTGTATCCGGAGCAAGCCAATATAGCTCACAGGGTCAAGCATATTCTTCCACAACCAGAACATATTACACTGCGCTTCAATCAATCCCAAGAATAGGATATTATTCTCAATTGCAGGATTTGACTGGATCTAGCAGTCAAGATCCTACACCTTTTGAGCTGTCAGTTAATGGTGGCGCCTGTGCCTCTGGTTCAGCATGTTCCACGAGTTCAATAAATAATTTACCGACTTCTGGTAGTGGTGGGCTCAATGGTCCTGGAGGTGTCTCTATTGCCTACGCATTTGCTAGAAATATTTGTACTGCTTTTAACTCTTCAGTTAACTTGACATACATTAGTACTCTATTTGGTACTATACAGCCAGCAACTAATACAACTAGCGCATGTAGCTCGCCGAATAATGCGATTGGCAATAGTAGATATGTTTGGACCAGGTACACTATTGATGATTCTCAAACTGCTACCTTCCCTGATTCTTTGTCTAATAAGACAACTATTTCTAACTATAACTGGTATTATCATGCAGCAAATAATGCCAGACTTAGGGGAGGTTCATCGTTTGGAAATAATAGCCTGCAAACATTGGATACTCCACCATGATGAATTACATTTAAGAGAGTTATTGATAGCCGCTATGAAAAGCGGCTATTTTATAACCTTAAATATTCATTATATTGCACAGACATACCCTTAATTAAATAGTCGCAAAATATATTATTTAGCCATATATATCCTGCAATCGATTTCAAATATTAGCAGTTAAAGATATTACTTATTACCATTTGGATTTATATGATAACGATATATTGCCAAGCTGAGTCGTTCCACCGCTCGCTGCTGCCACTAGCCTTATCCTCAATGTCATTATTCCGTCTGCGGTGTTGGTCCCAGATACTGTACACCCAGTATTCTTTGCCCAAGACGTGGTGACAGAAATCGAACAGCCACTTCCCGTATAAGACCAGCTACTTTCACTGGTTGCGCTTCCTGTGTCCCATAAAAATGCAGTTACATTAGCACCTGAAGTACCCTTGGTGTTTATGCTTATGGGATTAGTTCCATTGAATGAAGAGAAATCTGAAGGAAGCGGTATTCTAACAACCACATCATAGCCTTGAGCCGTTGATTGACTATTAGACCACTGATAGTAATTTTCACCATAACTTCCACCGATTGAGGCGGTTGAGTCAAAGCCAGCTGTCATAGTTCCAACTGTCCCAGATGCACTACCAGTGTAGGATGGGTCGCCTGATCCATTATCTAGAACGGCTCCTGCATATTCAGGTGTTAAGGTTATCGTTCTGGCTCTTTGGGCGTTACCATAAAGAGTCACACCGTTGCTAGAAAGCGCTACAGTGTTGGCCCCAGTACCAATTACTATTTGCATGTTTGTTGTATCTGCAGCTAGTAGTGAGGTTCCCGATGCGCTACTAATCTGAAGAGAGTTAGTGGAGTTTGCAAGGTTTTGAAGAGAAACGGGGCTGGTTATTGTACCGCCTAAGGTTATTTGACCGATAGAATTATAAATGAAAGGTGTAGTTGATGAAGAGTTCCACTGTACTGCATCTATATCAAAGACATCAGTGGCGCTGCTAGACGATACGAAGATATAATTTGTTCCCGAAGCTGGTGCTGTAATTGCACAAGTGTACTGGGTCCAATTATACTGAGAAACGGTTGAACTTGATGAATTTGGTGAATATAGGTTTGCAGTTGTTCCACCGACAATACAAGGCGTTTGAGAAGCGCTACTTGTTCCATACCCAACCTGTAAGCCAGTTACTGCAGTTGCTGAAAATGCTGTTGCATAAAATGAAACTGAGTTTGATGAACCATTTGATAATGCTGTGGCCGAATAATATACTCCTCCGTTGGCAGCAGTAGAAGTTACTTTTAGTGCACAGCTTCCAGAATAACCTTGAGTACAATCCGAGGCTAATGTTCCTGAACCCCAAGTTGACCAGCCTGATGTTGATCCACCCTCAAAGCTTGGATTGGTTATATTATTTGAAGTTACCCCTGATGTGTTAATTCCAAGAGCTACTGACCCACTGGCGTTTTGGAAGGTATATGCGCTAGATGAATTGTTTCCATTTTTGAATGTAACATTTCCAGCAGTTCCGCTAGAAGTTCCAGCTCCTATTATTATAGAGCCACCAGCACCTGAACCTGAATTCGCTCCTGTTCCTATAGTTATAGAACCAACAGATGCAGTTTGTCCAGATGCGACTGTTCCGGTCGCAATGTTTATATTTCCACTTGCCGCATTACTTCCAAGGTAATTATTCTCCGATCCAGAGCTAATATTTACATTGCCTGACTTTGATCCCCAATAACTACTCCCAGAATTAAGGTTTATGTCCCCAGTGTTTGTGAGGACTGTAGTTACGGTTTGTAATGTTACCGAACTGGATGATCCACTGCCTGATTGAAATGCTACAGTGCCCGAACTAGGAGTTAATATTAAACCACTTCCGAGACTTATATCAGCTCCAGTTCCGGAGTTAGATATTCCAAGTACACTGCCAGTGGCATATGATGAAGTTTGACTAAGTTGCAATACACTCGAAGAATCAACACATAATGAGACACAAGAACTAGTTAGGTTGGCTACAGATGTAGTATTTGTAGCTGCAGTATATCCATTTGAATGTAGATCAACTGCAAAGACTACACTAGAAGTTGTATTTGTGGTTTGACCAGGAACTATACTGACTTGTGTCTGTGGTTTGGATGTGTTAGCCATCAGATATGTTCCCATATAAAATTCGCGAGTTGTTGTTGTGCAGGTTGCGTTATTTGAATAATATCCAGAAGATCCAGTAGTGCTTCCATATCCAGTAATCAAACTTGCCGGAGTACTAGAATTTATTGAAAAAGAGGTATCATTTGTACAACTTTGATCATATTGAGAAACCAGGCCAACAACAGCATCCGTGTTATTCTGGGGATTTATAGAAGCAGTTAATCCACTAACACTTACTCCAGCATTATATGATGTGAGAGTAGCATAGCTTGAGCTCCAAAGAGCACCTGAACAGGATGAAACTGTTGCGAGAGTATTACAGCCACCCTGATCTACGTTGTAGAATTCTGCAGCTGAAATACCTTGAAGAGTTGAAGTTCCAAAAGTTGCAACAATAGAGTTGAAGCCATTAGAAAATTGAGAAATTTCGACTTCATTTATTGCGTAAACTGTGGAGCAGTTTAGTAAATTGCTGGAACATTGTACTGAAATTTGATGCATTGCGTAGCCAGAATATGTTATGGAAGATGGCGATTGGAATCCGTTACTGCTCACGGTTACTATAATATATCTGTTTGGATGAGCTGTTGTGTTTATTTGACCCGTTGATGTTGTTTTGGCTCCCCCCTGATCAGAAGAAGAAAAGGTTGCGTCAGTTGCTGCAGTAACTGACGCGCCTACTGTCGACTGACCAATTGACCTTGAAATATTAAGTGGCGAACTGTTAGAAATAGCATTATTGGCTACATTAATGTTTATGGGAGAATTCCAGTTTGTAGTCTGATAAATTGGTGTATTTGAGTTTAGTAGAGTCGTTCCCGCATCGCTGTAGGAGTTAGTGGCAATATTTGTAGCTACTTCACCGGTACATGCGTAATTAAGAGAGCTACAGACATATGCTGAACCTCCAACATATGTCTTATATATATTGTATGAAGAAGCTCCTGAAATAGCTGGCCAGCTAATGTTATTTTTATTCGTAGAATTTAGTTGGTTATAGCTAGCGCCTGAACCTGATGCTACTACTGCAGATTCTGATCCCGAAATATTGGCAGTTATTGCATAGGTATATACAGCTGAACTTGGCGGAAGTGTAGTTGTTGTAGCAGCTCCACCTTTATCTGGACATCCAACGGTACTACCTATTGTGGTACAAGATAGTGATGAATATGATCCAATTAAGCCAATCTGAGCAGAGTTAGTTCCTGCCGTAGCTGTACTCCCTACTCTGTAAATATTGTAACTAGTGGCTGAAGGATAAGTTGAGAATGTTACGTTGTTGTAGTTAGTTGTACCTAGCGTAGTATATCCAGTTGTTGTTAAGCCTGTGGCTATTGTGTTTGTCTCAGCTCCTCCAACAATTGCTGTTACGCTATATGCATATGTCTTAGTAGACAATGATCCATTCTGCACAATTGTTGCTGCTGCTGCTCCGGATGGAGATACGGTTAAGCTATTAACTGCAAAGCCTAGGTTTAGAGTTTGTGCAGATTTACTACCTATATTTAAAGCAGTACCAAAGCTCGGATTTACATCAATGGTATTTGCAGCAACAGATCCAACACTTACGCTTGATGACACGTTTCCAAGAACATTAACGGTCGCCGATGAATTACCTATAGAGACCACTCCGTTATTTGAGCCTGTTCCTATATTCGTATTGCTCAAGCCGCTAGCATTAATATTAGTTGTTCCCGTAATAGTAGCTCCACCAGTTCCTGTAAAAGAGCCAGTACCAGCACTAACACCTACTCCAGATATTGAACCAGCACTTGTAGATATGTTGCCGCTGGTAGCTAATGAACTCACATTACTAATAGCACCGCTATTTGATACAGTAACTCCATTTAAAGATAAGTTAGTTGAGCTTGCCGAAGATATTGTGAGAGATCCCGTGGAAGTTAAAATTGGGGTAGTAACACTAGTAGAAAATGTTGGGTTATTCACGGTTCCTACGGTAAGGGTTCCCCCCAACGAAACTGTACCGCCTCCAGTTACATTTGTTCCG
>CAIMFK010000012.1 GCA_903840315.1 uncultured Candidatus Saccharibacteria bacterium | reverse complement strand
TCCCGGGAATGCATGAACATTGATGTTATGAGCGATAACTCCTGCAGGAATAGCAGCAATTAAAAGAGAAAAGGTAGCTGAAACATAAGCAAGTGTAATGAATACAGAATATTCAAACATTTGAACTCTATCATGACGAATTTTTAAAATTGAAACTGGCTTATATACCCAAAGAGTAGAAACAATATTGCCTATTCCTAAACAAATAATAACGGCAGATAATCCCACAACAATTGACTGAACAAAAATTGACCAGTCATGGAGTAATGTGCAGGCAAGAGATATAAGAAGTATATCTATTGGAAGAGCAAGGACTAGCAGAGAAATATTCTTAATTAAGAATAGCTGCCTAATGGATGATCTGCTTTTTAGATATGCCAACACATTTACAGAATCAGAACCAAGCTGTGAAGCATTATATGTTGCCAATGACCAGATAAAAATGTTAGCAGATATATATGGCAATCCTCTATGAAAAGTGTTTATAAGCATTCCTATGAAAATAAAGCCAAGAGTTCCAATTGCAGCCAATGCAAGGTTTAGGGGTAATCTAAAAGGCCTGGAAAGACTTCGGGAAAATTCTTCCTTTAGCAAGGAATGATTTAGCTTATTCATGATACTAGTATATTCACTCATCATATAATTAGTTAAATTTTATGATTTTTTTATTGTATTTTATTTTTACTTATGGTTACATTAAATTAACTAAAAATAATAAAAAGGTAAAATTATGAAAGTACATCCGTTAAGAAAAATAAATAACAAGGGTTTTTCTCATGTGGAAACTTTTCTATTCTTTATTGTGATTGCATTGATAATAGGGGTCGGTGGTTTTGTATATACAAAGCAAAAGAGTCCTGCTCATGCGGGAGGCTTTAGTTATGCAAATTTGGGTACTGTAACCTGGAATAAGACTAGTCCGAATAGTAAGGCACCATCAACAAGTACAAAGTATTATACAAATTCTAGGTTTACTTTTCTGGCTTGTGCCATTCCTGCTTCAGCAAATAGCAAAATTTCAACAGTAAATGCAGTGGCTATTGCCAAGGATTATACATCCTACATTCAGTCTGGACATTATGTTCCTGGTGTTTCTATGTTGCTCGATAAGTCTGTCAGTAGTCTAGGAAATAAGTGGAGTTTTGGTACATTCTCAAGCGGTAATTTTTCAATGGACGGTGCATACCAAGTCCTTTCTAAATCTGTTCCAACTTCATCCGTTGTTTCATTCAGCCCAACACCTACCACATATTGGCAAGCTGTGTGGACCAAGGGTGTCTCTGTGTCCAAGCTGCCAAATTGTAATGGAAACGTACCATCCGTTCCGATAACTCCTCCTGTTGCTTTATCTAAGCACGGATTTAATGGACCTATTAGCGTTGCCCTTGATTATAGCGAAAATAATCTTTATGTTCAGAATTCGGACAACAGTGTTGTGAGAATTGATACCAATAATACTGACTCAGTATTTGCTCCTATTACCACAGATAATTACTATCCCTCAGATTCCCCTTCCAATTCAACTCTAGTGTCATTATTTAATCAGAACAGTTATTACAACAGTTATGACAATTATACTTACCCATCTTATCAAAGATATAATGGGCCGGTAGCCCAGAATAATTTAGACGGAACAGTTCTTTTTTCTCTTGGCGGCACTAAAGTTCCAATAACTATTAGCGAAGATGGATACACTGCAACTTCTGTTGCTATTACGAATACCTATGGCTACGCATTATGGTGTAGTACAGATAATTGCAAAAACCCTATTCTAAGTATGACAAATCTAACTACGAATACAACGTCAACTCTTCCAATTCAAGGATCAGAATATCCGCTTAATACAGAGTTCGGAACAGCATACTTTCTTATACAGTATGATGCCAATAACAAAAATTCATGTGATCTAGCAATTATTAATGGAGGCGATGGTATATCGATTGGACTTTACTCTCATCATATCCCATGTGGAAGTGGTGTTGCGGCTTTGAAAGGTTTTTCCAATAACTTTACATCACCAGAACTCTACATAATAGATAACAACAATACGATTATTGACTATGCTTATTCAGCTATGAGCAACAGCTCCTCCATATCAGTAATTCAATAGAACATGCATTGTCTTTAAATATTTGCTAACATCTAATTAATGCAAACAGAAATCGAAGCTAAATTTTTAGACATAAACAAGGACGCTTTTAGGTTAAAATTAAAAAACCTTGGCGCTAAGCTCGTTAATCCTGAACGCACAATGATTAGGAGTAATTATGATTACGATGATGAGCGTTTAGATAAGAAGTCCGGCTGGATAAGAGTTAGGGATGAGGGCGGTAAAATAACTCTTGCATATAAGCAGGTTAATGATAGGAGTCTAGAGGGGACTAAAGAAGTTTCTGTTACTGTTTCTAACTTCAATGATACATGTAATTTTCTAGAAAGTATTGGTATGAAGCTATCATCATCACAGGAGACAAAACGAGAAAGTTGGATTTTAGATGATGCTGAAATTGAAATAGATACTTGGCCATGGATACCTAGCTTTGTAGAAATTGAAGCAAAAGATGAAGTTCATATTAAATCTGTGGCAAAAAAGCTTGGACTAGACTGGTCCAAGGCGCTCCATGGCAGCGTGGAGATAGCTTATCAGGCTTATTATGATGTTACTGAGGATGATATAACAAAGTGTCCCAAGATAGTTTTTTCAGAAGTTCCAGGCTGGCTCGAAGCTAAAAGAATAAAATAAGTTTTGAATAAAATGAATAATACATTACTATTTAGGCATAAGTTAAATAGGAAAATATAAAATGGACACGAATACATTAAGCGCATCAAACTCAAGTTTAACCTCAGTATTAGTGGCGACATTAATAGTTTCTAGCATCGCACTATTAATAATAATCATCGCTCAGTGGAAAGTTTTTGTTAAAGCTGGTAAGCCAGGATGGGCATCAATTGTACCTGTATATAGTACTTGGATTTTTTTCGAAATTGTAGGATATCAGGGATGGTGGTCATTGCTTCTATTAATTCCTTTTGTAAACTTCTTTGTATCTGTTTTGATACTGGTTTCTTATTTCAAGTTAGCTAAAGCCTTTGGTAAAAGTAATTTCTTTGCAGTTATGAACATAATCTTCCCATACATATGTATGCTAATTTTGGGATTCGGAAGTGCCAAGTTCAAGGGTTTGAGTGAAAATAATTCAATACCAACATCTACTACAGCCCCTAAGGGTCCCTCTGTTACAACACCGCCGACTGTTCCAACAATTTAGTTGTCGATATTGAGAGAAATTTCTAAAACTTTTTGGCCTATAATTATGTCACTAGGCCAATAGCCACCATTTGGCGGATCGTTCTTTGTAACTATAGCAATATAATCCTTTATATACATTGCAACTCTTTGTAATCGACTTATGCCAATATAGTTGAGATAATCAGGCTCATGACTTTGTTCGTAAATATATCTTTTTTCAAGCATTCGAAAAATTTTATCATCTTGAAAAATAATTGACAATCTATAATGTCGTTTTTAAATTCTATGAATATTTGATATATTTAGTTCAATGAACAAAAATAATAAAAAACAAAACAAATTGCTAATCTTAATTCCCCTGGCACTATTGCTAGTTTGGTTCACTATAAGTGGAATAGGTGGCCCCGTATTTGGTAAGCTTAGCTCTGTTTCGAGCAATGATCAGGTTAATTTTTTGCCTGCAAGTGCTGATTCTACTAAGGTGCAAAATGTAATTGCAAAATATCAATCATCAAAATCTGTCCCAGCTATAGTTGTAGTAACCTCAAATTCGAAAATTGGAATAACTCAGTTAATGCATTATCAGGGGCTCGATGCAAAGATAACTGCAATAAAAGGGGTGCAGCCCGGTAAGTCCGGAGTACTTGGCCCTATTCCTTCGAAAGACGGCTTAGCTATAGAGTATGTGGTTCAGATTACTGATACCAATAATATAAATGGAACTGTAAAAGAAATTAGATCAACCGTAGATAATGGACTTATTGTTGGTGATAAGGCATATGTAACCGGTCCGGCTGGAATCGCGGCTGATTTAATTAATGCATTTGGAGGAATTGACGGAATTCTATTATTTGTTGCTGTTGGTACAGTCTTTGTAATTCTATTGCTGGTATACAGATCCATCATCCTGCCATTCCTAGTACTAATCTCCGCTATGTTTGCGCTCACAGGTGCTATTTTGGTCGTTTATTATTTAGCTAAGAATAATGTCATTAAACTTAACGGTCAGAGCCAAGGAATTCTTTCAATTCTAGTTATTGGAGCATCAACAGATTATGCTCTTCTTATAATTTCTAGATATCGAGAAGCATTAGACCATTTACAGTCCAGATATGATGCGGTTTGGAGGGCAGTGAAGTTTTCATTCGAACCAATTATAGCTTCAGCATCAACAGTTATATTGGCACTTCTTTGTCTATTATTCTCAGACTCTAATGCCAATAAAAGCTTAGGCCCAGTGGCCGCAATTGGAATAGCATTTTCATTCTTGTCCGCTATGACACTGTTGCCAGCTTTCTTGGCAATTTTCGGTAGAATTTCATTTTGGCCATTTTCTCCTAAATTTACAGGAGAAGTAGATACTCACAATCCAGTATTAGAATATAAAAAAGGCTTATGGACTATAATTCCTAAATTCATTGAAAAAAGATTTAGAGTAATTTGGATTGTCCTTATCCTAGTTCTTATTGGCTTATCCGCTGGTTTATTACAATTAAAAGCTAGTGGAATATCTCAGTCCGCATCTATATTAGGAAAATCTAACGCAGTAGAAGGGCAAACCATTGCAGCTGCTCATTTTCCTGCAGGAACTGGATCGCCTGTTGAGATTATAACCCCTTATAATTCTTCTCTCATTGTTTTAAATTCAGTTAAGCAAACCACTGGAATAAGTAGTGCAGTATTATATTCAGATCCTGGAAATATCTTGCCTAAGATCGTAGATAATAATGTGCTAATAGTTGCAACACTATCCGCCGTAGCTGATTCAAGTCAAGGTACTCAGACTGTGGTTAATTTAAGGAGCTCTCTCAAAACTGTGGAACCTCGAGCTATTGTTGGTGGAATAACTGCAGTTAGTCTAGATACAAACAATACAGCCAGAGCCGATCTTAAAAAGATAATCCCGATTGTTCTTGGCGTTATTCTTATAATACTTATCCTTCTTCTAAGGGCCATTGTCGCACCATTAATACTAATCTTTTCTGTTATTTTAAGTTTCTCTGCATCTTTGGGCGTCGCAGCTTTAGTATTCAACCATCTGTTTCATTTCCCAGGCTCCGATCCATCTGTGCCTTTATTTGGCTTCATATTCCTTGTTGCATTGGGAGTAGATTACAACATATTTTTAATGTCTAGAGTCAGAGAAGAGTCTCTTAAAATTAAAACAAGACCCGGAATACTACTTGGGCTAAGTCTAACTGGCGGAGTAATAACTTCTGCTGGAATAGTTTTAGCAGCAACTTTTGCGTCGCTAATCGTAATTCCAATTCTATTCTTGGCGCAAATAGCATTTATAGTAGCTTTTGGAGTTCTTCTAGATACTCTGCTGGTCAGAACTTTTCTAGTTCCTGCTTTAAATTATGAAATAGGTAAGCTAATATGGTGGCCATCAAAGCTTTGGTCTAATTCAAAAGAATAGTATTTTTGCTGTACAATAAATCTAATAAATAAAAATAAAATGCCAAAACAAAATAATAGAAAACCAGTTCAGGTATATAGGTATTCAGACGGCACTGGATACTCAAGAAACATGCCAAGACATCATATTTCCGTTAAGCCTAAAATCCCGTACCTGAAACACTTCTTTTTTTTCTTGATAGTTACGATTTTGGTTGTTTTGACTATAAATTTCCTTGCTGGCCGAGAAAATATACAGAGCAAAATACAATCTCAAGATAGTCAATCCTTAGCTATAAACGCCCAATACTGTAAGGGTAATCGAGATAATTCATTAATTATAGTCAGTATATCAAGGCGTCATTTATGGGCATGTAATCAGTCAAGTCAGATTTATGATTCAGTAGTAATAACTGGTAACGAAAACTTAGCATCGGACAAAACCCCAATAGGAAATTACAAGATTTACAACAAGATAACAGATATTGATCTGATAGGATCTAATGCTCAAGTAAGTTGGAATGATCACGTAAAGTATTGGATGCCTTTCTTGCAAAATCAATATGGGGTGTATGGTTTTCATGATGCGACCTGGAGGAACGATTCGTCTTTCGGTAAGGTGAGTCCTTATTCTATTGATGCATCACACGGATGTGTTGAGCTTCCACTAACTACTGCCGCTTGGGTTTATAACTGGGCGAATATTGGCACCAGTGTATCTATAGTTAAATATTAATTTGTTGCTTAGATTAACATAAGTATTTTGATATAATACATGCTATGGACAATGGATTTAAAATACCTGGAGACGTTAGCACTCCCAAAGTAGAAACTATAGAGGATGTAGACAATTTTGTAGAAAAAACAGAAGCTCCAAGTCCAAAGGCACTTGAGGTTGAAAGTTTGGCCGATGACAACAATATACATGCAAGTAATTCTAGCTTGCTAATATATGTAATTTTATTTTTCTTATTTGTTGGCTTGGTGAGTTCCTATCTCTTTTTATCGGATAAGATTAAAGACAATATTAGTAAACTTGAGTCCATGCTGGCGGTAAGCGAAAGTACTGCCTCCAAGGGCGACACAATGGGTACTGAGGTCGCAAGTACGTTTAAGATTAGTGAGCTAGGTATTCAAATTCTGACTCACACTGGCTTTGGCGATTTAACGTATGCTACCGGACAATCAAATACATTTTCAGCCAACACTATTAATGCTGCCTTCATATCCTCCAAGACAATCACGAGTCTTGATAAAAATTGTCAAGCTAGTAGTAGTTCAGTCGGTGGCTCACCATTAGGAATTATTGCTCAAATTAAGGGAGAATACCCTAATCAATCCAATCAAAATAATGGAGTATTGTTAGTTCAAGAAAAAGATTCGTACATAGCTTTTATGCCTTCAACAACGAAATGCTCAGAAAACGTAAAAGTTAATCAAGCAGTTAATAACTATCGTATCAATCTACAACTAAATCCAGAAACAGTTTCAGTTATTCAGTAAAAAGATTATGGAACATGGCAATCCAATAAAGCTAAATAATTACAAGCATACTAAGATAATTGCTACTATTGGGCCGTCCACAAATTCGTATGAACTAATAGAGTCTCTTATTAAGGCTGGAGCTAACGGCTTGAGGCTTAATTTTTCTCATGGCGATTACGAAGAGCGCAAACAGCAGATATTGTGGATTAGGGAAGCATCAGAAAAACTTAAAAAACCTGTAGCAATTATACAAGATCTTCAGGGCCCAAAAATGAGGCTTGGAGATTTTATTGGAACCATAAATATTGAGAAAGCCCAGGAGTTAAGATTCGCTCTTGGTTCCGATTATCCGGAATCTGGAATTATACCAACGCAATATGATCTATCTAAGAAAGTTAAAAGAGGAGAAAGGCTATATCTTGCTGATGGTAAGATTATTTGTCAAATAACATCAGTTCGAGACGGTATTGTTTACGCAAAGTCAGAAAACTCCGGGGTTATAATAAGGCGTAAAAGTATAAATTTACCAGATACAGATTTTGCTGGTGATGTTATTACGGACAAAGATAAAAGAGATTTGGTTTTTGGTTCAACTCAGGACATAGATTATGTAGCTCTAAGTTTTGTGCAGACAGAAAAAGAGATTGAAGGACTTAGAAAAATATTAAATAATCTAGGAAGTCACTCTAAAATTATTGCCAAGATTGAAACTAAATCAGCTATAAACCATTTAGATGACATTTTTTATGCTTCGGATGCCGTAATGGTTGCAAGAGGAGATTTAGCCATAGAAGTTCCCTATGAATCTGTGCCTATCGTTCAAAGAAAAATAATCGGATTAGGGCTAGAACATTGCAAGCCAACTATTGTTGCAACTCAAATGCTACATAGCATGACAGATTCACCTGAGCCAACACGAGCAGAGGTTTCAGACATAGCTACAGCTGTACTTGTTGGTGCCGATTCTGTAATGCTGAGCGATGAGACCGCTAATGGCGAATATCCACTTGAGGCAGTAAAAGTAATGAAAAAGGTCATAATGTATACCGAAAAAAACGCGCCACTCAAGACGGTATTTTCTGAAGCTACTAAACATAATAGACAGGCAGCAATTTCGAGAGCAGTTAATAACTTAGCAATCAGCATTAACGCAAAAGCTATTGTCGCAGAAACTCAATCAGGACACACTCCAATTAATATTTCATCGTTAAGAAGCCCCGTCCCAATACTAGCAGTCACTAATAATCCAAAAATAGCTCAACAATTAGCAATAGTGTATTCGATAAAAAGTCTTATTAGACCTGTCAATAAATTAACATTAGATAGGCTAACAGATTGGCTAAGTCAAAATAAAATCCTAAGTAAGGGCGATGTTATAGTAACTGCTTCCGGAAAATACCCTGGCATAGTTGGAACTACCGATACGATAAAAGTTCGCATGATAGAATAGTATTAGTAGGACGGTGGGATGAGTTTTAATAAGCAAACAATTAGAGACATAGATGTAGCTGGTAAAACCGTACTGGTAAGAGCGGACTATAATGTCCCTTTAAGTTCAACAGGAAAAATAACTGACAACTATAGAATTAAGCAATCATTGCCAACAATAAAGTATCTACTGGAAAAACATGCAAAAGTTGTAATAATTTCTCACTTAGGCAGACCAGAAGGTAAAATAGACAAAAAGTTTAGTTTGAGGCCAGTTGCTGATGAGCTTAGACACTTGCTAGCGCCAGTTGATGTTAAATTTGCTCATGACTGTGTTGGAGCAGAGATTCAAAAAGCTGTTTCTGAATTACATAATGGTGAAGTACTCTTGTTAGAAAATCTTAGGTTCCATATGGAAGAAGAAGATAATAATTCTGATTTTGCAAAACAATTAGCAAGTCTTGCAGAAATTTTCGTCCAAGATGGATTTGGAGTTGTTCATAGAGCACACGCAAGCACCGATTCAGTAACCATGTTTATACCAAGCGTTGCTGGTTTTCTTTTGGAAAAGGAAGTCGACACAATAACAAATGTAATGGAAGTGCCTAAAAGACCTTTGGTTACAATCATAGGTGGCGCGAAGATTGCCGACAAGATTGATCTGCTCAACAAGTTCATTGAGATATCTGATTTTGTTGCAGTTGGGGGAGCCATGGCCAATACATTTTTAAAAGCTATTAATCTAGATATAGGGCATTCAGTATACGATAAGACTGAGATTAATCTGGCTAAAGATATTTTGGATAAAGCACATGAAAAATCTACTAATCAATCATTTAATTTTTTCCTACCACAGGACGCTGTAGTTGCTAAAAATATTAGTAATTTATCGCATACCAGAATCGTCGACTGGTCATCTCATATGATTGCAGATATAGAAAGCTATCCTCGCAAACCCTCATCTAATGATTTCAAAATTAGTAAGGACGAGATGATTTTAGATATAGGTCCGTTTTCAGCTGCATTTATTGCGGGCGCAATCCAACTTGCAGGCAGCGTTATCTGGAATGGAACATTAGGCGTAACAGAAACCCCAAGCCTTCATGGACCGGTGGGTCCCTTTGCAAGAGGAACTGAAACGGTTGTTGAATCTATGCTAGGAGACTTCGGGCATAGGCCATTTAGCCTAGTTGGTGGCGGAGATACAGTGGGTTATCTTGAGTCCAGAAAAATAATCGATTCATTTGATCATGTTTCTACTGGAGGAGGTGCAAGCCTCGAACTGATGACGGGAAGAAAATTGCCAGGAGTTGAGGCTCTAATGGATAAAAAAGAAAAGGCTAGAATCTAATGGACAGAAAAATACTAATTGTTGGAAATTGGAAAATGAATCTTAATGTGTCTCAGGCCAGCTTACTTGTTCAGCGATTGCATGAAAGAATAAAAATTCATCGTGGCGTAGAAATTGTTCTTGCTCCTACCATGCTTACCTTACAACCAGTAAGCACTGAAATAGATAGAAGAAAATTTAGATTGAGTGCCCAAGATGCATATTCTAAAGATGAGGGAGCATACACGGGACAGGTGAGCTTTGCTATGCTGCGTGATTTAGTTTCATATTGTATTATTGGTCACTCTGAAAGACGAATATACTTCAACGAAACTCTTGATACAGTCAAAGAAAAAGTTAGTGCAGCAGTTAGAAATGAAATTACACCAATAATCTGCATAGGTGAAACAAAAATTGAGCGTCAGTCTGGTGAAACAAAGCAAGTTCTTCATGATCAATTAACTACTGCAATAGCAGATTTGACATCATCCGAAATTGATAACATTGTAATTGCTTATGAGCCAGTTTGGGCAATATCCACATTCGGTGGTGAAATTGCTAAACCAAATGATATAAAAGATATTATTAATTTTATTAGAGATCAAATAAGTCATCTATATGGCCTCGGTACAGCTAAAAGAATCAGAGTTTTATATGGTGGTAGTGTCGATGATAATACCGTAACTTCATATTTAGAAATTCCTGGATGTGACGGAGCATTGGTTGGAGGGGCAAGTCTTAACTATCATAAATTTAGCGGGATTGTCGATAAAGCATCATTGGTTTATCAGAAAAGTAAAATTAGAATTAAGTAATAAGCATTATCCCTGTTACAATATCTAGATGCTTACAAAAGATATACTTGAGGGTTTGAATCCAGAACAGCTAAGAGCCGTAGAGACAACAGAAGGTCCTTTGCTAATACAAGCCGGTGCTGGAAGTGGAAAAACAAAAACATTAACTCATCGAATTGCTTATTTGATTGCTAATCATAAAGCAACACCATATAACATCCTTGCGGTAACTTTTACTAATAAGGCCGCTAAGGAAATGAGGGAAAGAGTAGCTAAATTGCTCGGTGACAATTCTAACAACAGAAGCTTTATGCCATGGATGGGAACTTTTCACTCAATTTGTGTTAAGCTGCTTCGTCAGGATGGTGACCATATAGGAATTAGTAATAATTTTATTATTTTTGACGAAGATGATCGTATAAGTGCAATTAAAAGGGCTTCTAAGCGCTTACAAATTGATGAGAAGGCATTTCCAGCTCGAGCTTTATCTAGTGCAATCGGCTCAGCAAAGAATGAGATGATGACTCCCGAAGAATACAATAGTACCGCTAGCTCTCCGACTCAAAAAACAGCTGCTCAAGTATACCCAGTATATGAATCATTGCTTAGGGAAAATAAAGCATTGGATTTTGATGATTTAATATTATCCACTGTTAAGCTAATGAAGACCGTAAAAGAAGTTCGTGAAAAATGGCAGAACCAATTTAGCTATATCATGATAGATGAGTATCAAGACACGAACTCAGCTCAATATAATTTAGTTAAGTTGCTAACTTCTAGCAAAAAAAATGTAGCAGTTGTGGGTGATGACTGGCAAAGTGTTTATAGTTGGAGAGGTGCCGATTTTAGAAACATTTTGAATTTTGAAAAAGATTATCCAGGATGTGCAATTATTAAGTTAGAGCAAAATTACAGAAGTACCAAATCAATTCTTGAAGCAGCAAATGCTGTAATTACAAAAAATCAACAGCGTTCAGATAAGAAACTATGGACTGAAAGTGAAGGCGGATTGCCCGTTCAAATTATTCAGGTCAACAATGAACGAAGCGAAGGCGAAACTATAATAAGGCGGATTAGAAATTCAATCGATACAGGTCTTAGAAAATATCAGGATTTTGCAGTTTTATATCGAACCAATGCTCAGTCTCGATCAATCGAGGAAGCATTTGTTCATTATGGAATACCATACAAAATTGTTGGCGGTACTAGATTCTACGATCGTAAGGAAATTAGAGATTTAATTGCTTATATGAGATTAATCTACCAGCCCGAGGACAGAGTTAGTTTTGATAGAATAATCAATTTGCCTGCGCGTGGAATTGGCGCTAAGTCAGTTTCAACATTCAATGACTGGATGATAAGCGAAGGGCTAAGTTTGTCTGCTGGACTTGGAAGGGTTAGTGAATGCAAGGAGCTTACCGAAAAAGCTAGGAAGGGTTTGGCGGAGCTTGGTAGCGTAATCATAACTCTGCATGAAAATATAGAAAATCTCACTCCTTCATCTTTGCTCGATACTTTAATTAGGCGTATAGGATACATGGAATATTTAAATGATAAAACGCTTATGGGTGAATCCAGACAAGAAAACGTTAAAGAATTGCTAAGTGTAACTGAAGAATATGCTGATCTTGGGCTATCAGGATTTCTTGAAGAGATAAGTCTTATTAGCGATTTAGACCAGGCAAATATGACTGATGATTCAGTCACCCTTATGACATTGCATGCAGCAAAGGGTCTAGAATTCCCGGTAGTATTTATGACAGGAATGGAAGAAACAATTTTCCCTCATTCTCGTGCCTTATATGATCAGAGTGAAATGGAAGAAGAGCGAAGGCTATGTTATGTTGGCATGACAAGAGCCCGAGAAGAGCTTTATCTGACATCTGCAAGCACAAGACTCCTGTATGGTGGTTTGCAACACAATCCACCTAGTCGATTTCTAAGCGAAATTGACTCAGAGAGTGTCTCTGAAGGTAGTTATTTTGATGAAATACAAAGTAGCCATGGTTTTGGAGTCAAACCTAGCAGCGAGCCTCATTATGTACCTGAACTAGAAATTGGTGACAGAGTATCTCATTCTTTATTTGGCGAGGGAAGTGTGATGGAGCTCGAAGGTGAAAACGCTGTAATATATTTCAATGGCAAGGGTTCTAAAAAGCTCAACATATCATTTGCGCCACTTAAAAAACTATAAATATTATGGCTAACTTATTAAATAAAATATTGTTCTGGACATCATGGCCAGTACTTTATCTTGTAGTCAATAATACCCAGCGAACCCGAGCCATAATCTTTAATAAGAATAAAGAATTATTGGTTGTTAGGGGCTGGATTAATGATGGTAAATGGCAATTGCCTGGTGGAGGCATCAAGCCAAATGAATCATCCCTAGACGCCACCATTCGTGAAGTTAAGGAAGAAGTGAATTTAAATCTAGATCCTAAAAAAGTCAAATTTGTTGGCAGTGAGCAAATTGTAGACAATAAGATAAATTATAGATGCGATTTTTTTAGAGTTAGTGGTATTGATATGGAAAGCCTAAAAACGGGTTCTGAAATTAAAGAATTCAAGTTTATAAAAATAGGTCAAATAGAAAATCTTTCAAAAGAAGTTATTGTGGCAATCAAACTTATCGGTCTCTAACATGATAAAATTAAGAGATAAAGAACCTAAATTCTACTTTTAATGACTAAAAATATTCCTAATGATAAAAATTTAAATAATTCAGATTCGCAAGAATTTGGATTAATAAATCATCCTTTTCTGTATCCAATAATATTGTTTGTATTGTGTGTTATTGGATTTATCGGTTTCTGGATATATTCTAGTAAGTCGATTACTGCTCCTGTGAATTCAAAAATAGTAATTATTAATCATGATGGCCAAACAATTACTGTGCCAACTAAAATTTCTACAGTTGGGGGAATCTTAAGTAACCTAGGCATTCCACTCAATAAAGGTGATGTTGTAGAACCTAGCGTTACAACACAGATTAACCAAGATGATTTTAGGATTAACGTATATAGAGCCAGACCAATTGAAATTGTCGATGGTCAAAACAAAACCTTTTCATACAGCGCTGCAAAAACTTCAAGAGCTATAGCTGATCAATTGGGCATTCAGATTTACCCAGAAGATAATTTATCTGTACTTCCGACCACAAATTTTTTGACCGACACAGCTATTGCTGATCGAATAGTTGTCGACAGAGCCACTCCTGTAAATATAAACATATATGGAACTCAAACCCAGATTAGGACTCATGCAAAGACTGTAGCTGAACTCGAAAAACAAGCTAACATTAAGATTGCTAAAGGAGATACACTTACTCCTTTTGGCAGTACTCCTGTGACACCTAACCTATCAGTTTTTTTGGTTCATAAGGGAACTAGCATTTTAAATACAACAGAACAAATTCCAATGCCGACTCAAATAATTCAGGATGATACTCTTGCATATGGAACTTCATCGATTAGACAGCAGGGTAGTTCTGGAACTCAAACAGTGACTTATCAAATCAATCTTGTTAACGGAAAAGAAGCGAGTCGCACCGAGCTTCAAAGAATTACAACAGTTAACCCTGTAACTCAAATAGTAGTACAGGGAACAAGCCTTTCTGGAATTAAAGGTGATATGGCATTGGCGGGCATATCTCCATCTGACTATCAATATGCAGACTACATAATTTCTCATGAATCCGGCTGGTGTCCTACTAAGGCTCAGGGTGAACATTATTGTCCAGCAGTTCCAGATAATTCAGGAACTCCTAATGGATATGGTTTATGTCAATCAACTCCTGGCTATAAGATGCAGAGTGCCGGCGCGGATTGGGCTACAAATCCTATAACACAGCTAAGATGGTGCAGCGGATATGCTAATAGTAGATATGGCGGATGGTACAATGCATATGTTAATTGGTTAAATAATAGTAATTGGTAAAATGCAGAATAAATCTCTAGGTCAGCATTGGTTAAATGATAAGTACAGTCTCGAATCTATGCTCGAGGCGGTTCATTTAGTTAAAGATGATTACGTCCTTGAGGTTGGTCCTGGTCTCGGTCCGCTGACTAGATTGTTGGTCGAAGTTGCAAAGCACGTGACAACAGTTGAGGTGGATAGGGAGCTGATAGAATATCTCAAAAAAAATATTAAAGCTCCAAATCTAACAATTGTCGATCAGGATATATTGAAATTCGATCTGGAAAGCTTACCCAAGAGCTATAAAGTAGTAGCCAATATTCCCTATTACTTAACAAGTAAACTATTTCGTAAATTATCCGAAGCTGCAAATCCATTTTCTGAAGCTGCAATTCTAGTTCAAAAAGAAGTCGCTGAGCGAGTTGCTGCTAAGCCTGGATCCATGAGTATTTTGAGTGTAAGCGTTCAATATTACAGCCATGTATCTCTTGGACTTGTAGTTCCAGCACTATTGTTCGATCCGCCTCCAAAAGTTGATTCTCAGGTTGTAATACTTAAGAGAAGAGAAAAACCATTATTTTCGGATGTCGATGCGGAGCAATACTTTAAGACAGTTAAAGCTGGTTTTGGCCAGAAAAGGAAAAAACTTTCAAATTCTCTCAGTGCTGGATTAGGCATTAATAAAGAAGAGATTGAATCAATTTTATCTAGTGTAAATATTGATCCAGGTACTCGAGCGCAAGCCTTAAGTCTAAGTCAATGGAGAGATATTACTTTAGCGCTTAAAACAAATATAACCAATACTTGACATGTTAAGTTATTAAATATATATTCGGTTCATGATTGAATCATCTAAAGAGCTTGATGTAATCACAAAAATCCAAAGACTCGCCTTTCGAATCGAACGGCATGCTGATCAAATATTATTAGAAAAACTCGGAATAGGTTTTTCTCAGTTTAGAATAATTCACGAACTAGAAAGAAATCCTAAAGCTAAACAAAACCAAATAGCCAGAGCCCTTGGCCAAACAGAAGCCAGTATTAGTCGCCAAGTAAAAATAATGAGAGCAGATCGATTAATGATTACTTCTATCAATCCAAGTAATAAAAGAGAACATATCACAACGTTGACTCCAAAAGGCATTAGGATTAAGGATGCTGCTACTGAATCACTTGAAAAGCTTTACAAAAATATAATAGAAGATTTGTCCGTAAAGGACCTTGATCGTCTCAATAAAATAATTGACATTATATCCCTAAAAGCATA
Organism: uncultured Candidatus Saccharibacteria bacterium; assembly: GCA_903840315.1. Lineage (GTDB taxonomy): Bacteria > Patescibacteriota > Saccharimonadia > Saccharimonadales > UBA4665 > CAIYEO01. Next base: position 188,357 of record CAIMFK010000012.1, on the reverse strand, counting down.
GGCAATTTATATAAAATATGTTATAATCTATGATTACGGGGCTGAATTTAAGCTTGACGTAGGACTTTATTGGCTTGATTGGCAGGTCGCTTGCTGAGCGTTATACGGCAAAATTCAATAACTGCAAAAGTTTTGAACCGCGTAGCAACTGCTGTAAGAGGATTTAATCCTTTTGCTGTAAGTGCTTTCGCACCAGCTGTAGCCTAATAGCTATAGCCGTCGCAACTAATGACGCCAGATAATTTCTTGTGATGTCATATCATCTGGATGCCTATGTATTTTTGATCTAGAATACATAATAAGACTTCATAGATATATTGGGATTTGAATTTTGATAGTTTCTCGTTCATATTCCAAGACAAACCTTCAAACTATCTATGCCTGTAGAAGATCGGCAATCAATAAACCTTCGGACGTGAGGGCAGTGCTCACCAGCTCCACCATAAGAGACTTTCAATAATTTGAAGGTCTTTTTTGTTTTTAAAAGTAGTTGCATTTAATTGGATTCGTACTACAATCTACTTAAGGTTAAAAAATAAGATAGAATAATAAAGATGAAAATTAGAAAACTAAATAGTCGAGGATTCTCACACATTGAAGCATTTATGCTAGTAATCGTTGTTGTGGCAATAGTCGGCATAGGCTTCTTTGTAGTTGATAAGAATAATAGTACTAAGCAGGTAGCTCATGCCGGATCAAATACTCTATTTCTGTCAAAAACACTTCCGGGCGTAACTAACATTTTGGCCAGGTACGGTGATTTCATTTATGCTGAAACTGGCGGTAATGGAAAGATGGATGCAAAACCAGGACTTAGTATTTATAACATTTCTGGTTCAACTCCAACATTAGTCAATGGAATCAAGGGCTTTAATGAGGGAAATTGGGTAGGTTCGGGAAGTCAAGGTGTTACATCCTATAGTCCATATTATTTTGATTCGGTAAAAAATATTTTATACGTATCAACTCCTGACGGCTGGAGTCCCTATAAAACAAGCCTAATAACTGCTTATCAGCTATATCCAAATGGTGCGTTACCACAAGAAATTGCAACACTTGCAGATTTGCCAAGTGGATCAACTATTACAGGAATAACAGGCCAAGGTAACTATATTTATGCATCATATTACACTGAATCAAAAGATAATACATTGAATCTATCAAATAGTTTAATGTCATTTAAGCTGATACCAAATAACAAGAGCTATGTTTACCAAACTCTTGCCAGAACAACTGTAGATCCAGCTAACTTTCCTACAAGTCAAAACGATAGCAATTGCTCGAGCAATTGCTTAAGTGCATCTGGTAAATTTCTTTACGAAGGCGTAAATCATATAACCCCATTCAGCCAAACTGCACCTGTCGGGAAGGTATTGGCTTTCAATATAGCTGATGAAACCAAGATAAGCTTCATCGCGTCATCTAAAATAACCTTAGCAAATATAAAAGTTACGGGTAACTTGCCCATAGAAAGTCTTGTTGCTGTTGGCTCAGATGTTTATGTAGGAGGAGAGCAAGGCGCAATTTACAGGATCCAGAATAATGGCTCAGTCTTGACTCAAAAAGGGATGTACCGATCAAGCATCTGGCCTTCCCAGCCAGCAACTCCTTATATGGTTTTATCAGATGTAAGTTCTCTTTCATACAATCCGATGAAGGGTTCACTATATGCCCTAGTCAATAATGAGTATTTCCCAAAAATGAATTCCTTCCCAATATATGGCAGTATAGTTTATGAATTGGGCTTACCAGGCAAAACAAGTAATTCGCTAAATCCTTTTTCTTACAAAACATTCAATAATGGAAATTTTGTGAATCTAGGAAGCGATCAGAAAGGATCATCAAATCCATTTGTATATTTAACCGACCACGCTCAGACTCAGCTTTGGGGACAAAACTAAAATTAAATTTAGCGAATCATTTACCGGCATATTAATGCCGGTATTTTGATTTATGATTATTTAACATACAATAGATATTAATATGACCCCAATTATTTTATCCGTTGCTACATTCTTATCTACTTTAGCTGGTGGAATTTTCGCTTTGCGTAATAAGAAGTGGATTAAGAAAATAATGGGATTCACGGCTGGTGTAATTATCGGTGTTGTAGCTTTCGATTTGCTTCCAGAAATATTTAGATTAATTAATGAAAATAATATCAGCTCTACTGTGCCTATGGTGGCTTTAGTTGTTGGCTTCCTGGTCTTTCATATAACTGAAAAGTTTCTTCTTATGCACCACGGAGAAGAAAAGCAGTATGGATCTCATCACCATCCTCAAGTCGGAGTATTATCTGCCCTAGCTTTATCTGGACACTCATTCCTCGATGGTGTTGGCATAGGTTTAGGATTTCAGGTTAATACAACGGTAGGAATAGCTGTTGCAATTGCGGTTATTGGTCACGATTTTGCCGATGGTCTTAACACTGTAAATTTGATGCTCGTTAATAAGAACAAAGACAAAAAAGCTTTCAAATTTTTACTACTTGACGCTATAGCACCTGTAATTGGTGTGCTTTCAACTCGACTTTTTCATCTATCCACAACTAATTTAGTCATATATCTTGGATTCTTTTGTGGATTCCTACTATATATAAGTGCTAGTGATATTTTGCCACAAGCCCATGAAGATGGAAGCACTAAAACAATCATCGGACTAACAGTGTTGGGCACGATATTCATATTCATTGTTACTAGATTCGCCTAGGCTCCAATTAATTTCGTATTTTAATCTTTTTATGTTATAGTTTGCTTACTAGATAAAGCTGCTTAAACAATAAAAAGTTAGGTTCTAGAATTAATAAAAGCAAGTGTATCGAGAAGCAGCTAACTGTTTGCCAGTTTCCCTCTCGCGCTATAAGAAGGAGAAATTAATGGCAAATAAACTCTTTATAGGCTCTCTAGCTTATTCAGTAAACGATGATGAGTTGAAGGAATTCTTCGAAGCTGCAGGTTCTGTAGTTTCTGCAAACGTCATTATGGACCGAGCAAGTGGCCAGTCTAAAGGTTTTGGTTTCGTTGAAATGTCAAACGACGACGAAGCAGCTAAAGCTATTAAAGAATTAAATGGCAAGGAACTTTCAGGAAGGGCTATCAACGTAAGTGAAGCTCGACCTCGTGAAGACAAGCCACGCGATTCTTACCGTGGCGGTAACGGTGGCGGCAATGGCGGTGGTTACAGCTCAGGCCGTGACCGAAGATATTAATTAGTTTTATAAACTATTAATAACATTTATAGCCTAGTACTTATGTGCTAGGCTATTTATATGCCAAAAGACATAAGCGCAATAAAAATTACCGATGTTTATAAATCATTTGGTAAAAATAATGTTCTTAAAGGCATAGATTTAGACATTAGACAGGGTGAGATTTTTGGATTCTTAGGTCCTAACGGTGCAGGTAAAACCACCACCATTAGAGTGATACTCGATATTTTTAGAGCAGATAAAGGTTTTATAGAAATATTTGGCATCTCAAACCAGAAGATCAAAAAAAGCCATTCAATGTTTGGCTATCTTTCTAGCGATATGGTGCTAGATAAAGACCTGACCGGCAAACGCTATCTAGAATATGTGAATTCAAGATATGGCGGTAAGTACATGGCCAACGCAGAAGTTCTAGCAAACATCTTAAAAGTTAATTTAAGTCGAAAAATTGGAAAATTATCTACGGGTAATAGACAGAAGATAGGTTTAATTTCTGCATTAATGCACAATCCTAAACTACTCATCTTAGATGAGCCTACTCAGGGTTTTGATCCTTTAATTCAGCAAACATTTGTTAAGCTTATTCAGCAATTCAGAAGAAAAGGCGGTACTGTCTTTATGTCTTCTCATATATTGGCTGAAGTTCAAGAACTTTGTGATCGAGTCGGCTTCATTAAAGATGGAAGCATAGTTGGGTTAAAATCAGTATCTGAGCTTAGATCTTCAGCAAGGAAGAAAATCATAATTGCAGCTGAAGCAACTGTTCTTGAAAAAATTAAATTTCAGCATAAAAGCTTACCGGGACTTCATTTTATAAGCGAATCACAAGACTCTATGACGTTTGGCTATTCTGGAGATATTAATAAACTAATAGAATATTTGTCCAACAAGAAGATTAGAGATTTAAACATACTTGAACCTGAACTTGATGAGATATTTTTAGATCTATATAGGGATGGTGGCCGAATATGAGAACGTTAGCTACAAAGATCTTGTTCCAGAAAAAAATGTTAATTTTTTGGTGGTTTATTGGAGTTATGTCTCTGACTATTATTACCATGTATTTCTTTCCAGCATTTAAAAATGGCAGCTTGAGCAGCTCTCTAGGTTCTCTGCCAACATCACTTCAAAAAATACTCGGTGATAGCGCATCATGGAATACAATTGGGGGGTATATAACACAACAAATATTTGCTCTTAGGGTCCCTATCGGCCTCTCTTTTCTATCTGTTTACCTATTCAGCAATCTTTATACCGGTGATGAGAAAAAAGGTCTACTCGAGACTCAATTGTCTTTCACGAATGGCAGAAATCGTGTATTGACGAACAAGATTATTGCTTCGGTTATCATTCTAAGTTTGATAGCTTTTGCAGCATATGCTGGAGTTTCAATTGGATTAAGGTTAATTAATTATCAATATAATTATCTCAGCTTAGCCAAAGTATCCTTAAATTGTTTGCTCCTATGTCTTGATTTTGGATTAATAACATTTTTGATTGGCTGTATTTCAGGCAACAACGGACTCGCCATAGGTCTTTCCTCAGCATATATATTCACGAGCTATTTAATATCGTCCATGGTCTCAACAGTATCCTATTTAAGAATTCCAGATAAGTTTTCTCTCTTCCATTACTATCAGGCACAGGCACAATTTAATACCTTTAACTTAATCGTAATTGGATCATTCGGTATTTTTTGTATAGTTGTTGGAATTCTCTTCTTTAATCTTAGAGATCTCAAGACCACCTCTTAATTTCTGTATATAAAATTTACTGGCTTAAGTTATACTAAAGAAGTAAATTAAGCAGAAAATATTATTCAGCATGGAAAAAAAATCAGAAAATTATTACGTAACTACATCAATCCCATATGCCAATGGAGCACCACATCTTGGTCATGCACTTGAATTTTTAATGGCTGATGTTTTGGCTAGGTATGCTAGACAGTCTGGTAAAGCTGTCATTTTTAGTACTGGTACTGATGAGCATGGTGATAAAAATGCTCAAAAAGCTGCTGAGCTTAAAATGACTCCCAAGGAATTCACTGAATCCATAGCCAATAAATTTAAGGATCTCCAGAAAAAACTCCAAATAAGTAACGATAGATTTATAAGAACCACAGATAAGGGTCATATTCAAAGAGCAGATATTATCTGGCAGAAATTATCCCATGATATGTTCAAGGGAAAGTATTCTGGCTGGTATGACGTTAAGCAGGAAGAATTTGTGCCAGAAGCTCAGGTAGAAAAAGAAAGAACTAATCCTAGCCATCCTCAGGCCTATAAGAGACTGGAAGAAAATAACTACTTTTTTAAACTATCTAAATATTCGAAAAAAATTCTCGAGGCTATTGAGAAAGATGAGCTTAAAATTATTCCTGAAACCAGGAAGAATGAAATCATATCACTACTTAAAAGTGGCCTGCAGGACATTAGCATATCTAGGCCAAAGAATAAGCTTGACTGGGGAATAGAAGTCCCAGGTGATAATACGCAAGTTATGTACGTATGGTTCGAAGCGCTTATGAACTATTTAACCGTTTTAGGTTATCCCGAAAATGATGATTTTAAGAACTTTTGGCCAGCAAATGTTCAGGTAATCGGAAAAGATATTATTCGATTTCATGCAGCAATATGGCCGGCTATGCTTATGAGCTTAGGTTTGCCCTTGCCAAAAATTCTATATGTTCATGGCTTTATAAAAATTAATGGTCAAACAATGAGCAAGAGTCTAGGAAACGGAGTTGATCCAAATGAAGTTATAGAACATTATGGCGTAGATGGTTTTAGATATTTCATGCTAAGGCACATTCCGTCATATAACGATGGAGATTTTAGTTGGCAGATGATTGATTCGGCTTACAATAATGAGCTTGCAAACCAACTAGGTAACGCCGTTCAAAGAACCGCTGCAATGGTTATGAAATATCAAAAGGGTTTAATTGGAGAAATGCCAGAAGCTCATCACGATATTGGTCCGTATATTGAAGCGTTAGAGAGCTGTCAGTTCGATAGAGCTCTTGATGAAGTTTTCCAGCAGATCAAAGGGCTTAATCAATATATTGACGAAGAAAAACCTTGGGAGCTTGCCAAAAATAATGATGCAGATCACCTCCGAGAAGTTCTTGCATATCAATCAAGTAGCCTAGTGCAAATTGCTGATCTTTTAGAACCATTCCTTCCAGATGGTGCAACAAAAATTAGGTATGTCTTCAAAGACGGAGTAATTCGTCCTCTTAAAACAATGCTATTTCCCAAAAAAGAGTTGCCAGAAAAATACAGTAAAGCATAATCTAACCATGAATTTTATTGACACGCATTGTCACATACATTCAAAAGATTACAGCCTGAATCCTGAAACTGTAATCAAGGGTGGCCTAGAAGTTGGAATAAGTAATGCAATCGTTGTGGGTACGGATCTTGAGGATTCCAGATTGGCAGTAAGATTTGCACAAGACCATGAGAATCTCTATTCATCAATTGGTATTCATCCCCATGAAGCAAAAGATTATGTTCATGCACCTGATAAGCTAAAAGATTTTGCAAGCCTAGCCACAGAAAAAAAAGTAGTTGCAGTAGGAGAATGCGGCTTGGACTATTACTACTATCACTCCCCAAAAGAGGATCAGAAACAAATACTAGAATTTCAAATAGAATTAGCTCAAAAACATGATTTGCCTATGATATTTCATGTTAGGGAAGCATTCGATGATTTCTGGCCAATAATTGATAAATACCCAGGAATTAGGGGTGTTATTCATAGTTTCACAGCCTCAAAAGAAGTTCTTAATGAAATACTTTCCAGAGATTTTTATGTAGGACTTAATGGTATTATGACATTCACAAAAAATCAGTCACAGCTTGAAGCCGCAAAAGCGGTTCCATTGTCCAAGATGCTGCTTGAAACCGATGCCCCATTCTTGACACCCGCCCCATATAGAGGTACAATTGCTCAGTTAAAACATGTGATAAATATCGCATTCTTTTTGTCAGAATTGAGGAGTGAATCCTTGGAAAGTATTTCCAAGGCTACTACTTCAAATTCCAAAAAGTTATTTAACTTAAATTAATAAGGCAATTATGTTAAATCCTGAGTTTCGTGAAAAACCATCTTTAGTTGACTCCGTAAAAATCGAAAGATTGAAGGAGTTAGATGAGGCTGCGTTAATAATCAGCTATCAAGCTAATTTAAATGGCGTAGATTTAGATCTTGAAGCAAGTTCTAATGAGCAAATAGTCGTATCTGACCAAAATCGGGAATTATCACAGGATTACCTAGCAGCTTAATAAGAGTTATAACTATGTTAAATATTTTTCAAGATCTAGCACGTCAAAGACGAATCGAGGCTAAGACTAAACTAAAAAGAGATCTGATACATCAAGAAGCTAAAATTGGTGGCAAGATTTTTGGTATCACACAAAAAAATGTAAGAAGAGAATTCTTCTGTTTAGATCCTCATACATGGGTATGGCATGAAGAATGGACAGATTCTTATGGCAAGAGACAAATTGTTACCACAAGATATAATCTTCGACCTGAAGGTATTATTAAAGCGCATAACAATCAGCATTATGAAAGAGTAGGTAAGGATGAGGCTAAAAACCTTATTCTTGCAGCAAGTCTTTACTTAAAACATGTACGTGCTGAAGTCTATTAATATAAAATAGACTTCAGGTAGGCTAATTCAATGACAATGAAAGACTATATTTATTTAGATTATGCGGCAGCAACTCCTATGGATAATAGGGTCATTGATTCTATGTCGATTTTTCAAAACCAAAAATTCTTTAACCCCTCAGCAAATTATTCACCCGCCAAAAACGTTAAGAATCATTTAAACGAGGCAAGAAAATCTATAGCTACTTGGCTTGGTGCGAAATCTGACGAGATTATCTTTACGGCTGGAGGCACTGAATCGAATAATCTTGCTATTCATGGAATTATGAAAAATTTTGAAGGAAAGAATATAATTTCCAGTTCAATTGAGCATGATTCAGTACTTCAGCCAGTCTCTAAGTATGTCCATAAAATTGCTCCAGTAGATAAAAAGGCTGTTATTAATTTAGATAAATTATTTGATCTTATTGACGATAATACAGTTCTAATATCGGTAATGTATGCCAATAACGAAGTTGGATCGATACAGCCAATAAAATCAATCTCTCAAAAAATTCATGACATAAGAAAACAAAGACTACTTTCAAACAATTTAACCCCACTTTATCTACATGTAGACGCATCACAAGCTGTTAACTATTTAGACCTACATCACGCAAGACTAGGAATTGATCTAATGTCATTGAACGGTGGTAAAATCTATGGCCCTAAACAGACCGGAGTCCTATTTGTTAAGTCGGGAATAATCTTGAAGTCAAATATCTTAGGTGGTGGTCAGGAGAGAAATATAAGAAGCGGTACTGAAAATGTTGCAGGTGCAATTGGGCTATCCAAGGCTTTAGAGATTGCTCAATCAACAAGAAAAGATGAAGTTAGTAGAATTTCTGAACTGCAATCACTATTTATGAAAAAAATTACAAATCTTTTACCTGAAACCATCATTAATGGTAGCTTGAAGAATAGATTGCCAAATAATATACATTTGTCATTTCCCGGCATAGACAATGAAAGATTGTTATCTATTCTCGATGATCGAAAATTATACTGCGCTGCTGGTTCGGCCTGTAGTGCAAGTTCGAATGAACCTTCACACGTACTTAAAGCCATGGGTATTAGCGATGAATTGGCTAGATCTAGTATTAGGATTTCGCTCGGTCGTCAAACCACTAAGTCTGATGTTGAAAAATCAGTTGATTTAATTGTCGGTGCTATTAAGGAAATATCATGAGAGAAACAGTTTACGTAGGAATGAGTGGTGGAGTAGACAGTTCAGTCACTGCAGCACTACTTCTAGATGCTGGCTATGATGTTGTTGGCGTTTACATGAAAAACTGGAGCAAGGATTTGCCAGGCCATCATTGTACTTGGGAAGAAGATTATCAGGATGCAAAAAAAGTCGCAACTCAACTTGGTATCGAGTTTAAAATGTATGATTTTGAAAATGAGTATCGTCAAAAAGTAGTAGATTATATGGTAGCTGAATATCAGGCAGGAAGAACTCCTAATCCAGATATTATGTGCAATCAGGAGATAAAGTTTAAACTATTTCTAGATACTGCACTTGAAGACGGTGCTGACTATATTGCTACCGGACACTACGCCAGAGTAAAAGATGGTAAATTACTTGTTGGAATAGATAAAAATAAAGATCAAAGCTACTTTCTTTACAGGGTTAATGAAGAGGCTCTAAAGAAAACCATTATGCCAATTGGTGAAATGGAAAAACCAAAGGTGCGAGAAATCGCTAAGCGTTTAGGTCTTGCAACTGCCGAAAAGAAAGACTCTCAGGGAATATGTTTTGTCGGAAAAGTTGGGATTAAAGAATTTCTCGAAACTGAACTAGGCCCTCAAAAACCAGGTCAAATCATTGATCAAAACGGAAATATATTGGGTGACCATGAAGGTTCCCTATACTACACTATCGGTCAAAGGCATGGTCTTAATGTTGGTGGTGGCTTGCCATATTATGTCACCGGTAAAGACGTTAAAAATAACCAGGTATTTGTGACTACTGACATATCGGATAAAAATCTTTGGAATCAGACGCTAACCCTTAGTGATTTGCATTGGATTAATGAAGCTCCTAATTCACAGAGTAAATACACCATAAGAACTAGATATAGAGCAGATCTTGTAGCAGTGAAATCATTTAAAAAAGAAGGTGATAATTATCTAATAGAACTTAAAGATGAGGTTAGAGCAATCACTCCCGGGCAGTCTGCAGTAATATATGAAAAAGAAAGAGTTGTCGGTGGCGGAATTGTTATCTGATACAATACTTATTAATACACATATGACAGCACAAGAAATTAGAAAAGCCTACATAAACTTTTTCAAGGAAAAAAATCACTCGGTGATTTCCCGAGCTAGATTAGTTCCTGAAAATGATCCTACGACACTTTTTACAGGAAGTGGTATGCAGCCTTTATTGCCTTACTTATTGGGTCAAGAGCATCCTGAAGGAAATCGATTAGTCGATTCGCAAACCTGTTTACGAGCTCAGGATATAGAAGAAGTTGGAGACAATAGACACACTACATTTTTTGAAATGCTTGGTAACTGGAGCTTAGGAGATTACTTTAAGAAAGAACAGATATCTTGGTTTTTTGAATTCTTAACAGATATTGTTAAGTTAGACCCATCTAGAATATATGTCACTTGCTACAGCGGTAACGAAGAGCTCAATATTCCAAAAGATGAAGAGAGTGCAAAAATTTGGTCCGAAATTTTCCAAGCTAAAGGAGTAGACTCTAAGACGATTGAGATAGGTTCAGAAGAAAATGGTTACAAAGTTGGAGAACAAGGCGGAAGAATTTTCTTCTACAAAGATAAGAACTGGTGGTGTAGAGCTGGTAAGGCTGAGAATATGCCTGAAGGTGAGCCAGGTGGTCCTGACACTGAAGTTTTTTATATATATCCAGAAGTTCAGCACAATAAAAATTACGGTAAATTTTGTCATCCCAACTGTGATTGTGGAAGATATATTGAACTCGGCAATAGCGTGTTTATGGAATATAAGAAAACTAGTTCGGGATTTGATAAACTGCCAAAACAAAATGTGGACTATGGTGGTGGGCTCGAAAGAATTGCTGCTGCTTCACTAGACAGTTCAGATGTATTTACGGTTTCCTTGCTTCAACCAATTATAGAAAAACTAGAACAAATATCTTCTAAAAAATATGGCCAATACACCAACAATATGCGTGTTATAGCCGATCATCTAAGAGGTTCAGTATTCTTAGCGGTTGATGGCATAGTGCCTAGCAACAAAGAGCAGGGATATGTCATGAGACGCCTTGTAAGAAGAGCTATAAGATTCGCATTTGAACTTGGTGTTGAACAGAATTTCTTGCACGAAATAATCCCAGTAATTATAGATATTTATTCACCAGATTTTCCCGAAGTTTTATCTAAAAAAAATGAGGTTATTGAAATCTTATTAAAGGAAGAAAAAGTATTCCGTCAAACACTTCGTAAAGGTGTTAAGGAGCTAGAAAAAATGGCTCAGAACGGTATTATTGATGGAAATCACATATTTACCCTTTACGACACATACGGTTTCCCAGTTGAGCTGAGTTTAGAGGAAAACCTAACTCAGGATTACAAAATTAGCGATAATTGGCGCGAAGAATTTGACTCTAAAATGGCTGAACAGCGTAAAAGAAGTCAAACTGCTACTAAAGGTACTTTTAAGGGTGGTCTTGGAGGTCAAACTCTTCAGCACATGAAATACCACACCGCAACTCACCTAATGTATCAGGCTTTGAGAGACGTTCTCGGCAAGCACGTCATTCAGCATGGAAGCAATATCACCGAAGAACGACTAAGGTTCGATTTCTCGCATCCCGAAAAAATGACTCCTGAAGAGATTAAAAAAGTTGAAGAAATTGTAAACGAACAAATTGACAAAGATTTGGTAGTTACATTTGAAGAACATCCAACCAAAGAAGCATTAGAGGACTTAAAGGTTCTTGGCGCTTTTGGCGATAGATATGGAGATATAGTCAAAGTTTATAGGATGCAAGCAAAGGGTTCCGACAAACCATTTAGTTTTGAAATCTGTGGTGGTCCACATGTTGATCATACTGGTCAGCTTTCTGAAAGCAATAAAAAATTCAGAATAATTAAAGAAGAATCTTCATCTTCTGGCATAAGAAGAATAAAAGCTGTATTATCTTAAATAGCCCTTTCAAAAAGTGGTATAATTGTAATTGATTATGCTCAATAAAATAAAAAAAATCACCAGTAAAACAAAATCTAAGTCTAAGGAAGATAGTCAGTATATTGTCGCCCTAGATATAGGTACAGAGTTTGTTAAGGCATTAATTGGCAAAGTTGGCCCGAATGGTACTGAGATTATCGGGGTAGGTAGGGCACACCAGTCTCTCAGTGACATGCAAGCCGGCGCTATATCAGATATCACATCTGTAGTCGAAAACTGTGACAAGGCCCTCTCTGAGGCTGAGAAGCAAGCTGGATTGAGCGCAAGGAGTGCTGTTATTGGTATTGCTGGAGAGCTAGTCAAAGGAACTACAATCACAGTACGTGTTAAGCGAAAAGATGCCAAAGTTCCGATGACTATTGAAGAAATAGAAAGAATCATAAAACTTGTTCAGCAAAAAGCCCAAGACAAAGCCAAACAACAGCTTTCATGGGAACTGGGTGGTAAAGATATTGAGGTTAGGCTTGTTAATAGCGCATTAGTGAGCATAGACATAGATGGATATCCTGTAACTAATCCAGTTGGTTTTCAGGGTAGCGATGTAGTCATTCAGTTATTTGCAGCATTTGCTCCAATGATTCATATTGGAGCGCTTGAGCGAACTGCTCAACAATTAGATCTAGATTTATTGGCAGTTGCCGCCGAGCCTTTTGCTGTATCTAGATCAGTTATTGGTGACGATCCTAATGCTAGTATGAGTGCAATACTTATGGATATTGGTGGAGGAACTACTGATATTGCTGTAATTAATGATGGTGGCGTTCAAGGAACTAAGATGTTTGGAATTGGTGGCCGTGCTTATACAAAGTCAATAGAAAAAGAACTAGGTGTAGATTTTTCTGAGGCTGAAGAACTAAAACTAGGACTTGTCAGCAATAAGACTCCATCACAAAAAATTCCTGCTGTCGAGGCTGCACTTCATAAGACGTTGGATGTTTGGACTGGCGGAGTAGAACTTGCTCTAAGCGAATTTCCAAAACTTGATCACTTGCCAAATAGAATACTTTTATGTGGTGGTGGATCATCGCTGGATATGGTTGTTGATGAGCTCGAAAAGACCGACTGGTATAGACAACTTCCGTTTACTAAAAGACCTTCAGTTCAGTACATTAAGCCTAGTCAGGTAGTGGGCATTGTTGACAAAACTGGAATAGTAAACGACCATACATATATAACCGCAATGGGACTATTGCGTGTTGGACTAGATACTTTACAGCAGGCAAATAACACTGCCACTAATTCAATAAGAGAAAGACTCGATAGGATACTTAGAACATGAGTACTGAAGACATTAAAGATATAATATACATAGATGTTGACGAAGAAATTACTGGAATCATAGATAAGATTCAAGAGAGCGACAAGAAGGTCGTAGCTCTTGTATTGCCTAAGCGAGCAAGCGTATTCCAAAGTATTGTAAATCTAAAATTATTAAAAAGAGCTGCAGAAAAAAAGAGCCAGAATTTAGTCCTAATTACGTCTGAACCCAGTATCCTGCCAATCGCTGGTGCTGTTGGTATTCATGTTGCTAAGACGCCCCATTCAAAACCTGAAATACCTGCACATCCCGATAGTGTGGATCAATATGAAGATGAATCTATGGACTTAGATAATGGTAGAGAATTTGATCCAAAATCTTCAAAAGAAAAAGCAGTTGGTGAATTGGCTGCAGCCAGCGGAGTGGCATTAACTGAAGAAAAAATTCATAAACCTGAAGACATAGATGAAACTATAGATATAAGCGACGAATCGTTGATTGATGATGCAACGGGCAAGGGTGAAAATGAACCATCTAAATCTAAAAAGTCTAAGAAAAGTAAGAAAGACAAAAAAGATAGCAGTCTTAAGGTTCCGGATTTTAATAAGTTTAGAAAAATATTGATTATTGGTGGGATAGTATTTGCATCGATTATTGTATTGTTTTTTCTCTTCGGAAATCTACTTAATAAGGCAACTATTACTATTCAGACAACAACTCAGCCAGTTAATGCTAGCATTACATTGAACCTAGATACCGCAGCTAAGTCATTAAATACGGCTAACTCAAACGTCCCTGCTGTAGCTCAGTCTACCCAGAAAAGCTCTTCCCAGAGCGTGCCTACGACCGGACAGGTAAATAATGGAAATAAGGCTACCGGAAGTGTTACTTTTTCATCTGTTTACTGTAGTAGTCAGCCTCCATCTAGTGGTCCACCGTCATTACCTGCTAATTCTGGCATAACTTCGAATGGAGTTTCTTACTTAACTCAAAGCACCACTACTTTCTCCTCAACGGGCTCATTTTATAAGGGCTGTACATCATTTGCAGCTAATGACAATACAAGTGTTATTGCTCAATCCGGAGGGAGTAATGGCAATCTTTCATCGGGCTCTAGCTTTGAGGTTCCTGGCTCTGGATATGGCCAAATCCAAGGTACTAATCCTAATGCCTTGACAGGAGGGACAGATAACATGGTAAATGCTGTATCCCAAAACGACATTAATGCTGCAACTCAAAAAATTGGATCTCAAGATACTAGTTCAGTAAAGACTGCTCTAGAGAATCAGCTTAAACAAGCAGGACTTGTACCAATTGCAGGAACTTTTAATACAGGTACTGCCAATACTGTTGCGTCGCCAACTCTGGGTTCTGCAGGTAATCAGGTAACGGTCACTCAGACAGTTACGTATACGATGCTTGGGGTTCAACAATCGTACTTGAGCCAACTTGTAACAAATAGCGTAAATCAGCAGATTAATACATCACAGCAAAGTATTGTCGATGATGGAGTTTCTACGGCTCAATATAATGTAATCCAGAGCAATGGAACCACTGCTCAAGTTACTATGCAGGCAACAGCTTCTGTTGGAGCAAAGCTAGATACATCAACAATAAAACAAGAAGTGGCTGGTAAGAAAACTGCTGACGTAGAGTCCACTATAAAATCGGATCCCGGAGTCACCAATGTAACTGTTAAGTTATCTCCATTCTGGGTTTCGTCTGTACCAACCGATCAAAAGAAAATAGTAATTAATATAACAAAATCATAATTTCATGGCAGATAGCATTAAATTTTATCTCGCCCTTGATATTGGAGACAAAAGAATTGGTGTAGCTATAGCTAATTCGATAGCTAGGATTGCTAGCCCATTAACTACACTCCATGTGACTGATTCTATAAATGAAGACATTGTCTCGCTAATCAATCAAAACTCTATTAATGAAGTCATTATAGGCTTGCCTAGGGGGCTTAATGGCCAAGAAACTGATCAGACTAAAAAGATTAGAGACTTTGTTGAGAAGTTTAAGTTACATACAGAATTGCCAATACATCTCATAGATGAAGCCGGGACTTCTTTAAAGGCAAAAGATGAGCTATCTTTAAGGAAAAAAGGTTTCATTAAAGAGGATGTAGATTCTCTTGCTGCTAGCTATATACTGGAGGATTATCTTAATGAAAAATAGCAGACTAAGAAAAAGAAGATTTATTGCCTACAGTATTGGTATTTTCTTAATACTGGGAATCGTTGCTGTAGTATTTGTAAGATACCAGTATGATAGAGGGCTTAAGCCGGTCAGTTCATCTTATCAATCAGTTTTAGTGACTATTCCCGAAGGATCTACCCTTAACCAGATATCTAAGATTCTTAAAGATAAGGGGCTCATACGGAGTACGCTATCATTTCAAGAATATGTAGACTCCCATAATCTTAGATCTCAATTAGAGGCAGGAACTTATTCGTTGTCACCAAGCCAAAGTGTTCCAGATATCGTAGCAATATTAACCAATGGTAGAGTTAGTTCAAAGTTGGTGACAATATTGCCTGGTTCAACAATTTCTCAAATACAATCAAAGCTCATTAATAGCGGCTTTACTCCAAATGAAGCCTCAAATGCTCTAGTAACTAATAACTATTCAACTTTACCCGTAATGTCTTTTAAGCCAAGCGGATATGGCTTAGAAGGCCTCATATTTCCAGATTCCTATGCCAAGGACTCAAGCACCTCCGCTAACGATATTGTGAAAGAAGCTCTAATTGAGATGGGCAAGAAGCTAACTCCTGGTCTTCAGTCCTCTTATGCGAGCGAAGGACTTAGCGTATATCAGGCAATAACAATGGCTTCGATTATTGAAAAAGAAGTTTCTTCGTATAGCGATCAGCAACAAGTGGCTAGAGTTTTTCTAAATAGAATCAAATCTGGAATGCCTCTTGAAAGTAACGTTACGGCTATTTATGCTAAAGCGATCGGAAATCAGGCATATAACACCTATAATCAACCAGGATTGCCACCTTCACCACTTTGTAATGTCGATAGCCAGGCGCTTAAGGCAGTTGCAAATCCGGCAAATAGTACGCATCTTTATTTTGTTACTGGCAAAGATGGAGTAACAAGATTCTCCGATACAATCGATCAACACAATGCTAATATCGCCCAATTTGGTCAATCTAACTAGCCTTTCTTATAAATTGTAAAAATAACCTTTTTTTGATAAAATATATGCTAGTGACATCTGTTATGAAGTCACAATATTACGTTGAATATATCCTAAAATCACTAAATAATTTTTGGAGTTACTATTTTAAGAAGCTCGAAATCTAGTAGAAATAACTCTACTAACCGCAATTCTAAAAAGGCCGGAAGTACCACTGACAAGCCTACTGTTAAGAGAGCCAAAAATATGAAACTAAGATATAACTTGATCTTCGGAAACATAGCTATCGCATTAGTATTTTTCTTCATATTGCTCCTATCTCCAAATAGTTCTAGCGGCAGCACAATTCAAAGTGCAGCAGTAAGTAAGAATGCTATAAATCCTCTTGATCAGGTATCTTCTTCTCAAATTGCCCAGACAGTATCAACTGTGTCTCATTTGCCTGAAACCACTGCTGTAAAAAACCAGAACGAAGACGTTATTGCTGAATTTGCTAAATCTGCAGCAGTAAGTAATGTTACCGCTAAGCCCATGATTGTTTCCACATCATTTGTATCTAAGAACGATATTGAAACCTATATCGTTAAACCTGGTGAGGATATAGCTTCCATTGCATCTAAATTTAATATAACTTCCAATTCAATACTTTGGTCTAACAATATCACAGGAAATTCTGTAGCTGTCGGAACTAAGCTGCTCATTCCTCCAATTACAGGAATTGTCTATACTGTAAAATCTGGCGATACTTTATCGTCACTTTCGACAAAATACGGTGCAAATCTTCAGCAGCTAACCGCCTATAATGATGCTGAAATCAGTGGAATTAAAGTTGGTGAGCAGATTTTGATACCAAATGGTCAACCTCCTGTTGCACCGGTATATAACTTTTTCTCTCCAACATTTGCTAGCGGAGCATCAAATGGCTATGACTTTGGTTATTGTACTTGGTATGTGGCCACACAGATATCTTTACCAAGTAACTGGGGTAATGCTAGTAGCTGGGCATACTATGCTGGCCTTTCGGGATGGAATGTATCATCTACCCCAACTGTTGGTGCAATTGCTCAAACTCCTTACGCAGCAGGTGGTCTTGGACACGTTGCAGTTGTGATTGGTGTTAGTGGTGACCAAGTCCAAATCCGTGATATGAACAATTATGGAGATGGTGGAGGCTGGGACAGAGTGGGTTCAGGCTGGGTTTCAGTCAGAACATTCCCTAACTACATTTCTAAGTAATAGTATATAATAGCTATTTCTAAGATATACTACAAAGGTAATTATGAGTTTTATAGATAAAGCAGATATCAAATTTATTGCAGGAGACGGCGGAAACGGCTGTATTAGTTTTAGGCAGGAAAAATTTATCGATAGAGGTGGTCCTGATGGTGGTGATGCAGGAAATGGCGGCAATGTAGTTTTAGTCGGTAGCAATAACCAAAATACACTTTCTAATTTTAGGTATCAAAGAGAGATAAGAGCTGAATCGGGTAATCCGGGAGAAAAACAGAAGAAGCACGGAAGAAGTGGAAAGGATACTCTTATTGCGTTACCGCTTGGAACTATTGTTTATGATGAAAATGACAATGTCTTAGCAGATATTACTGAAAATAATCAGGAAGTAATCATAGCAAAAGGTGGAAGGGGCGGATTCGGTAACGCTCACTTCATTAGCTCAGTTAGGCAGGCACCAAAATTTGCAGAAAAAGGTGAACCTGGCGAAGTCATAACGGCTCGGCTTGAATTAAAATCAATCGCCGATGTGGGCCTAATTGGTCTACCTAATGCTGGTAAATCTACATTGCTTTCAGTAATTTCAAATGCTCGTCCAGAAATAGCGAACTATCCGTTCACTACACTCACTCCAAATCTTGGAATGGCAGACTTAGATAAAGATAATTCGCTATTATTTGCGGATATTCCTGGGTTAATTGAGGGTGCCGCAGAAGGCAAAGGCCTTGGTGATGAATTTCTGAAACACGTAGAAAGAACTTTGGTATTGGTGCATTTGATTGATGCATATCAGGAAGATATAGGGAGTGCCTATAAGACGATTCAAAAAGAATTAAAGTCTTATGCTGTAGATCTTTCCAAAAAGCCGCAAATAGTTGTCATTAATAAGACTGAAGCTTTAGATGAAACAGCAATTAATAAGTTAATAACTAAGATTCAAAAACTTGTACCTGCAAAAACTAAAATCATATCCATATCAGCAGCTAGCCATAAAGGTTTGGATAAATTTCTTTACGAAGTGAATGCTATTGTTAAGGCACAAAAAGCAAAAAAAGTAAAAGTTGAGAAAGCTGAATCTTCTGAGATACCAGTCATTAGGCTTAATGATGATGAAGCCGTATATAAGATATCTAAAACCAGCAAAGACTTTATTGTAACTGGTAAAAGTATTGAAAAGTTTGCTTCAAGAACTGATTTTAATAACCCAGATAGCGTATATAGACTTAGGGATATATTAAAGAAAACTGGAATTATTCAGGACCTGAATAGACAAGGTCTCGAGCGCGGTCAAAAAATTCACATCGGCAACAAGGGTCAAATTATTTATTAGTATATGGAAAAAAGTTTTTACTTTTATGATCTTGAAACTTCAGGATTAAGTCCCAGAGAATCAAGAATAATGCAGTTCGCTGGACAGAGAACTGATGCTAACCTCAACCCTGTTGGTGAGCCAGATAACTTCTTAATTAAACAAACCGAAGACATTTTGCCAAGTCCTGATGCGGTATTGGTTACTGGAATAACTCCTCAAAAAACACTGGAAGAGGGAATTACAGAAGAAGAATTCATTTCAATATTTAATAAGGACATATCTAAGCCAGGAACCATATTCGTTGGATATAACAATATAAGTTTTGATGATGAGTTCATGAGGTTCTTGTTGTTTAGGAATTTTAATGATCCATATGAATGGCAATATAAAGACAATCGCTCAAAGTGGGATATGCTTGATGTTATTAGGATTACAAGAGCGCTAAGACCTGATGGAATTAAGTGGCCTATAGATAAAGATAATAAATCTACAAATAAACTTGAATTGCTGGCTGCGGAAAATAATATTATCCATACAAGTGCTCACGACGCACTAAGCGATGTCGAAGCATTAATAGGTTTGAGCAAACTAATAAAAGAGAAGCAGCCTAAGCTTTTCGACTATTTACTTACAGTTAGAGACAAAAGAAATGTAGCTGAACTAGTCCTAAATTCAGAAAAGTTCATCTATACTTCTGGAAGCAATCCATCTGAGCACGAAAAAACTATCATTACTTGTGCTCTTGAGGGCAGTTCAACTAATCAGGGAGTTCTCATATATGATCTGAATGTTGATCCTGAAAAGTTTGCAAACATGCCCGATGAAGAGCTTTTGAAGTCTTTCGAATATGACAGAGACAATGAAGACAAGCAGAGACTTTCGAACGTAGTTAGGCCATTGCAATTCAATCGCTGCCCAGCAGTTGCTCCAATTGCGGTAATTCATGAGCAAGACTTAGCAAGACTGAAATTAGATATGAAGGTCATCGATGAAAACTACAAGAAGCTCATTTCTAACCACGATTTGGTCGCAAGAATAATAAAGGCTAAAAATAAGTCAGACTCAAATAGAAAATGGGGCGATAGTCCAAGGATTGATTCAGCTGATGCAAAACTTTATGACGGTTTTATTAGTGATATGGATAAAAGAGAAATGACAAAGGTTCACCAACAAGATTTCAATTTTGAAAATATGCCAGATTTCATCGATGACCGTCTCAAGAATATATTTCCATTGTATATTGCACGTAACTTTCCTCAGTACATGACCGAAGACATTAATAATCAGTGGGACAGACATCGAATAGAATATTTCTATTCGGGAAACGATCAATCTAGAGCTGCAATTTATTTCAAGAGAATAGGTGAGCTAATGGTTAACCCAGAACTTGATGAAAATAAAAGATACTTATTAGAAGAACTGAAATTATGGGCTGAGGCAATTATGCCTGTTGATTCTGATAATTAGTAATTTTTTGAGAATAAATTATGTAAATCAGACTTATGTATAAATTAAGTCTAAAGAATATTTCATGAGGCTTAAAAAACAATTTTGTTGAAACAATTAAAATGCCAATAATTGCTAGCCATTCGTTAAAAGTTAAATATAAATTTGTTCCTGGGATCATTCCCAGCACTATGATGTTTTGCATAGTATTTCCTCACCTGTAATTTGGCTTTAATAATATAACAATAATGACAGATTCGCAACACTAGTTTATAAACGGTTATGTTAATATCTAGGGTGTAGTCTGGTAAAATTGAGTTTTTTGAGGTATAATTTAGCGACTTTAATTATGGCAGACAAGATTACTATTAAGGGTGCGAGAGAACACAATCTAAAAGATATTAGTGTTGTTATTCCGCGTGATAAATTAGTTGTAATAACTGGTCTTTCAGGTTCAGGAAAATCTAGCCTAGCTTTTGATACCATTTACGCCGAGGGACAAAGACGTTATGTAGAATCCTTGAGTAGTTACGCTCGACAATTTTTGGGCATAATGGAAAAGCCTGATGTTGATCAGATTGATGGACTTTCACCTGCAATTAGTATCGATCAGAAATCCACGAGTCGCAACCCAAGAAGTACTGTGGCTACTGTCACTGAAATATATGACTACTTAAGACTGTTGTATGCAAGAATTGGTGTACCGCATTGTCCAGTTTGCAATAAGCCAGTGGAGAGACAGACCACAGCAGATATTACTGAAAAGATTCTTTCAAGCTCAAGAGATCACAAGATAATGGTTCTTGCACCAATCATCGAAGACAAGAAAGGTGCATTCGAGCACATTTCTGAACAGTATATGCGAGCTGGTTTCGCTAGAGCAAGAGTTGATGGTGTAGTATATGCACTTGATGAATTCCCAGAACTCGATAAAAATTTTAAGCACAAAATCGAGATAATAGTTGATCGATTAGTAAATAACGAGGAGAGCAGAACTCGATTAACACAGTCAATTGAGCAATCCTTAGATATAGCATCGGGTAAGGTATTGCTAGTTGATGCTGATGAAAATACTGAAACTAACTTTAGCCTGAAATATGCCTGTATTGATCACCCAGATATTTCAATACCGGATTTAGAGCCCAGAACTTTTAGTTTTAACTCTCCTCATGGTGCATGTCCAGTTTGTACCGGTCTTGGAAATAGGCTAGAGGTTGATCCGGAGCTTGTCATCCCTAATGGTAGATTATCTATACTTGAAGGAGCAATACGACCTTTTAATAGATTTAGTGTCGATGCCTGGTATATGAAAAAATTACAAGCAGTCGCTGAAAAATATAAATTTTCATTATCGGTACCAACTAGCGAATTGTCTCAAAAACAGATGGATATTATTTTTTATGGTACCGGCGAAGAAACCTATGACATTAGTCTGGGAGGTGGACGCAATTTTACTTCAACGTATGAAGGTGTAATTTCCAATTTGGAACGAAGACATAAAGAAACTGAAAGTGACTTCATGCGTAGAGACATTGAGAGATTCATGCGCGAAAGACCATGTACTGCATGTCACGGAAGAAGATTGAAGCCAGAAATACTAGCTGTTACAGTTGCTGGAGTTTCGATTATGGATATTTGTGAACTTAGTATCGATGATTCAATAGATTTTCTCAATCACATCAAATTATCCGATAAAGAAAAGCATATTGCAGAACAGATATTCAAAGAGATAAAAGTCAGACTTAGTTTCATGCAGAATGTTGGATTAAATTATCTGACACTAGCTCGTTCAGCTACAACATTAAGCGGTGGTGAGGCGCAAAGAATTAGGCTAGCTACTCAAATAGGCTCTGGTTTAACCGGGGTTCTTTATGTTCTCGACGAGCCGAGCATTGGTCTTCATCAAAGAGATAATGCCAAACTAATTAATACCTTATTTCATTTAAGAGATATAGGTAACAGTGTAATTGTTGTTGAGCATGATGAAGAAACAATTCTTTCAGCAGATTTTGTATTAGACATTGGTCCTGGTGCCGGTGTTCATGGTGGTCAGGTGGTTGCCAGCGGAACTCCAAAAGACATTATTGATAATCCAAAATCTCCCACAGGTCAATACCTTAGCGAAAAGATGAGAATCGCTATTCCTAAAAAAAGACGATCTGGAAATAAAAAAGAACTCGTTATTAGAGGTGCAAAAGAAAACAACCTAAAGAACATAGATGTTACTATTCCACTCGGCATGATGGTTGTTGTTTCGGGAGTAAGTGGATCGGGTAAATCTACTCTGATTAATGGAATTCTGGCCAAAGAATTATTAGCAAGATTACATCGGGCAAACACTGTTCCTGGAAGTCATGATGATATTGAAGGAATCAAAGAGCTTGATAAGGCAATTGTCATCGACCAGTCGGCTATTGGTAGGACACCTAGATCTAATCCAGCCACCTATACTGGACTTTTTACGCCAATAAGAGAGTTATTCGCAGGAACACCCGAGGCCAAGCTTAGAGGCTATTCTGCAGGTAGATTCAGCTTTAATGTTAAAGGCGGAAGATGCGATAATTGTTCCGGCGATGGGATTATAAAAATTGAGATGCATTTCTTGCCCGATGTCTATGTTGTTTGTGAAGTTTGTCATGGAAAAAGATACAACCGAGAAGTCCTTGAAATTCATTTCAAGGGTAAGACAATTTCTGATGTTCTTGAAATGACCTGTGAACAGGCATTAGAATTTTTTGAAAATATACCTTCAATTTCTAAAAAACTTGAAACTCTAGTCGACGTTGGACTTGGCTACATAAAATTGGGTCAATCAGCAACAACGCTAAGTGGTGGTGAAGCTCAAAGAATTAAATTGGCAAGTGAACTGTCCAGACGCCCAACTGGCAAGACTTTATATATTCTAGACGAACCCACAACCGGTCTTCATATGGCGGATGTAGATAAACTATTGAAAGTACTACATGCACTGGTTGATGCAGGCAATAGTATGTTGATCATCGAACATAATTTAGACATTGTAAAAAATGCTGACCATGTAATTGATATGGGCCCTGAGGGTGGTCAGGCGGGTGGTCAAGTTGTTGCTGAAGGTACTCCTGAGCAAGTTGCGAAAGTAAAGAATAGCTTCACTGGTCAATATCTCAGTAAATTACTTTAACTAGATTTTTTCTTATAGCTGTCGAGCATATTTTTTGCAATATGATAGATCATTGGTCCAAAACTTATTGCAACCGCTATGCCAATAACTGGCAGTAAATATCTATCAATATTGGGTATCTTTTTTCCGAGCCAAGCACCCAGAATAACAACTCCAGCACCCCATGCAGTTGCACCTATTATATTAAAAATAACAAACTTCTTTCGATCCATTTTACCTATTCCTGCAACAACCGGAACAAATGTTCTGGCAATCGGTACGAATTGAGCTAGAGCTATTGTCTTTACACCATGCTTTTCATAGAATTCTTCTGCCGACTTAACATAAGACTGCCTAAACAATATTCCATCGGGTTTTGAGAATATTTTTCTTCCTGCTCTTTTACCAATTTCATATCCTGCATTGCATCCTGCAACTGCTGCTAAAATGACTCCAATAATTAATAGATAAATATTTAGCTTACCTTCACCAGCAAAAAATCCTGCAGAAAATAATAATGTATCTCCGGGAAGGAAAAAACCAAAAAGCATACCAGATTCAGCAAAGATCATAAAGATTATGAGCAATAATCCGCCGTTTTGAATTAAGCTAGTTGGATTTAGCATATGCATATAGGTTAACTTTAATCTGTTCATAAGTCCATAAATTTGTTATAATATACTTAAATTAAGGAGTAATTAATGTCACAGAATGAATCAATCGCTTTAAGTTTGGATAAACGAGAAGTATTAGGAAAATCAGTCAAGCACCTGAGAAAACAAGGTTTAGTACCTGCTGTAATTCACGATCATGGCAAGGATAGCCATATAGTAATGGGCGATTACAATCAAATTTACAAAGCTTATTTAAGCGCTGGAAAACACCACCCTATCGATATTAGTGTTGGAAAATCTAAGTACACAGCTCTAATTAAGGTTGTTGAATTTGATCCGAAGCACAATACATTAAGCCACATAGTGTTTAACGCTGTTGATGCAAACCAAACGGTTGATGCTGAAGTACCAGTTCATATTTCTGGTGATAGCCCAGCTGTAAAGAAAGGCTTATTAGTTATTCATATGCTTGATCATGTTGAAGTCGAAGCAGTTCCTTCTATGATCCCAGATGAATTAACTGTAGATGGAGCAAAACTAGTTGAAATAGGCGATAAACTTACTGTTGCAGATATTGTTGTTCCTTCTGGAGTTGTCGTTACTACCGAGCCAGAACATACCATTGCAGTAGTTGAAGAAACTAAGGCTCAGTTATCTGAAGAGTCTGAAGAAGCAGAAGAAGCTGCAGAAACCGCTGCAGCCGAAACTAAATCAGAAACCAAAGAATAGATTGCCAAAAACAATCTAGTTGAGTGAGTTATGAATGATCAACTTAAAAATAAGCTAGCTGATTTACCTAACTCGCCTGGTGTTTACTTTCACAAAGACAAA
Organism: uncultured Candidatus Saccharibacteria bacterium; assembly: GCA_903840315.1. Classification (GTDB taxonomy): domain Bacteria; phylum Patescibacteriota; class Saccharimonadia; order Saccharimonadales; family UBA4665; genus CAIYEO01. Next base: position 163,323 of record CAIMFK010000012.1, on the reverse strand, counting down.
ACAGGTCAAGTTATATATATTGGAAAAGCTGCGAACCTTAAGAATAGGGTTCGTCAGTACTTTCAGAATAGTAGATTGCGAGACCCCAAGACTATCGCTCTAATTTCTGAAATTGAAGATGTAGATTGGATAATAGCTGAAACTGAACTAGATGCACTTTTCTTGGAAGCAGAACTAGTTAGAAGGAATCTGCCTAAATATAACATCCTACTAAGAGATGATAAGAGCTATAGCTACATCAGAATAAATTACAATGATGCTCATCCAACAGTTACGACTACAAGGCGACCGTTGGATGATAAAGCAAAATATTATGGTCCATATTTCAATAGCCGAGATATAAAAAATGCATTAAGGATGTTAAGAAAAATTTTTCCTTATTCTACTCACTACGGCCAGATTCCAAAAAGAGCTTGTCTTCAATACCACCTAGGACTTTGTCCGGGTATTGAAGAAGATAAAACTCCACTAAATGAATATAGAGCGAATCTCAGGTCTTTAATCAGCTATATTGAAGGGAACAGAGTCAATCTTATTGATAAGCTTGAAAAAAGCATGAATATTGCTGCCAAGAAAAAAGAATTTGAAAAGGCTAGTCTTTACAGGAATCAAATTTACGCACTGAAAAGCTTGGCCAAACAAAGACTATTCACAGACAGTGAAACAGTAGATATCAGTAAGGATCTTGCTATCAGCGGACTGATGGATATTTTTAATCTTGAAAATGTTCCAAGGAGAATTGAAGGTTATGACATTTCCCATATGCAAGGAACAGATAATGTTGCTAGCATGGTGGTTTTTAAAAATGGCATGCCAGAAAAATCTGAATATAGAAAATTCAAATTACGTGTTCCGGGCAATAATGATTTTGCTCATATGGAAGAGGCTATTACTAGGAGGCTTAGTCAAAAAAATATAAAGGACTGGGGTCTTCCAAATATATTTTTGATCGATGGAGGTCGTGGCCAATTATCTTCCGCAATAAAAGCTAGAGATGAAATGGGGCAAACTGTTCCTATGATAGGACTTGCTAAAAGGGAAGAAGAGATAGTTGTTGATCTCGAGGGCTCAAATCTATCTATTAATTACGAAGCTCTTGAAAAACATCATGCAATTATTCGAAAAAGTGATAAATTTATCAAGATACTTCTTCCAATAAATTCAGATATAGTAAAACTACTTCAAAGAATCAGGGATGAGAGTCACCGATTTGCAGTTAGCTATCACACAGTTTTGAAGAGGAAACGCCAAATTAAAAGTTTGATAGATGATATTCCCGGAATTGGTCCAGTCTCGAAAAAACAGCTGATCAAAAAGTTTGGATCCGTGAGTGCAGTTTTTGCTGCTTCTCACGCTGAGGTTGCTGAGATAATTGGTGAAAAAAGAGCTGACTTAATAATAAAAATTAAAGGAAATAAATAGTTATGAAATCTGAAAATAGTAAAAATATTTCAATAAGTTTGGGCTCAATTAATTTAACTTGTGAAACTAAAAGTGATTTATTTTCACCCAAAGGTCTGGATTCGGGAAGTCGACTTTTAATAGAGGATGTTCTAAAAGTTTTTCCGAAATATAAAAACGTTTTGGATTGGGGTTGTGGATGGGGAGCTATTAGTCTTTGTCTCGCTAAAAATAAACCGGAGTCGAAAATAATTGCGATTGATTCAGACATTGCTGCTGTTTCTATGACAAATAAGAATTTATCTGCAAACAATCTAGCTAATGTAATGGTTGTGCCAAGCCATGGTTACGAAGGTGTTTCCATGGAAAAGAAATTTGATTTGATTGTTTCCAATCCTCCAACACACAGAGGGCGAGAAGTCATCAATAACATGATCAAAGATAGTATGAATTATTTATCGGAGAACGGTAATTTAGTATTGGTAGTTGAGGCAAGGCTTAAGCCATGGATAGCGCGAAGCATGGATGAGTATTTTGGAAATCATAAAATATTATCCAGAAATGCTAAGCATGTGGTAGTTTTTTCTCATAAAAACTAAGGAGATAAGAGGTTAATGGGTATTAATGCTATACTAGAGTTTTGATTATGAACAAATCATTTTTTGATAAGGAATTTTTTAGAGGCAATAGGAAAAAGCTAAGGGAGCTGTTTCTTGGCACTGCCCCCATAGTAATTACGGCAAATGGATTAGTTCAAAAGAATGCAGATGAGACTTTGGAATTCGCTCAGGATAGTAATTTTTGGTATCTTACTGGACTTAATGAGCCAAACCTTATTTTAGTCATGGACAAAAACAGGGAATATATAATTGTTCCCGAATATTCAGAAATACATGATTTCTTTGACGGGAAAATTAGTTATGATACCGTCAAAAACATTTCGGGTATTGAAGACTGCTATTCTGACAAAGATGGCTGGAAGATTTTAAGCTCAAGAATAAAAAAGACCAAGCATGTCGCAACTCTTGCAGCAAATCCTAAATTTATAGCTGCATATGGAATGTATTCCAATCCTGCAAGAGAATCATTAATTAATAAACTTAAAGAATTGAACCCCAGTATTGAGCTGCTCGATTTGAGAGCACATTTAATGAATTTAAGAGTGGTCAAGCAGTCGTCAGAAATTGAGGCCTTAAAAGAGGCAATTAACATTACGGTTAATACTTTGAAGCCTATAATGAGACAAAAAAGGTTAGACAAATATGAACATGAATATGAAATAGAGGCTGATATAACTTCAGGCTTTAGATCAAAAGGTGCTGCAAAACATGCTTTTACCCCGATAGTTGGATCCGGAATAAACTCTACAATAATCCATTCAACTCTAAATAATTCAAAAATTGAAGCTAACCTACCTATTGTAATTGATGTAGGTGCTCGTTTTGGTAATTACAGCGCAGATATAACCAGAACAATAGTCCCGGGCAAAATCAGTAAAAGAATTCGTAGCATTTATGAAGCGGTATTATCTGCTCAAAATTATGCTATTTCTTTATTGAAACCCGGGGTAATTCTTGAGGACTATGAAGAAGAAGTGGAACATTTCATAGGTGAGAAACTCAGGGAACTCGGGCTAATTAAGATTATAGATAAAGAAAATGTAAGAAAATATTTTCCCCATATGGTCAGTCATTTCCTGGGTATAGATGTTCATGATGTAGGGGATTATAAAAAACCTTTAGTCCCTAATATGGTCATTACTTGCGAGCCAGGCATTTACATACCTGAAGAATCAATCGGAATTAGAATTGAAGACGACATACTTATTACTGATGATGGCTGCGAAATATTAAGTAGCAATTTGCCTAGGGAGCTATGATTGGCCTACAATAATAAAAACATGAAAGAAATAAACGGCTTTAATTTAGCTTTGATAAGATTTGTTCTAAGATGGATAGTTTGTTCCTTGGGATTATGGATTGCCGTTGGTCTTATTGGCGCAGATAAAATTAACTATGGGTCTCATGTTTCTAGTGCAATTGAAGCAGGATTCATACTAGCCTTAGTTAACATCCTTATAAAGCCATTAGTTGTTATTTTATCCTTGCCAGCAATCCTACTTTCTTTAGGGCTATTCATGATACTAGTAAATGGATTTATGGTATTTCTTGTTAGCAAACTATATACACCACTACATGTGACAAATTTTTTTGTAGCTATACTGGCAGGACTAATAATTGGGTTGGTAAACTATCTAGTAACAGCTATAATTGAAGAACGATGAACATATTTAACTACATAACAATCGTTTCTATGGTAATCATGACATTTCTTATTTTGATTCAAGTTCGTGGCGCTTCACTAGGCGCTGGACTTGGAGGCGGTGGCGAAGTAAATACAGTAAGACGTGGCACCGATAAAACTATTCACCAGTTAACTATAATTATGGCCTTTGTGTTTGCTGCCTCGCTGATATTGGGTATAACAGTCTAATATCCCGAGGCGTAACCAATGGCATCAAAAGATTACAAAAAAGTTTTTAAAAAAAAGTACGTAAAGGGAATTAATCAATTTGAGCAATTGACCGATGATACCACGGCTAAGTTCGAAAAAAATTTCATAAAAAGACTCAATAAGCTTGAACCGGTTTGGAAATTTGTAACTACTTGGTTAGCTGGAGCGCTTCTAGTCATATTTTTTGTATTAGTACAGATAATACACCTGTCCGTTTATTTTCAAACAAATCAATTTGTCCCGGGAGGAAAACTCAAGGAAGGTATTTTGGGTAGCTATAGCAATTCAAACCCAATCTATGCATCCACGCCCGTAGATTCTTCAGTCTCTAATTTAGTATTCGCCGGACTACTTAAGAATGATAACTCTAATCATTTGGTGCCGTCTATGGCTAGTTCTTACTCTGTTGATCAGACTGGCAGAATTTATACATTTAAATTGAGACCAAATCTGAAATGGCAGGATGGAAAGCCCTTAACTTCATCTGATGTTGCTTTTACTTTTAATTTAATACAGTCACCTGATGCTCAATCTCCGTTATTCACTAGCTGGAAAGGCATTGCGATTTCAGCACCCGATACCAATACGGTTGTATTCAATTTACCTACACCACTGAGTTCATTCCCTAATTCGCTGACTATGGGCATTCTTCCTAAGCATATATTATCTAATATATCTCCTGCCAACATGAGGACTATCGACTTCGATACTGTTTCGCCCATAGGATCGGGTCCTTTTTCCTTGGTTGCTGTTAGATCTCAGGGCAATACTCCAGACACCGCTCAGCAAACAATTGAGCTAAAAGCATTCAAGAATTACTGGCAAGGAACTGCAAAACTCGACGGCATAACAATAGAAGCTTTTCACAATAAGAGTATGATGATAAGTACCTTTAATTCTAAAAAGATTGATACGATGTCGGGGCTTGTTGACTTACCAGTTACGGGCGGTAGTGTTAGGGCCCTCAGCATTCCTCTAACTGCTGCTAATATGATTTTTCTTAAAACGACCGATCCAATACTGAGCGACCTGAATGTCAGAAAAGCTCTGCTTGCAGCTACAAACAAAAATCAAATAGTCCAAGCCTTAAACTATGAAACTAAAATAGTTGATGAGCCTCTACTAAAAGGACAGTTAGCCTACGATGCAAAATATTCTCAATCTGGATATGATCCGGCTTCAGCAGAAAGCATATTAAACGCGGACGGCTGGATTAAAGCCTCGGATGGAATTAGATATAAATCTGGAAAGCCTCTTTCCATAATATTATCATCTCCTGATAGCGCTGAAGCATTAGAAACCGACAACCTCTTGAAGACACAATGGAAAAAAATTGGAATTGATCTTAGAATAAATGCTTTAAGTGATAGTGATTTAAAATATGCAGTGAGTTATCACAACTATCAGGCACTTCAATATGGAATATCAGTAGGAGTGGATCCGGATGTTTATGCCTATTGGGATAGTTCACAGACAGATCCAAGGTCGCCTTTTAGGCTGAATCTTTCTGAATACTCATCGAAGACAGCTGATGAATCTTTACAGGCAGGTAGAACTAGATTAGATCCCGCTCTAAGGGCAATAAAATACCAGCAATTCTTATCAGCTTGGCAATCTGACGTGCCTGCAATTGGGCTTTATCAACCAAGATATTTATATCTGTCTAATTTAGAAATATCAGGACTAAATCCCACCGCAGTTAATTCTGATTCAGACAGATATAATAATGTTGTTAACTGGGAGATTAGACAAGCTAAAGTAACCAATCCTAAAAAATAGTATAATCTTAATAGAATTATTTTAAGGGGATATGGCGGAATTGGTAGACGCGTTAGCTTCAGGAGCTAGTGGACATTTGTCCGTGGAGGTTCAAGTCCTCTTATCCCCACCAAAAAATTATTTGTTTTCTAGTATATGATCTTTTGATTTGTGATTTAATCTTGCGGCGATGACGCTAATTCCACCTAGAACTGTGACTAATCCAATAACTTTTGCATCGGTAATGTAGTTTTCGGCGAATACTGGATCCTTGCTGTCATACATGTGATTAACACTTGTCATAACAAGACTTGCGCCTTCAACACAAAGCCCACCAACTATCGATATCAATGATATTTTGGTGGTAGTAGAGAGCTCCCTAGCGAACTCTTTAAATGTAATATTTTCCTGCGATTCAACGTTCATTTCTGGTTCTATATTTGACATGAGACTAATTCTATCATGAAGTATTCTTTTTTACCATAGCAATTTTACTTGCCCTTAAGCTTAATCATATTCATAATGTATTTAAATATTCATGAAGATATCGAAAAAGAAAAATGTGGGCGTTGTTAGGAGTAAATCTGGTTTTTCTTTTAGAATGTGGGCTCCAAATGCTTCACAGGTTTATCTGACAGGAACTTTCAATAATTGGTCAAAAGAACCAATGTTAAACGAGGAAGATGGTTATTGGCACTTGATGTCAAAAAACGCTAAGGAAGGCCAAGAATATAAATTTGTTATAGAAAATGGCGAAAAGGAAATATTCCATAATGATCCAAGATCAATGCATTTCACAACTTCAACAGGCTCATCGGTCATCTATATAAATAATTTTGACTGGGAAGGTGATTCATATATTCCCCCACCAATAAATGAACAGGTTATTTATGAGTTACATATTGGCACCTTTAACAGGCCAGACCCAGCTATAAATGGAACTTTTGAGAGCGCAATCGATAAATTAGATTTTCTTAAAAAATTAGGCGTAACAACAATTGAGCTCATGCCAATAAACACCATGATTTTGGATAGGGGATGGGGCTACGGAATTGATTATATTTTTGCAGTTGAAAGTTTGTACGGTGGGCATTATGGATTTAAAAAATTCATAAAAGAAGCCCATAAAAGAAATATGGGCGTTGTTTTAGATGTTGTCTATAACCATTTAGGTCCAGATACAAGTCTTGATTTGTGGCAGTTCGATGGATGGTCTGAGAATAATCTGGGAGGTATTTATTTCTATAATGATTGGAGAGCAGAAACACCTTGGGGAAATACTAGACCAGATTATGGCAGGCCGGAAATTCATCAATATATATTAGATAATGTAAGAATGTTGCTTCATGACTGTCATCTTGATGGGCTGAGGGTAGATTCGACTATCTACATTAGAAATGTTAAGGGTCACGACTCCGACCCTTCTACAGACCTTCCTGAGGGCTGGGAGTTACTTCAGAAAATTAATAAAGTAACAAAAGAAATAAATCCTAGGGCCATTACTATTGCTGAAGATTTGGGCTGCAATGAGTATCTAACAAAACAAATCATTGATGGTGGGGTGGGCTTTTCTGCTCAATGGGATCTATCTGGCCCGTCAATCTTTAGAAATGCACTCTCTAGTGATAATCCGGAATATATTAATCTGGCTGAACTGATTACTATGATGAATAAAAGATTTAATGACGATCCTTTTCAGAGAGTTATTTATATGGACTCTCACGATAGTGCCGCAAATGGATCATCTAGATTTGTTTCAGTTATTGCACCAAAAGATACCAATTCTTATTTTGCCAGGAAGCAAAGCCTTATAGCTGCAACATTACAGCTCACTCTACCCGGAATTCCTATGCTGTTCCAGGGTCAGGAATTTTTAGAAACTGGTGAATTTAATGATTGGCAGGCTTTGGACTGGACTAAGACAGAAATAAAGAATAACCAGGGAATAATCGAAGCTTATAGAAAACTAATAGAGCTAAGAAGAAATTATTTTGGCCACTCGAAAGGTCTATCAGGCAAGAATTGTAATCTACTCAATTACGATGAGACAAATAAGGTAATCTCATATCATAGATGGTACGAAGGTGGGCATGGTGATGACGTCGTAGTTATTATCAATTTTGGTAATAGAGATTTTAATGAATATACTCTTAATCTCCCACACGACGGAGAGTGGCAGGTTGCATTTTCTTCATCAGAAAATAAATATGTTGGTGAATCTAAAAAGTTCAAGCTTAGCACTGTTCAAGTTGAACATGGAAGCACTACGATAAAAATTCCTCAGTCTTGTTCGATTGTTTTAACTAGATAGGGATGATTCGAATTTTTGCCAAGCAATATCGTCTAATTCAATGTTGCCATTCTTGAGAGCATCTTCTTTTCTTTTAGATCCTTTAAATCCAGGTATTCTAACGGGATTACTTGGATCAATTGCTTCAACAGCTAAAATGTCTTCAGCTAATTTTGTAGTAGACTTCTTGAACTCATCAATATCACCAAAAGCCTCAGGTGAAATTACTAGTATTAAGGTACCGATGTATCTTTGGGAATCCTCTGGCATATCTAGTCCACTCTTTCCCCTGACTAAACATCCACTTAGCACATCAACTAAAAGATTAATTCCAAAACCTTTGAAGCCGCCGAAAGGTAATACTGCATAGGCTTGATTGGGATCGGTGGTTATATTACCGGCTTCATCCACATATGCATTTTCAGGTAGTTTTTCGCCAAGCTCTTTGGCCTGTCTGATTCTACCGTATGCATGCATAGCAGTTGCTGCATCAAAAACAATTGGGTATTTGTTTGTTGGAATTCCATAGGCTAGAGGATTGGTTCCGGTAACGTCGGACTTTCCTCCAAATGGAACTACACCCTGAGGACCACCATTTTCAAAAATAATAGCAATACAATCTTTTTCTGCAGCTCTTCGACAGTAAACATCGAAAAAGTCGTTATATGTACTGTCATAAATTCCCATAGCGTAGATGCCCTGAGATTTTGCTTTATCAATTACTACATCTAAATAATCTGCTGTAATGAGAGGCGCGCTTCTTCCATTTCCTTTGACAAGCATCATGGCCGGTTTATCTACGACAATTTCGGCACCAATATTACTTTCTTCTGCCAATTTTTTTGAGTGTTTACTGCCAAGTTCTGCGATAGAGCTAAATTGGTTACCAACAAGCTCTTGTTCTACTACGATATCGGCTAGGTTAGCTGAATCGTTTTCGTTGAAACCATTTTTGATTAGTAATTGGTTAATCTTTTTGCGTAAGTCATCGATCGCTACAATCATCGATATTTTATCCTTTTAGATTTATAAGTGTAATTTACCACAAAAACAGGATAATTTATATCTTTAATTTTTTCCATTTAGGCGCAGTGACCAGAGTTACTAGCAATAAGCACATAATAGTAATATAAAGAGGGAAGCCCCATTCTGCAAATGTCCAGTTCTTTATGGTGAGGAGAGTAATGACTCCGCTAATAACACCAGATAAATATACTCCATAGTGCTCTGATTCTGGATTCTTAAGAGATTTAATAATTGTCGGAATAGCCGCAAATATATCGGCAATTATACTTAGAAGTATAGCCGTGTTGCCATTACCAGTTAATTGCCAGGCAATAATAGCCAATACTGAAAGCACTCCACAGAAAATATCAAAATTGCTAAGTTTCCAATAAGCTTTCTTGTCAAGCAAGGAAACTGCTAAAACAATAAAAGGCCCAAAACCCACCATGAAAGTCATTAAGGCCTGAAGACCAACTCCTTGTTTTATCTCAGCAGCGAATGTAATCATAGGTATTAACGCCCACAGAAGCCAGGAAACTCTATTTGGATGAACTTTTCCTTTTGCTGTTTGAACAATGTAGCTAAAATCTCCAACTAAAATAATTAACGCACTTAAGTACACAAAATATTTACTAATCATATGAGCATATCTTATCAGAAATAATTACTTTATTATTGATAATTAATACATATAGATAATTGACCTTATTTGTTTCATCGCCTATAATCATAACCAATAACCAAGGGGGTTGTTATCAAGGGTAAAAAAATATTTTCAGTACTTTCTGCAGTATTAGTTATTTTAAGCATGTTAGCGCCATCTTCTGTATTTGCTTACTCAGGATATGGTCTTGGAACTCAGCAAAATCCTTATAGAATTTCGAGCTGTGCTCAGCTACAAGAAATTAATGATAATTTATCAGGATATTATATTCTTGTATCAAACATAGATTGTACTGGTTACGGTTTTGCTCATTTAGCAGCGTCCACTCCATTTAGTGGTACGTTAGATGGTCAAAATCATACAATAAAAAATTTAGTTATTGATTCCAGTGGTTTATTTTATTCAACCACTGGAGCTACTATAAAAAATATCAACATTAGTGGAGGGTCTACATCTTCATCGGGAGTTGGTGGAAGTTTTGTTGCAATAGCAACAGATACAATAATGACTAATTTGCACTCTTCTATGTCTGTAAACGGAGGCATTAGTGCTTATGTCGGCGGAATTGTTGGATCAATGTCCGGTACATCCAATGTAGATTCCAGTTCATTTTCGGGTTACGTATCGGGATCTGCGTACTCTGGTGGGATAGTAGGAGCAATGTGGGACAGTACTACATCAGTTACAAATAGCTTTACCTCTGGAACCCTTCATCCGAATGGAGCGTATAACGGACTAATAGTTGGTGGATTTTTCGCTGGTACCATATCTAATGTTTACACCAGCGGAACTATAGACAATGGAGCAAATACTAACATAGGAGGAATTATAGGTGACAGCCAGGCATCGCTTAGTAATTCATTCTCAGCGGCTAATTTTAGTGGCACACATAGCGGTAATGGTTCTGTTACTGCATATAATGTTAGTGGTACGTATACAAATGTATATTACGACAAGTACATAACAAATACTGCCAATATGTGTAATTTTGGTGCAGTATGTACAGGTACTGCGGTCAATGTGGGTAATTCCAATCCTACGTATTTTATGAACAACTCAACTAATGGCCCGCTAAACACATGGGATTTTAATAATGTATGGCAAACAACAAGCTCTTACCCAACGCTCAGAAATATTGCATTATTTAACGATCCAACCAACATCCCAAACGACGGGGACGCTAATAATGATGGCATCCCTGATTCATATCAAGCAAATGTTCTTTCTGTTCAGGATAGTAAAGGTGTTTGGTCAACGGTGACAATTCCTAGCTCTAGTGGCTGCAGCTTAGGTGATGGACGCTCAACAAGTGCAATTTCCCTATCTTCAGATAAAGGATATTCAGCGCAAACTAACTTGACCGGATTTTATGTGTATTGCCCAACATCCGGAATGACAGTTACTATAACTATTATTTATGACAAGCAATATCCAAGTCCTTTGCTTCGTTACTATAACCCCAATACAGGAGCCTACAGCATGATTAATGGGGCAACTTACACCACTAAAACAATCGGTGGCATCGTTAAAACTACGGCCACATATGATCTCAGGGACGGTGATTATCTGGATAGCGATGGCCTAGCAAATGGCATAATAAAGGATCCAGTATTATTAGCCCTTGCTCCTAACGCTCCAGTCACAGGATTTAGTATTTCTCAAAAAAGCTCGCTAGGTAATATAAATGATTTTGTTTTAATTGGGTCGGGCATAGTACTTACCGTTTTTGGAATTCGCCGACTATATAAGAATCGTGTCTAGACATTGACTGTAATACAATCTAATTATGACCAAGACCATAAATAGGCAAATATCTAAGTTTTTAATCGTACTAGGTGTGTTGATATTATTGACAGGTCTAATCGAGGGATATTATGAGTATGCAGAAAACAGGCACACAGTAAAACAAAATATGATTAGAGGAATTACACCACCAAGCACTAGGAAGATAATTCCAACTGAGTTTGATGACTATACTGTTCCGACCAATAATCCGCGATATATTTATATACCCAGTATTGATGTAAAAGCTATGGTAAAACCGCTTGGCCTCACGAAGAATAATCAAATACAATCACCATCTAATATTTATGATGCAGGTTGGTTTAAACTAAGTAATTTGCCTGGAAAGCCGGGCGCTATGTTAGTTGATGGACATGTATCTAGCTGGACATCAAAAGGTATATTTTACAATCTTAAATCTCTCAATATCGGCCAGACTATTGTAATCGTAAAAGGCGATGGTATTAAAATAAAATACAAAGTTATTCGCTCCAAAACATACGATGCATCAAATGTTGATATGCAAGCATTACTAAATCCAGTTAATCCTAATAAACCCGGACTCAATCTCATAACTTGTACTGGCAATGTAATTAAGGGAACTAGTGAGTTTGACAGTCGTTTGGTTGTTTTTTCAGAGTTAGAATAAAAAGACCACATATTACTGTGGTCATAATACTTATGCTTGGTGCAGCAGGCTGAAAAAAGTTTATACCTTAAAAGAGATGAGGTACTAAGATGGATGGCTCTATTGGAAGAGCCATATCGTGAGTATTTACTTAATATTTAAATACTTATCAGCATATGAACTAAGTACACCGTTTATCATTGGTTGGTACTTGGTGTTGTGCTTCTTGGCATATTTCTTATAGAGTTCTAGGCTGCGTTTATCTACTGAAATTGTAATCTTTTCTTTTTCACCTTTTCTCACAAGCTCTGCAGGAGACAGCAAAAAATCACTCACTATTATTGGATTATCTAAAGACTCGTCTATATCTTCTGGAGCATCCGTGTAACTAATTGTTTTGCTCATAAATTTTCTTTCCTTTCCGCCAGTATCCTGCACCAATGATGCGAATATGACTATTTCTTTTAGTAAACCTAACTGTAGCAATTCCACTATTGGATGTTTTGCCAATGCAGAAAAATCTATTTTCTGATGATGAATGAACTTTATCTTTTATGATTAGTCTATTCTTATCAAAGAATGCTTCTTGGGCTTCGTAGAACGATAGACCATGCTTCGTTATATTTTCAGCATTCTTACTATCGTGCCATTCAAAGTCCATACATACTATTATACATACTATTATATGGGTTGCAAATTAATATTTAAGAATAAAAAGACCACAACTAACTGTGGTCATAATACTTATGTTTGGTGCGGGTGACGGGACTCTAACCCGTGGCCTCATCCTTGGCAAGGATGCGCTCTAAACAACTGAGCTACACCCGCATAATCAAGACTGTATTATATCGACAAAAATATATTTATACAATATATCCTTGAGAAGAAATACTTTTTCTTATAGAATATCAGGAGTCATTGGCGCTTTAGCTCAGTTGGTAGAGCAGAGGCCTGAAGAGCCTTGTGTCCCCAGTTCGAGTCTGGGAGGCGCCACCATTGACAATAGTAACCATCTCAGGGCGCCTTGGCGGAGTGGTTACGCAGAGGTCTGCAAAACCTTTTACACCGGTTCAATTCCGGTAGGCGCCTCCAGTACTTTTATAGTTTATTATCGGGCAAGTGGCGGAATTGGTATACGCGGTGGACTTAAAATCCGCTGGTTTCACGACCTTGTGGGTTCGAGTCCCACCTTGCCCACCATTAATACTTAAAGATATTTTTTATCTCCCAGATCAGACTCGGTCTTGGGATTTTTTTATTTATAACTAAATCTTGATTTTGGCTAGCTAAAGATAATACGCCAACTTTACTACCAACTTGTGTATTGTAGTTGGCTTTATCGATTTTGATTGACGGAGTAAGTATTGTTTTACCCCAGACTTGATGATTGAAACTTTCTGAAGCTACAAAGTAATATTTTTCATTTGACCAAGGAACTGAATAGTATCCTATCCTTTGATTAGCTTGTGGGTAGGTGGCATTCTTAAAGCCATCTTTTGCTGAATTAATAATGGGTATACTATCTCCCAGGGCATTTGCTAAAGAATCTGATCCTATAATTGCACCAATTATAGTTTTAGTTGAATTGATTGAAGATATGGGCTGAGTCGATGCAAATATAAAAGCACCTCTATCTTCGTCATTATTACCAGTTTTAATGCCCACTATTCCATTGGTTCCCAAAAGCCAATTGACGTTTCTTATCTGCCCTTGAATTGGTATTTCTGCAGTTTTCTGTCCAACTATTTGTGATAGTACCGGATCATTTAAGACTAATTGTCCAATCTTAATAAGGTCTGAAGGTGTTGATGTAGTTTCGGGAGAGAAGCCTGACGCATCTATCGCAACAACAGTATTGTTTATTCCCAATTTTTTTAAGGTTTGATTAGCATAACTAATATAGTTATCTAACGAACCAAATGCCCATATGGCTAGGCTATCTGACATGTTGCAAGAAGAAGGTAGAAGTACTGCCTGCAATGCCTGATATTGACTAATTTGTTCGCCACTTATTACCTTAACTACTGACCCGCCAATTGCTAAATACTGGTTATATATTGTTACGTCATTTGAACCTAATGTTATTAAAGGTCCTTGCTGATTTAATTTAAGCGGATATTTTTGCAAAACCATTAATGAAGTTATGGCTTTTGCTGTGCTGGCTGTGGCTAATGGTTTGTTTAGATTATTATCGAGTACTTTATTGTCTACCATTACTGCAGCCTCAGCGTTTACCGGAAAATTAATTTTTACCTCCGGATTAGTGTAGTTCTCTAAGGTGATTGTTGATTTTGTTTCGTAAAGTGTTTTTCTGTCAGCGTATAAAACTGCAAAAACACATAGTGCTAAAAATATCAGAGGTATAATTAGTAACTTTTTTCTTTTTTTTCGATGACTCATTTATCTAATTTTAACACTTATTAAATAAGTAGGTTAGTAGCCTAAATGTTGATAATTAATGTATAATTTATATATAAATCAATAAGGGGTAAATTATGTATGTGATTATAATAATCGTCCTAGTAGTAATCGTTGTAGCTGCAGCAGTTATCTATAATGGACTCGTAAAGACTAATGTGCGTGCTGATGAAGCATGGAGCGATATCACTGTTCAACTTAAGCGAAGATCAGACTTAATTCCAAATCTTGTTCAGACTGTTAAAGGCTATGCTACGCATGAAAAGACCGTATTTGAGGATGTGACTGCTGCAAGAGCTCAAGTTATGTCAGCTAAAGGTCCGGCAGCCACTGCAAAGGCAGATAATGCTTTTCAATCGACAATGAAGAGTTTATTTGCTGTTGCTGAAAACTACCCCGACTTAAAAGCCAGTGAAAATTTTAGGGAGCTTCAAGCAGAGCTAGTAGATACAGAAGACAAAATTCAAGCTTCAAGAAGGTTTTACAATGGCATGGCCAGAGACTTTAATACTAAAAGAAAAGTTTTTCCTACAAACGTATTTGCTGGAATGCTTGGATTTACCACAGATAGAGAATACTTTGATGTTTCTGATTCAGAAAAAGCATCTGTTCAAGAACCCGTTAAAGTTGACTTCAATAAATAAAGTAAATCGCTTCAAGGGTTTTAATGTATTCACAGATAAGTGCCAACAAGAGAAAGACATTTTATATACTCGCAGTATTTTTGCTAATTATAGCTGGGCTAGCGATGATCCTTGGCTATCTATATAGAAGCACTAGTATGATCTATACAGTGCTAATCATAGGTTCAGTCTATGCATTTATAAGCTATTGGGCGGGAACAAGACTTTCATTGGCTTTGAATGGCGCCCAGGAGATTCAAAAAAAAGATAACCCAAGACTCTATCGAATTGTCGAAAAT
The DNA here is from genome assembly GCA_903840315.1 of uncultured Candidatus Saccharibacteria bacterium. Lineage (GTDB taxonomy): Bacteria > Patescibacteriota > Saccharimonadia > Saccharimonadales > UBA4665 > CAIYEO01. Next base: position 147,941 of record CAIMFK010000012.1, on the reverse strand, counting down.
CTATCAATAACCGACGGTCTACCGATGCCTAAAGTCTATATTATCAACGATCCAGCACCCAATGCATTCGCAACCGGTCGCGATCCACAGCATTCATCCGTATGCGCTACAACTGGCCTGATTGACATTATGAATGATCAAGAACTTGAAGGGGTTATGGCTCATGAAATGTCTCATATTAAAAACTATGACATTCGAGTTGCTATGATTGCATTTGCATTAGCTGCAGCAATCTCGCTAATAGCAGACATAATACTAAGAATTACAATCTTCAATAATGATGACAGGGAGCAAAGTCCTGTTTTTGTTATTCTTGGAATTGTCGCCATAATTCTTGCTCCAATAGTTGCTACGATGGTACAGTTAGCGGTTTCTAGAAGAAGAGAGTATTTGGCTGATGCCAGCGGAGCGTTAGCAACCAGATATCCTGAAGGACTGGAGAGTGCACTCGCAAAAATCGAAAGTACGGGAAGTGTACTTAAAAAGCAAAATACTGCAACAGCACATTTCTTCTTTGCAAATCCCCTAAAAGGACACTCTGTAACAAATCTCTTTTCAACTCACCCACCAATTAAAGATAGAATTGCCAAATTAAAGAAAATGGAAGATAACGAATAGTACAAAATGAGAAGACAAAAAACAAAATCTGCTCCAAAGAAGCAGAAATCAACAAGAGTTAATAAGTCGTCAATTGCAGAAAAAACTATGGACGGCGTCTTTGTTATGTTTAAAGATTCATTGGTATTCATATTTAGAAATTGGAAAATATTCACAGCTATACTAGGTGTTTATGCGTTACTAGACATTTTTTTTGTAAGTGGACTAAACATAGGTAATTCTTCAAAAGTAGTTATAGGAAATAATATCTTGAGCAAAGGAATTAGCGTTTTTAATAATGCTACATCGACTGCCTCAACCATAAACTCCAATTCGGGAATATATCAAACAATATTTGGCATTATAATTAGTCTTGCAGTTATATATGTTATTCGGCAGCTTTATGCAAATAAAGAAGTTACGATTTCCGATGCATTTTACAAAGGCATGTATCCTATAATTCCATCGTTGATTGTACTTTTAATTATAGTAATTCAGTTTATTCCTTTGATGATTGGTTCTTTTGTTTTGGCATATTTTCTTCATGGAATATCCAGCATCGGCATATTCGTAAAGATATTAGCCGCTATTCCTTGTCTGGCTCTTTTCTATTGGTCTTTTTACATGCTCAGCTCATCAGTGATTGCTTATTATGTTTCAACCTTGCCTGACATGAAACCTATGCAGGCAATAAAATCTGCCAAAGAGGTTGTTGAGGGCAAAAGACTTAAAGTTTTTTGGAGGCTTATAGCTCTACCTATTGCTTTGTCGATTCTTATTTTTGTAGTCGTATTCCCAGTAGGTTTGATTATTCCAGTACTAGCTCCTTGGCTATATTTTGTATTTGAATTACTGATTCTTTTTATTACTCATAGCTATTTATACAGACTTTATCGAGAGCTTATATGAAATCAGAGGAAGCGAAAAAGCGAATTGAAAAATTAGTCGAGCAGCTCAATGAATATTCATACGAGTATCATGTTCTTGATCAGCCATCAGTAGAAGACTCTATTTATGATGGACTTATGAATGAACTTAAAACCCTAGAGTATAATTATCCAGAGTTAGTGCTAAAAAATTCCCCTACAAAAAAAGTCGGAGGACAAACGCTCAAGGGGTTCAAAAAGGTAACACATTCATCCAGAATGCTAAGCCTCAATGATGTTTTTGATGAAGTAGAAGTCCAAGCCTGGGCAGACAGAATGCTAAAATTGGCTCCCAATGAAAATCTAGAATTTTTTGTAGATATTAAAATGGATGGTCTAGCATGTTCAATAATTTATGAAGATGGTGAGTTTGTTCAGGCAGTAACAAGAGGTGACGGCACAACAGGTGAGGACGTAACAGAAAATGTACGTACCATAAGCTCAGTGCCGCTAAAGTTAAGACGTACAAAAGGTTATGAGTCATTCTTGAGCGGAAGAACTGAAATTCGAGGCGAGATTGTTTTATATAAAAAAGATTTTGAAGCAATAAATAAATCCAGAGAGGAGGAGGGACTTCCTCTTTATGCTAATCCAAGAAATTTAGCTGCGGGCACTATAAGACAACTGGATTCTAAAATTGTTGCCATGAGACCTTTAGTTTTTAGAGGATACGACATAATAGTGGATTCACAAAGCCGAATAGAAACTAACCAGGATGCTTACGAGACAATTTCAGGCTTAGGTTTAATCGTAAATCCGCCAACATTTAATTCAAAATACGTTGCATCTAGTATTGCTGAAGTAATGAAGGCAGTTGAATTATGGGCCGAAAAAAGACATTCTATGAAATTTAATACAGATGGCTTAGTTATTAAACTTAATAACAGGGCTTTGTATCAAAAACTTGGTATTGTTGGCAAGGCACCAAGAGCTGCTATTGCATATAAATTTCCCGCCGAGCAATCAACTACAAAACTTCGAGATATTTTTATTAGTATAGGTAGAACTGGAGCTGCAACTCCGGTTGCGATACTTGATCCTGTAGTACTTGCAGGATCTAAAGTGCAAATGGCAACTTTACATAATGAGGGAGAGATACTTAGAAAAGACATCCGTATTGGGGATACTGTAGTCGTTCGTAAGGCCGGAGACATTATTCCTGAAGTAGTTGAGCCATTATTGAAGCTTAGAAGTGGCCATGAAAAGAAGTTCGCGATGCCAACTAAATGTCCTGACTGTATGACCGATCTAGTTAAATCTAATAAAAATGAGGCTGTCTGGCGATGTCCCAATGAAAGATGTCCTGCAAGAGTACACAATAAGATTACTCATTTTGCATCTAAGGGTGCGTTGGATATTGATGGTTTGGGAGAGAAGAATATCAAATCTTTGCTTGATGCAAAACTCATTGATGACTCAGCAGATATATTTAGTCTTAAATTTGAAGATATAAATAATCTCGAAAGATTCGCGGATATTTCCGCACGCAAATTAATAGATTCCATAGCTTCTAAGAAAAGACCAAACTTAGCTAAATTTTTATTTGCACTTGGCATAAGACACGTTGGAATTCAGACTGCAACCGATTTGGTAACTAACTTTAGGTCTTTAGATAAAATTGCCAAAGCAAGTGAGGACGAGTTATTGGCCGTAGAGGGCGTGGGCGAAGTTGTTGCCGAGTCTATAGTTGATTGGTTTGCCGAAAAAGATAACCAAGAATTATTAATTAAGTTTAAAAAATTAGGTGTAGAGCCCATTAGTCCAAAACTTGATGGGCAATCATTGTCAGGTAAATTTTTTGTTATCTCCGGAACATTATCTTCGATAGAAAGAGAAGCAGCTGCAGATAAAATAAGAAATAACGGTGGAATCTTCCAGAGTAGCGTCGGTAAAGATACAACATATCTTGTAACCGGTGAAAATCCTGGAAAAAGTAAATTAGATAAAGCTGCAAAACTCGGAATACAAATTATTGATGAATCCGAATTCAATAAACTTTTTAAGGATTGACAGAGCAAAGTTAAAAGTATATAACCATAAGTAGGTTCGTGCGTAACTGCGGCGCGATGAAAAATAAATACTAACAGAAATAAAAATCACCGGCCGCTTCGGTGGGCACGTACGAATTAATAAAATGCCAAGATGTTTGGCATTTTATTTTATTTAACCATATAATATAGCTTAGTCTTTTTTGGGGCTGTAGCTCAGTTGGCTAGAGCGCTTCCATGGCATGGAAGAGGTCCAGGGTTCAAGTCCCTGTAGCTCCACCAAGATAATTAAATATCTGCAGTAAGCCTGCAGATTTTTTATTTACATTTACTATTATCTAGCTTATGCTTTGTTCATGAACAGAATTAAAAACAACGAATCAGGGTTTAGTGCAGTAGAGATAGTAGTGGTAATAGTTATAGTTGGTCTTATAGGAGCCGTAGGATTTTTGGTATATCAAAAAGGTCAAAATAAAACCACTTCATCAACTGTTTCTGCTACATCTATGTCAAAAACAACAAATAATACCCCAGCACCTGCTGACCCATATGCAGGCTGGAAAACTTACGTTATGCCGTCAGAGAAAGTCAGTTTTATGTATCCTTCAGATTGGCAGCTTAAAGCACAAAACGACCCTAATATTACCAATATGGATGATTTTGTTTTGACATCTCCCGCAGGCACAAGCCTGAGTATAGGAGCTGTAGATAATGCAGGCTTCGGTGGTGATGAATCCAAGATTGTTGGCAATGACCCAATCAGCTTTAGCGGTAAGCCTGCTTATATGCAGTACCGTTCTAACATGAAGCCTGATGGTACTTACAATACTACTATTGATACTGTAACTCTATCGACAACTCCAGATCAGCCATACAAGCTTCCAGTTGCTAAGAATAATCTAACTAATTCTCAAAGCATGGGAACTGAAACTGCCTTCAATATTAATATGAGTTTTGCTGCCGGGATGTCCCTAGCTAATCTTGCAGCTGCTAAAACAAATAGCGAAGTCAAAGATTTTAAATTAATTCTTCAATCGGCTAAGTATTGATATTAAATTAATTCTTCAATCGACTAAGTATTGATATTAAATTATTTGCTATAATTAATATCAATGACAAATAAGCTAATTAAAAAATTGGATAATAATTCATCCAATAATAGATTATTTATAATCGGAGGGATAATACTTCTAGCCGTAGGAATTGGCCTTTGGTTTAATAGCATATATTTAAGCCCTACCAATATATTTTGGGATTCCTTTTCAAATGATCTGTCTACAGTAGGATTTACAAAAGAAATTAATAATTCAACAAGTCAAACTAGTGTTAAACAAGCTGTGCAGATTGTATTTAGTGGCACTAGTTATGCCCATTCAATCACAACATTAACCCAATCTGGCACTACTGTGGTAACAGAAGAAATAAATAGCCCAGAAAGCGAGTATGTAAGATACCTTAATATTGCTTCGAATAATAAAGACAGTAAAACTTATGCTCCAGTACTTAATTTATGGGGCTATCAAAATAGCACAAGGGATTCTGGTGCTCAATCAACAAGGACTTTTTATCAGACAATATTTGGCATCTTACCTTTTGGAAATTTAACTCCAGAACAAAGAGATAAGATGTTGAATATTGCAAAGCAGCAAAAGGTTTACTCCATTAATTCCAAAGAAGTAGTCCACGAGACCATTAAGGGCAAGAAAGTAGACACTTTAAAAGTTAACGTTAACCTACAAGGCTATATTAAGTTAATGAAGGCGCTTGCTGAATATGTTGGATTTAAGGGCTTAGATGGAATCGATCCTAGTCAATATTCTTCTCAGAAACCTGTTCCTGTAAAAATTAGTATTGAACCTATATCAAGAAATCTTGTTCAAATAGATAATGGAACTTCCACAGGTAAGAGTCAATATTCTGGTTTTGGCGCAGATCCAATGATATCACTTCCCAAGGATAAAATTAGTCTGACTGAACTCGAGAAAAAGGTTCAAGCAATAAAGTAATAAAAAATATATAATTGAGCTTATGCAAGTAATCGTAGATGATCTACTGACGAATTATCAAAAAACTAATGGCAAGAAACTCAATGTTTTGTTTCTTCATGGTTGGGCAGATAGCATTTCCGGCCAAAAGTCTTTTATTGAAAATCTGTCTAATTTTGCTAATGTAATAGCTTTAGATCTTCCAGGATTTGGATCAACTCAAGTTCCGGGAAGAGCTTTTAGTTTAATCGATTACGCGAAATTTGTGAGAGATTTTTGCAACAAAACTCAATTAAAAAATATTGATTATATTATTGGGCATAGTAACGGAGGGGCAATAGCCATAAAGCTAGTTTCGATGAATCTGCTTAGCCCTAAAAAATTAATCCTAATAGGTGCTTCAGGTATAAGGAATGGGAAAACTAGCAAAAAAATTGCTGTCTCGATTGTTGCTAAGGCAGGAAAAATTATTACATCTCCTCTTCCGGCATCAATAAAGAAGCAAATTCGATACAAAGCATATAAAACTATAGGATCGGATTATTTAATAGCTGAAAATATGCAGGAAACTTTTAAAAATATTGTATCTGAAGATGTATCGGATGACGCTAAAAACATTACTATCCCGACACTACTAATATATGGTCAACAGGATGATCAAACGCCACCAACTATTGGATTGAAATATCATGAACTTATTCAAGGTTCGGATATAGAAATTGTTGGTAATGCTGGTCATTTTGTTCAATTAGATCAGTCTCAAATAGTAGGCGACATAATAAGAAAGTTTATTTCATGATCAAATCATTTTTTAGCATTTACAGACCAAGCTATTTTTCAACTATTATTTATATGCTGCAATCTAGTGAGTATGATGTAATTAAATATTTATCATGGTATTGGACTACCCAAGATTTTTCCAAAGTCAGAGTAAGGGGCAATTTGAAGAAAACAACCGCAGCAAAATTTCTTTTATTTACTTCGTGGGCTCTAGCTTTATTTATGATATTAATTGGTGTTCGTTTTATTTATTTATGGACGAACCACCAACTATTTGGTGGTTGGACTTTCGGTTTAGCTCTAATACTTGGCTACCCAATAATTATTGCTAATTTAATTGTTGTTCCATTGTTTTTAGCTAGAATTCTACTGGTTTCTCCATCAAATAACAGAAAAATTCTTAAATCTGAGAAAATTTTTAAAGATTTTAAGGGTGAAAAAATTGCAATTGTTGGTAGTTTTGGTAAAACCTCAATGAAGGAACTCCTTGTTGCAGTTCTAGGAGATTATAAAAAAATAGCATTTACACCAGGAAATAAGAATGTAGCTATATCACATGCAAATTTTGCACTTAATCTTAAAGGGAACGAAGAAATCCTACTTATTGAGTATGGTGAGGGGGCACCAAAAGATGTTGAGCTTTTTGCAAGAATAACTCATCCAACTCGTGCAATCATAACTGGTCTTGCACCAGCACATTTAGATAAATACAAAACTTTGAAGGCTGCAGGAGAGGATATTTTCTCGGTGGGTAATTTCTTAAATGAAGATAAAGTTTATGTTAATCAAGAATCTAGGGATGTTGTTAGTTTTTTGAAGCCTAAATTTAATCTATATAATCGTTCAGGGATTGGCTCTTGGAAAGTGGCTAATATAAAAAATAGTCTCGAAGGTATTTCTTTTGAGATGAGCAATAAAAAGACAACTCTTAAGTTAAGTAGTCATCTCGTTGGTAGGCATCATATTGGTGCACTTGTATTGGTTGCGTCTCTAGCATTAGAGCTAGGCTTAAGCGAAGATCAAGTTGTTGATGGAATTAAGAATACGAAGCCTTATGAGCACAGAATGCAGCCATATAAGCTTAATGGCGCAATAATTATTGATGATACATACAACGGTAATATTGAGGGTATCAAAGCCGGAACTGAGCTCTTGTCTGAATTAGATGCAAAAAAGAAATTTTATGTAACCCCAGGTTTAGTAGATCAGGGCAAGGAAACAAAATCAGTTCATGAAAAAATGGGAGAACTAATCGCTAAATCGGATGCCGATACGGTTATTTTGATGAAAAATTCAGTAACACATTTTATTGAAGATGGACTCAAAAAAGGTGGCTTTGATAAAAAAGTTATCATAGAAAAAAATCCCTTAAAGTTTTATAAAAATCTTGATCAATTTGTGGCTTCTGGAGATATTGTTATGATGCAGAACGATTGGCCTGATCAGTATAAATAACTTCTGATATACTATTCTTATGTCTAAAAATAATATTGCTGTAATCTTCGGATCTAGATCAACCGAACACGATGTCTCGATTATTACTGCAGTAGCAAGCATCATAAAACCACTGGAACTGTCGGGCGAATATAATGTTATTCCAGTGTATATTGCTAAAGACGGTAAATGGTATAGCGATGAATCCCTTAAAGATATTAATAAATACTCGAATGGTAAATTTCAAGATCATCTTTCAAAACTAAAACCTGTCTCAATAAGTTTTAATTCAGGCTTAAATATAATTAAGCCTGGCTTGAAAAATAAAGTCATCAATATTGATGTTGTATTCCCGGCAACCCATGGAACACATGGTGAAGATGGTGAGCTAATGGCAATATGTGAAATGGCAGGTGTCGCTTATGTTGGTTGTAATGTATCTGCCAGCTCAATCGCTATGGATAAAGTTGCAGCCAAGCAAATCGCTGCAAGTTCAGGCATAGATATAGCTAAATTTATTCATTTCTCAAAGTATGAGTTTTCTAAAGATCCAACAAAATATATCAATGAAATCAAGAATAATTTAAATCTCCCACTATTTGTAAAGCCATCTCATCTCGGTTCGTCAATAGGAATTTCTAGAGTTACAAGTTTTGATGAGCTCCAAAATGCCATTGAGGTTTCTCTTCACTATGATGATAAAGTGCTTGTCGAAGAGGGCGTAAATAATCTCATCGAAGTTACATTACCGATTCTTGGCAATGAGGAATTAACTCCAGCCCTCCTAGAGCAACCAGTACTCCACTCAGAAGACTTTTTTGACTTTGAAACTAAGTATCTGCAAGGTGGTAAAAAAGGCAAGAACAAGGGGTCTAGCGGAAGTCAGGGATATTCAACCATACCTGCCAAATTACCGAAAGATTTATATTCTAAGGCTGAAGCTACAGGCCTAGCGGTTTATAGGGCAATAGGATGTAGTGGAATAGCTCGAGTAGACATGCTGATTGATACTAAAACCAATAAGGTATATTTCAATGAAGTTAACCCTCTACCTGGAGGACTTTATTCTCATAACTGGAACAAAGCCGGCATTAATAATGTCGAGCTCGTAACTAGACTTATTGATCTCGCAATTGAACTGTACGCTACAAAAAAATCTATTGAAACTGTTTTTAGTACGAATTACTTATCCCAATTTAAATAATTTAAGAATTCATAAAATTAGTGGTTAACACTTTTAGCTTACGGTAGGTGGGTTATAGTAAATTAGAATGTTTTTAAGAAATCAACAGGGCTTAATATCTTTATATCTTCATATTTTTTTAGAACCAGCAGGTCCTTATCCCCAGATATAATATATTTAGCTTTACCTATATATGCAGTTTCAAGAATTCTATTATCGTCTACATCACGGCTTGCATCTATTGTAATGCTCCCAAGTTGTACAAAGACAGTATCTTTTCTAAGTGAAGCTTCGAGCAGATTAAGACTATTTACAAATAGCGGGAATTTGTTGATTATGATTCTTCTAAGTTCAGTTATTATCTCTTCGCTCATAACAACTTCCACTTTATTGTCTACGAACAGCTTTAGTATTTTTCCTGGATTACCACCGAAAATTAAAGCAGATATCCATACATTTGAGTCAATAACTATTACAGTATGTTGATTCATATCGATTTTAACTATTTATTATTCTATAAACCTGATCTTCACTATCTATACCCATATTAATGCCGGCTTTTTTTCCAGCATTAGTAAGTTCTTGCCATCTAAGTCTTTTATCTAAATCATTAAGTGCAAGTCTTCTAAAGTACTCACTTCTACTTGAAAGCTCACTTTTTGCGGCAGAATCAATTTTTTTGAGTAGATCATCATCCATAGCTATGTTGAATGTTTTAATAGGCATTATATTATCCTTATATTAATGTTGTATAGATATTGTATAATACATAACCGCAAAAGCAAATGTTTTCGACTTTTCTCTCTAATCTGGCAGATATTCGGCTAATACCATATAATGTCTCTATTATGAAAAGATATAGCCCTAAAGAATTTGAGCCTAAATGGCAGAAGAAATGGCAGGATGAAGAATCTTTCAAAGCCATTGATTTTGATGATCGTCAAAAATTCGTAATGCTTACCGAATTTCCCTATCCTTCAGGCGATGGGCTACACATGGGACATGTTCGGGAATATACATTAGGTGACATTATTGCTAGATATAAGAGGCATCAGGGCATGAATGTGCTTTATCCAATGGGATATGATGCTTTTGGTCTACCTACAGAAAATTATGCAATTAAGAATAAGATTGCCCCACAGGTTGCTACTGCAACTAATGTTGGTAATTTTCAGAAACAGTTCCAGAGCCTAGGCTTTAGTATGGATTGGTCAAGATCTGTGAACACTACCGATCCTAGTTACTACAGGTGGACTCAGTGGCTTTTCTTACAGTTCTTCAAAGAGGGATTGGCTTACCAAAAGGAAGTGTCTATAAACTGGTGTCCTTTCTGTAAAACTGGTCTAGCAAATGAAGAAGTCGTTAATGGCCGTCATGAGCGCTGTGAAAACTTGGTTGAGAAGAAGTTTTTGAAACAATGGCTACTTAAGATAACTAAGTATGCCGATAGACTAATTGAAGGTCTAGGCGACGTAGACTATCCATCTCGAGTTGCTGACCAACAAATTAATTGGATCGGTAAATCTGTCGGCGCAGAAGTCATTTTCAAAACTGAAAATTCTAATGAGGATTTAAAAGTTTTCACAACTCGTCCAGACACACTTTTTGGAGCAACATTCTTGGTAATTGCCCCTGAGCATCCATTAGTTCAAGATTTGATAACACAAGATCACAAATCTAGCGTAGACAGTTATTTGAAATCAGTTCAGTCTAAGTCAGATCTCGAGCGCCAGGACGATAATCGTGAAAAAACCGGTGTATTTACAGGTGCGTATGCGATCAATCCAGTTAACGGTGAGAAGGTTCCTGTTTGGATTGCTGACTATGTTCTTATGGGCTATGGAACCGGAGCAATTATGGCAGTACCAGCACACGATATGCGCGACTGGGAATTTGCTAAGAAGTTTGATTTGCCAATCAAGAGAGTAGTCAAGAATGATGCAAGTGACGATGATTGTACGGCCGATGAGGGGATTATGATTAACTCGGGTAAGTTTGATTCTCTCAAAAGTGATGAGGCAAGAGAGAAGATTGTTTCTGAATTAAAAGATCTTGGCTTGGGTGAAGAGAAGATTAACTACAGATTGAGAGATTGGATTTTCTCCAGGCAACATTACTGGGGTGAGCCAATCCCAATTATCCACTGTGAAAAACATGGTGCTGTTGCTGTTCCAGAAGATCAGTTGCCAGTAACTCTACCCGAGGTTGAACACTACGAGCCAACCGATACAGGAGAAAGTCCTTTATCTAAAATTGATGAATGGGTCAATACAACATGCCCAATGTGTGGAAAGCCTGCAAAACGTGAGACTGATACGATGCCAAACTGGGCAGGCAGTAGCTGGTACTATCTCAGATATTATGATGCACATAATGATAAGGAATTTGCAGCGAAAGATAAATTAGCTTATTGGGCTGATGTTGACTTGTATTTGGGTGGCATGGAGCACACAACTATGCACCTTTTATATTCTAGATTTTGGCATCAATTCTTTTATGATAAAGGTTTAGTCCCAACAAAGGAGCCATATAAAGCTAGACGTGGACAAGGGATTATTTTGGCTACAGATGGAACAAAGATGAGTAAGAGCAAGGGTAATGTTGTAAACCCCATGGAAATCATAGAACAGGGCTACGGAGCTGACTCAGTCAGGCTTACTATCGCATTCTTAGCCCCTTATGACCAAACAACTCCATGGAGCCCAGAAAGTGTTACTGGTATGTACAGATTCTTAAATAGAGTTTGGAATATAACCAATGAGTTCATGGAAAGCAGTAAAAATGATTCAGAAAATGATTCAACCGAAGTTCTAAGAATTACGCATCAAACTATCAAAAAAGTCACTCACGACCTAGATAATATGAGTTTTAATACTGCTATTTCTGCAATCATGGAAATGGTAAACGAACTATACAAACTCAAAGTTAATTCATCGATGAAGTCAGAATCATGGGGCTTTGCAATTCGTACATTGCTAAAACTTCTATCACCATTTGCGCCTCACATTGCCAATGAATTGAGTAGCCAATTAAAATCGGAAGATGATTCTTGGCCAAATTATGACGAAAAATACCTTACTTCGGAAGTAATGGAAATAGTAATACAGGTTAACGGAAAAGTTAGGGCAAAATTATCATTACCTGTAGACTCTTCGGAAGAGATTGTTATTGACGCTGCTCTAAAGAACGAAAGAATAGTTGAATTAATAGATCAAAAAACCATACACAAAAAGATATACATTAAAGGCAAACTAGTTAGTTTGGTTGTTGGTTAGTAAAATCTGACAGGCAAATTACTTGAGTTATGAGCCATTTTTCGCTATAATTAACCTATAGTTCAATCAATAATAAGGAGTCCCTTCATATATGGGTAAACCTAAGAAGCGCACCAGTCCACGTAAAACTGGTACCAGAAGAAGTCATTTGGCTTTGAAATTAGCTCGAGCAGTAAATGCTAAGAGCCCTATTAAAGTCCGAACTACAGTTCGCGAATCTGGTAAAAAAGTCTAAGAACTAAATAGCACCTTTAAATCAATCTAAGCGAGTAAACTACTATGGCATCTAATCGTCACCTTGGTCGTATCATTGTTTTACAAACTCTTTATGAGCAAGACTTTAGAAGAGCATCTAACGATTCTAGTTTTAATTTAGATGAAGTTCTTGATAGAAATATTGAGAGATACAAGAAGATGATGGATGACAAAGATTTTGTTGTGCGTCTAGTTAATGGCATAACCGATCAAGAATCAGACCTGGATAAGCAATTGACTCCAATTGCTCCTGACTGGCCAATAGATCAGATTGCTCGCATGGATAGGATCATACTTCACATTGGAATGTATGAGCTATTGTACGAGAAGGATACTCCACCTAAAGTAGTTATTAATGAAGCCGTGGAGCTTGCAAAGTCATTCGGTGGAGACAATTCTTCAAAATTTATTAATGGTGTACTTGGTACAGTCTTAAGAAGCATCGAAGATCCAAAAGCCAAATAATTCCCTAATCTAGTAAAGGCTAAATTATGAAAAGACCAGATCCTTTAAAAGGAATCAAACATTTCGTAACTAATCGAAACGCAGCCATTAAGGAAGTAGTTCATGAAACGACTTCCGGAGGAATTGTCTATAGATTAGATAATGAAGGCAAGATTGAAATCTTGCTTATTCAAGATGCCAAAAAAAGATGGACAATTCCTAAGGGGCATGTCGAGCCGGGTGAAGAGTCTCGCGATACAGCTAAGAGAGAAATACAAGAAGAGACTGGGCTGCAAGAGATGGACGTACTAAGTTGGCTCGGCAAGGTCAATTTTAGATACAAAAGAGTCAGCACTTTAGTTTTAATGACTATGCACATTTATTTAGTTCGTGCTAAAGGCGACACAAATGAATTGAATCCAGAGGAATGGTTAACTGGAATAAAGTGGTTTCCAGTTAATGAAGCAATTGATAAAATGGAATACGAAGATATTGGAAAATTAATGTTACTAGGGCTGAAAAAAATACGTGAATCAAGATAATATAAAATACCAGAAATTTGCCTCAGAAATCTTAGGAGTAACTTTTGTTAATATAGAGCTACTTTTACAGGCCTTTACTCATAGATCTTACTTAAATGAGCATAAGAAAACTGTTAAACAGCACAATGAACGCCTTGAATTCTTGGGCGATGCTGTCCTTGAGTTAGTTGCTACTGAATTTTTATACAATAATTACACTGAACAAGAAGGAATTTTAACAAACTGGAGAAGCTCTCTTGTCCGCACCGAAAGCATTTCAGCCGCTGCCGCAAGATTAGATTTTGAATCAATGCTAAGACTAAGCAAGGGCGAAAGACGCGGTACAGATAGAGCCAGAGCTCAGATACTTGCAAACACTTATGAGGCAGTAATTGGTGCAATTTACCTAGATCAAGGCTATGAGGCATCAAGAGAGTTTATTAAAAAGAGTTTACTTGTAACATTTGAAGAAATATTAGCAACTGGATCATGGATGGATTCAAAATCTCATCTCCAGGAACTAGTGCAAAGTTTAGAGGGTCAAACTCCTAGCTACAGGGTTATGAGTGAAGAAGGGCCAGATCATGATAAGACTTTTAACATAGGTGTTTTTGTGAATGGTAAGCTTTTGGGTCAGGGAAGTGGAGCTAGTAAGCAGATTGGTCAGCAAAAGGCAGCCGACATGGCACTCAAGAAGTTAAAAGATGGTCAATCTGATTGACATTTCTGCGTTATATCTGTAAAATAACTAAAATTGTATTAGTTAAATAATTTAGAGAAAGAAGTGACTATAGATTTATGCTCGTAATTAGACTACAAAGAACCGGACGAAAAGCACACGCTATGTTTCGTATTGTTGTTCAGGACTCACGCCGCACCCCAACTAGTGGTAAAATCGTTGCCCATATTGGTAACTACGATCCACACAACAAGACTGTAAATATTGACGTTGAAAAAGCCAAGCTTTACATGAGCAATGGTTCACAGCCTTCACCTCGAGTTGCAAGTCTATTCCGTTCTGAAAAAATTGAACTACCTACTTGGGTAGAGGTTCCAACTAAGAAAACTGGTTCAGTCAAGAACTCTGAAAAGCTTAGAAGAAATCAGCCAAAAGAAGAAGCTCCTGTTGAAGAGCCAGCAATAACTGAAGCTACTGAAGAGATAGTAACAGAAGAAGCTGAAAAGATTGTTGAAGAAGCTGGTGTAGAAGCCGTTGAAGCTGCTGAAACTAAAGAATCTTAGTACAAATTAGAATACCCACAATACCAATAATTAGACCACTAATTATTTCACTGTATTCCTCTACCTTGGTACTTAATCTGCTACCAAGCTCCATACCTAGAAGAGCTAAGCTTATACTAATCAAAGCAATTATTATTATCGCCTCATTGATAGGTATATTCTGTGATCCAAGACTAAAGCCAACTATTAGGTTATCTACACTTAAAGAGGCTGCAGTTATTATTTGCTGAGTAATTTTATCTTTAGACTCAGGTTTATCGACATCCTTATTTTTAATAGCTTTATAAATAATATATATAGCAGTGGCTATTAATAAGCCTCCACCTAGCCAGTTAGTGTAGCTGCCGAAAAGGCTTGCTGACTTGCTTCCAATAAAAATACCAAGTATTGTCATACCTGTTTCGAATATCCCTATTGTGAGCGCTAACCTAATCCTGTTACTAGATTTAACCCCATTGAGACCGATTGCAGCTGATACGGCAAAATTATCTATTCCTGTTGATAGTGCTAAAAGTATAATTGCTAATACTTTATCCATTTCACTAATGCTAACATGAAACTATTCTTTAAAATAGGGAATTTTATTGTTGAAACAATTTATTGAAAATAGGATATAATATTATTATTACAGTAATAAATAGGAGCATATCAGAATGAGTAGTATTGACCAGCAATTTGTAGAATTTATAGCCAAATCACTTGTTACTAAGCCAGAAGCCGTATCAATTGAGCGAAGAATTGACGAAAGAGGAGTTTTGCTAGAGTTAACAGTTGATCCAGAAGATCTTGGCCGAGTAATCGGTAAGCATGGTGCAACAGCTCAAAGCCTAAGAACTCTGCTTAGGGCTTTAGGAACAAAGAATGATGCTCGATACAATCTTAAAATTGTAGATAGCGATCGACCTGAAGGTGAAGAACGTCCAAGAAGAGATCCAAGACCAACAGAGGAATATGCGGCTCCACAGGCTGTGGAAGTATCTGCAGCTACTGAAGAAGCCCCCGCAAGTACAGAATCTGATGACGTTTGGGCTAAGGAAGAAGCTCCAAAAGAAGAAATCGACGAGCATGACGATATGGTAAGCAAGACCCGCAAAGAACTTGCTGAGCTAGACGACCTTGATGTATAATTAAATAGTCTAACAAAGGCACATTAAATAAAAACTAGCTCGATGCGAGCCATGACCAAAATAAGTTATGGGAGCTTTATGTGACAAACGGAACCTCTATAAGGGGTTCTTTTTGTTTCTGTGATAAAATATATACCTATGAAAATCCAAATTATAACCCTTTTTCCGGCCATGATAAAAGAAACTCTCAATAGTAGCATGATGTTCAAGGCTTCTAAGAACGAAATTGTTAATTTCGAAGTCATTGATCTTAGACAATTTGGTCTTGGTCCAAGAAAGCAAGTTGATGACACCCCCTATGGAGGCGGAGATGGTATGCTTATGATGATAGAGCCTATATTTGGAGCAATTGAACATTCAAAAAAGTTGTCTCCAGAAGCAGAAGTTATTCTCATGACTCCAGCTGGCGATACTCTCAATCAATCAATGGCAAGAGATTTTGCAAGTTCGAACAAAGATCTTATTATTTTTTGTGCCCACTACGAAGGCTATGATGAGAGAATATTGTCTATTATAGATAAGAAAATATCTATCGGTAATTATGTATTGACGGGAGGGGAGCTACCGGCATTAGTTTTAGTGGATACAATTGTTAGATTATTACCCGGAGTTCTTGGTGGAGAAAAAAGTGCTGAAATAGAAAGCTTTAGTCAGGATGGAATAATTGAGTATCCTCAATATACAAAACCCAGAGAGTTTAGAGGCATGGAGGTTCCATCTGTTCTTGTTAGTGGTCATCATGCAGAAATAGAAAAATGGCAGAATGAAAACTACAGACACCAAAATTAGTTTAGCTGTATAATTATATAAAATAATAAGGAGGTGTAATGTTCAATTTTATTAAGCCAGTATATGCACATTGTGATTTGCCTTGCGGAGTTTATGATCCAATTCAAGCAAGAATTGAAGCAGAATCCGTGCTAAATATTCAAAAAAAATATTCTGACCTCCATGATGAGGATAAGATCAGATCTATATTTATAAAAGAACAAAGAGCAGATTTAGTAAAACAGCATCTTTGGATTCTATGGACTGATTATTTCAAGCCTGAGCATCTAGAAAAACATCCAAATATACATGAGCTTTTATGGCAAACTACGAAACAAGCTGGAGCAGTAAAAAAATCTGTAGATCCATCTAGCGGTGAAAAGCTATTATCTATGATTGATGAGATTACTGAAATATTTGTAGACACAAAAAAAGTCTAAATAGCATGATTGCTATTCGCAGAGTTTCGGGTATTTCAATGATGCCAACATTAAATCAAGGTAATCTTGTAATTGCATTGAGAACTAAAAAATATCAAGTTGGTGACATAATAATTTTTACTCATAACAGTCTAGATATAATTAAGAGGATAACTTCAATAAGTGGAGATAGTTTTCAAGTAATTGGTGATAATCCCAAACATAGTACCGATTCTAGAAATTTTGGTAGCATTAATAGGCCAGATATTATCGGCAGAGTAATATGGCCAATAAATAAAAATAAGGAGAATTATGAAAACTTTTCAACCACTTAAACCAAAAGTAATTCTTGGAGTGGCAGCACATCCTGATGATCTAGAATTCTCAATTGCAGGTAGTATTGCAAAATGGACTTCTCAAGGAGCCAAAGCTTACTATTTAATTCTTACTGATGGTAGTAAGGGAACCGAAGACCGAAACGCTGATCCTAAAGTAATGACCAAAGTTCGTCGTCAGGAGCAGAGGGATGCGGGTAAAATAATAGGTCTTAGTGATGTATTTTTCGAAGACTTTGAGGACGGAACTCTGGAGAATAGTCTTGAAGTGAAGAAAGCAATTTCTAGAATAATAAGAATGGTTAAGCCTGACACAGTTATGTGTATGGATCCAACCTTTATTTATTCATCAGAAAGAGGAATGATAAATCATACTGATCATAGGGCAGGCGCAATGGCAACCATGGATGCAGTATATCCACTGGCAAGAGATCATCTGAGCTTTCCAGAATTATTGGCTGATGAACATTTAGAGCCCCACAAAGTCAGTACTTTACTTATGACAAATTTCGAAAATCATAATTACGGAGAAGACATAACTGATTATGTAGAAATTAAGCTAAAGGCGCTGGCGGCTCACGCGAGCCAAATTCCTGACATTGAGCAAAGAAGTAACATGTTACGTGATTGGATGTCTAATATAGGCTCTAAATACGGCGTAAGGTACGCAGAAGCTTTTGTTAGGCTAGACATGAGTCTCTAATTCCTAGCTAAGCTGTATATCCTTAAACATGTAAGTTTCCATAAAAATATCTTCGATGTTGTCCTTAAAATACTCTAGGGTTAAGCTACTATCTGTATTTTCACCGAATGCCTTGAGTATGGCAATTCTACCTAGCCCTATTTTCGGAGCTCTTATTAATTCTGATTCGGGAGTTCTTCTTAAGTATTTTAAGGTCGGAATTTTTAAATCATTCCTCGCAATAGACAAGGAGCTTTTTATGATTGTCTTTTCTTTTCGATTTAAGTTATTGGTAAAAGATGTCCAATCGTCATTTAATCTGTACCTTGGAGTGTGACTACTTGTTAAGCTTATAGATATGTCTAATAGCTTAGTTTGATCTGGTAATGAATCAGAACTAAGTATAATCTTATCCGCAACTGAACTATATAATTTTTCCATATACTTTACTTTTAAGAAATATATTATATCATAAGTATTTACATTAATGGTATAATATAAGGATGAGCATTAATTCAGATAAATCACAACAGAATCCTGACAACATAGTCACTTTTCCAATGACTGTAATCATAAATGCACCTCAGGGTGAAGCCTTGAAGCTAGAAGATGAATTGAACGAAGAAGTAGAGAGCGGTGAAGCAGTTCGCCATATTCATGTAATTGGCAAAGCCGCTTTATTAAAGACTTCTCATCATCCTTCTGCATATCATCGGAACAAATAAAAACAGCTCATTTGCTGAGCTGTTTTTTATTGATATAAATGCTATATCTATTTTTTAGCAGGTGACTGCTCTAAAGCTGCTGCCAGAATTACTGGTCCGCTTAATAGTGCAAATAATCCTAGTAACCATACAAATGCTACACCGCTTGCTACTGGCTGGAATAGTACAACTACTCCAACAACTAGACTTAATAGTCCAGCTACCAAAAGCATTGTCTTTAAAGTTGCTGGAAGCTTTTCAGAAAGCGAAATTACAATTCTGAATAGCCCATTCACAATTAATGAAAATCCAATTAATAGTATGAATGTAGCAAAAGTTACTCTTGGGTGCCTAAGTAGATATACTCCAACGCCTAATTCTAGAGCTCCAACTAGTAATTTAAGATACCATGATGATGGGTTAGTCTTTATTGAAAAGATTCCACTCATCATATTGATAAGGCCAACAACCAATACGAACGATGCAAATAAATATAGCAAAGTCCGGATGGTAAGTCCTGGCCAAAATACTGCTGACACTCCGAAAAGAATTGAAGCAATTCCTTCAAAGACCATCAAATTTTTTGTTCCTTGATCTAACATAATAACCCTCCGATTAAAGTTTTTATGCCATAATTTATGCTCTTTTGTTGAATAATTGTCAACTCTTTGGGCTTGCTGAAGATATTTCGACAACAAAGATTACTAAAATAATAACAATGAAATATGTCACCAAAACAGTCAGACTTATTCCCACAAAACAGAGTAGAATAGCTGCAATAACTACTGAAGCCCAGTTTATTATCTTCCTATTTTTACCAATAAATTTCGTATAACTGTTTTCATGTTTAAAAATAGCCTTATGAATATTTCCAGATAATAATTTATTGCTTATTTCCTTAACTCTTTTTGCGGATTTATATTCTCCGCTAATCCATGCAACCAGAGCGATAATTAGGCCTAGTACTAAAATCGTAATTGACTGAATATAGAAAGATTTTGTAACAATTGAATAAGCTGTTGTGGCTGCGCTACTGTAATCTGATGAAGTATTGTTTGTAATTAACATTTTAATAAATCTTAGCCCAATTACTGTGACTAGCATGATTCCTGAATAGAGTAGGCCAATTTTAATAATAATCGTTCTTCGATTCTTAGATATAAAGATGGCTACTGAAGTTAATCCAATGAATAACACTGTCATTAAATATTCGAAAGGATCTATATTAACAACAATGTTGTGAACTATTGGTAGCCACGATGCATTGATTAATTCTATTTGTCCGACATTAGATGGAAGTTTTTTGTCGCTCAAAAAACTTAACTTTGTATCTTTAAGATTACTGGTTGCAAAGGAGAAAAGTTGGCCAAGATCTATTGTTCCATTTCCTTTGTAGTTTGTAGCTGCCTTTATAACTAGGTTATGAGTTTTCGATAGAGAGTTATCCCAAATTTCTTGCACTTTTGGATTGCTAAGTGATTTTTGAAGTTGTTGATCTACTAGAGTTTTTAATTGATCTGCCAATGTTGGGGCAAGAAACGATGCTTTTGGAGGGAGTACACTTCCAATGTATCCTTGCACATCTACACTACTAAATAACTGGTCCGTGCCATACTTTGCTATAGATTTTTGTATGTCGGGCTGCTTGATTAAAGGAGCTGTAATAGCTGTAAATTTATTATTATCTACGATATTATTGCCAGCCCAAAAAAGTAGATTTCCACTTAGGAGAATTCCACCCGCAATACCTAATATAAGGCCAAGAATTAAATTTATAAATGTACCGTTTTTAATTTTGTTATTAGTTTTTTTTGCCATAATTTTTATCCTGGTTAATTCAGAGGATTATACCACGTCTATCTGTTATGCAGTTTTTTCTGGGTTCCAACAAGTGTGTAGATTTTCGTTTAAAGAATCGATCAATGACATTTCATTTTCACTTAGCTCAAAATCAAATACATCTATATTTTGTTTAATTCTATCTGGATTTTTAGATTTCGGAATAACAACATTTCCATGCTGCAGGCTCCATCTAATCATTACTTGTGGAACCGATTTATTGTGAGATTGGGCTATTGCGCTTAGTGTTTCGTCTCCCAGCTTCTTGCCATGCGCTAGAGGAGAATAAGCCTCAAGGACGATACCGTGTTTCTTGCAAAAATCTAGTAATTCTTTTTGAAAAAGAAAAGGATGAAACTCTACTTGATTAATTGCAGGTATTATTGAAGTCTTAGACATTAATTCTTCTAGATGTCGAACTGTAAAATTGCTTACACCAATAGATTTGATCTTTTTCTCACTGTACATTTTTTCTAGTGTTTTCCACGCACCAATCCTAGTTTTTGTAACCGGATAATGAATAAGGTATAAGTCTACGTAATCTAGTTTTAATTTCTTGAGACTTTTGTCGTATGCCTTTTCTGCTTTTTTGTGATCCCAGTTCCACAGCTTTGTTGCAACGTAAATTTCATTACGATTAATCCCACTGTCTTTGATTGCTTTTCCGACAGACCCTTCATTTAAATAAATATGTGCTGTATCTATGTGTCGATATCCTACATCAAGTGCACTTTTTACTGCGTTATATGTTTCTCCCATTGGTTTGAGCTGCCATGTCCCAAAACCTAGACTAGGAATTTTTTCACCATTATTTAATTTAATACTGCTCATTAGGTTTATAATAGCAAATGAATATTCTATTTGTATAAAATTATTTAATTTAAGATAATGTAGATATGAAAAAAAGCACACAGTATAAATTATTTCCATATGCTGCTAAGTGGGTAATTTGGTCATACGGATTGCTCGCAGTTATATTAATACCTTGGACAATAAATCTTGCGTATTCATTGCCAACTAGGACTCTAGCCAGGCACTGGGATATTGCTTGGGTAGGATTAGACATTTTTTTGATTACAAGTTTGATTGCTAATGCTGTTTTTGCGGTTTATAGAAGTAAATTCTTAGTTATTACTTTAATAACTACCTCTAACTTATTAATTCTTGATGCATGGTTTGATGTTATGAGTTCCAAGGCCGGAAAACCTTTAGCTTGGGCTATTTCTGAAGCACTAATTTTTGAATTTCCCCTTGCTTTAATTTCTGCTTCAGTGGCTCTTGGCATAATTAGTAAATTGGATTTTAAGGCTTAAAGATAGCAATATTGCATTTTTATCTTATAGCTTGTATAAATGATTATGCTAATTAAAGAAAAAAAATAAAAATGTTCAGCAAAATATTAGAAAACATACAATTTCATCACATATATAAACAGAAGCTTCGCTACTACATTAAGAATGAAGCCAAGGAAAGTCGATTCAGGCAACTTGGTTTTGCATTGATTACTCTAGCTCTTGTAGTGCAGTTATTTGCCCTAGTTTTTCCTCCAAAATCTAATGCTGCGCCAAGTCCAAATGATCTCATTACAGGGGGAGTAAATTCTAAACAGCAGATAGTCGATGATTGTAATAACGATTTTCATTACGTTGGACTAATTTATGGCTGGTATGGAGTTAGCTGTAAGGACATAGCGACAGCAAGTTCTGTGGTAGTTACCTTAAACTCAACAGACTACAATGGCAGTCTATGGTCGGTAGGTCATCTACCATATGGCTTACCGAGCGAAACACCTCAAACAGTTTGGGGGTCAACTTTATACTGGAGAATGCTGCACAATTGGGATACAAATGGCTCATCTAATTACACAGCCCTAAAAGTTACAGCAGATAACGGCCATACATATTTCATATTATTCTCTTGTGGAAATCTTGTATCTATTGGCTTCCCAGTGCCATATACTCCACCGACACCAACTCCAGTGCCACCACAGCCGAAGCCAGCACCATGTCCATATAATTCTCTTATAACCAATAAAGACCCAGCATGCAGGCCATGTGCGGCATCGCAGTCAGTAAGTGACGCCATTAATTGCTTAACGTACTCAAAATTGGCCTCTAATATAACTCAATCAATAGCGAATGCAAATGGAACCACTGCAAAAGCTGGGGACGTCATATCTTACACGTTGACTGTAAAAAATAGCGGCAAGTTAGCTGTATCGGGATACGTTGTGCAAGAGAGTGTGGCAGACATATTAGATTATGCAGATCTTCAGAATGTAAACGGCGCGACATATAATGCGAAAACTGGAATATTAAGCTGGCCATCATCAAAGATACCCGCACAGGGTTCAATCAGTAAAACCTTTACTACGAAAATTAAGAACCCTATTCCGAAAACGGCTGCAGGCAAAGATGACCCTAGCGGATTCAATATGGTTATGACTGATGTATATGGCAACACAGTAAATATTAATTTGAAGGCTGATCCAGGTGTAGTCGTCGTTCAGGCTGCAAAAACTCTACCCAACACTGGACCTGGCACTAATATATTGTTTCTCTTTATTGTTACGACTTTGGCAGGATATTTTTACTACAGAAGTAAATTACTAACTCGAGAGGCTGTAATTCTCGATGACTTAACTAATGGGGGCAATTAGTCGTGAGCGAAAAACTAAGATCAAGCGAACATCAAAATAAATTTGAAGAAATTGAAAGTTTTGAATTAAAAGAAAACTCCAAAGAAACAAATATCGAGTCTAATCATGAAAAAGTTGATTCAGCTTTAAAAAAAGTACACGAATCCAGCAATTCTAATGAGACAAATAGATTAAAGGATAGTTTTGATGGTGATGATGACAAATCAATCAAAAGCGTCTTTGTAGATAACTCTTCAAAAAACTCTGTTAAAAGTGCATACATGGCAAATATTAGACATAGGCTAACTGGAAGCCAGAAAAAATTCAGTAAATTTATGCATAGTAGTGTTGTTGAAAATGTTAGCGAAGTTGCTGGAAAAACTATTGTTAGGCCATCGGGGATTTTGTCTGGTGCAGTAGTTACTTTATTGGGCAGCATTTATTATCTTTACCTAACCCACAATAACAATTATGAGTATAATTTCTACACAGCTATACTATTATTTTTAGCGGGATTCGCACTGGGGCTAGCGCTAGAAATTATATTCAATTTCTTTACTAGAAGAACTGATTAGTTGTAGGCTTGAATATTTAGTAATTCCGAGACAGTAACTAATTTATAACCTTGCCTCTTCAAAGCTGGTATCACTATTCTCAGCGCGTTAACTGTTTCTAATCTATTGCCACCCACCGACTCTTTTCCGTCATGAAAGATAATTATAGAACCATTTTTGGCAATTTTAAGAACATGATTTGCAATTTTTTTAGAATCAATCAGGCTAACTTCTAAGGGGTGGCAAAACTGTCCAGAAATTGGCGATAGATTTAATTTCTCTAATGTTCTAAGCAAGATTGGCTGTCTAAATAGCCAGGGTGATCGATAAAGAGCTGGAATAACACCAAGCGTACTTTCTATAATTTTTTGATTAGCCGTTATCTCTTCTTTGAAACTTAAACTTTTTAAATAATTACTAAAACTATGGGAAAGGGAATGATTACCTATCACATGCCCATCATTGAGTATCTTTTTTGCGGTATCTGGATCTCTCAGTATGCATTTTCCAACCATAAAGAATGTAGCCTTGACCCGCTCTTGTTTGAGAATATCTAATATTTCCTCTGTATAAGGATTGTTTGGGCCATCGTCAAATGTTATTGCTATCTTTTTTATGCTTCTATCACCATGCCAGATAAATTTTCCAAAAACCTGGGAATATGATGACATGAAAAGATAGTAAAGCACACTAATGGATCCAGTAAGTATCAATAAAACAATTAAATAAAACACTTAATTTACTTTCTAGTTTTATTATATTTTTGGTATGAATTAAGGGGCATACCAAAAAGTGAAACTATTTTTTTGTAGATATTTTGTCTTAACTCATCTTCTCTGTATGCCGGAGCTGGCTTGATTATTTCTTTTTTGAATATTCGATTAACTTGATAGCCTAAAATATAATAATAAATAAAAGTTACGAAAAAGTTATACACCAGACCTTTTCGGAGGCGTCTAGATGATGTAAGGGTAGGGTTATTTATTAGAAATGGAATTGTCCCTTTATTTTTCATCTTTCTTATCATAGCTATCTCATCTCCCCCCTGAGATAGATTTACATCATATCCTTCCCAGGCAGAACGTTTAAAGGCAAAATTTGTAGCACTAATATAATACGGATGTTTAAATAACTTAGAATAAATATAGGAAGAACCGAATAGCAAATTAGTATAAGGATTACTCCACCAAGGTCCATCTCTGTAAACGCAAGGCCCAGAAACTGCAACTATAGATATGTTTTTAGAGAACTCTTTGTCTAATTTATCGAGCCATCCAGGAGCGTAAATCGTGTCTGCATCGGTTGATATTACTATTTCCCCAATTGATGCAATGGTACCAGCTTGTCTTGCATGACAGACTCCAGGTGTTTTTTCTGTTATTACTTTCACGCCGTATGATCTGGCAATATCTGCAGTTTTATCCGAGCAGTTATTGTCTACAACAATAATTTCAGTTTGTCCTTTATATGATTGGTTCTTTAGAGATTCAAGTGTTGCTCCAATAAATTTTTCTTCGTTATAACATGGAATAACAATACTGTATTTGGGCTTTTTTGACGACATAACTAAATGCTAGTTTATCAGAAAATCGGAATTTTTTATAAGATTATCTAGTTGTAGCCTAGTCCAGGAAAGGCTTCTAATTTTTCATCATCGGTTAGACTGTCCCAATCCATAGACATAAGCATTAATCTACGTTGAATATCCTCAGTTGTCGCATTCCTGTCTAAAAATGATTGGGAATCACTCTCATTAAATATTTCTTGACTCATAACTTCTCCTCTTAAAAAAGACAGGCTCTTGATTGAGCCTGTCTTTTTGTTTGCTATTTAAGATTTTTTAACAGGCTCTAACACAAGTAGGATAGACAATAATCACTGACTTGAGATTCATAGAAACCATGTCTGTTATATTAAACTAACTCAAACTAAGCGTCAAGCCAGTAAGCTTAGTACCTTTTTTCGATAAAGGTAAGAGCGTGTCCAACCCTACCGGCTCGTCCTGCACGTCCAATTCTATGTACGTAGTCATCATATGATTGAGGTACAGAAAAGTTCACTACGTGCGTAATGTCAGACACATCGATTCCTCGTGCTGCAACATCTGTAGCAACAAGAACTTTAACATGCGAGTCTTTAAACTTTTTTAATGCTCTTTGTCTTTGAGCTTGAGATTTACCGCCGTGAATAGCATCAGATTTGAAGCCACGGTTTATTAACTCGTCATTTAATTTTTCAACATTCCTATGTGTATCGTCAAAAATTAGAGTTTTGGCAGTATCTTCGCTTGTTAGTATGTCGTGTAATTTTTCTAGCTTTTCATCTTTTGTGATGTAGTGAACAACATTCTGGTGAACATTTTCACTTGTGTCACCAGTTTTAACCATAATATTAACTGGATTGTTGGAAAAGTTATCTATGTGAGTTTTAACTTTACCTTCCATAGTGGCTGAAAAGAAGAATGACTGCCTATCGCTAGATGTTTGGTTTAGAATTTCGGTAATGTCATCTATGAACCCCATGTCCAGCATTCGATCTACCTCATCTAGAACGACAACGTTAGTATCATTAATCTTCAAAGTTCTTCTTTCGATGTGATCCTTAACTCTTCCAGGTGTTCCGATAATAATTTGTGGATTAGAACGTAAATCTCGAAGTTGAGGCTGCATTGAAACACCACCTATAAGGAGTGCACCCAGTAAGCCACTTCCTTTGGCGATATCTCGGGTTTGTTCTTCGATTTGTTCTGCAAGCTCACGAGTCGGTGCAAGTATTAACGCTCTAGATGAACGGTCATTCATTAGTTTGTTAATAACTGGTATTAAGAAGGCAGCGGTTTTCCCGGTTCCCGTGTTGGCTATTCCAACTACATCCTTGCCAGTCAAAGCTACTGGAATAGTTTTATCTTGAATTGGAGAAGGGCTTACATATCCCATTTTTTGAAGGTTATTTGAAATTAGAACGTTAACTTCAAAGTCTGAAAAATTATTTTCAGGTACATACTCTTCGTTTTTAACTGGTTTTGCAACTCTTATGAACTTACTTGGATCTATATATTGCCCAAAGCTTCGTTTTTTTCTTGAGCCGTAGTTGTTGTTTCGATTTCTATTACTGAATCGATTATTTTGATTTGATTGATAATAAGACATTAAAAAATGAATCCTTTATATTTAAGTTGTATTAGTCGATTGTTCTAATGAAAATCGAGTAACACTACTTCCGAGGATTCATTTAAACAATATTACAATTTTAGCATAAATAACAAAATTTAGCAAACATTAGTATTGTTATTCGTTTTTGATAATACCTGCTCTATAAATTCTGGATATTATTGCGGCAATTATAGCCAACCACAATGCAATGAAGCCTAGTCTGAATATTCCATATCTTAAATCACTACCAGATGAGAGTGCATGAAAGAATACTAAAATTGCGACACCATAACTTAAATAGTGGAGTAATTTCCAGGTTTTTTTGTTTTTGTCTATCATAGTTAAGGAGCTAACAACTACAATTATTATTCCGTATGCAGCAATAATTCCTGATGCTATAGCAAACCATGATAAATTTATACCAAGCAATGAACTACCATTACTGTATCTGTTTAGGAATGGTACTAGAATCTGTGGTAGCGAAAACTTAACATAATGATCTATTAACAGAAAGCCGCCATGGACAATTACTGCAGCACAAAGCGCAAAAGCAATTGTTTTGTGTATAGCCCAAGCCTTAATGGGTTCGATAAATCTGAATACAAAACCAGTGACCTGACCAATTCCGGAGATTGTAAGAAGAATCAAAAGTGCAACTGCAGTAAAACCTGAAGCTCGGATAATATACCATGGCCAAGAACTAGAGACTCTGGATTGAACCGTTTCAAATACTGAACTTATGATGTTTAACTCATTTATATGTATCATAATGCTATTTCTCTATTCTAATGGTTTTATCATTATTTTGCAGTAAGAAAGCTTTAATTTCGCCATTTTCTCTTATCTTTATCGCAAAATCTTCACCATTTATTATGATGGATTTAGCCATAACATCTGCAACCACTCCTGAATCTGCAACCACTGTTGCAGATAATATTTTTGAATTTATAGGTTCTAAGGTTTTTGGGTTTATTATGTGATTCCAGGATTTGTTATTCGAATAGCCTTTTCTTTTAACGATTGATGAAGTTGCAATTGCAGTTATTTTATTTGGTTCAACTGTAAAGCTATCTATTACTCCATTATCGTTGAGAGCATCGGCAACTGAAACACTCCATGGTTTAGTGTTGATATCCACTCCTCTACAGATTAAATCTCCACCCAATGAAATCCAGTAGTTTTCTATTGAGTTTGCTTTCATGAAGCCAGATATTTTATCTAGCATATAACCTTTGCCTATACCTCCAAAGTCTATAGCTGTATTAAATGGTATTCTTGACCAATCACTACCGATCTCAATTTTAGAAACATCGGCAAAACCCGCTTCTTTAAATTGATCTGATACTATTTCAGAATTTTTCCATGATTTGCTGTAGCCAACTTTTTGAAGGGTAGGGAGTATAAAAGGGTTGAATGCTAAATCTGAATCCTTGGATAATTGTTTACATTTCTTCAATATATTAATAAATTCTTTGGAAATGATAGTCTTTTGTCCGGCATTTTTATTGAAATTAACCAGTTCACTATCATACTTAAATCTTGAAAAACTATTCTCAAATTTTTCAATCATAATAATAATTTCCGCAATGATACGATGAGCCTTAGGATTGTCTTTATCATGTACGATTGTAATAAGAGCTGTTGAGCCTAGGCAATCTAATTCTTTTTGGATTCTTATCATTACGATGCGCGAGTTGTTGGTGCTTGATAGTAGGTCTGTTGAGGAGTTGTAGTTGTTGTATTTTGTTGAGCGGGTTGGGAAGTCGAAGAGTTGTCTGTGCTAGGTGTAACCGTAGTTGTTGAGCTCGAATTATCTGTTTGAGTTACAGGAGTGCTCGTAGTTTGAGCGTTTGTAATTTTAGGAACATATCTAACTAGATCTATAGCCATAAAAAAAAGTGTACCTAGTCCAAAGGTAAGGGCTGAAGCCAAATAGGTGTATTTTGGAATAAGTTTTTTTTCTTGTTCGGCATCTGTACCTAATTGTGTCGAAGGAGTAAATTCTTCAGTTATGATATTTCCAGTTGGTACATTTCGTTTTTCTAATAGATTTATGATGTTATCTTTGAAGCCTTTGGGTCCACAAATAAAATATGTATAAGGGTTATAATTTTTTGCGGTAATTGAATCGATTAACTCACCACTCACAAAACCTTTTATAAACTTATTTGGATTCATGTTTGGTGCAATATTGTCTGCTACAACATAAAATATTCTTAAGAATTTGTTTTTGGCCTCTAATTCAGATAAGTCCTTATAGAAAGGTATATTATCCGTACTTCGAACACCAAATATTAAAGTAACCGGAACTTTTAATCCTTCTTCTGAAAGATAATTAATCATACTAATGTATGGCGTAATTCCTATACCACCAGCAAACATGATAATGTTATTATCAACTTCCTCATCAATAACAAAGTTGCCGAATGGCCCATAAACAAAAATTGCATCCCCATTTGTAAGTTTAGAGATTGTTTTGGTAAAAGATCCAGATACTCTCATCCCAACAGTTATTTCGCTACTGTTTGGAGAGCTTGCAATAGAAAAACATCTAACTGGAGATGGACGTCCAGATTTTTTAAATCCTAAAGCAAAATATTGACCAGGAAAAAAAATCATCTTATAGGATGGGTCTTTAGGAGATAAGACCATCTTAACTGAATCTTTCGTCATCCAATCAATATTTTTCAGTACGTAATCATTCATCACTTTTTATTATATGTTTTTTTCTTAGATAGAGCTGAGAAGATTATTCTATTGAGCGAAGAAAACTAAGGTCTTTGAAAGGAAGAACCAATTGATTTATATTACCATTGGGCCTCTCTACTTCGGCATAAACCATATCATCTTCGATAAAATCAACGACTAATCGTTCTGGATGGGGAAGTGATGATCCTTCAATCGGCTGTCTTTTCTTAACGGCGCTTGCAATTGCTCCTATGGCATCAACTGCTAGTCTACCGACTAGACGGCTCACTACTCCATATTGCGATCTAGGATCTTTGTGGATTAATTCTAACTCAGGCTGAAAACTTTCTTTATTTCTCATAAAGAATATATTAGCTTAATTAATTTTAATTTCCTAGTAATAATTATTTATTACTACGTCTTCGCTTGTTGTGATCTAATTCAATCTTTCTTAGTCTTAGAGATTGAGGAGTTACTTCTAAAAGTTCATCATTCTCTAGAAAATCCAAACACTCTTCTAGGCTTAAAATAGTGGGAGGAGTTAACTGAACTGTGCCATCAGATGAGGAGCTTCTCATGTTAGTCAGGTGTTTTGCCTTACAAACATTCATTTCGATATCATCATTTCTTTTGTTTAATCCAACAATTTGACCTGCGTAAACTTTTTCTGCCGGCTTAATAAAACAGGTTCCTCGTTCTTCAAGCATTTCAAGAGCATATGGAGTGGTCGTGCCGTTTTCGTAAGCAACAATTACACCATTTCTGAGCTTTTGTAACGGAGCACCCATCTTTTCATATCCAACCATAAGGCTGTTCATGATAATAGTACCCTTGGTGTTTGTTGTTAAAATGTTTCTAAGACCTAGAAGCGCACGAGTAGGAAGTTCATATATTAATTTTGTAACACCTTTTGGTGTAGCGAATTGCTCTTTAAGAGTAGCCCTTCTTGCACCAAGTTCCATCTGAACTGCACCAACATATTCAGCAGGAACTTCAATTATTAATTCTTCAATAGGTTCAAGTGTTTTGCCTTCTTCTTCTTTTGTCACAACTTGAGGTCTTCGTACTTCAAATTCGAAGCCCTCTCTTCGTATAGTTTCAATTAGAACACTAAGGTGAAGTTCTCCACGTCCGCTTACTAAGTAGCCAATTCCTTCTTCTTCAACCCGTAGTCCAATATTTGTTTCTAGCTCTTTCTGTAATCTATCTCCAATTTGTCTACCAGTTGAAAATTCTGCTTCTTGACCCTTAAACGGGCTAGTATTTGGTCCTAAATAAATCTTTAACGTTGGCGCTTCAACTTCAAGGTTTGGTAGGGCTTCTGGTGTATCGATATCACAAATTGTGTCACCAATTTTTACATTAGACAGGCCTGTAAGTTGAATAATTTCTCCAGCAATTGCTTCGTCAACAGCTAATTTTCCAACACCTGAACTTTTGAAGAGGCCATCAACTTGTCCTTTAGTGACTTGATCGCCTCCACCAACTAAACAAATTTTTCCACCAGTCTTAATTCTTCCCCTAGTAATCCTTCCAATGGCATATTTACCCTTGAAAGCATCCCAGGCAAGTGCTGAAACCTGCATCTGAAATGGCTTATCTACTTCTACTTTTGGAGCGGGTATATCCTTGACTATTGCGTCAAAAATTACACTTAGATCAGTGTCTTCAGTAGGGTCTACAGGAGGTTTTTCCCATGCCTTACCTTCTCGTCCAATTGCGTAGTATGTTGGGTAGTGTAGCTGGTCTTCGTGTACAGCAAGCTCTAAAAAAAGATCTGCTAATTCATCTTCAACTTCACTTATTCTAGATCCGGGCTTATCAATTTTGTTAATAATAACAATAGGGCTAAGCTCGTTAGCTAAGGCTTTACCTAATACGAATTTAGTTTGAGGCATAGGGCCTTCTTGTGCATCGACAATTAGGATGCAACCATCTGCCATATTAATAGTTCTTTCAACTTCACCACTAAAATCTGCGTGTCCGGGAGTATCAATAATATTAATTCGGTAATCATCGTGTTCTACGGCAGTTACTTTAGCTGTAATCGTAATTCCTCTTTCTCGTTCTTGATCGCCACTGTCCATGATGAGCTCTTGTGACATTTCTGACTGATTGCTTCTGAAAATATTGGATTGCTTAAGCAAGCCATCAACAAGGGTTGTTTTGCCGTGGTCAACGTGTGCAATGATTGCTATGTTTCGAATGTGATTTGGGTCTAGTTTCATAAAAAAAATACGATGCATTTATGGCACCGCCTCTACATTGTTAAAATTATAACATAAGAGATTAAATTTTACTATTCTTTTTTTAGCCGAATGCTTAGTCCTAATCCCCCAAAAGAATCAGTTTTAAAAACGGGGATATTAAATGAGCTTTCTTTGTCATCATATCTATATCCAAGTCTATCAAAGTTAATAAGATCATTACTTTTTTCGATTTTGTTTCTTATGAGCCAAGATGCCATGGCGCCTCTAGCGATTTTAGAATGTACCGCTACATTAACATATTTGCCATTATTCGGGTTCTTAGTAAGAAAAACAGGACTAATAATAATATTTTTATCTAGGTAGGGGATTATGGCTTTACCATATTCTAAAGACGTTAAATTTATGGTTTCTTGCTCCTTATCTAATTGTTTAGCTAATTTATCACCCCAAAAATCATAAAGATTAGAATATGGTTTTGGTGCTAAGTTGTATGCCATTTCTAATCTGTAAGTGCTTACCCCATCCAATGGCCTAAGAATTCCATATAAACCTGAAATTATTCTTAGTCTATCTTGGGCTACTTTTTTATCAGCAATGGTCATAGTGTTAAATTGTAGACCTGAATATATGTCTCCAACAAAAGCATCTGTAGCAGCAGTTTGAAATTGAGGCATGTCTGACCATTGATTTATCTGTAGCATTACTCCATCTGCTAGCTTGGATGAAATTTTCATTTTTGCTTCTATGACTTCCTTCTCAACTTTTCTTAGATGTTGATTAAGTTCTGTAGCTTCTTCTATAAAGATTGGTCTGGTTAATTCAAGGGAATGTGCAGTGCTTTTTATCATAGTTTTCGAAGAGTGTAGAAGAATATGCATTAAATAATGTCCTTAATTAGCTCAATAGTTTTCTTGTAAAAGATATCCACTCCAATGGGCATTTTGAGCTTTAATAATTCAGATTTAGTCATCCATTTTGCTTGGTCATGCTCCCAACTGATTAATATCTTCGGTTTAATAGTTTTAAGTCTGGCTATATAAACAAATCTATGAAATCCCAATAGATGCTTCTTTTCATAGATTAACGAAATATTTTCAGCTTCAAGTCCAGTTTCCTCTAAAAGTTCTCTTTCTATGCCTTCTTCTGATGTCTCATTTGCTTCTATAATCCCCCCTGGAAAATCGTAATGTTTCGGCCAATATGGATGAGTGTCGCTTCGTCTTAAAATTAGGATATTGCTATTTCTATCCATGACAATTATTTTTGCACTTTTTCTCATAATCTTAATATAACCTAAAATCTGGATACATGTCCCGGTATTGTATTTATTCTCTCATTGAACTATTATCTGTTTCAAACATCTTTAAGAGGTTAAAAAATGTTAAATAATGAGTCCGTTGAATCCCCATTACCACTAGTAATTGGAAATGAAGAAGAAACTGGAATGATAGTCAAGCTTGATGGCCAGTATGATGAGCCTTACGAAATTGCCGAGAATTTATCTAGATATATTCCTCAGCACCTACTAGGATCACACGATGAATATCTAACAAATGGTTTTAGGATTTATGTTGGTGGAAGTGAGGATTTTGGAAGGGCTACAAATATTGAAAGATCTACTCCTGAATGTATTTTGCCTGAAGATTTGAACAAATATATTAGGGTGGGTGAAATTATTATGGATCAGGTGGTGGAGAATTACATCAAAGAAACCTCAATGGATACCGAAGATATTGTTACTGTAAGGCTCCAGAGAAGAGTTGTTGATAGTTATGGAAACAGAAAAGGCTGCCATGATAATTTTTGCATAGAAAATGATTCAGAAATTGGCGAGTCCTTAGAATTAGTTCCACATTTGAAACAATTTATAGCGACAAGAAATTTCATAACTGGGGCTGGATATTTCACTGAAGATGAAGGAGTTTTCTATTCGCAAAAAATCGGTGGACTAGATGAGGTAAATGGTTATGGCTATAGAGGAACTGTAGGTAGAATAGTCCAAGACGTTGACACTATGAGGCTAGAAATACGCTGCAATGACATAAATATTTCTGATTGGGCAACCCAAGTAAGACTTGGCGGCATGGGCTTGATGCTAGCACTAAATGAGCTAGGAGAATTAGATAGGCTTGATAACTTTACAGATAATTTGAATGATTACGAATATATTTCTACAGCTAAAAATCTAAATCGTATGGAATTAAGTTCCGATGGCCAGATATCAATGTCAAAATCTCAATTAAGGGGCCTAGATTATCAGCAAAGAGTTGCCGAGCTGGCTTTGAAGAATATTAATTTATACATTGATTTGCCACACAATTACCGTCGTGTAGCAAGTGAAATATATGATTATTGTGATGATATGAAGAAAGTTATTCGTGGTCAAGCTGACATAAAAATTCTTTCCGACAGGGCAGATTGGGCTGCAAAATTTACTCAAATAAGAGATGGTATTGAGGCTGATCGGGATTTTGGAATCACAAGAAATTTCGCAGACATTAAATCTCAAGCCACTGATCTTAGGTATGACTATAAGGAAATATCTGGCGAGGGTGGCAATATTATTTCTAGAAAAGTGGGCAATGGATTAAAACTGAGAGAAAGGGGAAAATTTAAAGTGAGTATTAACGAAAAATTAATTCACTCTATTCAGGCCACACCTCCCTCAGATACGCGGGCAGTATTGAGAGCTCAAATTCTTGAAGACATAAAAGTAAAAGATTGCTATTGGTCTTCTGTTTCTTTCATGTCTGCATTAGATAAAAATAAAGTTATTACATTTGGCCCTAGAGATACAGCTTTCACTGAAAGCGACTTAGAAAAAATATTTTCCACTGAAGAAATTTAATAATGTTCTATACTATGCCTAATGGATAGAAAAATTAAATTAGTAAAATTGAAGATTCAGCTTGGTGTTTTGTTGATATTTTTGTGGTGGTTACCATTTTGGCTCATAGCTGGAATTGTGGATACTGCGGATGATGTTCATTCAGCCTCTAAGAGACGACACATTCTAATAACTATAATAATCGTTCAGTCTATTCTGGGAATTATTGGAGCAATTTTACTCGGCAAAACGTTAATGGAAAATATGAAGCATACTAAATTCAGAAAATTTCCAAAAGTTGCATGGAAATTATTTAGGACTGGCAAGTACGAACAAGATTAATCTTTCTTACTACCCGATTTAGCAATATAATTTTTTTCTATTTTTTGACCGCGCCTTTTCATGGTTGCAGTTATGAAGGCTGTAATGATACCAACTCCAACGAAAATATAGAAAGTCGTGAATATTTTCTGCCCTGCAGTCTTGGGGACTATGTCACCATAACCTACAGTAGTTAGCGTTATGACACTGAAATAATAAGCGTTTACCCAGGATAACTTCTCGAATATATGATAAAAAAGTGTGCCCGTTGCCAGAGTAATCAAAGCTGCACTTAGAATTATTTTATATGCATGTTTATCGTAAGCATTCATATTACTTAATAATCTTATTGGGTATATTTTTTGAAAGAAGTAAAGAAATCAGCGATACAATAATTAGCCCCACAAGAGCTTCTCTCATAGCGTTAACTTGTGACTCAGCATAGATTTGGGTAAGTAGTTGACCATCTGAAGCTGAGACGGCTTTTTTCTGAGCTATATAATTAACATCAGAAACTGGAATAATCGAAATGCCCGATTTAGACTTTTCACTAACGCTAGATTTTATTTGACTAGATAGGTTGCTACTTGATTGGACATTATTAATAAATGATGACGTCAGAAACGCAATAAAAATAGAGCCGATAAGTGCGGTTCCAAGTGATGATCCTAGATTCTGAAATAAGCCCTGAAGACCACCAATTTCGCTTGATTCTTTTTTGTCAACCGCAGACATGTTTACATTGCCTACTTGTGATGATAGTAATCCTAATGCCGCACCAGCAAAAAACATTGCTACTAAAAATACTTTACTTTTTAGCTCAACAGAAACTGAACTTAATAATATTAAAACGCTCAATATTAGTATTATTTGTCCCAGTCTTATTATTTTTCTCGGGGACCACTTGCTAGTTAATTTTGTGCCAATTACTGAAAATGCAATCAGTCCAATTGATAGTGGAAATATTCTAATTCCAGTTGTTAGAGCATCGTAACCTAGAGTCATTTGTAGATATACCGGAATTGCGAAAAATAGTCCTGCGGTTACAATAAATTGCCCCATTAGTACACCCAAGCCTGACCTTAATTGAATCACCTTGAGTAGCGATACTTTTATTAATGGGTTCTCATTGCCATCTTCGAGTTTTTTCTGTCGTGAATAAAAAAGTCTAAGTAGAATTGACCCGGCAATAATCAGATAAACAACTATAGAAATGCCAAGTGGATTGATGTTGTGTCCATTCAATGATGGTGAATTATGAGGGATTATCCAGCCCCAAGTTTTGCTTTGAAGCATTCCAAATACAATTAAAACAAGTCCAGTAGCCGATAATAAAGCACTTAAAATATCGATTTTAGAATTTACTTTTTTCACTGAATCCTTAATTGCCTTACTGAACATAATCACTAAAGCCATAATCGCTACTTCAGAGAAAAATACATACCTCCATGAAAAGTAGGTTGTCACAAAACCACCTATTAATGGTCCTGCGGCAACTGCGGCACCAGAAACGGCTCCGATTATTGCGAATGCCGTAACTCTATCCTTGCCGGAATAGTTATTGGCAACTAAAGCCGCAATCGCAGGTATGACAAGAACTGCTCCAAGCCCCTCGATAACTGACCATCCCAAAAACAAAGTTGCCATGTTTGGACTAAGCCCAGTTATTAACGATCCCGTGGCATAAACTACTGCGCCTACAAGAAAAGCTTTTTTCCTTCCCCAAATATCACCAAGCTTAGCGCCTATTAGCATAAGTGCTGCCATCGTAAGGGTGTAGAAAGTAATCGCTCCTTGCATTGCAGTAACACTAGAATGAAGATCTTCGACAACTTTAGAAATGGAAACATTCATAACAGTTGAATCCAGAACCATTACAAATTGAGCTAGTCCAAGTAAAGCAACTGTTTTCCATTTGTTCATATAGTAGTTATAACACAGGATGAACTTTTGAAAAAATGACCTCTTATCTGTTAAAATGAAACTTAGACATGGAAAAAATAATTCTTTATTACAAATTTGCACCAATTAGCGACCCTGATGCGGTTAGGCTATGGCAGAAAAATCTTTGCCAAAGACTATCTCTTAAGGGCAGAATTATTATTTCAAAGCACGGAATTAACGGTACTCTAGGAGGGGACATGAAAGACCTTAAAGAATACGTCAAAGAAACAAAAACTTTCCCTTCGTTTAAGGGTACTTTGTTCAAATGGTCTGAAGGTGCAGGAGATGACTTTCCAAAATTATCGGTTAAGGTTAGGGATGAAATTGTGACTTTCAAAGCAGTTGATGAAATTAAGGTTGATGAGAACGGAATTGTTGGTGGTGGCAAGCACCTAAGTCCTCAAGCAGTAAATGATCTAGTCGAAAAGCATGGTGATGAAGTGGTATTTTTCGATGGCCGAAATGCGTATGAAGCTGCTGTAGGTAAATTTAAAGACGCCGTAATTCCTGATGTTGATACCACCAGAGATTTCAAAGAAGAGCTCAATGACCCCAAGTATGATGAAATAAAAAAGAAAAAAGTTATAACCTACTGTACCGGTGGAATTCGTTGTGAGGTACTTAGCGTTCTTATGAAAAATAGAGGCTTTAAGGATGTTTATCAAATAGATGGTGGAATTGTTAAGTATGGCGAGAAATATGGCGATAACGGATATTGGGACGGCTCGCTGTATGTTTTCGATAAGCGAATGGGTACTAAGTTTTCGAATAAAGCTAAAGACATTGGTGAGTGTATTCATTGCAAAGGTAAAACAAGTAATTTTGAAAATTGTGCCAACAAGTCATGCAATAAATTGATACTAATTTGTCAAAAATGCTATTCAAATAATACGTGCTCTAATGCATGTGAGAGAGTAATGAGTCTGGCATGAATCAGCATCGAGGAATAGACTTTATTGGAGTTACTGTAACTTTTGTCGTTCATGATGGGGAAGGGAACTTTTTACTTCAAAAAAGAAGCCAGAATACACGAGATGAGCAGGGAAGATGGGATGTTGGTGGAGGTGCGCTAGAGTTTGGCGAAGATTGGAATGACGCAGTAATTCGCGAAGTTGAGGAAGAGTTAGGCGTAAAACCGATAAATATTAATTTTCTAGAAGCCTTCAATGCTTTAAGAAAACACAAAGGAAAAGATACTCACTGGGTTGCTTTAGTCCACGCAGTCAAAGTAGATCCAGGCAAGGTTAGAATAAATGAACCTCACAAGATAGATGAAATAGATTGGTTTACATTAGATAAACTACCCTCACCTTTGCATTCAAAGATTAACGAATCACTCCAAGCTGCAAAAAAAGCTGGTTTTATTAAATAATGTCAGCGATGAAAGATTATGGATACAGGTCCAATGTGTCTGCCATTATTTTTGATTCTCATAAAAGGTTTCTAATGGTCCAAAAAGTTGTTGATCCTGATGGTCAACTTGATTTTGTAAAAGGAGGAGTTGAAGCTGAAGAGACCGAAAAAGAAGCTTTAGTTCGGGAAATCAGAGAAGAAATTGGTGGAAATTTAGATTATGAGATTATTAATAAAAGCACCATTAGACTTATATATAAATGGCCTAAAAAACTTGTAGATAAGTTTAAATACAGAGGCCAAGATAGGAAAAGTTACTGGGTAAATTTTAAGAATGGAGAAATAGAGCTGGATAACAATGAACTTTCTAGCTATATTTGGTTGGACGAAAAACAAATGATTCAAAAATTAAGAAAAGACAGATTCTCTAAATCTGATGTAGATATCTTATTGAAAGAATGGGAAATAATTAAAAATAACAACAATATTTTATAGTTTTTATTTAGTCATGGCCATCACTCTTTGATATGATTATAAGTGTAAAAAAGGTTATGTTATTTGGGTAAACTT
Source organism: uncultured Candidatus Saccharibacteria bacterium (assembly GCA_903840315.1). Lineage (GTDB taxonomy): Bacteria > Patescibacteriota > Saccharimonadia > Saccharimonadales > UBA4665 > CAIYEO01. Next base: position 109,180 of record CAIMFK010000012.1, on the reverse strand, counting down.
TAAGTAATTAAATAGGTGCAATAATACAAAAATCGACTATGAGGGTATTGATGTTAGGTTGGGAATTACCTCCACACAACAGTGGTGGGTTAGGTGTTGCCTGTTTTCAGCTTTGTAAGTCTCTTGCAAAAAACAATGTAGATATTGAGTTTGTTCTTCCTTATAAAACTGATCAAGAGAATGATTTTATGAAGATCCATTCCACGACTCCGATGAACTACACCAAACTAAAACATCACCTCAATGTCTATGACGGAGCTAATTATCTTTCTACACACGCTGTTACTAGTGAGCAATTAAATTATGAAAATTATGTTGCCAGTAAGGCCCAAGAAAAAGAGTACGATATAATTCATGCCCATGATTGGCTAACATTTAGGGCAGCTATGAAGGCCAAGCAAGCAACCAACCTACCATTAATAGTTCATGTTCATTCGATAGAATCAGATAGATCTGGTGGTGAATCTGGCAACCCTATGATACGAGATATTGAGCGCCTTGGACTGATGATGGCAGATAAGGTCATAGCAGTTAGTCAAATGACCAAAGAATCTATTGCTCGAGAGTACGACATTCCTTTAGAAAAAATAAGTGTCGTTCATAACAGTATCGATGTTGATGAATTGGGTGAGCTTGATAACGACAATGTATATGAGTACATCGAGTTATTAAAATCGAATGGCTATAAAGTTGTAACCAACGTGGGCAGACTAACTATCCAAAAGAATATTACAGGTCTACTTTATGCAGCAAAAGATGTAGTAGATATTTTGCCCAAGACTTTATTTCTAATAGTCGGCGATGGTGACCAGTACCATGAGCTGATTTCATTAAGTGCCGAACTCGGAATACTGCAGAATGTAATATTTGCAGGATTTCAGCGAGGCAAAAAGTGGCGAGATGCCTTCGGTATTGCTGATCTATTTGTGATGCCATCAGTATCTGAGCCTTTTGGAATAACACCGCTTGAAGCCATAAACTACGGAACACCTTCTTTAATCTCTTATCAGTCTGGAGTTAGTGAGATCTATAAAAACTGCCTGAAGGTCGACTTTTGGGATAAGGATGAAATGGTCAACAAAATCGTTGGGTTCCTGAGAAATGAAGGACTTGCAAAGACTATGCGACAAATGGCCACAGAAGAAATTATGTCTATGACTTGGGATAAATCTGCAAAAGCTACAATTAAGGAATACTCCAAACATAAAAAGGTGCTGGCATGAAAAAATCTATAGTCCTATATTTGCATGCCCATCAGCCATACAGAGTTAAGGATTATTCCGTTTTTGAAGTTGGAAAAAATCATGACTATTTTTCCTGGGATGATTCAGATCCTAATGGTAATCAGAAGATAATAGATAAAGTATCCGAGAAATCATATATCCCAACCAACAAGAAATTAATACATTTACTGAAAATCTATCCCGATTTCAAGCTAAGCTTGTCTATTACTGGTACTTTAATTACTGAATTAGAAAAGTGGGCACCAGAAGTTTTGCAGTCATTTGTCGATCTTGTTGAAACTGGAAAAGTAGAAATAGTTGCAGAAACATACCACCATAGCTTAGCTTTTTTCTATTCCTTGCAAGAGTTCGAAATTCAGGTAAGAATGCACCGGGAAAAGATAGAGTCTGTATTTGGTCAAACACCTAAAGTCTTTAGAAACACTGAACTGGCATACAATAATGATCTTGCTATGTGGGCAGATAAATCTGGATACAAAGGAATTCTGGCCGAAGGTTGGGATAAAGTGCTTGGCTGGAGAAATTCAAATCACCTATATAAGCCAATAAACACCCAAAATATTAAACTACTAATGAAAAACTATAAGCTTTCTGATGATATTGCTTTTAGATTCGGTAATAGGAACTGGAATGAGTGGCCACTTACTGCAGATAAGTATATAAATTGGATTAACGATTCCCAGGACTCGGAAATCTTTAATTTATTCATGGATTATGAAACCTTTGGCGAGCATCAATGGGAAGATACTGGAATATTCGATTTCTTGGAAAATATGGTCCCGATTTGGCTCAAGGATGAAAATAATACTTTCATGACTGTATCTGACGCAATTGATAGCTATAAAGTAGTGGACACTATTGATGTTCCAGAAACACTAACCTGGGCAGATACCGAAAGAGACCTATCTGCCTGGCTCGGAAATGCCATGCAACAACAAGCAATTAAGGCGATATACAGTCTGTCTTCAAAAATACTTGGAACAGATGACTGGAGTTTAATTGAGGACTGGCGGAGACTTCAAACCTCCGATCACTTTTACTATATGTGTACTAAATATTTCAATGATGGGGATATTCACGCTTATTTTAGTCCATATAAAACGCCATACGACGCAACAATAAACTTTATGAATGCATGGCATGATTTAAGATTCCGACTAAATGAAAAAGGAATTGAGATTTAGTCATGGCCAGACCAGTAATTCTTGGCAATAGTCAGCTTACAGTTGGACTAGACGAGCAGGGGCTAGTTAAGGATTTCTACTATCCATATGTAGGTCTTGAAAACTTAAGTTCTTCTAAGGGTTTAGGTCATAAGATTGGAATTTGGGTAGATTCTAAATTTTCTTGGGTTGATGATAGCTGGGAAAACAAAGTCGATTTTTATCCTGATGCTCTAATAAGCAGCATTAGTCTTACTAACAAAGAGATGCAGGTTGAACTGCTTTGTGAAGATTTTGTAGATAGTGAATTCAATGTATTTGGTAGAAGAATTAAGATTACTAATCTTTCTGATAAGCCTAGAACAATTAAATTTTTTATGCACCAAATGTTCGAAATATCTAGCTTAGGTAGGGCAGATACTGCATTCTTTGTCCCGGATGATAACTATATTCTAGATTACAAAGGTAGGTATAACTTACTTATTTATGGTCAAACATCTGACGGTAAAGCTTTTGATCAGTACGCCATCGGAAACTACGATTTAGCAAGCAACAATGGAACGTTCAAGGATGCTGAAGACGGGGTACTTTCTAATAACCCTGTAGAGCATGGAGCTATAGATTCAGTGCTTGGATTTACAATAAGCCTAGACTCTAAAGCCAGCGATTTTGTCGATTATTGGATTATTGCATCAGATAATCAGTTCAATGCTGAAAAAATCCATAACCGAATAAAACTAGATTCGCTACAAAAGCACTTAGATAAAACTAGAAATTCTTGGCATGACTGGTTCAAGATTGCAGACTCAAAGCTTTCTAAAATAGACAAAAAATATCTTCCAATTGTTAAGAAGTCTATGATGATAATTAAGGCTCATACTGATAAAAGAGGTGGAATTATAGCATCGTGCGACTCAACAATTTATAACTACAATAAAGATTACTATAGCTATGTCTGGCCGAGAGATGGTGCATATGCAATGTGGCCACTAATTAGGATGGGTTTTACTGAAGAGCCAAAAGCTTTCTTCGATTTTTGTAGAGATACACTAAGCCCAGATGGCTTTATGATGCATAAATACCAGCCAGATAAAGCCATAGGCAGCACCTGGCACCCTTTGATACACGGCAAGCGTAAGGAGCTGGCAATTCAAGAAGACGAAACCGCACTTGTCATATATATGCTTGGACAGTTCTATTACTATACAGACGATAAGGACTACATATACAAACTGTACGAAACCCTAATTAAGCCAGCAGCTAATTTTATGGCTTCTTATTTTGATGATGCAACAAATCTTCCACATGCCAGCTATGATCTATGGGAAGAAAAATTTCTAACATCCACCTATACAGTAGCGCTTACATATCAGGCATTAAATGTGGCTGTACAGTTTGCCGAGAAGTTCGAGTATCCCGACGATGCTTTAAGCTGGAAAAGTGCAGCAAGGAGAATCGCTAACAATATAGAAAAACTTTATGATGAAAAACTTGGCTATTTTGTTAAAGGTTTCTATCTTAATGAAAATAACTCCCTAGATATGGATAAAGTTCTAGATGTTTCGAGCTTTTATGGAGGAATGATGTTCGGGCAAAATATAATACCCCCCGAAAAAATCCATAAAACCCTAGAGTCTATAAACACAAAGCTTATCAAGAAAACACCTATTGGTGGAGCTGTGAGGTATGAGAATGATCATTACTTTGAATCTAAGCCACCGATACTAGGTAACCCGTGGCACGTTACCACTCTATGGATAGCTCAATACTACATTGGTATGGGGTCTGTAGACAAAGGAGTGGATCTGATTGATTTGTCGCTAAAATATAGTCTTTTGAGCGGTGTTTTGAGTGAACAATTTAACCCAAATGATGGAAAGCCTATTTCAGTAGCACCACTAGTCTGGAGTCACGCAGAACTCATAAACACAATTTTAGATTTAAGTCTCTCGAGCTAATACCAACCTGAGTAAGCACTTGCATTATAAATACCAATGAATTAATATGTTCACATATACTAAAATTAAAAGAAAAACAAAATAATGATCAAAAAACTAAACAACAGAGGCTTTTCTCACATAGAAATGTTCCTGTTAGTTCTAGTAATCGCTTCAATCTCTGGAGTTGGTTACTATGTATTTACAAAATCAACTAAGACGGCTCATGCTGGAAATCAGGTGCTTGCTACAATAGATACGCCATATTTAGGCTCATATAATATAACTGGTTGTATGGCGACCCCAACTTCATTAACATCAACTGCTAGTATTACTTCTTCTGGTGTAAATCAAGGTTTTGATGGTGGAGTAAGCTCGTTCTTTGTGTCTACTACTAAAGATCCAAGTCAACTACTTAAGGCGGGCTTTGACCATGGACGAACATTGCCAGATTATAATAATCCTACATACGTAATTGGTGGTACTGCAGATAGCTACAGCTCAACTGAAACTTGGTTCAATAAGGTCACAACACATTTATCTACACCTGTTGCAGCTGGCTCTAAAATATACCTTAGCATTTCATACTCTAATGCATTTTCTACACCAAAAGTACATGACACTTTGTATTTCTCACCAGCAATAAATGTTGGCACTATTGTTCCATGTACTACTACTGTAAGTAGCAGTGGAACTACTCCAACACCTGGAAATACTGCCACTCCAGGCAGTGGAACTACTCCAAGTGCTGCTGATTCTAAGACTGTGAGCTCTAAGTCAACAACCCCAGCTCCTATATATGGTGCTAAGAGTTTGCCTACTGCACCTGGAGGCAGTAAGGTTATTACTACAATTAAAACTAAGTATGCGTATGACTTTGTAATAATCGGCTGTAGTGAAAAAACAAATGGTAAAGTTACGAAAATTGATACTGTAGCTTCTTATCTAAGTCCGCTAAATGTTGCGACAGGTTTTGATGGTAGTATATCAACATACTATATTGAGTCAGGGAAAGTTGTAGCTGGATCAAAGGATAGCTCGACTGGAGGTACGACTGAGTGGGTAAACGGTACGTCAGCTGCACTTAGTATCATCCCTAGTAAAAACATGAATGTAACATTCGGAATTTCAACAAGTAATGCATTCGCTAAAATTAAGAATGATCTAGGATCTACCACAGTAGATATTAGTTCAATACCTGAGTGTTCAGTTGCTAACGCTAATACCCCTACTTCAAAAGGCGCAACCGTAGCATATCTACTGAGCGGTCAAGAACTTACGAGCAATGACCAGCTAATTTCATCAAACAATAAATACAAAATGGTAATGCAGTCAGATGGAAATTTAGTAGTCTACAACATTAAAAGTAATCACTCAAAGTGGGAGTCTGGTACTAGTGGCCATGCAGGTGCTTACGCAACATTAAGAAATGATGGAAATCTTGTTATATATAATCAGAACGCAAAGTTAATATGGCAGACAAATACTATTGGTTTTCAAAATGATATTATGACCCTAAGTAATGCGGGATATATAATTCTAGGAAATAAGAATCATAAAGTTTGGACAACTGCACCTCCTCCACCTCCTCCTGCTCCCGCTCGCCAAGTAACGAATAATATAAGTCCAAAAGACGCACAATATAAGGGTAATAGCGTGCTCCTACAAACACCTGACAACAGTTATAACCTAGTTATGCAAACTGATGGTAACCTAGTGGAATACGGATCAAATGGCGTTTCATACTGGTCAACTGGTACCGACAATAATCCAGGTGCATATGCAATATTCCAAAGTGATGGGAATTTCGTAGTTTACTCTTCTACCAACCAAGTACTGTGGTCTACGGGTACGAATGGTAATCCTGGGGATACTATGTCAATTGATTCATCAGGAGTAATTACTATAAAAACCTCATCAAATACTCAAATATGGCCTATGTACCCTCCAGCCCCTAGCCCCATAGACTACGGCGGCGGGTACGGAATCGGTGGAAGCTATGGCGGCGGTGATAGTAGTGGCTCTGGTGGCGGAGGTGTTATAGTAACTACTCCTCCACTAAGTAATGTGGTATTCGCAAGTTGCATGATATGGTATAGACCAACAAATGGTTCTGGCACAAGCTGGGAGGCAACTACACCAAATGGATACGGAGGAAGGTTTACTTTCAACGATTGTCAACATGAATATGAAACAGTAGACGTTAATTATTTTGTAAGAAGTCAAGGACTAAATGAACCTATAGATCATTTCCAATGGAATGGCCAAAACTATCAAACTCCACCACCTAGGTATGATCCAGCCCAAGGACGTACATTCCCATGGTGGTAGAGATAATTTACGAAATATGAAAATCGCTAATAAATTAAATTCTACACCAATTAATCCTAATCTGTGGGTAGACGGATCATTTGGTCAAGCTACATGTAATGCGGTTATTTAATTAAAGGTCTATGGTAATGGTCTACAAAAAGGCCAATTCCCAATGGGAGCAAATGGACAGCTTGATTGCGTCGTTGGCGACATAATGAAAGGTTACATGGGGCTATAATATTTAGGAAGCTTTCTATTGTTCAATTCGTATAAGAACTTTGATGTCTTCAGCTAATTTATCTAATAAATGGTTAGGCACATCTCGATTACTTACTACTTTATATACTGATTCATACCACCAAATCTGATCGGACAAATTCTTAGTAGTAAACCTGTCCCAGAGCTTATCTCCAATATCCTCATAGTCAAAAAGAGTAGATTCTAGATTATGAATCTTATCTGAAGCACTGACTACTATTGCCTCATCACAGGCCTCAAATTCAAGATGATGTAGATAAGCCTTAGAAGTACCATACCAGTTATTCAGCGTAGAATCTTTTGTCACATCCATTACGATTTTAGTTACATTATCTCCAAAGTCTGCCCTCATTTTGTTTTCATCGTATATGCTATTCGGTACATCTTCTAGTACATCATGTAGAAGACACGCTATTAAGGTATCTTCGTTATCGGTGACATTGCTAGCAATAAGCATCACTCCGTATGGGTGAATAATATACGGTATATCTCCACCTTTGCGGTGACCGTGGGCTTGTTCATGACACCAGGCTGAAATTCTAATAGCCTTATCTAATCTTTTTGTAAAGTTAATCAAGTTACTCTCCGTTCTATAGTAATAATTATACTACCAGATTATATTATCTATGAATATTCAATTGGGACTTTGAATCTTTTGATATCTGGAAACTTTACACTAGCAATACCTCTTTGAATTGAGCCGGTTCTCGCAATCTCTTTACCAACTTCCCTACAGTCATCCATATTTTTGACCTGTCTGGGCTCTATGAACTCTACAATGCTTGCATCAGCACCATAATCTACGAAGACTGGCATCACTATTGCACCGTCATTACAGGCATCAATCATGAGCTGACTTGTCGATTTTGAAAAAGCCGACATTGTAACTACATTATTTTCTTTAGAATATTTGTCTTGTTCTCCACTTGGAGCCATGAATATTAGCTGACCTTGTCGTGAATTAATAATTTCATGGAATGCTTGTTTGGTGTGATGATTACATATTCCTCTAAAGATCATGAGCTTTTCTTGTTCAGTGCTCAGTGCTTCACTGCCACCACTAGGAAATGTTTTAAGTACGCTTCCAACTTTTCTAAGAACGTCATCTATAACATTTAGTCCACCAAATTGAAAATAACCTATCACTCTTCCGATTACTGCTGTTGAAAAATTTTCTAGTCTATCTATACCTTGATCTCTAGCTACTTTATGGAAAAAACCTAGAGTGAATCCTTGATCTGGTAGCTGTAGATGATTACTAACTATAAGAAACTTTTTGCCAGGCTTATCTTTATTCGGTTGCAATTGGCTGAAGATATCGTGCCTATCGATGTAATCAGCAAACTTATCCTTAAGTCCCGGGATTTGTTGTCCAAGCATTAGATCTTCAAGGCTAATAACATTCCTTACTTCTTCATCTGAGATGGGATTTGGCTTTAAATAGGTAAGATTATGTTTAATTCCATCTGGACGCATAGATCCAATTAGAGCTTCTTTGCCAATAACGCTAAATAGTGACCCATCAGCAGCTGAAACTCTCTCAGCAATACTCAAGAATTGCTCATCAATCTTTGGGGTAGTTTCTTTAGATAGTTCCACAGCTATAGTTCCAGCAGAAACCATATTGCTAAGTGCTGAATGTTGTATATGCATCTTTGATCTTAATGATTCGCTATTCAATACATCTCCTTATTTACTTTTATACTCGCGCTCTATAACTATTATATACAATTTACAATTAGTTAGTTTTATTTCATTACTAGGTATTCTTCTAGAGGTCGCATATAATAGCTACTATGATAATGTCCGTTGAAATAAATGAAAAATCTTTCGGAAACAAGATTCTATATAAGGATCTTTCTTTTGAAGTCCAAGAAAATGAAAAAGTCGGAGTAATAGGTAGAAACGGTACTGGAAAGAGTACGCTTTTCAATATTATGATGGGTGAAGATAAGGATTTCTCAGGACATATAAAAATAAAGAAAGATACAGTTCTCATTGGATCCCGTCAGGAGCATCATGCCTTCGATGATAAAACAGTTCTAGAGTACATCCAGGGTGACTTACCAGAATACGCTAGACTCACTCATATTATTGATACCTATCCAGACATCATGGGAGATGATTCTAAAAAACTAGCTGTATTTTCTGATGCGCTTGAAAGATTTGGGCAACTGGATTATTACGAAATTGAGGATGAGATTAAACAGGCATTTGATAATTACCAAATAGATGCCGATAAAATGCACCAAAAAGTTGGGTCTTTAAGTGGTGGTCAGAAAAGAATGGTTGAGCTAATCAAAGTTCAGCGTAGTAGGGGAGATATAGCCCTAATTGACGAGCCTACAAACCACATGGACTATATTGCTAAGGCCTCATTCGTTAAGTGGATGAGAGGGGCAGAAGAATCAATTTTGGTTATTTCGCATGACCGAGATGTTCTTAGCGTTGTTGACAGGATAATAGAGATCCGTGACGGTAAATGCTTCAGTTATAAAGGTAATTACGAGAGTTATCTAAAATCTAATACTAGTCAGATCACCAATCAGGTTAATGAATATGATATAACCCAAAAAAGAATTTTAAATCTAGAAGATGACATCATTCGCTTTAGGAGATTGAAAGAGAAAGCTAGGAATCCAGGAACTATTAAGCGATTTAAATCTCAGGAACAAAAAGCAATAACTGAGCTTAATTCACTTAAGAATACTAAGAAGCCATCTTTCTGGATTGACCAAGAGTCTGCAAGCAATATGAGCACAAAGCTTGCTGCATCTTACGAAAAACATAAAGCCAAGAATATTAAAGTTACTGCGCGTAAGAAAGATGCAGTTGTAGATGGGCGTCGATTGCTTAAAGTAGATAAAATTAGTCTTGGATATAATGGTACGCCTTTGTTTTCAGATATAAGTTTCATGATGCATGAAGGTGAAAGGCTCAGGCTGAATGGTAGAAATGGTGCAGGTAAATCTACGTTGGTTCAGGCGATTATGGCCACAGCAAATTCTGAAAACCTCAGTTCAGACTGTTTTGCCGGTGTAATTGAAGTTGAGAAAGAAATTAAGATTGGACTATACGAACAAGAAATTAATCATCAATATTTAGAATTAACACTCGAAGATGCACTAGAGCAAATCCTTAGAGATAAGAAACAACCAATAAGCCAACAAAAAGTTAAGCAACTTATGAGTGACTATTTATTCAATCCAGCTACTGATGGAAAAATGACAGTCAGTAGATTGAGTGGTGGCCAGAAGGCTCGAATCCAGCTCATCTCGATGCTAATTAATGACCCGCAGATACTTATTTTGGATGAGCCAACAAATCACCTTGATCTACCAAGTATTGAAGAACTTGAAAATGCCATGAAGACTTATCATGGCGCAGTGATATATATTTCACACGACAGTTTCTTTGCCAATAAAATGGGCGGTGAGACTGTAAATGTTGCTTAGTTAGATTCAGTATTTTCAGGTAGAAAGATTGGGTTACCTTGAATATCATAGATGGCGACGCCGTTGTTAAAAGAATTCTTAATTAATTCAATCCTTTCAAGGTCGACAGCTATATTATTACCAACAATAATACCAGCAATTGTATTTGCAGGCATGCCAACGAGAATTGACGATAAGCGCTCGGCTTTTTTTGATCCTTTTTCTGCAGGCAGGGATTCGAGGTTAACTATTCCTTCAAATAATGCATCAGTATCGGACTTATATGGATCAGCTTCAATTAGTCCCTGAACTTCTGGAATCTTAGGGTCAACAATTATAGAGATATAATCACCGCCTCTTTTATCCGATGGTAGTTTTTTTGATTCCGCAGATTGCATTTTTAGGCTTGATGACTCCTCGGGCCTACTAATAAATTCTGTATATGATGCAATAGCTGAATCTTCACGGACTTTATAAAAATCTGCACAGTAATGAGTTTCACCATCTTCCGGTTTACCAAAGAATTCACCACTCATAACACCATGCTTAGCAATACTAGCAATGCTATCAATTGTTGTGCCATGAACCAGGGTGCCGGCAGGTAAGGTAGCATTTCCACTGCTAAGCGATGATTTAAGCTCGCTGGTGATGCTTAAGGCAGACACTGTTTCGAAATCATTTAGCTGCGTCTTAACTATCTCTAATTGATTAGGGCCAAGTTTTTTATCTTGATCATCATACTCAGGTAGTTTGTATTCATTGGTCGGTAGAACAAAATCTTCTTGCATGAGTCTATTTTAGTATTCTATTGCGCTATAACCAAACTATAATTCATATAACATATTTAAGATACAAAATATCTAAAAAGTCCAAATCAGTGTATTATAAATATAAAGTCAATTATTAGCGGAGTATGTATCGATGCCTGAAGCCGATCCAAAAAATAGCCAGCTTAGAGAAGCGACAAAGGATTATTTTTACAAAACAGCTGAAGTGATCCATAGTCGCTTCCCGGATCTTACGGCAAATCAACTGACAATCTTTAGAGCTGTAGCTTCGATTGCTTCAACTGAAGCAATAATTAAGTCAGAGGGACAGCCATTAAATAAAATTGCTGGTATTTTGGGCTATACTGCATTTGAATTGGCCGATGGAGTTGATGGTAATCTAGCAAATATTAGAGCTGCAGAGGTTGGAGAGCCAACTAATCTCCGTGGTAATTTATATGATACGCTTTCGGATAAAACAGTCGAGACATATGATTGTTTCAGAGTTGCTAGTAGGTCAATGGAAAACGGTGACAAACTAGGAGCAGCAATAAATATTCTTGCAGGTATTACCTCCGCTCTACCAGCTACTGTAAGGGCAAAAGCAGAATCTAATAACATAGTCGTGAAAGAGAATGGACTTGGAACTAGGCCTGTTCGCTCAGCCTTAATTGGAATTAATATTGCTTTTGGTCAAAATAAGAGCGTGTCGCGCGTTTTAGGTGCATCAATTCTTGCTATGAATATTCACACTACAAGATGTAGGATTTCTGCTTTGAGGGATGAAGAGTCAAAACATGTTGTTGGCCCACTTAATAACGAAAGAAAACAACTTGAAGCTCGATTGAGATACCCGTCTCTAGTAGCATTTTCTGCGGTAGCAATCGGTGTTGGTGCAAGTCTAATTAAGAGAAACCATAGAAAATAGCTCCTTTACTCTATGATACTGCTATGATGATTGTATGGCAGTTGAAACACCGAAATACAAAGTACTTAAAAAAGATGGCCGCATTGAGCTCAGAAATTATGAGCCTTATATCACTGCAAGTGTAGAGCTTGAAGCAACTGGCTATAATTCAGCAGGTAGTGATGCATTCGGTTTACTTGCAGACTATATTTTTGGAAATAATACCACTCAGGCAAAGATAGCAATGACAGCACCCGTGATAAGTGAAAAAAAGCAATTATCCGAAAAGATAGCTATGACGGTTCCAGTCGCATCGACCAAAATTGACAATCATTCATTTGTCACATCTTTCACAATGCCCTCAAAATACTCATTAAAAAATTTACCAAACCCGAATAACGAATCTGTGATTATTAAACAAGTCCCAGCTCATGAAGTAATAGCAATAAGTTTTTCTGGCTATACGGCCGAAGCCAAGATAAATTCGATAATAATTAAATTGAAAGATTGGGCAGCTGAAAATAAAGTTAAACTATCCGGAGAGCCAACAGTATCTAGATATAACCCACCTTGGACACCTGGTTTTTTAAGAAGAAATGAAATTAGCTTCATAGTGAATAGTTAAAAATATCACCGAATTCAACAAATTACTTTACTATTAAAGTCTCATGGAAGAAAAATATTCAATTGTAGTTTTTAGAAATTGAACCCAATGATCTTTTTAAATCCAGAGCTTGTTTATTTTGCTTGTTCCTAGCATTTTCTCCAATGACTGCCGCAAAAGTTTGAAGCAATTCAATATTTGGTATCAATAAACCTGGAGCAGTAGCAACCCAAAAATTACTATATTCTGACGATGCTATATTCATAAAAAATAGCTTACTAATCGGATCTTCAAAAACTTTTTTTCGTCTATTTTCTAAGACTCCCAAATCTGATTGAAATACTTCATTAATCTCGGCCTGCATTAACTGCCCATCTTGACGACATACTTCAATAACATCAGATTTGTCTCTGCTTACCAGCAATCTAGTTTTGTCATTTTGTTCAGTAGCATGTATCTGGATAACATCATTAAATAAAGGAGCACCTACATCTGCGATGCCTATCTTTATTCTGTCTAATCCATTAGAAATAAATGGAATGGATTCGTTTTGCATCAAATAATAATATTACATAATAAATTTATCGCAAGGTTAAGCTTTATATTACGTACTTAATAAATAACTACAATATAGGCTTTCACTGAAGTACAATAAGTTTATGAATAAAAAAGGTAATCCTTTACTCGCGGTATTTTCGACAATATTCATAGACATGCTAGGAGTAGGTATTCTTATACCTGTTTTTCCCTTACTTGTATTACCGCATAGCCCATACCGCATAACCCCATCTGGCTGGAGTATAGCGGATGGTTTTATTTTACTTGGCTGGTTGAGCGCTGCTTATCCGCTTGCTCAGTTTTTTGCGGCTCCTATTCTCGGGCAACTATCAGATAGATATGGTCGCAAGATTGTGCTTACAGTTTCAATTATAGGAACTTCGGTATCTTATATGTTATTTGCAATAGGTGTTGCTACTAAAAATATACCACTCATGTTTGCCAGTAGAATAGTCGATGGTATTACCGGAGGAAATATTTCCGTTGCGCAGGCGGTAATATCAGATATAAGTAATCCGAAAAATAGGGCACGAAACTTTGGACTGGTTGGTGCAGCATTTGGTCTTGGGTTTATTTTTGGCCCTTATGTTGGTGGTAAATTAGCTGATCCTCATGTTGTTAGTTGGTTTAGCGCTTCAACAGCTTTTTGGTTCACAGCTATCCTGTCTGCAATAAATGCATTAGTTGTCATTAAGTTCTTGCCAGAAACTATCAAGAAGAAAACCACTAAGTTTAAGATTCATATTTTAGAGTCATTCACTAACGTTATAAAAGCCTTTACGAATTCTGGTCTTAGGAACATTACTCCATCTACATTTCTATTCAATGCTGGCTTCACATTTTTCACTACTTTCTTCGCAATCTTTCTGGCCGTAAGATTTGGCTTTACGCAGGGGAACACCGGTGACTATTTTGCTTATTTCGGCGTATGGACTGCATTGGTACAGGGCGGATTAATAGGCATAATATCTAAAAGATTCAAAGATTATCAGGTTCTTAGGTACAGTTTTTTTGGCGCAGGGATAACGTTACTTTCATATCTTTTAATACCGAACGGTCAGCATAAATGGCTATTCGTAATCCCTCCGATCTTAGCCCTATTTATAGGTCTATCTAACGCATTTCTTCCTACAATTGTTAGCCGAGTTACGCCTAAAGAAATCCAGGGTGAATCTCTTGGAATCAATACTAGTGTCAGTGCTTTGGCACAGGCTATACCAGCAATTATAGCCGGCTACGTAGCAACTATTAATACATCTGCTACGGTGATTACTGCTAGTCTGCTCATAGGATTATCTGGATTATTATTCTGGATTATATTTAAACCTAAACGGTACACAAACGAATAGTTAACGATCTATTGAAGTATTATTTAGCAGCAAGAGTGCCTGCAAAGATTTGCCAAGCAAGAAGAGATTTAGCTACAAAACTTAGGATAATGTATGCCTTTTCACCACGAAGGTAGTTAGCCCATTTTCCTTTTGCCCGATATTGTAAGAACTGGACAATCGCAAAACAGTTAAATAGTAGGAAGAGGGAAATTACTATTCCGTAAACGAATCCTGGTGCTCGAGTACTCGAGGTGTTCATCGGAGTAATTAGCTGAACGGTGAATATTATCCAGGGAATGATGCCTGCAATACAACCAAATATAAAGGGTAACCACTGCTTATCACCCGGCTTTGCATATCTTTCTTGTAACCACCCAAAAAGTATCATTGAAACATTTACTCCACAGATGGCGAGGAGGGTAGCGTAATTACTGATGCCATTGAGCTGAGCAATAGCGAATATCATGATCGTAGAACTTAAAGAATATTCAACCCATCTGAAATAATTTCGTTTATTCTTTAATCCTTCAATGTATCTTGGAAAAACATATTTTGATGCTATCAAAAAGTGAAAGAAGGCCGATAATCCCAAGAACAGACCAATCGTATATGCCATTCTAACTGAAAACAAAGTTATCGGCCCAGTTGATAGGTTCGATCCCGGAGGGCCTGTCATGTAGGTAGCTACTACAGGAAGTGAAAATTTATTTGCAAGTAAAACCACCCCAATTAACGAAAGGAAGTGAAGGCTACCTGCTCGAATGTTCCATTTTCTAAGTTTTTTATATTCTATGTCACTTGTATTTTTAGTCTTATTCATACTAAAATTATATCATAAGCATTAATTTAATATATACCTCGTAGTCCAGCAGATCATTTTAATAAAATTAAAGTTAAATAAAAAAATACTACGGAACAATGTCGTAGTATTTACAAATCGTGGCTGGGGATGAGGGACTCGAACCTTCCATAGTATTACCATCCGGTCTTTCGGACTCGCTTCTTACTAGCTTACTATCCACTTCTGCCGAAATCAGTATTAGCGAGCCATAATAGACATTATTGCAATTAAAATTATTATTGACGTTATGACGTCATAAAGGTACAATGTATGTATGAAAGTAAGTAATGAAAAGACGACAATATACCTTGATCCTAAAATCAAGAAAAGTGTTCAATACTATGCACTGCGTGATGACCGCAGCCTATCTGCCCTTATTAACGAAAGGCTACTTGAGTATCTTGAAGATATGGCAGATATTACTGCCCTACAAGACGCTCGTAATAGTAAGGACGAATTTGTAATGTTTGAAAAATTCGTTGAGGATTTGGGATTAAACGTTGATGAAATACGAAGTAAAGCTCAAGTCGAGCGTCAAAAAACAATTAAGAAATCTCGATAAAAAGCAGGCCGAGAGAATCTTGGTAAAGATCTATTTGCTTGGCGATGATCCATATCCCAAAGGCGTTGACCACCTAACAGGGCAAAGGGCATATAGGAAACGTATTGGCGATTACAGAGTGATCTATGAGATTCACAACAAACAACTTCTTGTACAAGTTATCCGGGTTGGGCATCGCAAAGAAATATATAGAAAGTAAGCGTAGCTGTAGTAGAGGGCAATTAGGATTCGATTATAGTTACAGAGTTTATAAAATATTATGAGGTATATAGGTCTACTACTGTTGTGCTGCATCTGGCTGGGGATAAGGGATTCAAACTAACATAAGCTACTTGACATTTGTACAATTAAAACGTACAATTCAAACGTAATAAACTAACAGAAAGGTAACAGGATGGGCAACAAGACATTGACCGTTTCAGAACTAAGAACTAATCTAGCTGATTCACTCGATTCTATTAAGAATGATGAGGTTTTAATAGTTACACGAAGAGGTAAGAAAGAAAAAGCTATCATAGATTTAGATAAGCTCGAAGACCTATTGGCAGCTTCCGATCCCGCTTACCTCAAGCTCATAAAAGAAGCTCGGGAAAGCAAGGATTACTTTAGTCATGATGAGGTTTTTGGAGACATATAATGGCAAGCTATACCATTGTCTACACAAAGACGGCAGTTAAATCTATCCAAAAATTAACACCACAAATAAGAAAAAGACTTCGTTTAAAATTTGAATATTTTATAAGCTTGGAAGATCCTCTTTCATTAGCTAAGGCTTTAACACGGCCTGCCGATGCACAGTACAGGTATCGTATTGGAAATTATCGCGTACTTTTTGATGTTGAGGATAAGCAAATAATTATCCTACTGGTGCAGCATAGAAAAGATATTTACCGCAAATAAAAAATACTACGAAACAATATCGTAGTATTTAAAAATCGTGGCTGGGAATGAGGGATTCGAACCCCCGATCCTGGGACCAGAACCCAGTGCCTTACCGCTTGGCCAATTCCCATTAACAGATGGTATTATACCTAAATTTTAAGATTTATCATAGATTTTATTTATGCTATAATGGTAATACTTTAATAATTTAAAAATATATAGAGTGTAGGGAGAGTTCTAGCTCATCGATCTACCGGCAACCTGCTTTAATAAAGTGTTGGTGCTCCATCTAGCCCGTCCATGAAGACGGGGAAGATATTTGCAAATGCAGACTCCTTTCTCGTCTAATTCGGACAGAAAGGTTTTTTTATGTCAAAAAAGGTAAAATATTTTGCAAGCGAGTCAGTTTGTTCGGGGCATCCAGATAAGGTTTGTGATCAGATAAGTGATTCGATTCTTGATGCGGTACTAGCTAAAGATCCAAATGGTCGAGTAGCTGTTGAGGCTCTTGTTGCCAATGATCATATAGTTCTCGCAGGAGAGGTGTCATCATTCGCAAAAGTAGATTTTGAAAAGATTGCCAGCCAAACAATCAAAGAACTTGGGTATATTCACCCTGAATGGGGCTTTAGCTATAAATCTCCAATCGAAAACTATATACACACTCAGTCAATCGAGATTGCGGTAGGAGTAGACAATGACGGTGCGGGAGATCAAGGCATGATGTTTGGATTCGCAGTTAATGAATCTGAAGAATTTATGCCACTTCCAATCACGATTGCGCATGAGTTAACGGCCCTGATTGACGAATTTCGTGAGAATAACAGCATAAAATATTTAAGACCAGATGGGAAAGCCCAGGTGGTTGTTAAATATGATGAGAATGATAACCCAATAGGAATTGAGCACGTAACCATAGCCGTTCCTCATGATGAGAATATAAAACTTAATCAAGTTAGAGAAGATATTACTGATAAGGTCATAAATCCGATACTGGATAAATATGGCTATACGATATCTAGCGATAAAATTGTCATAAATGGTACTGGTGTCTGGAATACTCCTGGACCAAGCTCAGATTGTGGCCTCACTGGAAGAAAGATTGTTGTTGATGGCTATGGAGGGTATTCAAGAGTCGGTGGCGGGGCATTCTCTGGTAAAGATCCAAGTAAGGTGGATAGATCTGGTGCCTATGCTGCCAGATATATTGCTAAGAATATAGTAGCTAACAAGCTTGCCGATAGAGTAGAAGTGAGTCTTGCTTACTACATTGGCGCAAAGTATCCGGTGCTATCTGAAATCAATACTTTTGGAACTGAGAAGATAGATATTGAAAAGCTTAATAAGATTGCCGCTCAACTACTATCCCCATCGGTCAAAAATATTGTTGACAGTCTCAATTTGAAAAGACCTATATATAAGGAGACTGCTAGAAACGGTCATTTTGGTAAGAAAGATTTTCCATGGGAAAAAGTGTCAAAAATATTGACAAAAAATGACTAAAGCATAAGCTATAAGTAGGAAGTGTGAGGCTTCCCCAAAAAAAATAAGACTCGGGCAGAAAGCTCGGGTCTTTTTTAGTTAACTGGTATAATTAGCTTATGAATATTGTGGTTATATTGCTCGGAGGGTTTTGTATATTTCTAACCCTATATATTATATTTAAGCTCAAAAACCAAAATGTCGGTGATTCAAGCTTAATGCTTAAACAAGATTTAAACATTCTTAGCGAAAATGTAACTAAATTAAAAGAAAATTTAGAGATTCAGCTAGCTGAGAGATTTGACAAAAACCATGCACTAATGAGTAGTTCAATACAAAAGCAGTTTTCGGAGAGCTCAAAATTAATTGCAGATGTTACCGAAAGACTCACCCGATTAGATGAAACGAATAAAAGAGTAGTTGGTGTTGCGGATGATCTTAAAACGCTCCAAAATGTACTCCAAAACCCTAAACAACGCGGAGTATTAGGTGAGTATTACTTATCATCAGTTTTAGAAAATGTTTTACCTCCCGGAGGTTTTAAGCTTCAGTATAAATTCAAAGACGGTGAAACCGTTGATGCTGTTGTGGTTTTGGATAAAGGCAAATTGCTACCTGTAGATAGCAAATTCAGTCTTGAAAACTATAATCGACTAATTGATGAAAAAGATAAAGATAATAAAAGTACATTTAATGCATCGTTTAGGTCAGATCTAAAAAAGAGAATTGATGAGACTTCGAAATATATTAGACCTAGCGAAGGCACTATGGACTATGCATTTATGTTCATTCCAAGTGAGGCTATATACTACGATCTATTAATAAATAAAGTTGGTAGCTCTGGCGCAAATGCTAGTGATTTAATCGAATATGCATTTAGGCAGAAAAATGTAATTATTGTTAGTCCAACAACATTTATGGCGTATCTTCAAACAGTACTTCAGGGACTTAGAGGACTTGAAATTGAAGAGCAGGCAAAGGAAATACAGGAAAGAGTTGGTCAACTAGGTCGACATTTAGTTGCCTACGAAGGTTTTATGCAAAGTCTTGGAGGCAGCCTTAAAACCACAGTCAATCACTACAATAAGGCTCATCATGAGCTTGGTAAAATAGATAAAGATATTGTCAAAATCAGTGGTGGTGAAAAATCTGTTGATCCAATTTTTCTAGATAAGCCTAGTTTAGAAGAAGATTAGTCACTAGATAGTAGGTCTATAGTTAGGGCCGCAGTCCAGGAAAAATTATCAATACCCAGCGGTCGCCCATCGATTGGATCAAAATATTCTGAGAAACCACCAGCTTCAACAAGCTCCAGCGTCTTTTTTATTAAAATATCTGCATGGTCGTCAAATCCGTAATTTTTTAGGCCTTCAATTATAAGCCAATTCATATTTATCCACGTAGGACCTTGCCAATAGTTCATAGGACTAAACCATTCAGAGCTAACTGGAACGGTAGGTATTGGAAAAGGTACACTGAATTTATCATGTGACTCAAGAGTTTTTACTAAATGATTAGCTCTCTCTTGAGTTATTGCCCCACTATATAGAGGGAGCAAAGACGAGATAGATGATATTTTTATAAACTTATGAGTTTCGAAATTTCGCGAAAAATATTCAGCATTTTCATTGTCCCATAGATTATCTATGGCGCTTCTTGATTTTTTAATATTATTTTTTAGATTTTTGGGAATTTCTTTGTCTATGAAGTCTGAAATTTTTTCCAAATAATCATTAGCTCTAATTAATACTGAATTAAATGCTAAATCTTCAATTGCAAAAGAGTTATGTCCTAAAATTTTCTCCGTATTGTATTGCTTTTTTCTCATATTTATCTGAAGACTGTATAGACTCATAGCATCAACATTACTCATACGTTCGAATTTATTAACGAATTTGGTATCAAGTCTGAAAAAATTATAGATAAAATCAAGGTGTAATTTCTCTGTGTACTTAATCCATTTTGGGGTGAAACTTTTATGAAGCTCACCCATCCAAGGTGGAGAATTATCCATGCCAGATTCATATGGATGTAGTAATAGCACTAAGCCCTCAGAATGTGGATCTCTGTCTAAGTAAAGCCATTGATGATAGTCAATAATATGATTGATCATCATACCAAACCATAATTTTCTTTCTTTTTTGTCTAACATTTCGCCTACTTTATACACTGCTTCAGCAAGCATAGGAGGTTGAGTAATTCCGCTCGTAAATACATTATCTGGTGAAAATGGACTCACTTGGGAACGCCAAATGTTGGAAATTTTTCTACCACCATTGTTATTTCCAAATACAATATTGGGAATCATGCCGTTCTTCCATTGTCCTTTAACTAAGTTAGTGAGTTCAGACTTGGCTTTTTCGATGTCAATATGTCTAAGTCCAATTGCTATAAAACAACTATCCCAAAACCATTGGTGTGGATATAGAATATTCGAGGGCACGGTAATATTATTTTTGTAATTAGAAGCCAAAATTTCTGTAGCTTCTTCGATTAGTTGATTTTTTATTTTTTCGTATTTAATATCAAACATACTGATTATTCTTATTATAAACTAAAAACTAATGTAATTTTGCCAAATAAAAGATTTTTAGCTGTTTCTTTTACTGGTATACTTTATCCATAAGTTATGAACTACTCATATCCAGAAATTCAAGATGTTGCGTCTAAATTAAAAGACAAAGAAAGAATTACTAAAGACGGTAAGGCTATATTGCGTGCTCCTGAATTCAACTCACTTTTTTCAAAACTCAAGGAAATGGATTCTGAAAACAGGGGGAAATTTGGTAAAGAAATAAACGATTTGAAGAATGAATTAGAAGTAATCCTCGAAGATATTGCCAACAGTTCTTCTGATGTAGAGCAAATTGATATCAGCGCACCAACAGATATCAATGTTTCGCCAGAAAAGCACCCCAAACTTCTGTCATCTATTTATGGAAGTAAGCATCCTTTAATGGTGGAACTTGATAAAGTGCTCGGTATTTTTTATAGAATGGGTTTTACTGCTGTTGAGTCCAGACAGATTGATGATGACTATCATATGTTTGAAAGTCTCAACTTTCCTGAAGGCCATCCAGCGAGAGATGACTTTGATACTTTTATGACCAAAGACGGTTTGATTGCTCCTGCACAGACCTCAACTATGCAAAACAGAATACTAAAAGCCGGAAAAGAAGATCTAGAAAAAGGAAATCCGATTGCAGTTGTAGTTCCTGGGCGAGTATTCCGAAACGAAGATGTTGATGCCCGGCATGGCCATACTTTTTATCAGCTTGAGGGTATTTATGTAAATAAAGGTGTTAATACGGGGCATCTAATATCTACATTCAAGACATTTCTAGAAGAGTATTATGGCCAAAAAATGGAGCTAATACTTCAGCCATTTTATTTCCCTTTCACTGAGCCAAGTTTTGAGTTTGTTTTGTCTTGTCCTTTTTGTCAGAAAAAAGGATGTAACGTATGTAGCCAAACTGGCTGGATAGAACTTGGTGGGTGTGGAATGATTCACCCGAATGTTCTTAAAATGGCAGGTATTGATTCTGAAGAATATACAGGTTTTGCCTGGGGATTTGGAATTGATAGATTGGTGATGATGAAATACGGGATTGAAGATATTAGGCATTTCATGAGCGGAAAAATTGAATTTTTGAGGCAGTTTTAATGAAGATAAGCTTGAATTGGATTAAGGAATTTACTGATGTTGATTTATCTATCGATGAATTAATTTCTAAAATCGGTACACAATTAGGTGCCGTTGAGGAGTATGAATATATTGGCGATAAATACAAAGGCATAGTTATCGTTGAGGTTAAAGAATGCATTAAACACCAGCAAGCTGACAAACTCAACGTTTGTAGGGTTGATGACGGTGGATATATTAAGGATGTTCAAAGAGATGACCAAGGCTTAATCCAGGTAGTGTGTGGCGCTCCAAATGTTAGAGCGGGAATGCTGGCTGTTTGGATTCCTCCAAAGGCTACAGTGCCATCTACTTTCAATAAAGATAAGATTGTTTTAGAGGCCAGAGAGCTTAGAGGAATTGTAAGTAATGGTATGCTCGCTAGCCCTAAAGAATTAGCATTTGGAGACTCACACGAAGGGCTTTTAGAAATAGATACAGATATTAAGCCAGGCACAACTCTAATTGATGCATATAAATTAGATGACTATGTAATTGATTTAGAGAATAAAATGTTTACACACCGACCAGACTGCTTTGGTATTTTAGGTATAGCACGTGAAATTAGCGGAATCCAAGATATACAATTCGTTTCCCCCAAGTGGTATAAAGAAAATATTGAAAGCCCAATCGGCAACGGAACTCTAGCTCTTGAAGTTAATAATCAGGCTCCTGAATTGGCTCCACGATTCGTTGCTTATTCAGTTTCTGGTGTTGAGATTAAACCCAGCCCATTATTTATGCAATCGATGTTAAGTAGAATCGGCATAAGGCCAATAAATAACATTGTCGACATAACCAACTATATGATGACTCTAACTGGTCAGCCATTGCATGCCTATGATTATGACAAGGTCACCTCGAAAAATGATGGTCGTGCAGAAATTATAGTCAGAAGAGGTATTAATGATGAAAAACTAACTCTTTTAAGTGGTAAAGAAATAGCACTTAAAGAAAGTGACATAGTTATTGCCATAGATGACGAAGCGATAGGATTGGCTGGAGTTATGGGTGGAGCAACAACTGAAGTAGATGAAAATACTAGAAATATTATTCTTGAATGTGCCAATTTTAACATGTATACAATTCGCAGAACATCAATGGACTATGGTTTATTTACTGATGCCGTAACTAGGTTCACTAAGGGCCAAAGCAAAAGACAGAATTTAGCAGTAGCCCTAAAGACTTTAGAGATGATTCGGGAGCTTAGCGGCGGACAACTGGCCTCAGAAATAATAGACAATAATTATACTGCCCAGAAAATATCAAGAGTTTCTATTTCAACTGACTTCATTAATTCTAGACTTGGCATGAAATTAACGTCTGAAGAAATCCAGAGACTGCTCGGTAATGTCGAGTTGATTGTTGAAAAAGAAAATGACAACTTTAGTATTGGAGAATCGTTCTGGAGAACCGATATTGAAATTAAAGAAGATATCGTAGAAGAAGTAGGAAGATTGAACGGATACTTTAAGCTTCCTCAAGATCTACCTTATAGGCAAATCAAACCAGCTATGGTTGGTGAACAGCTACAAACAGCTTCAAGAATTAGAGACTTACTTTCAGCTGCAGGAGCTAATGAAGTTTTGTGCCATAGTTTCGTTCATGGAGATTTGCTTAAAAAATCTCATCAAGATTCAAGTTTAGCTATTGAAATAAATAATGCAATTAGTCCTGATTTGCAATATTATCGTCTCAGTATTACCCCAAGTATACTAGAGTTAATATATCCCAATCTAAGATCTGACTATTCTGATTCTGACAATAAATCTTTTGCACTTTTTGAGATTGGAAAAAGTCACAACAATCAAGATAAGGATGAGGATAATCTACCATTAGAGAACATAACCCTAGGCCTAGTATTCGCAGCAGATTCCAAGACGGCCAAGAGGCATTTTGAGGGCGCTGCCTATTACCAGGCTAAAGAGTACTTATCTTATTTACTTGAAAAACTGGGTCTTCCACTACAGTTTCTGCCACTCAATAATTCCAAGGATTATTTAAAAGATGACATTTGGTTTAAGCAATTAGTAGAACCATATGAGGACAAAAGAAGCGCCTTACTAGTTATAGGAAAAGAACCCGTAGGAGTAGTAGGTGAGTTTAAGAATAGCGTAAAAACTTCATTGAAGCTTCCAGATTTTACTGCTGGTTTTGAACTAAAGCTTTCAGCTCTAGATAATGTTAATTCAGAAACAACATACCTACCATTACCTAAGTTTCCTAAAATTCATCAGGATATTTGCTTAAAAGTTGATGCTAAAATTACCTATGATAATCTCTTTAATCTTATATGGGATAAAATTGAGGCTTCTAAACCGGATAAAACCTCTTTTGACTTAAGGCTTGTAGATATATTTCAAAAAGAAGACGACTTAGATAATAAGCAAATTACCTTTAGGCTTACAATTAGTGCATACGATCGAACTTTAACCACTGAATCGGTCAATGAATTATTAGATGGAGTCGCATCGACCCTCGAAAAAGAAATAAGCTCAAGCCGCATTTAATTCATTGATATAATTTGTATAAAGTTATATTATATCCTAGCTTTTTGAGGTTGAGTTTTAATTCCCTCAAAATATGCACATTGACAAGTGAGTAGTGTTAGGCAGTTTTATCTAAAAGATACATTCTAATATTTTTCTGATATAACTGCCTAATTAGATCATCGATTTAAGACAATTTATCTTTCCAAATATTTTATATTTGAAAAATTCAATTCTATATCCAACCCATCCAAACCCAACAACAGAAAGTTGAGCATTCAATGCCCAATGTCACCTGCAGTAAGTGCAAGGGAACCGGTAAGATCGGAGCTTTCGGTCTTGTCTGTCCTTCTTGCCGTGGCAAGACCAGGGTTGCACCCTGTGACGCCTGTCGTGGTATTGGTAGTGAAGGATCGTGGGGAACGAAGCGCAAGTGTGCTCGTTGCTTCGGAACTGGAACTGCCTAGACAGGTGGTAATTGGACATCGATGGTCGTCGATTATTTAGGTCTAACCTATCTAAAATCTTCTACTACTCCTTGTCCTTTTACCAGATAAAAATGAATTTTTTATGTGTTGAAAGTATTTCTAGGCAGAAATAAATGCCTAGTCTATAATATATTCAATGAGGATAGCTTCAAGACTTATAATGGTTAGGAATGGCCAAATACTTGTAATGGATCGTAATAAATTCGGCAGTGAATATTATGCGCTAATTGGTGGTGGTGTTGATGCTGGAGAAGATCCTATGCATGCTCTTTCAAGAGAGGTTCGAGAAGAGACAGGACTTATGATTGCCAATCCTAGGCTTGTATATGTAGAAGAAGCCGGAAAGCCATACGGAACCCAGTATATTTACACTGCTGATTATGTGAGCGGTGAGCCAGTTCTTTCTCCTGATTCGGATGAGGCTAAAATCCATAACATGGGAAGTAATTTATATAAGCCTGTATGGCTAGATATAGAAAAATTACCAAATGTGCCTTTTTTGAGTACAGAGTTGAAAAATATGCTGATTAATGACTTAAAAAATGGTTTTCCTGATAAGCCAATAAAGTTTAGTTCTAGTGCAGATTATGAAGAATCAAATGAATTAAACGGAGAAAATCATGGGCAAAACTAAGACATCACACAGGATATTCGCACTAACTCTAGCTGTACTCTTTTTTGTAACAAGTTTTGGGTTTACATTTTTAATACTTTGGCAAATGCATCAACAAAGCAATGCAGACAAAGCTGCAGCATCAACACAGTCAACTAATCAAGGAGCAAATAAAGTGAGTCAAAATAGTAATAAACTTCAAGGTACTAAATTAGCTAATTTTACTGCAACCTCATCAATACCGAGCTTGCAAACAATAGATACCACAGTTGGAACGGGCCAAGCAGCAACAGCTTCAAGCACAGTAACGGTTGACTATACTGGTGCAGTTGCTGCTACTGGAGTTATTTTTCAAAGTTCACTCGATAGTGGGCAACCTGCTACATTTGGACTAA
The DNA here is from genome assembly GCA_903840315.1 of uncultured Candidatus Saccharibacteria bacterium. Lineage (GTDB taxonomy): Bacteria > Patescibacteriota > Saccharimonadia > Saccharimonadales > UBA4665 > CAIYEO01. The sequence continues at coordinate 83,230 of CAIMFK010000012.1, read as the reverse complement.
ACCAAGTCATCAAGGGTTGGACAGACGGCATTCCTGGAATGAAAGTAGGGGGAACTAGAAGATTATTGATTCCAGCAGCACTAGCTTATGGAGCGAACCCACCAAGCGGATCAGGGATAAGTCCCAATTCAGATCTAGTATTTGATGTAACTCTTAAAAGCGTAAAATAATTACAAAATCTTGTAAAAAACACAATATATAGTGCTATTGCTAATTATATAGCCACTATATATAATTTATATACATTATTAAAAATCTAAACAAAAGGGAATAAAATGGTCAAAAATATTACTATCTTTACTACAAATACCTGCGCATATTGTGTAATGGTTAAAAAGTATTTGACTAATAAGGGTATTGGATATGAAGAAGTTAACCTTGACCAGAATCCCGAAAGACAAGCTGAAGCTCAAAGACTCAGCGGTGCTTTAACAGTTCCTGTTACGGTTGTGACGCACCAAGATGATTCTCAAGACGTTATAGTCGGATTTAATTTAGGTAGATTGGCTCCTGCGGTAAGTTAATGGAAGAGATTAGTAAGAATCACGAAGTTATTATGATTGGTGCAGGCCCTACTGCATTGACCGCTGCAATTTATACCACCCGTGAAGACATCGAGACTCTCTTGTTTGAGAGGGGAGCAATCGGAGGATTAGCTGCTGTTACTGATCACATAGATAATTATCCTGGTTTTCCAGATGGAGTAGATGGATTGGTTCTTGCAGATTCGATGCGCAAGCAAGCAGAAAGATTTGGCGCAAAAATAGAGCTCGGTGAGGTCACTGGTATTGCAAAAGATAAGGCTGGTATAAAGTTAACCACGACTAGCGGAGACATGTTCTGTAAGGCACTGCTGATTGCCACAGGTAGTGATTATAAAAAAATCGGAGTTCCTGGAGAGCAAGAGTATTACGCTAGGGGAGTGCATTACTGCGCAACTTGTGACGGAGCATTTTATAGAGATAAAAAAATTGTTGTTGTTGGCGGTGGAAATTCTGCAGCTCAAGAGGCTGTCTTCTTAACGAGATTTGCTTCACATATTGACATGCTAGTTCGGGCTGATCATTTCCGAGCATCCGATGTATTGCAGGAAGAGGTTGCAAAACATAAAGATAAAATAACTGTTCACTTCAATACAACAACTGATGAAATCGTCGGTGTAGACGGAAAAGTTGTAAAGGTTGTTGGCACCGATAAAGTTTCTGGAGAGAAAAAAGATTTTGAAACAGATGGAGTCTTTATTTTTGCAGGGTTAAATCCGAATACTCAGTTTTTGAATGGAACAGGTATCGATCTTGATGCTATAGGCCTTATAAAAACTAATGATGATCTGATGACAAACATTAAAGGCGTGTTTGCTGCGGGTGACGTTAGGCATGGTGCTACTATGCAGATTGCTAGTGCAACAGGTGAGGGCGCAACTGTAGCGCTTAGGATAAGAGAATATTTAGAAGGCCATAAAGTAATCAACGAGTAAGTATTCTAGTTATAGCCTGGAAAAAAATCGCATACAAGATTATTGCTAGATATTCCAAGTTCTATAAATTCTTTTTTAAACTTTTCAACCATTACTTCTGGACCCGAAATGTAAATCATACAATTAGAATCTTTTAAGTCATCAAAAATATCTTTAGTGTTTAAGTAACCAATTTTACCACTGTAATTTATCGGTGCATTTTGTAAAATTGGAAATAAATTATCACCCAAATAAGATGATAGCTCATCTTTAAAAATTAGTTCATCAATGTTCCTAGCACCATAATATAACTTAATGTCTCTTTTTTGATTTATTGCTAATAAGTGAGAGATGATTGAATGATATGGCGTTATTCCAATACCTCCAGCTAAAAATACCAACGGAATATTATCGTTTCTAGGTAAAACAAAATCACCCATGGCTTCACTTATTTTAATTTCGTGTCCTTTCTTTAGTAATCGAAGTGATTCTTTGAAGCTACTACCTCTACTCTCGGCCATTCTTGTTGTTATGGAAAATAAGCCTTCCAGTTCAGGCGCTGAACTGATAGTGAACCATCTCTTTGTTCCTCTGCTATCAGGATTATCAGTGTGTAGATGAACTTCAATAAATTGACCTGCCGTAAAATCAATTTTCTTCTCTGGTTTGAAATAAAAAGAATAAATATTTTTTGCTTCTTTAGCTACATGGTCAAGTTTTGCCGAAATCATATTTCTAGTATAACAATCTTTGTTGTTTTTGGATGTTGATAAAATAAGATAGAATATTATAAATATATATGTAAATAAGGAGTCTAGATGAGCAGCAAAGTATCTTACGGAAAAGAAGCCCCAGAAGTAATCAATGTAATTATTGAAATTCAAAAAGGTTCTCGTAACAAATATGAAATGGATAAGGATACTGGAATGCTAACTCTCGATAGAGTTAACGGAACTATGCTTGGTTATCCTGCAGATTATGGGTATGTTCCTGAAACATTATGTGAAGACGGAGATCCATTAGATGCACTCCTTATTATCGATGAATCAGTTCCACTCGGAGTCGTAGTTCCCTCAAGACCAATTGGAGTACTATACATGGTTGACGATGGTGAGGGAGATGAAAAACTTATTTGTGTTGCTAAAGATGATGTCACTATGAGTCATATTAAATCTCTTGATGATTTAGGGTCTAACTTTAAGCCCATGATTGAGCATTTTTACTCACAATATAAGGCCTGGAAAAAAGACTGGTCTGGAACTAAAGTTGAGTTTAATGGGTGGGGTGATGAACTTGCTGCCAAAAAAGTTATATCAGATTCAATCTCTAAGGCAGAATAACTCCTAAAATCCTTGTACATTAAGGCTTATGCTTTTACAATATATCTAGATTAGATATAGATTAAAAGAAAGGCTCCTTCATGAAAACAAAAATTGGCATCAACGGCTTCGGACGTATTGGTAGGAATGCCTTTAAAATTGCTTTCACTCGAACTGATATTGAGGTAGTCGCAATTAATGACTTAACCGACACAAAAACACTTGCCCATCTATTAAAATATGACTCCTCTTATGGAATTTACGATCAAGATGTTACTTTTGATGATGAAAACATTATAGTTAATGACCAAAAGATCAAGGTTTTGGCCATCAAGGATCCTTTAGATTTACCATGGAAAAGTATGGGTGTAGATATAGTTATCGAATCTACGGGCCTTTTTGTTGACCCCGAAAAGGCTAAGGCGCATATAACTGCAGGGGCGAAAAAAGTTGTTTTAAGTGCGCCTGCTAAGGGTGATGGCGCGACTACAATTGTTCTTGGAGTTAATGAGGATGTTTTGGAAAAATCTAGTGACATAATATCTAACGCTAGCTGTACGACCAACTGTATTACCCCAGTGGCTTCTGTAATAGAGCAGGCGTTTGGAATAAAGAAAGCGATGATGACCACAGTTCACAGCTATACAGCCAGCCAGAAACTCCAAGACGCTCCTGCAAAGGATTTGAGAGAAGCCAGAGCTGCAGCTGAAAACATTGTCCCAACCACTACAGGCGCCTCAAAGGCTGCTGCCAAAGCATTGCCGGCCCTAGAAGGAATATTTGGCGGTCTTTCCATCCGTGTACCAACCCCAGTAGTTTCTTTGAGTGATTTTGTAATTATCACAAAAAAGAAAGTTACAGTTGAAGAAGTTAACGAAGTGTTTAAAAAAGCCGAAAAAGAACCATATTACCAGGGCATATTAGCTACAACTAGCGAAGAGCTTGTGAGCAGCGATTTTATCGGCAATAGCCATTCTTGTATTATTGACCTAAATCTTACAGCTGTTGTAGACGGAGATATGCTAAAAGTTGTCGCTTGGTACGATAACGAATGGGGCTATTCAAATAGATTAATTGAAGTTGTTGCTGATACGGCTAAAATATTAAGCAAGTCAGAATAATAATGAGAATATTTTTAGGATCTGATCATAACGGCTATCAGCTAAAACTAAAAATTAGCAAATTGTTAATTAGTAATGGTTATGACGTCTTCGATGAGGGAGATAAGACGCCTGATCCTCAAGATGATTTTCCAATTTTTGCATCTAAGGTTGTTAGGGAAATGCTTGCCAGTGATGAAAATGAGCCACTTGGAATATTAATTTGTGGAAGTGGACAGGGCATGGCTATGGCAGCTAATCGTTTTAGGGGTATAAGAGCAAGTGTAGTCTGGGATTTGGAGGAAGCTCGTTCTTCTAGAAATGATGACAACAGTAACGTTCTTTGTTTACCGGCAAGGCTACTTGATGAAAAACAGGCAATTAATATAGTAGAAACCTGGATTAAAACTCCTTTTGCGGCCGCCACAAGATTTAATAGAAGAATTAATGAATTAGATAGGTTAGGTTGATATGCCAATAATTTGTCCAACTATTACAGCCAATTCTGAGCAATATGAATCATACATTTTGGACTACACTAAATTTGCTAAACGACTTCATATTGATTTAAGTGATGGTAAATTTACATTGAATGAAACTATAGGAATTGATGAAGTTTACTGGCCCTGGAATATTCCTGTAGACCTACACTTAATGTATGAAAAACCAGGTGATTTTATAGAGCAGTTAATAGCTCTCGCACCATCAATCGTTATTATTCATCCTGAATCTGAAGTTGATATTATAGACTTCAGCCAAAAGATGAAGAAAAATAATATAAAAACTGGCGTGGCCTTAATGCCAGATAAAAATGCCGAATCTTTAATGGAATTCAAGGACTACTTTGACTATATCCTTATATTTTCTGGTAAATTAGGTTTTTACGGTGGCGTTGCAGATTTAAAGCTAGTATCAAAAATTTCTGATGTTAAAAAACTATTTCCTGGCAAAGAAATTGCTTGGGATGGTGGAATCAATGAGGTAAATGTAGAATCATTAGTAAAAAACGGTGTCGATGTTTTGAATGTTGGTGGATTTATAGCCGGTGCTGAGGACAAACAAAAAGCATTTAATAAATTAACAGAAACAATATCATGAATACTAAATATTCAATAAATGATTTAGAATTAATTGCTAACGATATTAGAGAAAATATTATACGTATGCTTGAACATGCAGGCAGCGGACATAGTGCAGGTCCTCTTGGCCTAGCAGATATTTTTACTGCGCTTTATTTCGATATACTAAAACACGATCCAAAGAATCCCGATTGGAATGACCGAGACATATTACTTTTAAGTAATGGCCACTGTGTTCCAGTTAGATATGCTGCTATGGCAAAAGCTGGTTATTTCCCAGAAAAAGAGCTTATGACCTTGAGAAAATTCGGCTCAAGACTACAAGGACATCCTGAGAGGCAGAGACTTCCAGGATTGGAAAATACATCTGGTCCACTCGGCTGCGGCTTATCTCAGGCGGCAGGCATGGCTTTAGCTATGAGAATGGATAAGATTACTCATAGATGGATATATGTAGTTATGGGTGACGGTGAACAGGATGAAGGCAATGTTTGGGAAGCGACCATGTTGTGCAATAAATATAAGCTGAGCAATATCATTGCCATTACGGACAGAAACAATATACAAATTGATGGAAATACTGAATCAGTTATGCCTCTCGAGAATCTAAAAAATAAATGGGAGTCATTTGGGTGGCATGTAATTGAAGTGAATGGCAATGACATCGAAGCTTTTATTGATGCATGCGCAATGGCTCGAGCAATAACCGAAAAGCCAATTATGATCATAGCTCATACAATTCCCGGAAAAGGCGTAGATTTTATGGAATATGACTATACCTGGCACGGTAAACCGCCAAATCATGAACAAGAGATAAAAGCACTTAAGGAGCTTCGTACATTAGCTGGAAAAATTAGGAGTGAAGCCCATGACTGAAATATTAGATATTAACAAAGAACTTGTATCAGAGCCTATTAGAAAAGGTTTTGGTAGGGGATTGCTTGAAGCTGGAACAATAAATGTTAATGTTGTGGCTGCGTGTGCTGATTTAACCGATTCAACTCAAATGAGCTTATTCAAAGATGCATTTCCCGATAGGTTTATTGAAATTGGAGTTGCTGAGCAGAATCTAGTTACAGTCGGTAGTGGATTAGCTGCCGCGGGAAAGATTCCGTTTGTAAGTAGCTATGCAGCTTTTAGCCCAGGAAGAAATTGGGAGCAAATTAGAACTACAATTTGTTTAAATAATCAGCCAGTTAAAATAGTTGGTTCTCATGCAGGTGTAAGTGTCGGTCCTGATGGTGCTACTCATCAAATGCTTGAAGATATTGCGTTGATGAGAGTGCTACCAAACATGGTAGTTATAGCGCCATGCGATTCTGTTGAAGCTGAAAAGGCAACAATCGCTATGGCTAAACATAAACAGCCAAATTATATTCGTTTAGCAAGAGAGGCCACTCCTGTGATCACATCCAAAAATACCCCTTTTGAAATCGGTAAGGCTCAAGTTTTCGTAGAAGGCAATGACGTAACTATTATTGCCACTGGTACTATGACATATCAGGCATTGATGTCCGCCCAGGAACTTAAAAAACACAATATTTCTGCAGAGGTAGTTCATGTTGCGACTATTAAGCCACTTGATGAAAATACTATCCTTAAAAGTGCTAAGAAAACAGGTTTAATTATCACCGCAGAAGAAGGCCAAATAGCTGGCGGGCTAGGTGGAGCAGTTTCTGAACTACTTGGTGAGAAATTACCAACACCAATTCGCAGAATAGGTATGCAGGATAGATTTGGGGAGTCTGGTGAAATGAGTGAATTATTTGAGAATTTTGGACTAACATCTAAACAAATTACACTGTCAGCAATTTTACTAAAAGAGAGCATAGGCAAGGAGAAATAAATGCCATTAACATTAAATGAAATTCGCAAAAATACAAAAAAGGCCAGAGAAACTTATGAACGAGCAAAGAACGAACATTTTGCACTTGGTGCTTTTAATATCGATGATCAAGCTACGTTGAATGCAGTATCTTTGGCTGCTAAAAATAAAAATGCTCCAGTTCTAGTTGAGGTTAGTCAGGGTGAAGTTGATTCCATGGGCTTGGATAATGTGAGAGATATGGTAACCAACTTCAAAGATGCCTTTGGAATAGAAATGTATATAAACTTGGATCATTCTCCATCTGTTGATGCCTGTAAGGCTGGCATCAACGCTGGATTTGAATTTATTCACATAGATATTTCACAGGCCAATCATGATGCAACAGAAGAAGACATAATAAATGCTACTAGGGAAGTTGTTGAATACGCCAAATTTACTGGAGCGATTGTTGAAAGCGAGCCACACTATTTTGGAGGAAGTTCTAATCTTCATAAAGAAAAAATAGACTATGAAGAGATAAGGAAGACTTTTTCTACTCCTGAAAATGCATCCTATTTTATCAATGCAACAGGGATTGATACTTTTGCAGCAGCTGTTGGTAATCTACATGGCAAATATCCAGTTCCAAAAAAATTAGATTTAGATTTACTAAAGACAATCCGAGATTCTATTGGATGTCACATATCATTACACGGTGGTAGTGGTACTCCAGGACACTATTTTAAAAGCGCAGTTGAAATTGGTGTAACGAAAATTAATATTAATTCAGATATGCGAGTGGCTTACAGAACTACCCTTGAGAAGCAGCTAAAAGATAATCCTGATGAATATGCCGTAATTAAGCTTATGGATAAAGTTATTAAGGCTGTATCTAAAGTAGTCGAAGACAAAATTGATATGTTTAATTCGGCCGGAAAAGCTCGTATTTAATTTGCTAAATTGATTGTGCTTATGCAAAAATAGTATCAATGAACAACATTGATGTAATAAGTGTGGGCGATATTGTTACGGATGCTTTTATTAAGTTATTCGATGATAAGGCTCGTACTTATGAAGATCACGAGGGTAAATGGTTAGCAATGCAATACGGCATGAAAATACCTTTTGATGATGCATATATTGTTGAAGCAGTAGGCAATTCTTCAAATGCTTCTGTGGCTTTTGCAAGACTGGGACTTAAGAGTGGTCTAATTGCAAATGTTGGCGGAGATCAGCATGGCCGAGATATGATTGCAGCTCTTGAAAAGAATAAGGTTGACACTACTTTTATAAGGGTTAATTCTGCAAAAAAGAGTAACTATCACTATGTTCTTTGGTATAAGAGCGAGAGAACGATTCTCATCAAACATGAAGACTACAATTATCACTGGCCACACATACGTTCCGATGAGATTCCGAAGTGGATATATTTGTCATCTATTAGCGAGCATGCAATAGATTTTCACGATCAGATTTCTGATTGGTTAGATGCTAATCCTAATGTTCGATTAGCTTTTAATCCAGGAACATTCCAAATGAAAGCCGGAGTAGAAAGGCTCAAAAGAATCTATGCAAGAACCGAGGTTCTTATACTAAACCGAGAGGAAGCCGTAACTGTTTCCGGTGGTGATTATAATAATTTACACGATTTATTAGATCGATTACACCAACTTGGTCCTAAAATGGTTGTTATCACTGATGGACCTGATGGAGCTTACGCAAGCGATGGCAATAGAAGATTAAAAATGCCAGCATACCCTGATATAGCACCACCATTTGAAAGAACTGGAGCGGGCGATGCTTTTACGTCCACATTCGTGTCAGCAATCATTAAGGGTAACGATATGGAAGGCGCACTTCAATGGGCACCAATAAATTCAATGACTGTTGTTCAGAAGATTGGAGCACAAGAGGGTTTATTGAATGAACATCACCTTGAAGAATATTTAAAAAAAGCTCCAGATTGGTACAAACCATCAGATTTTTGAGTTAATTCTTCAATATAAAACTTGCTTATGTTAATCTTGATATAGATATGTCTAGGAAGTTGTCAGAATATTTAGGAGTAAATAATGTCAGTTTTCTTGCCACCATTAGAGCTTTAGAAAATTCGACTTTCAGTCCAGGAATAGACATAAAATTATCATTAGATATCGAAAATAAATCTAGGCATAAAATCCGTGATCTTGGGTTTGATCCAATGGATTCAACTAATCAGGAAATTTATGCCGGCCTTAATCATAAATTCTTGTCAGATTCTGATCGTATTGATTTAGCAATCAACCAATTCGATGGCAATAGTAATATAAATTCCAAAATTATAACCAATTTGAAAAATATTACATCGGATAGAAATTGTTTCGTATTAAAACACAGTGTAGTTAAGAGACAATTGCAAAAAGTGCCACCAAAAATATTATTAAAGAAGCTTGGCTATCGTTCAGTTGATTCAATAATTAAAAGGGAGCCTGTTGCAATAATTTTATCGGCTGCTTTGTGTGTGGAATCAGAAAATTGGAAATCTCAATATTATGAAATGTATAAAAAATTAACTCCAAGCGACTTTGAAGAGAGAAAAATAGAAATATTTGAGCCCAGAAAAACTAAAAGTTGGTCGAATCTATCCAATGATTTATTGAATCTCAATCATAGTACTGTAATGGTATCCAAGGAACTTGGCGGAGTCGTTATATTACCTTTAACAGAGACAATTAGAGGCCTTTCTTCCGCCACTCTTATTTTTGCATTGGACGGCATTAACTCTATTAGAGTTCACAGCGTATTCTCTAAGTTGCAACAAGTAAAAGAGAAATTTGGTGAAATAATATGTAATGTATTGCTGGGTAATCCAGATTTACTTGCATCCGTAGCTGGTCAAGAAATACCTTGGCATATAATCCAGAAATTTTATAACCGTAACATTGAAAAATTCCCAGTTGAAATTTTTGACCCTCATGTTCAAAGTGAGGATCTGGGGTTGCTAAATATTGAAAATATATTAAGTACTATCGGTCCAGGTTTGGATTTTTGGGATGGAAGTGAAATCGTTGCGAGTAAAGATCTAAGCGAAGTCGTGTCATTCAACATTAAGGATGTATGTATTAATGCAGTAAATAATCTAGATTTCAAAAATAGAAGCTTGGAGTATTTTAGAGAAACTTTATGGACAGAACTAATACTGAGATATATTTCCGAGAAATCACTTGAGGAATCTATCGCTAATCAGCTTGATGATAAATTAATTGAAGGTCAGGACTCCGAGGGGCTAAGCTTAAGTCCGGTTTTTGGATTTTAAATGAGCAAAGAAATTACAGAACTAAGATATTCAATTTGTGTATCCGGTGCAGCAGCAGGAGTTACAGTTAAGAAGTCTTACAAGGAAGCAATTGAGTTAGGTAAGGCTATAGCTGAATCTGGCCATATCTTAACGACTGGAGCTACAGTGGGACTGCCTTATTATGCAGCTAGCGCAAACAGACAAGCTGGCGGGGTTAGTATTGGATTCTCTCCTGCGGCGAGCCTTATGGAACACATAAGAAAATACAAACTTCCATATGACTGCTATGATTTTGTTAATTTCACTGGTCTTCACTATGTTGGACGTGACTTATATTTGGTTCAGTCATCTGATGCTCTTATTACAATAGGTGGAAGATTTGGTAGCTTGCACGAGTTTACTTCGGCACTTGAGGCAGGAAAACCATGTGGAATATTAATAGGAAGTGGTGGAACTGCGGATTTAATTCCCTCCTTGATGGATATACTTGAGCCTCCGCACCACAATCTTGTTGTTTATGATGAAGATCCAGAAAAATTAGTAGGAAAGATCATCTCGATTTTGGATTCAAAATATAAGGATCTTCAGAAAGACATAAACAAATACAATGAGCATTGGTTTTTGGATACTAATATTGAACCACCTAGAGCAGGCTAGGAAGCCTTTATTTTCCCTGTTATAATATAAAAATGTCAAAGTTTCAATTAAAGAGTCAGTTTCAGCCTACCGGTGATCAGCCGAGTGCAATAGCCAAGTTGGTTAAAGGCATAAATGATGGTCAAAAAGAACAGACTCTACTTGGTGTGACTGGGTCGGGTAAAACATTTACTATGGCAAATGTAATTCAGGAGATTCAAAAACCAACTCTTATACTTTCCCACAACAAGACTCTTGCTGCTCAACTATATAACGAATTTAAGCGATTCTTTCCCGACAATGCTGTTCATTACTTTGTAAGTTATTTTGATTACTATCAGCCTGAAGCATATATAGCGAGAAGTGATACTTATATAGAGAAGGATTCTCAAATCAACGAAGAGATAGACAGGTTAAGGCACGCTGCAACTGATGCGCTTTTGAGCAGAAAAGATGTCTTAATAATAGCTAGTGTTAGTTGCATATATGGCATTGGTTCAGTTGAAGATTATGGCGATCTCTCGATTCGAATTGTTGAAGGTGAAAAAAGAGTCCGAGATAAATTAATGCGACAATTAACAGATATCCAGTATCAAAGAAATGACATAGATTTTCACAGATCAACCTTCAGGGTTCGTGGAGACGTTGTAGATATTTTCCCAGCTTCTGAAGAATTAGCATATAGAATTGAATTCTTCGGCGATCAGGTTGAAAGAATTACTCAAATAGACCCGCTGACTGGAGAAATATTATCTAAACCTAAATTCGTAACAATTTTCCCAGGAAGTCATTATGTAACTCCATACGATAAATTGAAGTCAGCACTTGTAAATATTGAGAATGAATTAGATGAAAGGGTTTCACAATTCAAAAAAGAAAACAAACTTATTGAAGCTCAAAGATTAGCCCAAAGAACTCGATTTGATCTAGAAATGCTAGCTGAAACCGGATTCGTAAAAGGAATTGAGAATTATTCAAGGTATTTAACTAATCGGGAACCAGGTGAACAACCTGCAACACTACTTGATTATTTTCCAGATGATTTTCTAATGATGATCGATGAATCACATATGACATTACCTCAACTAAGAGGAATGTATAACGGAGATAGGGCACGCAAAGAAACTTTAGTAGAGCATGGATTTAGGCTCCCATCAGCGCTAGATAATAGACCACTTACATTTACGGAGTTCGAGAGACATGTCAACAGAGTAATTTATGTGAGTGCCACACCTGGAGAATATGAACTTTCAAGAAGCCCTGAGCCTGCCCAGCAAGTTATTAGGCCTACGGGACTAATTGATCCAATGATTGAGATTAAACCAATTGCAGGGCAAATTGACGTGCTTGTAGATGAAATCAATAAGACCATCGCTAAACATCAAAGAGTTTTAGTAACAACACTTACAAAAAGAATGAGCGAAGATTTGAGCGAATATCTCAAAAATCTAGGAATTAAGGTTGCATATATTCATAGTGACATAGAGACGCTAAATAGAACGGATATATTAAGGGATTTGAGATTAGGTGTTTATGATGTTCTAGTTGGCATTAATTTGCTTAGAGAAGGGTTAGATTTACCCGAGGTTGCACTTGTGGCAATTATGGATGCAGATAAAGAAGGATTTTTGCGTAGTTCTCAGGCATTAATTCAAACAATTGGTAGAGCTGCAAGACATGTTGAAGGCAGAGTGATTATGTTTGCAGATAATATAACTGGAAGCATGGAAAAAGCCATCGGAGAGACTAATAGGAGAAGAGAGATACAAACACAATATAATACAGATCACAATATTACTCCTGAAGGAATTTTAAAGGAAATAGACAAGGGAATGAGGCCAGATTTGCCTGAAGAGGCTAAGACTGTACTTTTGAATTTGAAAAAGATTCCAAAAGATGAATATGGATCAATAATAAAAGATCTAACTGGGCAAATGGAACTTGCTTCAGCTAATTTGGAATTTGAAAAGGCGGCTGAGCTAAGAGACATAATTGAAGATATTAAATCTAAGGGCTAAACAGATTAGCAATTGTCTGATATATTTATATAAAATATGGTAAAAATTTCACAAGAAGAAATATTAAAATTGGCCAACTTGGCCCGGCTTAAGCTATCAAAAGAAGAATTAGTTGAGTTTTCATCAGAGCTTAGTACTATTCTTGATTATGTTAGCCATCTGGACAAAATCGATGTAGAAGGACTTGAGCCAACATATCAGGTTACAGGATTAAAGAATGTAACACGCGATGATGTCAAAATGGATTACAAGGTAGATAAAGAGCTTTTAATGTCTAACTTGCCAGAAAGTAAGGACGGCCAGATTAAGGTTATGAGGATGATTGGTTAGATGAAGTCCTGGGACAACATTGCTAAGATAGCTCTTTCTGTGAATGATGGTACAAAATCGGCATTAGATTTGGTCAATGAATCATTATCTAGAATAGAAGATGCTAAAGAATATAATGCAATTATATCAATTACAAAAGAACGAGCCATTGAAAGAGCCCAATTAATTGATGATGGAGTTAAGGCAGGAAAAAACATGGGAAGACTCGCCGGAGTTCCATTTATTGCTAAAGATAACTTTTTGACTTTTGGTTCCGAAACTACTGCAGCAAGTAATATTCTTAAGGGATTTAATGCGCCCTATCAGGCAAGTGCAATTGAGAAGCTGGAAGCTGAGGGAGCAATCTGTGTAGCAAAAGCAAATCTAGATGCCTTTGCGCATGGAGCTTCAACTGAGAATAGTGATTTTATGGTTACTAAAAATCCTCACGATAAAACGAGAGTCCCAGGTGGAAGTTCAGGTGGATCTGCATCATCTGTAGTTTTGGGCCTCGCACCATTTTCGCTTGGAACCGATACTGGCGGATCAATTAGGCAACCAGCATCATTTAGTGGATGTGTCGGACTTAAACCTACATATGGATTGGTTTCAAGAAGTGGAGTTGTTGCAATGGCCAGCAGTCTTGATTGTATTGGTCCAATGACAAAAACTGTCGGTGAAGCTAGCCTTATTTTAGATATCATGTCAGGTCGAGATCTACTAGATTCGACAACTATCGAAAAAGATACTTTGGGTTACGTAAGCTTAGATTCTGATCTAAAAGGTAAAAAAATTGGATTAGTAAAAGAATATTTCGATGACAGCTTAAATAAAGATATTAAAGAATCAATTGAAAATCTAATTATAAAGCTAAAAGCTGCTGGAGCTGAGATTGTGGACATTAGTTTGCCAATTTTGCCATCAGCGTTAGCTGTATATTATATTTTGTGTCCCGCAGAAGTAAGTTCAAACTTATCTCGATATGATGGGCAAAGATTTGGATATAGTTTTGACAAGGCCACCGACCTAAAGGAAAGTTATTCTGAAAGTCGCGCTCGTGGTTTTGGAAAAGAAGCGAAGCGAAGAATTATTATCGGAACTTATGTACTTAGCAGTGGCTATTACGATGCATATTATAAAAAGGCTCAATTGGTAAGAACTAAAATTGTAAAAGATTTTGAAAATGCATTTAAAACTGTTGATTTCTTACTAGGTCCTGTTGCTCCAACTCAAGCTTTCAAAATTGGCGAGAAATCTAATGACCCGCTTGCAATGTATCTTTCTGATGTAATGACTGTGGCTCCAAACCTAGCTGGAATTCCCTCAATAACCATACCTATTGATATGAAAAATGAGTTGCCTGTAGCGGTTCAGCTTATGGCAGCTCAAAAGCAGGATAGATCATTGCTTGGAGCGGCTAGAAAGATTGAGGAATTATCATAATGGGTATCTTTGAATATGCGGGGATCGCTCTTTTGATAATTATTGCTTCATTTTTAGGCTGGAAATTTAAGCCAATAAGAATCAATAAAAAATATTTTTATCAGGAGTGGAAAGAATTGCAAAAATTACTTGCAGATAAATCAACATGGATTAATTCTATTACTGATGCAGATGAGCTTTTCGATGAAGCACTTAAAAAAAGACACTTTAAGGGCAAATCTATGGGAGAGAGAATGGTTTCGGCACAAAGATACATCAAGGATAATGACGGATTATGGTTTGCTCACAAATTAAGAAATAAATTAGATAGCAACCCTAAGACTAGACTCAATAAGAAAGATACTTTATCTGCATTAACTAGTTTCAAAAAAGCACTTCAGGATTTAGGAGCATTGCCAAATGACAAAAGTAAATAAGTATTTGTATAAGGGCTACATGCCAACAATTGGTATTGAGTGCCATGTTCAACTCAAGACCAAAACTAAATTATTCGCTGGTGTAGATAACGATGCTCGTGATGCTGCGCCTAACACACTTGTTAGTCACATTTGTTTCGGGCTACCAGGTTCACTGCCAGTACTTAATTCCGAGGCTTTAGTGCTTGCTTCAAGAGCAGGTTTTGCTCTTAATTCTAGGCCTCAAAATAATTCACATTTTGATAGAAAACATTATTTTTATCCCGATCTTCCAAAAGGCTATCAAATAACTCAGTTCGAAGCTCCTATAATTTTGGGCGGAAAAGTAAGCATTTCTGTTGACGGCGAAACTAAAGATATAGGTATAACAAGAGCTCATTTAGAAGAGGATGCAGGTAAGAGCTCGCATGAAGCTGGTAAGGATTATTCTGTTGTTGATTTGAATCGTGCAGGCACACCATTGCTTGAAATTGTTTCCGAACCAGATATTCATAGTGCCGCCGAAGCCAAAGCTTATGCGACTGAACTTCATTTACTGATGCTATTTGCAGATGTTTCTGACGCTAACCTTTATTACGGCAACATGCGCTTTGATGTTAATGTTAGTGTCTCAAAGGATGATAAGCTTGGTACTAGAAGCGAAACAAAAAACTTAAACAGCTTTAGAAGTGTAGAAAAAGCTGTTGAATATGAAATTAAGCGTCAGGTTGAGCTTCTCGAAAAAGGAGAAAAAATTGTTCAGGAAACAAGAGGCTTTGATGATGCAAAGCAAAGAACCTTCTCTCAAAGAACTAAAGAAGATGCGAATGACTATCGTTATTTCCCTGAGCCTGATTTGCCACCTGTAACATTAAGTGATGAATATATTGATTCAATTGAAGCTTCGATGCCGAAAATGCCAAAAGTATGGCGATCAAGCCTTAGCAAGGCTAAGCTTGACCATGCTCAAATTGAATTATTGCTTGAGAGTGAAGTTGAAAGCCCAACAGTAAGCTACCTTTCAGTCATCAAAAATTATTTAGACAATCCTGAAAAACTAAAAAAAATATCTAACTGGATAATTAATATAGAGATTCCTTTGAGAAAGAATAAGCCTGAACTAAAAGTATTGGATGATTCAACAAGAGCATCCCAAT
This sequence comes from uncultured Candidatus Saccharibacteria bacterium, assembly GCA_903840315.1. Lineage (GTDB taxonomy): Bacteria > Patescibacteriota > Saccharimonadia > Saccharimonadales > UBA4665 > CAIYEO01. The sequence goes on along the minus strand of CAIMFK010000012.1, from coordinate 67,234 downwards.
ATACAGAAGTATATAAATTAGTAGAAGCGGGAAGTTTAAGTTCTAACGGTGCTCAAGATCTAATAATTGCCATATTGACTTCTGATACGGAAATATCTGATATATCTAAGTACGCTTCTGAAAAAGGACTATCGCAGAATTCAAATCAGGATGAATTATCTGAAATTATTGCCGATATAATTGACAACAACATGAAGGCAGTAGAGGATTTTAAGGCAGGAGAAGTTAAGGCAATTGGTTTCTTGGTGGGTCAAGTAATGAAAGCGAGTAATGGTAAAGCTAACCCTGGAATTGCACAAAAAATTATTCGCGATCAAATAAATTCGCTATAATATAAGCATGAAAAAAGTCACAAAAGCGGTCATTGCAGCAGCTGGATTTGGAACTCGTTTCTTGCCACAGACTAAAGCAATGCCTAAGGAGATGCTCCCATTAATAGATAAGCCTATTATTCAATATGTTGTAGAAGAACTCGTTAAGGTTGGCATAGAAGATATCGTTATAGTAACTGGATACAGTAAGAGAAGTATAGAAGATCATTTCGATAGGCCAAGCCAAGATCTAATCAACAACCTAAAGCAAGGTGGGGATAGCAAAAAGCACCTACTTGAAGAAGTAGAAGAGATTTCTGAATTAGCTAATTTTATATATATTCGACAGAAGGGTGTATACGGCTCTGGTACTCCGCTTTTAAATGCCGAACATATTATTGGAGACGAACCATTTATTTATACTTGGAGTGATGATTTTATCGTGTCTGATCCCCTAAGGTTTCAACAGATGATTGATGCATATAATGAATTCAATTGCCCAATTTTGTCGATGGTTAAAGCCAAAAATGACGAAGACTATGATCGGTATGGATTTGCCGGAGGTAAAGAAATCAGGCCAGGAATCATAGATGTTAATAGGATAGTCGAAAAACCCGGAAAAGATCAGTCCCCATCAGGCCTTGCTACTAATTCTGGATTTCTACTTACCCCCGATATTTTTAAATATTTACATAAAGCCGAACAAGAATTAGAGCCAGGAAAAGAATTATTCACAAACTTAGCGCTTGATCTCATGGTGGCTGATGGTAAGCAGATAATAGGTAAAGAAATAGAGAACGGTACTTATTATGATGCTGGCAACAAGTTAGAATACTTAAAAACAGTAGTAGACTTTGCCCTCAAGCGCGATGATATCAAAGATGAATTCAGAAAATATTTGATAGATTTATTGCAATAGACACAAAATAATGTAATAGTATTTATTATGAATACTGCTACAGAGGCGTTGGTAATTATAAATTCACTAGTTCTAGTTGTATTTTTATCTCTTGGCATAGTAGCTTTAGTTAGGCTTAATGGCTTATATAAAAAAATAGAAATTATTACAGATAAAATAAATAATTTTGCTGAATCTGCAGAAAAAATTGGAAGTTCCTTGGAGAAAATTGGAACAGCGGCAACCTACACCAATGCTATTAAGAATTTTTTCAGTTCATTAATAAATAAAAAGGAGGGTTAATATGTCAAACTCTAAAGGAAAAATAGCAATCAGTGCATTAATTGCTGGAGTAATAGGTTACGGTATCGGTATATTAACTGCACCTAAAAGCGGTAAAGAGACAAGAGATGATGTAAAAATAGCAGCTCAAAACTATTCTAAAAAAGTCGAGCAAAGATTGAAGAATTATCATAATGAATTAACTCAATTGCTTGCTGAGGCAAAAATTACAGGGATGAATTATCGTGGTAAAGCTAAAACTGAGCTTGAAAAGCTTTTAGATGTAGCAGTAGAAGCTAGACATAGAATTAACCTTGCAATAAATGCGCTTCAAAAAGGTGATAAGATTGATGTCGATTTAGAAGAGGCAATAACAGAAGCAGACGAATCTATTAAAAAGCTCAAAAACTTTGTAGAAAAAGATAATTAAGGTTAATTTATTGGTCAATTTGACCTATAATAAATTCTAACAATATAAACAAAGAGGGTCTTTTTTTGTGAAATTGAAAGCTTCTGATTATGTACATTTGCATAATCATACTCAATATAGCTTATTGGATGGGTTGACCAAAGTACCTGCTTTGATGGAATATATTGAAGAGAAATCTATGACGGCAGTAGCTATTACTGATCATGGAACTCTTTCTGGTGCAATTGAATTTTATAAAGAAGCTGCAGCAAAAGGCATCAAGCCAATTATAGGCATGGAGACATATATTGCAGCCAGAACACATCTCGATAAAGAAGCTCTTATAGACAAGCCCAACTTTCACCTAATTCTCTTGGCCATGAATAATAAAGGCTATGAAAACCTAATGCGATTATCTACTATCGCAAACCTTGATGGATTTTATTACAAACCAAGAATTGATCATAAGCTATTAGAAAAATATGGTGAAGGACTAATAGTTCTTAGTGGATGCATTGGTGGTGAAGTTGGAGATTTATTAAGACAGAATCAATATGATCAAGCTAAAGAAGTGGCTGCCTGGTATAAAAAAATATTTGGCGATAGATATTATATTGAAATACAAGACCATGGTCATCCAAAACATCCAGCCAAATGGGACGAGCAAGTCGAGGTAACGAAACATGCCCTAAAACTCGCTAAGGAATTAAATATTGAATGCGTGCTAACCAGTGATGCCCACTATTTAAGAAAAAAAGATGAAACTGCTCACGAAATATTACTTTGTGTTCAGACAGGTAGTTTTTTGAGTGATGAAAAGAGAATGTCCCTAAAAGATTTTGAATTAAATGTTACAGATCCTTTGGAAGTTATAGATCGGTGGGGTGATGATTATCCAGAGCTTATCTCAAATACTAAGAAAATTGCAGATCGTTGTTCAGTAGAGATTAAACTTGGAGACATACTAATTCCTAAATTTGATGTTCCTGAAGGCAAAACTGAAAAAAGCTATTTAATTGAAAATGTTTACCGAGGGCTCGCATATCGTTATGGTGGAAAAACAGAAAGAGAATCAGCTAAGTTAACAGTTGAACAGGCTAAAAAAACACTACCGAAAGAAGCTAGCGAACGAGCTGAGTATGAACTTGGAGTCATTGATTCAATGGGATTCAATGGATATTTTTTGATCATTGCCGATTTTATCAATTGGGGCAAAAATGAAGGTATTGTTTTTGGTCCAGGTAGAGGAAGTGCAGCAGGCTCAATAATTGCTTTTGCGCTAAAAATTACTGAACTTGATCCATTAAAATATGACCTCCTATTTGAGCGTTTTTTGAACCCAGACAGAATATCAATGCCAGATATTGACATAGATATTCAGGATTCAAGAAGAGATGAAGTTATTCAATATTGCGTAAAGAAGTATGGAAAAGATAGAGTGGCAAATATTGTAACTTTTGGTAGGATGGCTGCTAGAAACGCAATTAGAGATGTTTCAAGAGTTCTCGAGATTCCTTATGCAGAGGCAGATAGATTAGCTAAAATGATTCCTCCACCTATTCAGGGTAGACACACTCCTTTGGCGGTTCATCTAGTGGAAAATGCTGAACTCAAAAATGAATATGATCATAACAAAAATACTAAAAAAATATTTGATTTGGCAGTTCAGCTAGAAGGCACCATTAGAAGTCATGGGGTCCATGCTGCTGGAGTGGTTATAGCACCTGAGGATATTGTGAAATATTCCCCTCTAGAAATGGCCCAAAAAGGTGTAATAGCTACTCAATATTCAATGAACCCAATTGAAGAATTGGGCCTTCTTAAAATGGATTTTCTTGGCCTATCTAACCTTACAATTATAAATAACGCCCTTAGAACAATTAAGAAAGTTTACGGTGAAGTTATAAACATTGATCATATTCCTTTGGATGATAAAGAAACTTTTGAACTACTGGCCCGAGGAGATACGACAGGAGTATTCCAATTTGAATCTGCCGGAATGAAAAGGTATTTAAAAGAATTAGTGCCATCGGAATTCGAAGATATTGTTGCCATGGTTGCACTTTATAGGCCTGGTCCAATGCAATTCATTGATGATTTCATTGAAAGAAAACATGGCAAAAAGAAGATCGCATACCCGCATCCGAAAATGGAAAGTGCACTCAAGAACACTTACGGTGTATTAGTTTATCAAGAGCAGGTTATGCAGATTTCTAAAGAAGTCGCAGGGTTTAGTGGTGGTGATGCTGACACCTTGAGAAAAGCAATAGGAAAAAAGAACGCAAAACTCATGGCTCAAATGAAAGATAAAATGATTGATGGTGCACTTAAAACTTCCGGAATTGATAAAAAATTCATGGAGAAGTTCTGGAAGCAACTAGAGGATTTCGCAGCCTATTGTTTCAACAAAAGTCACGCTGCATGTTATGGACTTATTGCATATCAAACAGCCTATCTTAAAGCACATTACCCTGCTGCATTCATGGCAGCCTTAATGACCAGCGATTATGACGATACCGACAGATTGAGTATCGAAATTAGTGAATGTCAAAAAATGGGTATAGAAGTATTGCAGCCAGATATAAATGAGTCTTTTCTTGAGTTCGCTATAGTCAAAGGAGACAAGGACAAAATTAGGTTTGGAATGTTAGCCATTAAAAATGTTGGATCAAATGCCGTTGAGGAGATTCTGAAATTACGCGAAGATAAAGGAAACTTTGAAACCTTAGATGATTTTTTTGGGCAAATAAATCCAAGAGCAATCAATAGAAAAAATGTTGAAAGTTTAATTAAAGCAGGGGCTTTTGATAAATTCGAATCAAGAGAACTTCTTCTTCACAATATAGATAACCTAATGGCATTTGCTGTAAGGTCTAGAAAAGAACAGGAAAATGGTCAAATCGATTTATTTGGAACTGAAGTTAATTCCTCGACCTCTACTCTAAGACTGGATAAATTAAATTACACTCCTAATCCGTCAAATCAATTAGCATGGGAAAGAGAATTACTTGGAATTTACTTAACTCAACACCCACTTGATGACTATAAAAATTATTTAGAAGACAAAACAGTCAATATTGCTAAATTAGAGGAAAATCCAGATAAAGATATCATTATTGGGGGCATGATTGCTGATATAAGAAAAATAAATACTCGAAACGGTTCAAAAATGGCTTTTGTTATTTTAGAGGATTTAACCGGATCAATAGAATTAGTTCTATTTCCAAAAACACTCAAAGATACCGAATCATTTTGGGTCAAAGACAAGGTAGTCAAGGTTGCTGGTAAGGTTAATAGCAGAAATGGTGAATTAAAATTTTCTGTAGATAAAGCTGCTAACATACCTAAAGATAGTGAGTATATAAGAGAGGAGAAGATAGTAGATAGTACAACCAAATCTTTATATATAAAATTCACAGATTCATCTGATGCTAAAAAATTACAGCAATTAAAGGATGTAATTGATGACAATGCTGGAGACACAGAAGTTGTAATAGTTATTGGAGAGGGCGAAGGACGTAAAGCAATTAGGCTTCCTGTTAAGGTTCATGGAACAGATGAAATATTGAGTAAGCTAAGAAGCTTGGTTGGCGAAGAAAATCTAGCCGTTAAATAGATTAAAGAATAGTTCCAATTGAATGTGACAGGACAAAATCTATCATAATTAAACCAACAGCTACACTATCCAGCATAGGGTGCTTAATAATGAAAGCCTCACTTTTAACTAAAGCTTTGTGCCAAGATTTACCGTGCTTAATAACAAATATAGTTCCCAATATAGTAGCTATTATTGTTCCATAATATAGACTCCATGGGGCTCCACCTTTTGTGATAACCTGAATTCTAGAAATACTTTGAGATATATTACTCATTGAAATATTGTTGATATCAGATTTGTAAAATGTTCCATTTGTGGACTGACCTCCCGCTGTCACTGATTGTCCATTATTGGGTGAGGCATAAAGCTCAACAACAATTGTTTGTTTTCCTTTGCCCATGAAATTGTCACTTGTAGCTATTCCAATTCCTGTCATGGTAAAGGATTTATTTAGGAGATTGTCTCTATGCTCTTTGCTGTTCATCCAACCAATTATTACGTCATTACTTGTATTAAATCCGTATGCAAGATTTTCACCTGCTTCACCATATTTTAACCCTGTGGAACTTATTAATTGCCAAGGCGTAGTTCCATCTTTGGATACATGATTCCAATAATTATTTTTCACTATATCATTTGCTTTTTGTTCCGCAGCACTGTTTAAGTCTGAATTAAGCTCTAAATTTTTTGCATTGTTAGATTCTCTTGCTTTATTAGCCTGAATTAACAACTGGCTTGAATCTATTGATGAATGTGAACCTAGAACTGAACTATTTGGTTTGCTTATAAAAAAATTTATTACAAGTCCAATACCTATAATTCCAATCATTGGAAGATAGGGCCAATATGTTTTCATAAATATATTGGTTCTTTTTTGGTGCAAACCTTTTCTTTTATGTTTTGTTGGTGTTTTTTTATGTTTACTGGCTTTAGCCATAATAATATTATTGTAGCATAAACATTATTAATTTTTGTACCTCATGAGATGCAAAGCTATAGCAGTTGCCGATGCAACATTTAGAGACTCCTTTTTTCCAAGCATAGGAATTTCTATAATGTCATCTGAAATATTCATTATATTTTCATCCACTCCATTAAGTTCATTGCCGATAACTAATACGCATTGATTTGGCGGGATGAATTCGTTAATATCTATAGATTTTTTTGATTGTTCAAGCGATATTATTGAATAGTTAAATTTCTTTAACTCTTTTAGTGTTGCCAATATATCATCAGTATATTCAAATTCAATATATACTTCCGCTCCCAAGGCAGTTTTGCTTATTTCCTTAGTCAGTTTATTTATGATATGCGGAAGTCTTGAGTCCCCAATTATTCTTGGATATGGAGAATATCCGCTGAATATAACTTTCTCAACGCCCATAGCATCTGCAGTTCTTAATAAAGCACCCACATTATGAGTGCTTCTTATATCATTTATGACTAGAATTATCTTTCTCATAATCGAATACTATAGAATATGGCAAGCTAAAGTCATAATGCTAATGTATAATAAATTCCATGAGCGATGATTTTAGAAGAGACGAAGAACAGCAAACAGAGAAGCGTTCCCGTCTTATAGGAATGCAATACATTGACACATCTTTACTTGATGAAAAACCATTATATCCGGAAATCTTATCTCCCGATGAAATTAAAAATCTAAAGATTATCCCTATAAGAGTTGATAGAAGTAATATTTTATTTGGCATAACCACATCAACATCCAAACAGACTCTAACCGATTTAACTAATCGTTTTACAGATCAGAGAGTGTCATTCGCCATAATTTCTGATTCGGGATATAGGGATTACTACAAATTGTATTTTCCCGAGAAAAAAATTGTATACCAAGATATAAAATTGAGTTCTGAAAATACACAACAATTAGTTCAGACAATCTCTGCTACTTTAAGTACTGTTAAATCCGATGATATTCTTGCCTATCTTGTTCAACAAGCATATACACTTAAAGCCTCTGATATACATCTTGAAAATCAAAAAGATGGTCTCAGGATAAGATTCAGGGTTGATGGGGTTTTGCATTCAATAGCCAATCTATCTACCGAAAAATATAGGCAAGTTATTAGCTCAATAGCAATAGCGGCTAACGTTTCTACTCAGGATCCTGAGCCGCAGTCTGGTCACATTAATAGATCCTATACTTTGGCTACGGGAGAGACTGTTAACGTAAATTTAAGAGTTGAAGTCGTGCCTACTGCATATGGTCAAGACGTGGTTATGAGAGTATTCAATACCACTATGGAAATGCTCGATTTAAATAAGCTTGGTCTATCCGACAAGGAAAGGTCTGTAGTTGACGATATTATTCGGCATCCTACCGGACTAGTCTTGGTTGTTGGACCCACCGGTTCGGGTAAAACTACCACACTATATTCACTTATAAATACATTAAATAATGATGAACGAAAAATATTAACCCTTGAGGATCCTATAGAATATTTGATAAATGGAATTGTACAAATTCCTGTCGCTGGTGATCAATCCAAATCAGGTTTTGCAGACAAACTTCGGGCGGTTTTGAGACTTGATCCCGATGTAATTATGGTTGGAGAGATTAGAGATCAGGATACCGCTAAAACTTCTCTTCAGGCAGCTCTAACAGGGCACTTAGTTATGAGCACCTTTCACGCATCCTCTTCTTCAGCTGCATTAACTAGAATGGTTGATATGATTGGCATTAATCCACTTTTTGCATCTGCTATAAGGTTAATTATGGCTCAGAGATTAATAAGAAGACTAGATGATAGATCTAAAATCGGATATAAGCCTGACGAAAATCTCAAATCTCATTTGAAATTGATTATTTCAAAAATTCCAGATGGCTATCCAAAACCAGATGTAGATAATATAACTCTTTATAGGGCTGGGCAATCGGCTGAGAATCCTTTTGGATACAGTGGCCAATTAGCACTTAGAGAACAATTGAGAATGACTAAAAGCGTACAACAAGTGTTAAAAATGGATCCTTCACAAATCACAACTGAACTTATTGAGGAAAAAGCAATTGAGGATGGAATGCTCACAATGTTGCAGGATGGTATCTTGAAAGTCTGCTCCGGAATAACTTCAATTGAAGAAGTCTATAGAGTCGTCGACTATTAAACTATCACTTTTGAGATGATAGAAACTAAATTAGAATGATCTATTGGAGGGATGATTTTGTCTCGGGTTGGATTTGCTACTAATGATGCTATAACTTCAGCAGTTTTAAGCTTATGCTCAGTAGTGATCTTTCTAACATTGTTGTCTAGCGCGCCCCTAAAAATTCCAGGAAATACTAAAGCGTTATTTATTTGATTGGGAAAATCACTTCTTCCAGTAGCTACGATAGCTGCACCTGCTTGCAGAGCTAGCTCTGGCATTATTTCAGGAATAGGATTAGCCATGGCAAATATTATAGGATCTTTGTTCATAGACTTGATGATCTCAGCATTAATTATATTAGGTTTAGATACTCCGATAAACACATCTGCATTTTTTAGAGCATCATTTATATTTCCATTAAGATAATTTTTATTTGTAATATTGAGCAGTTTCAACTTTTCATTATTCAAATCCTGCCTGCTACTACTTATTATTCCTACTGAATCAACCGCAATTATTTCAGGATTGGCATAGGCATTTAATAATTCTATTATTGCTGTACCAGCGGCGCCACTTCCAGCAACAACAATTTTTGATTTATTTATGTCCTTATTTAGTACTTTCAATGAATTTATTAGTCCTGCTAGAACTACAATTGCTGTCCCGTGTTGATCGTCATGCATGATTGGAATGTTGAGATCATCGATAAGTCTTTTTTCTATTTCAAAACACTGTGGCGCAGCGATGTCTTCTAAGTTAATTCCTCCAAAACTTGGAGCAATAGCTTTAACAGTGTTTATAATTTCATCAACTGTATGAACATCGAGAACGATAGGAATAGCATCAATATTTGCGAATTTCTTAAATAGCATCGCTTTACCTTCCATGACAGGTAAGGCGGCTTTTGGTCCAATATTGCCGAGCCCTAGAACTGCAGAACCATCACTTATTACAGCTACATTATTATTTGTCCAGGTATAATTCTTAGCTTCTTCTGGATTATCTGCTATATGTTGACTAACAGCTGCAACTCCAGGGGTATAATAGATACTTAATTTATCAACGGAATCAAGATTATCCTTCAGAGATATTTCAATCTTGCCCTTTAGTTTTTTGTGTTCCTCTAAAGATTTTTTATTATAATCCATTAATCAAGTAGTATACACGACTTAAGTATTATTAATAAATGCTTGCATAAAATGCCAGAGTAGGTTAAAATTATCTGATTATGCAATCTGTTATTCAACAAATAAACGAACAATTTAAAAAGCACGCAGTTGTTAACGTTAAAAGCGGTGACACTGTTAAGGTTCATCAAAAAATACGTGAAGGTGCCAAGGAAAGAGTCCAGATCTTCCAAGGATTAGTCATTAGAACCGATCGTAAGGGTAGCCATACCAGCCGAATTACAGTACGTCGAATCGCAAGTGGAATAGGTGTGGAGAAAAGCTTCCTTTTAAATAGCCCTAGTGTTATTAAGATTGAAGTTACTAAAAGAAGTGCTGTCAGAAGAAACTATTTGTCTTACATGAGAAACAGAACTGGAAAAGCTGCTCGATTGAGCGGTAAAGATTTCGATAGTGCTGCAGTCAACACTGTTGCAGAAAAAGAACCTGAAGTAGAATCAGAAAAAGTTGAAGCCACTACTTCAACTGAAACTGAATAATATAATCACTATTCTGTTATCATGTCCTCAATGGATTTGATAGTTGGCATTGATGAAGTTGGACGTGGCTCTTGGGCTGGTCCTTTGGTTGCTGCCGCAGTAATACTTAATGACCAAATAGAGGGCCTCACTGACTCAAAGTTACTTTCTGCCAATAAGAGATCTAAACTTTCTAATGATATTTTAATAACTGCAAAAAGCTATGGCATAGGCTGGGTAAGTTCCCAAGAAATTGATTTGCTTGGTCTTACGAAATCTGTCTCTTTAGCTATGAAACGTGCTGTTGAAATGATTAATATTGAATATCAGAAAATAATCATAGATGGTAATTATAATTTTCTTGAAGATTTTGATAATGTAGAAACTTTAATAAAAGCTGACCTTCTGATTCCATCAGTAAGTGCAGCGTCTATTATTGCTAAAGTAGCAAGGGATCAATTTATGGAAGAACAATCCGTCCTTTATCCTGATTACGGCTTTGAAAAAAATGTTGGCTATGGAACAAAACAGCATCTTGAAGCTCTCAATAAATATGGATTGACCGACCTTCACAGAAGAAGTTTTAAGCCTATGTCTTTAGTCTTTTGAAATATTCAATAATACTATCTTTATCTCTATCTTGCCAATCTATATGCCATTCTAAAATCTCAATACCTTGTTTGATTGATCTTTCTAGTGATGGACTACTCACTTTGTTAAAATATGATTTATATTCTTTTAAGAATTCTTTACTGGTAAATGAGTTTGCTGCATAAACTGGCAACCTATTGAAGCTCATATCTTTTCCAAGATTGGCTTCTAGCCAAGACCAATTATCCTTCATCCATTGCCAAGTTTGTTTCCTAGCAAATCTGTTTGAGAAACTATATGCTATCCAGTAACCCACATCTTGAAGTCTAACACTGTCAGAATTTATCATTGCAAGAGATTGTTTTATTTGTTCGTCATGCTCAAAGCTACATAATGCCATTGCAATTACTACTCGATCTTCGCTTGAATCAGTGTCTTTGTAGAATTTTAACAGTTTATCAAATTCTTTTTTTGATCCTTTCCTAGCAACGGTACCGTAAATTATTGATCTAATATTGGGGTGAATGTCTTCACTTTTTTTAGCTTTATCGAATCTTAGATTAATTTCTTTTATTGTCGCTTCTTCATCTGCTGAAGCTGAAAGGCCTAAAATTGTTGGCCTAAGAATTTGATCTAAATAGTCTTCATCCTTTTTTTCATCCCATGATAGTCTAAATAATTCTTCCTTGGTTATTTTTCTAATAAATGGCTTCATGCTATTCCGAATTTCATCGTTGTCCATGACTTTTTTTATTGTTCCCAATATATCGGCAATTATGTCCCAAACGGCTGCATTATTTTCCTTAGAGAAGCTCATAAGAAGTTCAAGAAGAGTGTCGGAACTATTGGCGCCCGACTTTACCGTTTCGAAGGTGTCGCTCAGTATTCCTAATCTATCTAATGGCAAGATTTCACCAGATGAAATTAAGTTTGCTAATTTAACTATGTGATGTTTATCGTAAGAAACTCTATAAAAACCGGTTTGGCCATTGTTTAATTTTATAAATGAAGAGTTTGTATTATCAAACTTCATCTCTTTTTTATCAAATATTGACGGCATATCAGATCCATCCAATAGTGGAATTGGCCAAACAGTATTATTGGCATCTTCTGCTTTTGAATGGAGGAAAAATCTCTTTTGGTTTAATTCTATCTTGTCTTCATTGACTTTGACTATTACCAGAGGGAAGCCTGGTTTTGAAGTCCAAGCATTCATGAATTCTTTAACTGGCTTTTTCGACACTTCTTCAAGTGCATTCCATAGATCATCGGTAATAGTATTTTTATAAGCATGACGCTTGAGGTATAGCCTCAATCCGTCTCTAAAATTATCATCACCTAGGTATTTGTTAAGCATGTGTATTATTGAAGCACCTTTATTGTAGCTAATAAGATCGAATATTGTTCTAATCTCATCGGGATGTTTTATTACTGCCTCAATAGGATGTGTATTGTCTAGTGCATCAAGCTTTAAAGCCGGCATAGTCTCATCAACTGTAAATTGAGTCCATATGTGCCATTCGGGAAATATATGATTCACTGCTAGGTGCTCAATCCAGCTGGCAAAGCCTTCATTAAGCCATAAATCATTCCACCATTTCATGGTTACTAAATTGCCAAACCACTGATGAGCAAGTTCATGTGCGACTACTATCGCCACATATTGTTTTGCAAAAATACTAGTATTGCCATCATCAACCAGCAATCCTTGCTCACGGAATGTAATACATCCCCAGTTTTCCATGGCGCCAGCAGCAAAATCAGGGAGCGCTATGAGGTCAGATTTTTCTAGAGGATAGGGAATGCCAAAGAAGTCATTGTAATAGTCTAGGCATTTGACAGCCGTCTCAAGTGCAAACTGAGTGTACTCGATGTTGTTTTTTGTTGCATATGTCCTGACTTCAACCCCATCTTTGGTTTTGAGTGATCTATACTCTAATTTTCCGACTATAAACGCTAGTAAGTATGTCGACATCACGGGCGTATCAAAGAATTCAGTTTTTAACTGCCCCTCATACCTAGATTGCTTTTTAATTTTTGTATTTGATATTACTTCTCGGCCTTCTGGACTAATTATAGTCAAATCAAAAACAGATTTAGCTTCGGGTTCATCGATGCATGGAAATGCTTCTCTTGCATGATGGCTTTCAAATTGTGTTGCTATAATAATGTCATTTTCTGAGCCTTTATCTGGATAGCATGGATATATACCATTCATCGGCTTAGTAATATTGCCAAAGAATTCCATTGTAACTGTATATTCACCACCATAAATCATTTGATTTGAATGTAATCTAACTTCTTGAGATGAATTATGCGTATTAATGCGACTGATCTCGATTTCGTGATCGCCTTTTTTATCATGCTTAATAATGGTTGCAGATTTGAATTTCAATTCACTCTGATGAAAAGTCAATCTTTGGGAGGGCCTTCCAGTTTTCTTGCCTTTAATGATCACTCTCCCTTTGAACTGTAGTTCCTTTGGATTTATAGAAAGTGAAAGTGCATATTTACTAGGCTTGAAATCGTTATATAATCTGGTTACTTTTCCGCTCATTCATACTATATTATCATGCCAAGTTGCGTGCTCTGCTATTCTGATATATAATAAGATCATGTTCCGGCCACTAGGTCGGATTTTTTCATTTAAAAACAAGGAGAAGTCATGGAATTAGACATGAAACAATTAGCTATAGCTATCCGAACTATCGCTGAAGAAAAAAATTTGCCCGAAGAAACAGTACAGGAAGTTGTTGAACAAGCCCTAGCTGCTGCATATAGAAGAGACTATGGAGATAGAGAGCAGGAAGTTAAGATTTCAATGAATCTTAATAATGGTGACGTTGATGCATACATTACAAAAATTGTCGTAGACAAAGTTGAAAACCCTGCGTATGAGATTAGTCTTAGTGATGCTTCAGTAATGCAAAAAAATATAAAAGTGGGTGACTCAATTGAAGTTCATGAAAATATCAAGACTTTCGGTCGAGTAGCTGCTCAAACTGCCAAACAAGTCATACTTCAAAGATTAAGAGAATCTGAAAGAGAAATCATTGTAAGCGAATATGAAGATAAAATTGGTACTGTCATAAACGGCTTAGTTGCAAGAGTTGAAGGAAACATTGTAAGAGTTGATGTTGGAAAGGCACAAGCCATAATGCCTAAAAGCGAACAAATTCAGGGTGAGAGATATTATCCTGGTCAAAGACTTAAGGTCTACTTAAAAGACGTAGAGCGCGGTTTTAGAGGCCCTCAATTGGTAGTTTCCCGTGGTAACGCAGAATTCATAGAGTACCTATTTAGGGGTGAAGTTCCAGAAATGGAAAGTGGCGCTGTTGAAATTAAAGATATAGCCCGAGAGTCAGGCGTCAGAAGTAAAATTGCTGTTCATTCTACAGTTCCAGGCGTTGATCCTGTGGGCACATTTGTTGGTGGACACGGCACCCGAGTTAACGCAGTCATGGGTGAGATTAGCGATCAAGAAAAGATAGATATTGTAGTTTGGGATGAAGATCCAACTAATTACATTACTAATGCATTAAGTCCAACAAAAGTTACTAAGGTTGTACTAGATAACAACAATAAAAAATGTAGAGTTATTGTTCCTGAAGACCAGCTTTCAATAGCAATTGGTAAGGGTGGTCAAAATGTCAGATTGGCAAGTAAACTAACAGGCTATGAGTTAGATATTGAACAAGAACAGTCAAATGGCGTTGAAACTGAAAAAGTTGAATCTAAAATTGTAGAACCAAAAACAGAATCAATTAAAGTAAGTGCTCCAAAACTGAAGAAAAAATCAGAATTAGAAAACTCTTTACTTAGTGCAATAGAAGAGCACGGCGACGAACCAGAAGCTAAATAATTTATAAATTGGCGCTCTTGACTTGAGAGTGCCAATAGCGTTATTATAGATATATGACTATGAAAATTAGCAAATATCTTATGGAGGTAAATTGATATGATGCCCCAATCTCCCGATTTCCAAGAATTTTTGAATCACCTAACTAATAACTCTCTTTCAAGCCTTAAGCATGCCGATGCAATAGCTCGCAATCTCGGTAGTGCTTATATTGGCACAGAACATCTATTGCTGGGAGTGCTTGCCCAACAAAATTCTATGGGTGCAAAAATTCTAGAAGAAGCAGGTATTACCCTAGATCAGGCAAGACTGGCATTAAATCTGACTCCAAAAACTCTCGTTATAAATATGGGTGCTAAAGGCTTAAGCGAAACAGCTAAGCTAACTCTTAAGAACGCTTATGACATCGCACAGGACTATGATCAGGATTTTTGTGGAACAGAGCATATTGTATATAGTATTTTAACTCAGAAGAATTCTAGAGCCACAGTATTGCTTAAGGAATTAAAGGTTGACATAGACAGCTTAACCGGAGACATTGAAAGCTTTTTAAATAGACAAAGCGATGATTTGGGGGCAAGAGAGTCTTCGGGTGATTCTTCAAGACGCACTAAAACGGTAAGAAAAACGATATTAGATTTTTATGGAACAGATTTAACAAGCAAAGCCAGAAAAAACGAACTTGATCCAGTTGTAGGTAGAGATAACCAGATTAAAAGATTAATAACTATTCTTAACCGAAGAACTAAGAACAATCCTGTTCTAATTGGTGAACCTGGTGTTGGTAAAACTGCAATCGTAGAAGGTCTAGCTCAAAGAATTGTTAGTGAAGATGTGCCTGATACGTTGCTTGATAAGAAAATAATTATGCTGGATTTGGCGGGAATGATTGCCGGAACTAAATATAGGGGTGAGTTCGAGGAAAGGCTCAAGAAAGTCATGAAAGAGCTTGAGGATAGCAATAACGTTATTATTTTTATAGATGAGCTCCACCTTATAGTCGGTGCAGGTGCCGCTGAGGGCGCAATGGATGCGGGCAATATATTAAAGCCTGCCCTAGCAAGAGGCAAAATTCAGGTCATAGGTGCTACCACAACAAGCGAATACTCAAAACACATTGAAAAAGATGCCGCACTTGAAAGACGTTTCCAACCGATCTTGGTTCCCGAGTCAACAGCAGCAGAAACCCTAGCGATTCTTAAAGGATTAAAAAAACATTACGAAAAATTCCACGGCGTATCCATATCGGATGAAGTTCTTGGAGATACTGTTAATTTGGCTAAAAGGTATATAAATGAAAGGTTCATGCCAGACAAAGCCATCGATTTGCTTGATGAGGCTTCTGCTAGTTTAAAGGTTGAAAAAAGCAAAACATCACCTGAAATAAGAAAATTACAAAAAGAACTAAAATTAGTTAATGCCAGAATAGACGATGCTGTTGAGGGTGAAGATTATGAAAAAGCTGCAAGAGCAAAAACTAGAGCCAGTCAAATAATTGAAGAGCTTAATAACCTCAAAGATGGTTTAGCCAATAATCGAAAATTAGCTTTATCGAGCGAAGATATAGCAAATGTAGTCGCCAGAATTACGGGTGTACCAGTTACAAAAGTTATTAAGGCTGAGGCTAAATATCTTCTAAATTTGGAAAAAACATTGGGCAAATATGTTATCGGTCAAGACGAAGCAGTCGTTTCTGTTTCTAAAGCCATTAGAAGAAATCGGGCAGGGATTGGCAGTGGCAAGAGACCAATAGGTTCATTTATATTTCTAGGTCCTACTGGTGTTGGAAAAACTGAACTTGCTAGGGTTTTGGCTCGTGAATTTTTTGGTAGTGAATCAAGTTTAGTAAAAATAGACATGAGTGAATTTGGTGAACACCACACAGTTAGCCGACTAGTAGGTGCTCCTGCTGGTTACGTCGGATATGATGACGGTGGGCAACTTACAGATAAAATAAGACGCCAGCCATATAGCTTAGTGCTATTTGATGAGATCGAGAAAGCTCATCCAGATGTATTTAACATGCTCCTACAGATTCTTGAAGATGGACATCTAACAGATGCTAAAGGCAGAAAAATTGATTTTACTAATACTATAATAATCATGACATCTAACATTGGAGCCGCTAAGCTTCAAAAAGAAGCAAACTTGGGCTTCAGGGCTTCAAATAATACTGAAATAAGTGACCTGGACAAATTACACTCTGAGAATAGCAGTCAGGTAAAAAATGAGCTAAAAAAACTCCTTAGGCCAGAATTATTAAATAGAATTGATAAAACTATAGTATTTCGAGCACTAACTAAAAAAGACATTTATGAAGTTATCGATTTGCAGATTGATGATTTAGCGTCTAGATTATCTAAAAAAGTCATTGGGATTAATCTTTCTAAGTCGGCAAAGGACTATTTATTAGAAAAAGGTTATGACGCACATAACGGAGTAAGGCCACTTAGGAGACTAATTCAAGAAACCATCGAAAACGAAATTGCAGATAAAATACTTAACAACAGCATATCTAAAGGCGACGTATTAAGAGTCGGCACTAAGAAAAATGAATTAACATACACAGTTGTTAATGAAACCTCTAAAGCAGTTCTCTAGTGATATAATTTAATTAATGACTAGACAAAGAAAAATCTTTTTTTCAATATTTCTTTTCTTTGTATTGACCGTATCGCTAATTTTTTGGCAGTCTCAAAATATAATAGACTGGGCAAAACTAGTAAATTATGTTCCTCCAGCTAAAATAAAAACTCTTGCCGATCAGGATACGATGAATAGCTATACTCGTAAATTATTTTATTTAAACAAGCCAGCAATATTAACTGGCTCGCAATTTAGTACACAGTGTCCAAATAGTGCCAGTACTATTTCTACAATATTAGGTTGTTATCATCCTGATCAGAGAGGAATTTTTCTCTTCAAGGTAGCTAATCCCGAATTAAACGGTGTTGAACAGGTTACCGCAGCTCATGAAGTGTTGCACTGTATTTGGGCTAGACTTTCTCCGTCAGATAAGAAGACGGTTGGCGATATGCTAACAAGCTTTTATAACACGGGATTAAAGGATCCGGCAGTCAAGAGTGAAATTTCAATTTACCAACAAACTGAACCTGGGTCTGTTCTCGATGAGATGAGCTCCACTTTTGGAACAGAAATTGCTGATTTGCCACCAGGGCTAAATGCATATTATGCTAAGTATTTCGCTAATAGAATGACTATTGTTGGCTATTCAGCAGGCTATAAATCCGTATTTATTAAATACCAAAATAAAGTCAAAGAAGCTGATCAAAAGCTTTCTGATTTAAAAATCCAAATTGATTCAAATCAGAAATCTCTAAACTCGAATCAAACGCTAATCAATATACAAAGATCGGCTATGCAGAACTTAATAGCCAATAATTTAATAGAGCAGTACAATGCCGATGTTCCATCCTTTAATAGATTAGTTAATGACTATAATGTTCTCGTAAATAAGACACAGGCACTAATAGATGAGTATAATCAATTAATTGTTGCTAGAAACCAAGATGCATTAGTATTTGATGATCTTTCCAATCAGCTTAACAGTAATTTAAGAACTTTAAAGGCGAATTAAGTAATGTCAAAAAAACAATCCTCAAAATTCGTATGTAGCCAATGTGGAGCTGTGTATAGTTCATGGAGCGGAAAATGTAATCAGTGTCAGAGTTGGAGCACCATAGAAGAGTTGTTACAAGCTGGCGACATTATAAGTTCTGGTGTTATAGGAAAAAAGTTAAATTCTGATGTCGTAGGTAATTTAATTAATAAAGATGTAAAAAGACTAACCAGTAGCATTCCTGAAGTTGATGATGTTCTAGGCGGAGGTCTGGTCATCGGTAGCGTTAATCTCATCGCAGGACAACCAGGGGTTGGTAAAAGTACTCTACTACTTCAATATGCTTACTCCTTGGCTGAAAGTAATAAAGTTTTATATGTCAGTGGAGAAGAATCCTCTCATCAAATTGGCTTAAGAGCAAGTAGGCTTGGGGTTAATCAAACTAAATTAAGACTATCTACTTCAAATTCGGCCGATGATATTGCAGCTACTATTGTTGAGGATGATTTTGATATTGTAGTCGTTGATTCTATACAAACAATCACAACAGCATCTCTCTCCTCTGCCGGTGGGAGTGTCTCTCAAATTACTGGTTGCACTCAATTGCTTACCGGTGCTGCTAAGAAAACCTCTACTGCATTAATACTAGTCGGTCATGTAACCAAAGAAGGTAATATTGCTGGTCCTAAAGTTTTAGAACATTTAGTTGATGTTGTACTTCAGTTAGAGGGTGAGCGCTATGGTAGTTTCAAGATTTTGAGAACTACAAAAAATAGATTCGGGTCTACTACTGAAATTGGAATCTTCGAGATGAGAGACAAAGGCCTCGAGTCTGTGAAAAATCCATCAGAGGCAATGTTGGCAGAACGGCAAAATTCGGATGGATCCGTAGTATTTGCAGCTCTCGAAGGAAGCCGGCCAATCCTTGTTGAGATTCAAGCTTTGGTGAACAAGACTAGCTACGGATATCCTAAGAGAACTGCAAGTGGGTTCGATCTCAATAGACTAAATTTGTTAATTGCAGTTCTTGAAAAAAGAACCAAACTAAAACTTTCTGATCAGGATATTTATATAAATATTGTAGGTGGCCTAAAACTATCAGAGCCTGCTGCTGATTTGGCAATTTGTATGGCGATAGGTTCTGCCGCAAAAGGCTATAGGCTTAATGAAGATGCTGTAGTAGTCGGAGAAGTTGGCTTAAGTGGTGAAGTTAGGTCAGTTCCACATCTAGATAAAAGACTAGCTGAGGCTAAAAAGCTTGGCTTTGATTCTCTGATTTGTTCTAAGCAATCAAACACAAAGGATTCAATGATGCACCCTGTTAAAGATGTAAAAGAAGCGCTTAATAATTATCTGGGAAGTAATAGATGAAATATCTAACATATCTCAATACATTATTATTAATAACTATTCTTATAAAGTTATTCTCAAAAAATACTAAAGGCATTAAAAAAAATCCTTCGAACTGTTTAATTATGGATAGTAGTGGCTTGATTGACGGAAGGATTGTACAGCTTGCGGAATCGGGTTTTATCCAAAATCCAATAGATGTTCCTTCATTCATTATTAATGAACTCCAAATGCTTGCAGATGGCTCAGATTCACACAAAAGAGAACGAGCCAGATATGGATTGGATGTAATTAATGAGCTTCAACATAATCCTTCAATTGAAGTTATTATTACAAGAGATTCTTATCCAGAGGTTAAGAAGATTGATGATAAGTTAATATCACATGCAAAAAATACTCACGGGGTACTCTACACTACGGACTATAATCTTTCTAAAGTAGCTAATGTTGAAAAAGTGAAAATTATGAACGCCAATGAATTATCTCAAAGTCTAAGGCCAATTGCTTTACCTGGCGAAATTGTAACTGTGAAAATAATTCAAAAAGGAAGTGGTCCAAATCAGGGGGTCGGCTACCTAGATGATGGGACGATGATAGTTGTTGATGGAGCTTATAAACTTAAAGGTAAATTTGTTAAGGTTTCTGTAGATAGAATGCATCAGTCGGTAGCAGGCAAAATGATCTTCGCTAAACTTTTAAAATAATCTAATTAATTTACAGTTGGTGTGGTGTTATTGGCTGAAACTTGAACCGTGACACTATCTGAGTTGCCCTGATACAATACGCTGTCAATTACTTGTGCGCTTACGGTAATGTTTTGGCCTGCATCATTCTGAGGTGGTATCCAAGACATTGTAATATTACAGTTCGTGCCATTGTTACAGTCAGTATTTGTATCGATAATATGTGTTGCGACCACAGAGCCACCAACTATTATATTTATAGTTCCAGGGAATTGTGGATATTGGGGGTCAGTTAGTGCATGCGTACCTTGCTGAACGTTAATGTTTATAGTGCATCCTTTAACGCTATCGCAAGAAGGAACACTAAAGGAGTTGAATGTAGGCTTTGCATCGTTACAATCATGAATTGTATCTACGGCTGTTGAGCTGCCGCTATTATTAGAATTATTCGCACCAGCACCTTGGCCTAATGGCCAGAATATATCTGCTGAAAAAGCATTAGCATTACTAGTGGTGGACGTCTGCTTGGCAAGGTCAGGAGTACAGGATGTTGCAATTGCTCCAGAAACTTTATCCGTAGTTTGATTTGAAGTTGTGCTCTTATTATTTTGTACATACCATGATGGGAAAATGTCTGTGCTAGGACCAGGTTCCTGAGATCCTACACCAACGTGAGTTGACTGTATAAATGCCGGTAACGTTTTGATTCCTGAAGGGGCAATCCAATTTACTGGATTCATTCCGAGATTATCTGTAGCACCCTGAATCCATGTTCTAGTTAGTGGTTCTGTCATATATTCCATTCCACCAGAATTCATAGCCTTGTTGTCTGTATGATAACCAACCCAGCTAACAACAGCTAATTGAGTGTTCCATGCTGTCATAAGTCCATCATAACTATTGTTGGTTGTACCTGTCTTTACTGCAATGTCCCAACCGTTATATCTTTGGAACTTATAACCACCACTCCTAAGTGGAGTACAAGTTGCAGCAGTACATGATCCAGGTAGATAACTAGCTTTTGGATCGCTAAGCATATTGTTAACTATGTAAGCAGATTCTGGTCTGACCACTTGTGTTGGTTTTGGCTGAGTCCACTTATAAACAGTTTTATTGTTGGAATCAGAAATCTTTAGAATATAAGTATTTGGTATTTCAGCACCCAATCTAGCCAATGATGCATCACCATTAACGTGCTGATCGAGATGCAAGAAAGCTCCATCACCTATTGCAGATGAACCGTAGCATTGAGTAGGCTTGGTGCGTTCTTCATCAGAAAAACATTGGTATGCTTTTGGATATCCCATTAGTTTATTTGCTGTATCAATAGTCTTATCTACGCCTGCGGTTAACATGGCCTTAACTGCAGGTACATTTCTTGATCCAGCTAAAGCATATCTTAAGGATTCTGCACCAGGATACTTAAAGTCATAGTCCCAAAGACAGTTGCCACCATTTAATGGGAGCTGTTTATTTGTGCATGGATATCCGGGAAGTGGTTGTTGTACATCATAAATAGCCGATCCAGCTCCAGTATTGGTAGTCCCATCAATCATCGATACATAGTCGTACGGCTTGAAGCTAGAGCCAGGAGCAAGGTCTGTTTGAGCGTAATTAATAGAACCATGATCGGCGTCATTGAAATCAGTTCCCCCAACAAGCATTAGTATCTGACCTGTTGTTACACTTTCTCCTACCATTGCTTCTTCATCACCACCATATCGCTTAACGTTATTGATATTATTAGCAACAGAATCTTCAGCAAGTTGTTGGTCTTTCATGTCAAGAGTTGTTGTTACTTTCCAGCCACCTCTATTCACAGTAGCTGCACCATATTGAGTTTGAAGTTGATTCTTTGCGGCTAATACAAAGTAAGGAGCTTTAATTCCATCATATTTATTTTGCAATGGTTGAATTTGGGCTAATATGTCATCGGTTTTGGCAGAAGCTGCTTGAGCTTTAGTTATAAATCGCTGACTTACCATTTGATCAAGAACATAGTTTTTTCTAGCATTGAATGCGGCCTTATCGAAATCTGGACTATATGGTGAATATATGTCGGGTGATTTAGGTATCGATGCAAGCGTTACTGCCTGTCCTAGTGTAAGGTTCTGAGCTGACACATGGAAGTAGTCCTGAGATGCAGCTTGAGCGCCGTATTCAATCCCGCCATAAGGGGCAATATTTAAGTAGCCGGTGAGGATCTCATCCTTAGTATATTGACGCTCTAATTCAACAGCTAGAATTATTTCCTTAATCTTTCTGGTTATAGTTTGGTCGTTTGTCCAATTTTCATTAAGCTTCACTAGCTGTTGAGTTATGGTTGACCCACCCTGCAAGCCCCCACCACTTTTAGTCAAGTCATTAAAACCAGCTCGTGCAATTCCCTTAACATCGAAAGCGCCTTCATGGTAGAAGGATTTATCTTCGATAGCGATTGTCGCATGTTTCAAATAAGGGCTTATTTGATCGCTTTGAACTGGAATTCTTTTAACTGCATTATAGTCAGAAAAGAGTAAGACTGTACCAGTTCTATCGTAGTAATTAATACTTCCGCCGAGGTTTGTTCCAGTGATATCCTTAAGATTTGGTAGGTCTTTTCTAAAATAGGCAAACATTCCTATCATGAATATGAAACCAACAGCAATACAAATTCCAAAAATTTTAAGCCCTGTTATTAAACCCTTCTTACTAAACCAATAATGGTACATTCTCTTAGGTTGAAAATGAAACATTAGCCTCTTAATTCTTCCCGCAGGAAGGCCACTTAGATATACAGCTTTATTTCTGGCTTTGAGATTTTTTCTAGCTTTCCATTTGGAGCTTAAGCCCTGATTAATTTTTATAGAATTACCTTTTTTGGTAACGTAGATGTTCTTTTTAGACCTTGTAGATCTTCTTGTTCCCGCCATTTAAAACCCATCATTTCTATTAATCATATTCAGAATCATATTATAGCAAATATTTTCTTACGCATAGCTGAAATTTAGCTGATGAAAATTTATCCACAATTATTATTTTTTACTGCATTGAATAGTCTATAATATTATTTATGAAATTATCTGAAGAGCTACAATGGCGAGGTTTCGTAAACCAAACCACATATAAAGACATACATGTAATCGATAATGAAAATATAACTTTCTACTGGGGTGTAGATCCTAGTGGGCCTGGCATGACAATTGGTCACCTCTGTATAGCGATGATGATTCGACATTTTATAAACGCTGGCCATCACCCGATCTTACTGGCTGGAGGAGCAACTGGTTTGATTGGTGACCCTGATGGTAAGGCTCAAGAGAGAGACCTTAAATCTGAAGCAGATATACAAAAGAACGTGGACATTATAAAAGCGCAATACGAAAAGATTTTTAATCACGACAAGCTTGTTATGGTTAATAACTATGATTGGTTTAAGAACATTGGCTACTTAGAGTTTTTGAGAGACATTGGAAAGCATGTACCCATGAGCCAAATGTTAGGTCGTGAATTTGTACAGTCTAGACTCGGTGAATCTGGGACAGGTATTAGCTACGCGGAATTTAGCTATTCTCTTATTCAGGGCTATGATTTTCTTCATTTATATAGAGACTTTGGAGCAACATTACAGGTTTGTGGCGCCGATCAATGGGGAAATTGTATTGCAGGAGTTGATTTGATTAGGCGAGTAGAAGGGGCTGAGGCAAATATCTGGTCTGCTCCACTTGTTATAAATAAATCTACTGGAGTGAAATTTGGCAAAACTGAATCTGGAGCAATTTGGCTAGATCCCAAATTGACAAGCCCTTTTGATTTCTATCAGTTCTGGTTTAATTCGGATGATGAGAGCGTGAAAGATTACTTAAAGCTATACACTCTAATTTCTAAGGATGAGTATGACGATCTAATAAAAGATTTCGACTCAAATAAGTCATCAAGAATTGCTCAAAGAAGGCTAGCATATGACGTTACTAAAATGGTTCATGGCAAGGAAATAGCCGACAAGGTTGTAGAGGGCACTAAGATACTTTTCGGTAAAACTCAATATCCAGAGCTGAACGATGAAGAAAAAAACCTACTTGAAAATATATTGCTTATAATTGAGGATAAAAAAGAATTCCTGGAGATTATGGTTGAAGCAGGCATGGCCAATTCTAATACCGAGGCATTGAAATACATTAAAGATGGCGCAGTTAGGGTGAATTCAATAAAAATAGATGACCCTAAAAAGTCTTTCAGTAACGGATATAGTTTATTGCAAAAAGGCAAAAACCAGTTCGCATTAGTTGTTAAAAAATAAATTAATGCTAATATAGAGTCTTAGTAATTATGAGCAAAACACACAAAAAAGCTGACCAATATAATGACCCAAACCACAACTATCTCAAGTATTGGCTAGGTAGAGATTATGAACATCAGGCTGAAGTATTAGCGTTTAAAAGACTACTTAGTGGTAAGCGTTTTAAACACGCAGTAGATATCGGTGGCGGCTATGGAAGACTATGTGTAGAGCTTGAAAAGTATGCCGACAAGGTAACTTTAGCCGAACCTTCTCAGCAGCAATTAGATATTGCAAAGGATTTTCTAAAGGATCATAAAGAAATTGAAAGAAAACTTATGCAAGCTGATGATTTGAAATATAAAGATTCAGAATTGGATCTCATAACCATGATAAGGGTTATGCATCATTTACCTGATCCTTCTTCTGAATTTGCTGAAATTTCAAGAGTTCTTGCGGATGATGGACTAGCTATCATAGAGGTTGCTAACTATGTGCACTTTAGAAACAGAGTTAAGCATCTGATTAAAAACGAAAAGATGCCAATTGAACCTGTAGATATTCGTTCTGAAAAAAATAAGCGAGAAGATGAAATACCATTTGTAAATCACAATCCAAAGACTGTCATTAAGCAACTTGCTCACGCAGGACTAAAAGTTGAAAGAATACTCTCGGTATCAAACTTAAGAAGTACAATACTTAAAAAAACTGTTCCCCACGGAGCAATGATTGCGATCGAAGGAATATTGCAGCCAATACTGTCTAAGTCATATTTTGGTCCAAGTATTTTCTTCTTAGTGTCAAAAGCCAAGTAATAGGGCATATAATGTCCATATCATGCTAAATGATTCACTGACTACAATAAAAGGTGTAGGCCCTGAATTGGAAAATAAATTCAGCTTGTTGGGGGTGAATTCAATCTTTGATCTCATAAATTATTTTCCCAAAAGATATGAGGATTATTCAGTCGTATCTAAAATCTCCGAAATTAAGTTTGGAAAGGTAACTATAAAGGGTCACGTAAGAGACGCTAAGGGTAGATATGTACGTAGAGGCCTTCATATAACAGAGGCTGTACTTACCGACGAATCTGGATCAATCAAAATTGTTTGGTTTAACCAGCCATACCGCGCAAATGCAATTAAATCTAGTGCAGAATATTTTGTTTCGGGTAATTTTGAACTTTCAAATAATCGTCTAACCATAATGAATCCATCAATGGAATTGGCAAGCGATTTTCCAGCCAACACTGCTCGTATATTGCCAGTATATAAACTCACTAAAGGAATAACATCGAATACTATTAGAAAAATTGTAAGAGAAATAGTTCCTATTATCCGCAAAATAGACGAATCTATGCCTGAGTGGATATTAAGAGAAAGCAATCTGATAAGTCGCAGCCAAGCACTAGAGTTGATTCATTTTCCGGAAAAATCCGTAGACATTCAAAGAGCCCAAGAGAGATTAGGCTTCGATGAAGTTTTTGAGCTTAGTTTGGCCAGTCTTCTGAATAAAAATGAAAATAATCAAGAACATTCTCTGAAAATTGAATTCAAACAAGAGCTAGCAATTGAATTCGTTAAGAATCTACCTTTTGAATTAACTCAAGCTCAGAGAAAAGTGGTTTGGCAGATTTATAAAGACATTGATTTATCTAAACCCATGAACAGAATGGTTGAGGGTGATGTAGGTTCTGGCAAGACTGTTGTCGCTACTATGGCGGCTCTTATGGTGATTTCTGAAGGATATCAAGTAGCATTTATGGCACCTACTGAAATACTGGCAAGGCAACATGCTCAAACTATTTATGAATTGCTAAAACCCCTTGGTATGTCTGAAAAATTGGGATTAATTGTCGGATCTATGACAAGCAAGGAAAAACAATACGTTAAGGACGAACTCAGTTTGGGCAATATTAAATTTATCGTAGGAACTCACGCTTTGATTGAGGAAAATGTAAAAATGGAAAAACTTGCACTAGTTGTAATTGACGAGCAACAAAGATTTGGCGTTGAACAGAGGAAGAAACTAATGTCTAAAGCGACCGAAATGCCGCATTTTCTAAGCCTAACCGCAACTCCAATCCCCAGGAGTCTCGCACTAACATTTTTTGGCGAGCTTGATGTTTCAATATTGGACGAAAAACCAAATATTAGAAAGCCAATTATTACTGAAATTGTATCACCAAATACAAAGCTCGAAATGTATAAAAATATAAACTCAGAATTAGATAAGGGCCATCAAATGTTTGTAATATGTCCATTAATTACAGATTCAGCGGTCATGGACGCTAATTCTGTAGAAAAAATTTACAAACAATTAAGCGAGAAAGATTTCAAGAATAGAAATATAGCAATGCTTCATGGAAAGATGAAGGGTGATGAAAAAAATAAAATCATGCAAGACTTTATAGATAAAAAAACAGATATACTCGTTTCAACTACTGTAATTGAAGTTGGGGTTGATGTTCCTAACTCTACCGTAATGCTAATTGAAGCTGCAGATAGATTTGGGCTGGCTCAACTACATCAGTTGAGGGGTAGAATTGGCAGGGGAAGTGATCAGGGATATTGCTATTTAATGCTTAGCGACAGCTCTGCGCCGAGCCCACGGCTAAGAGCTCTCGTTTCTTCTAATGATGGATTTAAATTGGCAGAGTTAGATCTTTCGCTAAGAGGTCCAGGAGCAATCTATGGAGTTAGCCAGCATGGTGAATTGGATCTAAGAATGGCCAAATTGGATAATCTTACCCTCATTAAAAATGCGAGAAAGAGAGCAGAAGAATTTATCAATAAAAACAATGACTTAAAACAGTACGAATACCTGTATAATAGGGTGAAGAAATTAAGAATAATATCTAATTTGAATTAAAAATGTACGCCGGAACAACATTAACTCCATTATCTGGAAAACTACTTGGAGCTCATCAAAAGATTGATAGGGTTTCTAGAAGATTACTTAAAGATAAGTTAAATGATAATTCAGTTTTCCCCACCACTAAGCAAATATTACATTTCGAAGGATACAAAGGTCCTGATGCTATTAAGCGCAAAAGCCCATCAGTTGATGAGCCTTGGCATTTTTATTCTCCTTTTGATAATGAAGACTCCGATCTTATCAAAGCAATTGAAAACCATTATAAAGAGCTTGTAAAGGTATTGAAGTCTGGTAATACGGAGAGAAGTGCTTTTGAATCAGCTTGGCTTGCTCACGCGCTTACAGATGGATTAACCCCAGCTCACCACTACCCTTATGAAGAAAAATTAGCTGAAATCAGAGGTGAAGGCATGGAAAGTAGAGACTCAGTCAAAGAAAAAGTTGTAATGCATGGAGAAACTAAGAGAGAAACTTTAAGCAATAACTGGAAAATGTGGGGCCCAAAAGGTCTAATGTCTACA
Organism: uncultured Candidatus Saccharibacteria bacterium; assembly: GCA_903840315.1. Lineage (GTDB taxonomy): Bacteria > Patescibacteriota > Saccharimonadia > Saccharimonadales > UBA4665 > CAIYEO01. The sequence continues at coordinate 39,264 of CAIMFK010000012.1, read as the reverse complement.
CATGGTTTATTTGAGCTTGGTGTTGCAAGTCTCGCTAAGCCTTTATCTTTTAATAATGCCGAAATCAAAGATAGCCAGGTAAAAGAATTTGAGGAAATCGGAGTTGGTGAATACTTCAAAAGAAGAGCTAGGGAAATAGCTGTAAAAGATTTATATGGACGATTTTATAAAAAAGGTTGGACTCTAAAGCTTATGGTAGATGTGAGAAAGCTTCTCATGCCTACAATTATAAATACCGTATCAGTGGCGTGGTATTGTGCAGCCGTAGACGCTGGCTTAGTAAATAAAGAAGATGAATAGTGAGAATAATAGCCGGAACCCTTAAAGGGCAAATTTTCGAAACCCCGAGTGGTCACAAAACTCATCCAATGAGTGAGAAGATAAGAGGAGCATTATTTAATATACTGGGCGATATTAATGGACTTGAAGTTTTAGATGTATTTGGCGGTTCGGGCGGCATAAGTTTCGAGGCTATAAGTAGAGGTGCAGATCATGTGACTATCATAGAGAGTGACAGGACTGCTCAAAAAACAATTGCAAATAATATCTCTAAATTAAATCTAGGAGACAAGGTTACTTTAGTATCGGCCAATGTATCATCTTGGATGAATAAAAATCCTAATACAAAGTTTGATCTTGTTATAGCCGACCCACCTTATGATAAGCTACAATATGAACTTATAGAGAGATTATATGCACTGCTTAATAAAGATGGTTTATTGGTACTTTCATGGCCAGGAAACGATGATCAAATTAGAATGCATCATTTAGAAATGGTTGATAGAAAAAATTATGGCGATGCTCAATTGATTTTTTATAGGCTTATCTAGTAAAATATAGATTCTTGGGGATGTGGTGGAATTGGTAGACACGCTAGCCTTAGGAGCTAGTGAGGCAACTCGTGAAGGTTCAAGTCCTTTCATCCCCACCAATGTTATTGACCACTAATATTAAAGTGGTCTTTTTTATTGGTTATGTAAAATTAATGTACAATATAAAACATGTTATCGACACAACCATATAAAGGCACTAGAGATTTTTATCCTGAAGATAAAAGATTGCAGAAATTCTTGTTCAATTCAGTTCGAAATTGCTTAGAAAAATATGGTTACGAGGAATATGACGCTCCTATAATTGAGCCTATTGAAATGTTCACAGCTAAATCAGGCGAAGAAATAGTTAATGAACAGACATATTTATTTGAAGATAGAGGTGGTCGACAAGTAACCTTGAGGCCTGAAATGACGCCAAGTGTCAGTAGGTTAGTGGCTGGACGAAGACAGGAGTTAGCCTATCCGTTACGCTGGTATAGTATTCCAAACCTATGGAGATATGAGCGACCACAACGAGGACGCCTCAGAGAGCACTGGCAAATTAATGTAGATATTTTTGGTGTAGATAGTATCGAAGCTGAATCTGAGCTAATCAGGATCGCCGATGAAATGTTAAAGACTTTTGGAGCTACAAGCGATCAGTTCGTAATAAAGTTAAATTCGCGTAAATTTGTAGATTTTCTGTTCCTAGAATATTTCAAGTTAGATAAGAAATCAGCTGCTAAGGTTATAAAACTTATTGATAGAATGCATAAACTAGAACCGGTTAAATTTAAGACCACTCTCGATGAGATAATTGCTGAATCTAAAATGGAATCAGTAATTGCTGATCAAATCACTGAACTCATGACCAAGAAAAACATAGAGTATCTACCTCTAGATGTGAGATCACACAGTTCCTTGCAGAGCCTGGAATTATTAATGAATATGCTCAATACCCAAGGAGTAACTAACGTTATCTTCGATATTACCCTTATGAGAGGCTTTGATTATTATACCGATGTGGTCTTTGAGATATTTGACACTAATCCCGAGAATAGCCGGGCAATCATGGGCGGCGGTCGCTACGATGGATTAGTTGGACTATTCGGAGTTGAACCTATTGCCACAGCTGGATTCGGTTTAGGCGACGTTACCTTGCAGGACTTTCTAACAACTCATAAGTTATTGCCAGTTGTAACGACTGAGACAGATATATATGCCATTACTCTTGGTAATAACTCAAGTGCAGCCAATGAAATGATTTCCGAACTGAGATCTAAGGGCATAAATGTTGCTGTAGATATTACTGATAGAAAATTGGCTAGCAAGATTAAGACTGCTTCAAAGAAAAATATTACTTTTGTTATGTTTATTGGCGATCATGAAATCGAAAAAAATAAGGTAGTTCTAAGAAACCTTCCCAACGGCGATGAAGCTTCTTATTCGGTTGATGAGATAGTTAAATTCATCAAAAATTATCGGTCTCAAAAATAGTAGATAAATCTTTTCTAATCTGATATAGTTGCTGTTTATGCAAGCAAAACTCAACTATAAAAACGATAACAACCTAAATATTTTAGTTACCGCTCCTGTGGATTTACTTGAGAGGACTCACAAGCACGTTCTTCAGGATATGCAGAATACTATGAAATTAGATGGTTTTAGAGCCGGCAAAGCTCCACTCAATATTGTTGAGAAGAATGCTGACCAAGGAAGACTACAGGCAGACTTCGTAGATCATGCCATCAATGAACTATATAGACAAATTGTTATCAAAGAGAACTTAAGGCCAGTGGCACAGCCAAAAATTTCTGTTAAAAAATTTGTTCCTTTCACATTACTTGAAATTGAAATTGAAGTAGAAGTAATTGGAAAGATGGAAATAGCTGACTATAAAAAAATTAGAGTTGCTAAGAAGCCTATTAAGGTTACCGATAAAGATGTTGAAGAAGTTATTGCATCTCTACAAGATCGTGCAGCGGAAGCGGTTGAGGTAAAAAGAGCATCTAAAGATGGTGATCAGGTTGTAATAGATTTCAAAGGTATAGATAAAGAAACTAAAGAGTCTATTTCAGGTGCTGACGGAACATCTTATCCATTAGTTATCGGAAGCAATTCATTCATTCCTGGATTCGAGCCTGAATTAATCGGCCTAAAAGCTGGCGAGGAAAAAACTTTTGATGTTAAATTTCCAAAAGATTACGGCGCTAAACATCTTCAAAATAAAGTAGTAACATTTGAAGTTAAAGTACAAATGGTGAATGAGCTTAAGAAAAGCGAAATTAACGATGACCTAGCTTCAAAAGTTGGGCCATTTAAGAACGTTGCCGAGCTTAAAGAAGATATCAAAAAACAACTCGAAAATGAGAAGCAACAACAAGAAGATCGTCTTTACGAGAGCGAAGTTATTGCCATGATTACCAATGATTCAAAAGTTACAATTCCTGAATCGATTATAGAAGAGCAAATTCAAAGAAGCGAACTAGAAGAAAAACAAAGTATTCTTTATAGGGGACAAACTTGGGAAGAACACCTCAAAGAAGAAGGAGTAACTGAAGCAGAGCACCGTGAAAGAAATAGGGCTCCTGCTGAAAATATCGTAAAATCTTCTCTCATTCTCAGTGAAATAGCCGAAAAAGAAGGAATAACTGTTACTCCCGAAGAGCTTGAAGTCAGACTTCAATTAATGAGAGGCCAATATCAGGATCCTCAAATGCAGGCTGAGCTTGCTAAGCCGGAGAACATTTCAGGCATTAGAAACCAAATGTTAACCGAAAAAACTTTCAAATTTCTAACTGAAATTGCATCAAAAAAGAATTAGCACTCAAGCTTGACGAGCGCTAATCTCATATATATAATTAGATGTATGAAAAGTCCAACAAGCAATATTCTTATACCAACCGTAATCGAAAGCGATGGCCGATCCGAAAGAGCTTTCGATATATATTCTCGATTATTAAAAGATAGAATTATATTCTTAGGAACTCAAGTTGATGAGCATTCTGCTAATTTAATTGTTGCACAATTACTATTTTTAGACTCTGAAGATCCAAAGAAAGATATTTACCTTTACATTAATAGTCCCGGTGGTAGTGTAACCGATGCCTTGGCAATATATGACACTATGAACTATGTTAAAGCAGATGTTCAGACAATTGGGATTGGAATGGCCGCTAGCGCTGCAGCATTTCTGTTAAGTTCTGGTGCAAAAGGAAAAAGATTTGCACTTCCTCACTCTAAGGTCATGATTCACCAACCATCAAGTGGTACTAGAGGAAGAGTTTCTGATATGGAAATTGATTTGGAAGAATCAATTAGACTAAAGAAGTTACTAGAAGAAATTATGTCATCCAATACTGGCCAAAAAATATCCAAAATTCACAATGACATGGAAAAGGATTATTACATGACAGCTGAAGAGGCCAAGACCTATGGAATAGTTGACAATGTAATTGGCTCAATATCTTCTACAAAAACTAAAAAATAATACTTGACTTTTAAAAGTTTTTACATCAGACTTGTATCTTAAGAAGTAGTATAAGTTGGGCAGTGCTTTTATTTTTTTAAAGTTAGCGCCAAAAACACCCTCTTAGTAATCTTCGTGCACGAAACCTAAAAATACAACAATTTAAATATAGGAGCATTGCATATATTATTTATGGCAAAAAATAGCACGCAAATTACAAACACATCAAAAAGGGTATATTTCAATGGTCAAGAGAATGAACTTGATATCCCAAACCTAGTAGATCATCAAAATAAATCATTTCAATGGTTTGTTGAAGAAGGCCTAGGAGAGCTTTTAGCCGAAATTAGTCCAATTGATGACTATACAGGCACTAAGCTAACTCTTAACTTTAAGGATTATCACTTCGAAGATCCTAAGGTTTCTGAGTATGAAGCTCGTGATAACAACGTATCATTCGAGGCTCCATTAAAGGCCAATGTTGAGTTAATCAATAAGATTACCGGTGAAGTTAAAACCCAAGAAATATACTTAGGTGATTTCCCATGGATGACTTCTAGAGGAACATTTGTTATTAATGGTGCTGAAAGAGTTGTAGTTAGTCAGTTGATTCGTTCAGCTGGTGTTTTCTTTACTGCTGATACTCATGGAAATACGAAGCATTACGGTGCTAAGGTTATTCCTGGACGTGGTGCATGGTTAGAGTTTGAGACTTCTGCCGCTGGTGCCATCTTCGTGAAGATCGACCGAAAAAGAAAAATTGCTGTAACAACATTGCTACGAGCATTAGGTATGACCGAAGCTCACATGCGAGAAAACTTCAAGCACGTTGACCAAGGTAAGCACAGCTATCTAGATACAACACTCGATAAAGACCCTGCACGAGGTCACAATGAGGCATTAATCGAAGTTTATCGAAGATTACGCCCAGGCGATCTTGCAACTGTAGACAACGCAAGAGCTCTTATTGAAAACATGTTCTACAACTTCAAGAGATTCGACTTTTCACGAGTTGGACGATACAAGATTAATAAGCGATTAGACATTGATATTCCAAATACTATTGAAAATAGAGTTATGAGGATTGAAGATCTTACAGCAATTATCGCTGAGATTATTAGACTAAACAATACTCAGGAACCAGCAGATGACATCGATAGCCTAGCTAACCGAAGAGTTAAGTTGGTAGGAGAACTTGTTCAAAGACAATTTAGAATCGGTCTACTTAGGATGGAACGAAATACTAAAGATCGAATGAGTATGAGCGAAATCGAAACTGTAACCCCAGGTCAGCTAATAAACGCTCGACCAATTGTTGCTGCAGTTCGTGAATTCTTTGCAAGCTCTCAGCTTTCAATCTTCATGGACCAAATTAACCCATTATCTGAGCTTGCTCATAAAAGACGACTTTCATCTATGGGACCTGGTGGTCTTTCTAGAGAAAGAGCTGGATTTGAAGTTCGTGATGCACATGCAACTCACTACGGAAGAATTTGTACAGTAGAAACTCCTGAAGGGGCAAACATCGGTCTAGTGCTTAACATGGCTACTTATGCTCGAATAAACGACTATGGTTTCGTAGAGACTCCATATAGAAAAGTTACTACTTCTGTTACTGCAAAAAATTCAGTCGGCGAAGTAGCTAGAGTTAATCTCGAAAATGAAAAAGGTGCTGTTATCGTAAAGGCTGGCGAAAAAATTACTGAAGCTCAGGCTAAAAAACTAGCTGAAGTTAAGAAACAGGTTCTTTGGCCAGTTAAGCCTTATGCTACAAGCGAAATTGTTTACCTAGATGCTGCAGATGAAGAATCAGCAGTAATTGCAGGTGCCGGTAATAGAATCAATGAAGATAATACTTTTGCTGACGAAAGAGTTAGTGCAAGAATAAGATTAAAGTCTGGTGAGGTTGATACTGGTGAAGTTACCCATATTGATGCAGCTCAAAATCAAATAATTGGTTCAAGCGCAGGATTAATTCCATTTATTGAGAAGAACTTCGTATACCGATCACTAATGGGTAGTAACCAGCAAAGACAAGCCGTTCCTCTTATTAAGCCTGCATCTCCAATAGTTGGAACAGGAATGGAAGGCGTTATTGCCAGAAATACCGGTCAGCTAATTGCTGCAGAGGCAGATGGTGAAGTTGTCAAAGCTTCGGCACAAGAAGTAATTGTTAAATATAAAGAAGGCACAGTTAAATACGAGCCTCAGCATTTCATTCGATCTAACGAAGGTACATCAATTAACCAAAGAGTTGTTGTTGAAACTGGAGATAAAGTTAAGAAGGGCGATATCCTAATCGAAGGAATGAGCATCCAAGGCGGTGAATTAGCTCTTGGAAAAGACTTAGTCGTAGCATTTATGCCTTGGAGTGGTTATAACTTCGAAGATGCTATAATTATTTCTAGAAAAATTGTTGAAGACGATACTCTAACATCAATTAATATTGTTGACTTCATGATTGAAGTTCGTGAAACAAAACTAGGCCCTGAAATTGTAACTCGAGATATTCCTAACGTTAGTGAAGAAGCATTAAGACATCTTGATGAAGACGGAATCGTAAGAATCGGTGCTGAAGTACATCCAGGAGATATCTTAGTTGGTAAAATTACTCCTAAAGGTGAACAAGAACTTTCAAGTGAAGAAAGACTTCTAAGAGCTATTTTCGGTGAAAAAGCAAAAGAAGTTCGTGATACTTCACAAAGAATGAGTACCGGTAAACACGGTAAGGTTGTTGGAGTTAAAATTTTCTCCAAGGAAAACGGACATGACCTAAAATCAGGTGTTATCATGCAAATTCAAGTATTCGTAGCCCAAATGCGTAAGATTGCTGTTGGAGATAAGCTTGGTGGACGTCACGGTAACAAGGGTGTTATTGCAAGAATATTGCCTGTTGAAGATATGCCTTTCCGCGAAGACGGAACACCTGTAGATATCGTATTAAACCCATTGGGTGTTGCCGCTCGTATGAACGTCGGACAGTTATTTGAATCTCACCTAGGTATGGCTGCAAGAGCTCTTGGATTCAAGGTGGCTAGCCCATCATTTGATGGAGTGCCAATTGAGAAAATCCAAGATCTTCTAAAGGAAGCAGGCCTTCCAGAAGACGGAAAGCAACAATTATTTGACGGACGTAATGGTGAGCCATTCCAGGAAATGACTACAGTTGGTTCTATGTACATGATTAAGCTAAACCACATGATTGCGGATAAGATCCATGCAAGGTCAACCGGTCCTTACACTATGGTTACTCAGCAGCCTCTTGGTGGTAAAGCACAAAATGGTGGACAGAGATTTGGAGAGATGGAAGTATGGGCTCTTGAAGCATATGGTGCGTCAAACACCCTTCAAGAAATGCTTACAATTAAATCTGATGATGTTTACGGAAGAAGTAAAGCTTATGAGTCAATCATCAAGAAGACTGACATTGTCGGTCCTAAAGTACCAGAAAGCTTTAACGTACTAGTTAAAGAACTTCAGGGTCTAGGACTCAAGGTTGATTTAATGCACTCAGATAGCTTAGTAGATGCTGAAGCTATTTTAGCTCAAAATATTAAGGATGAAGGCAGTCACCAATCTGATATAGAAGTACCTCAACCATTAAATTCAAAAATTGATCTTACTGAAGAATCAGTTGCTGATGAATTCGTCGTAATGGATGATATTTCTGATGAAGTGAATGTTGATACTGAAGCTTTAAATGAAGATGAGAAACTTAACGTCGTTGAACAAGATAGCGAGGAGGCAATTTTATGAGACGCTACTCCCACGGAATAAATATTGCAGACTTTGATGCTGTAAGATTATCAGTTGCTAGCCCAGAAGACATACTTGACTGGAGCTACGGTGAGGTTACTAAACCTGAGACTATTAACTATAGGACTCAAAAACCAGAGAGAGATGGATTATTCTGTGAAAGAATCTTTGGACCAGTAAAAGATATTAACCCACACGATACTAAGTACAAGGGTGTTCGATCACGAGAAGCAGCAGTAGACAAGAACGGTGAGCTAGTAACTCGAAGTATCGTTCGACGTGAAAGAATGGGTCACATTACTCTTGCTGTTCCTGTAGCACACATCTGGTTCTTGAAGGGTACGCCTTCAGCCATGGGTCTTCTTCTTGGTATGACTGTTAAGAATCTTGAACGAGTTGCTTACTTTGCTAGCTGTATTATTATCAGCGTTGATGAAGCTAAGAGAGACCAAATTCTTGCAGATAAAGAAGCAGAATTCGCAGCTGCAAAAGAAGCTATTAGGATTCGTTTTGAAAAAGAAGCTGAAGCTGAAGACGCTAATGTTAAGGCTCTAGCAGAAGCTCAAACCAAAGAATTAGATGAAGTTTCTAAGAATTTTGAAATAGTAAAGAACCAAATCGATGGCTTAGTTAGATTCGGACTAATTAACGAAAGTGATTATCGAAATCTACCTGATGAGCTAAGAGCTATCACTAAAGTTGGCATGGGTGGAGCTGCACTTAAAGAGCTTCTTGATCAGATTGATCTAAAGACTTTAATCAAAGACCTTGAAGAACAAGCCGAAAATGCCAAGGGCATGAACAAGAAGAAGATTATGAAGCGACTTCGAATGATTGAAGGAATGGAAAGAGCTGACATTAAACCAAGTTCAACTTGTGTAAGCGTAATTCCTGTTATTCCTCCAGATCTTCGTCCAATGGTTCAACTTACTGGTGGTAGATTTGCCACAAGTGACCTAAACGACCTTTATAGAAGGGTTATAAATCGTAATAACCGACTTAAGAAGCTCATGGATCTTAACGCTCCTGAAGTTATTAAGCGAAACGAACAAAGAATGCTCCAAGAAGCTGTTGACGCCCTAATCGACAACAACTCAGCCCGTGGTGGTCGAGCTGTTGCTGCAACCGGCCAAAGACGACGCTTAAAGAGCCTTAGCGACATGCTTAAGGGTAAGCAGGGTCGATTCCGACAAAACTTGCTTGGTAAGAGAGTGGATTACTCAGGTCGTTCAGTAATTGTTGCTGGACCTGAACTAAGAATCTATCAGTGTGGTCTTCCAAAGATGATGGCACTTGAATTATTTAAGCCATTTGTTATCGGAGAACTAATTGCTCGAGAACAAGCTCACAACATCCGTTCTGCAACAAGAATGATTGAGACTGGTGAGACTGAAGTATGGGATGCTCTTGATGAAGTTATTAAAGGTAAATACGTACTATTAAACCGTGCACCATCACTTCACCGTTTGAGTATTCAGTCATTCCAACCTGTGCTAATCGAAGGACGAGCTATTCAGCTTCACCCACTAGTATGTAAAGGTTTTAACGCCGACTTCGATGGTGACCAGATGGCTGTTCACTTACCTCTAAGCGATAAAGCACAAGATGAAGCTAGAGATATTATGGCTGCTAGCAAGAACTTGCTTAAGCCTGCCGATGGTTCATCAATTCTACACATCGATCAGGATATCGTTCTTGGTTGTTACTACTTAACTTACAACAGGCCATCTGTTGCTAACGATAAGCCAGTAAGATACAGCAGCATCAATGAAGCTTTAATGGCTTTAGATGCAGGCAAGATCATCCTACAAAGCCCAGTAGCAATTCCTTTCCGTGGGCAAGTTCGTGAGACTACCCTAGGTAAGTTACTATTCAATGAAATTCTTCCAGAAGAGTTTGCTTATCAGAATGAACCAATGACTAAGAAGAAGTTACAGTCTATGATGGTTGAAATCTATCAGCAACATGGTCAAGATGAGACTGCTCTGATCGCTGATCTTCTAAAGGATCTTGGTTTTATGTATGCAACTAAATCTGGTCTATCAATTGGTATGACTGACTTCAAAGAAATTGAAGGACTTCAAGAAATGCTTGAAGAGGGTGAAAAGAAGACTGCCAATATTTCACAGCAGTATGACCAAGGATTCATCAATGACGAAGAAAGATATCGTCTAACAGTTGAACAATGGCAAAATGTTGATAGTAATGTACTTACAAAGCTTTCTGATCAATTTAGTAAAGATGATAGCTCAATGGCAATCGCTGTTATATCAGGAGCTCGTGGTAACTTAGGACAGGTTAAGCAGGCTGTGGGTCTTCTTGGTGTAACCACTGAAGCATCTGGTCGTGCAATTGAGCTTCCTATTAGATCAGGATACAAAAAGGGCCTTACTCCACTTGAGTACTTTACCGCTAGTCGTGGTTCCAGAAAGGGTATGATTGACACAGCTCTTAAGACTGCCGACTCAGGTTACTTAACCCGAAGACTTGTTGATGTTGCTCAGGATGTATTCACAGTCGATGAAACTGCTGAAGATCCAGGATTTGCAATTTTAAGAGAAGATGCAGCCAAGATTGGTATCAATTTCGGTGCAAGATTATCTGGAAGATATTCTGCAGAAAAAGTTGGATCTTACATCGGTAAGGGTAAATTAATTACACCTGAAATTGCGTTAGCTATTGAGCAAGATGAAAGCATCGACAGCGTTAGAATCATGAGCGTACTAAGCTGTACTAATGTAAGGGGAATCTCTAGAAAATCTTACGGTATTGATCCAGCTACAGGTAAACTCGTAAGCTCACATCACCCAGTTGGTGTAATTGCTGCGCAATCTATTGGTGAGCCTGGTACTCAGTTAACTCTAAGAACATTCCACTCTGGTGGTGTTGCTGGAGATGACATTACTACTGGTCTACCAAGAGTTGAGGAATTGTTTGAAGTACGTACTCCAAAGGGTCAAGCTTTCATCTCTGAGATTGATGGTAGCGTCAATGCATGGGAAGAAGGTGATCACTACGTAGTTCAAGTTACTTCATCAGACAAAGATGTCTTCGAAGAGAAGATTGGTAAGCGAAAAGTTCAGATTTCAAGTGGTAGCGATGTTGCTATAGGCGATGTACTAGCATCTACGAAATCTGGTGATGATCCAATCATTGCACCTATTGCTGGAAAGCTTGAAGTTACAGATAAGTTAGTTATGATTGTTCCTGCATCCCAATCTGTTGTTCGTTATGAAATACCTGGATTTAAACAGTTAATCGTAAAGGATGGCGATAAAGTTAAGGCTGGTGATCGAATAACTAACGGTTCAATTAACTTGCATGACTTAATGAAGCACAAGGGTATCGAAGCAACTCAACGATACATCATGAATGAAGTCCTTGAAATTTTTGCTGCTCAAGGCCAGAACATTTCTGATAAACACCTTGAATTGATTGTTCGACAAATGTTTAGTCGTGTCCAGATTGAAGAGGTTGGTGACTCTGAATTCGTAAACGGCGACATTGTCAGTAAATTAGCTGTTGTGGAAGCTAACGAAAAGCTACTTGCTGAGAAGAAGAAGCCAGCAGTATATACTCAATTACTCCTTGGAATTACAAAGGCCAGCCTTTCAACAGACTCATTCCTATCTGCAGCAAGCTTCCAGGATACAACAAGAGTTCTAATCGCAGCAGCAACCAGCGGTAAAGTTGACAAACTTTATGGTCTAAAAGAAAACGTTATCTTGGGACGTAAAATTCCTGTAGGTACCGGCTATTCTGACGGATCTGAAGTAGAAGAATCTATAGTCGAAGATTTGGAAGTCGAAACAGCAGTTGACGCATAAACCCTAAGATGTTAAAGTTATAACCTATATGCCTACAATAAATCAATTAGTACGAAAGCCACGCAACAAGGCTAACCCAAAGAGCAAGTCTCCTGCTTTGATGCGTGTTACAAACAACTTAAAAACCAAAAACTACGATAAGCCAGCACCATTCAAAAGAGGTGTATGTGTTAAGGTGACAACCAAGACTCCAAAGAAACCAAACTCAGCTCTACGAAAAGTAGCTCGTGTTAGATTGACTAACGGATACGAAGTTTGGGCTTACATTGGCGGAGAAGGCCATAACCTACAAGAACACGCAGTTGTACTTGTACGTGGTGGACGAGTTAAGGATTTACCTGGTGTGAGATATCACATTGTTCGTGGTAGCCTTGACCTTCAAGGTGTTCAAGGACGACAACAAGGCCGTAGTAAATACGGTGCTAAGAAAGGTGCTAAATAATGCCTAGAAAAAAAACCAAAGCACTAGTTAGAGAAGTTAAGCCAGATAGAATATACGATTCTGTAACTGTTCAAAAGCTAATAAATCGAATCATGCTTGATGGCAAGAAACAAGTTGCTGAAAAAATCGTTTACACTGCAATGGAAAAATCAGCCGATAAGTTAAAAGTAAAAAATCCTTTAGAAGTTTTTGACCAAGCTTTCAACAACATTAAGCCTCACATGGAAACTAGATCTAGAAGAGTTGGTGGAGCAAACTATCAGATTCCTTTCGAAGTAAAAGGCCAAAGACAGAACCATCTTACAACTATGTGGCTTGTTTCTGCGGCTCGTTCTAAAAAAGGCATTCCTATGGATGAGAGACTTGCTAGTGAGCTCGTTGACGCTTACAACAACTCTGGTACTGCTGTAAAGAAGAAGGAAGACACTCACAAGATGGCTGACGCCAACCGAGCATTCGCACATTTTGCGAGGTATTAGAAAATGCATGAGCTCAACGGCTTCAATTTTCAACCTTCTTTAGAAAAGAGTCCCTGCCTAAGTTGCCCGAATCTAATTAGGGAATTAGGGCACAAGGTTATAAGCCAAGGTATAGCCCTCATACAGATAACTGAGCTATGTCCTCCATATAAAGAAGTGAGCGGTTTGTGTATAGTTGATGCCATGGAGCTTAATTCCATGGTTGCAGAGCAAACAGACTATTTTAGTGAATAAATGATTTTAATTTAATTAAGTAAGGAACAAAAATGGCAGAGAAGAAATACTCAATGGAAAACCTAAGGAATATTGGTATTATTGCGCACATTGATGCAGGTAAAACTACCACTACTGAGGCTATTCTTTACAGGACTGGTTTAAAACACAAGATTGGTGCTGTGCACGAAGGTGAAACCACAACTGACTGGATGGCTCAAGAAAAAGAACGTGGTATTACCATTACTGCTGCTGCCGTTACTTGTTACTGGAAAGATACAAAAGTAAACATCATCGATACTCCAGGACACATTGACTTTACTGTTGAAGTAGAGCGAAGTCTTCGTGTTCTAGACGGTGCCGTTACAGTATTCGACGGTAAGATGGGTGTTGAATCACAATCTGAAACGGTTTGGAGACAAGCTGACAAGTATAACGTTCCTAGACTTTGTTTCATTAACAAAATTAACCAAACTGGTGGTGACTTCTATAAGTCATTAGACTCAATTCACGGAAGATTAAGTAAACGAGCATTTCCTATTCACTTACCAATTGGTTTTGAACAAGGTATCAACGGTTTAGTTGATCTAATTAGCATGAAGTCATATACCTACAAGGAATTTACCGACCACGAACTTATCGTAGGTGATATTCCTGAAGATATGATGGATCAAGTAAAGAAGTATCGATCACTCCTTATTGAGAACGCAGTTGCTGAAGATGAAAAAATTCTAGAAAAATATTTTGAAGTCGGTGAAGAAGGTTTGAGTGAAGATGAAATTAGAGAAGCTGTCAGAACTGCAGTACTTACTGGTAAGTTTTATGCTGTAACTGGTGGTGATGGTCGTGGTGTTATTGTAGAAAAGCTACTTGATGCTGTTCGAGATTTTCTACCAAGTCCAATTGAAGCTAAGTCTACATGGGGAACTCATCCAAAGACTGGTGAAGAAATTGAGCGAAAACCAAGCGCTACTGAGCCATTTGCAGCTCTAGCTTTCAAGATTGCAACAGACCCATTTGTTGGTAAGCTTGCTTTCTTTAGAGTCTATTCTGGTACATTGAAATCAGGTAGCTACATCCTTAACTCATCTACTGGTGAAAAGGAAAGAGTCGGACGTATTGTTCGAATGCAAGCTAACACCCGAGAAGATGTTACGGAAATTAGTGCCGGAGATATTGCAGCAATCGTTGGCCTAAAAGGAACAACAACTGGTAACACATTATGTGATCTAGCTAAGCCAATAATTCTAGAAAGCATTACATTCCCAGAACCACCTGTATCTATTGCTATTGAGCCTAAGACAAAAGCTGATCAGGAAAAGATGGGTATTGCTCTCCAAAGACTTGCTGAAGAAGATCCTACTTTTAGAATTCATGTTGATCACGAAACTGGTCAGACAATTATCTCAGGAATGGGCGAGCTACACCTAGATATCATTATCGATAGAATGAAGCGAGAATTTACCGTTGAAGCTAATATTGGCCAACCACAAGTTGCATACCGTGAAACTATTCGAAAAGATGCTATCGAGAGTGAAGGAAAATTCATTCGTCAATCTGGTGGTCGTGGTCAATATGGTCACGTTTGGATTAGATTATCTCAGAACGAAGAAGGAAAAGGTTACGAATTCATCAACTCTATTAAGGGTGGAGTCGTGCCTACTGAATATATTTCAGCTGTTAAGTCTGGAATTGAAGAAGCTATGAACAACGGTGTTATAGCCGGATACCCTGTAGTTGATGTTAAGGCTGAACTGTATGACGGAAGTTATCACGATGTTGACTCCAGTGAAATGGCCTTCAAGATTGCTGGTTCAATAGCACTTCAAGATGGTGTTAAGAAAGCTAGTCCAGTTCTTTTAGAACCAATTATGAAAGTTGTTGTTGTAACTCCTGAAGAATTCATGGGTGATGTTATTGGTGACCTTAACGCAAAGCGTGGAAGAATTGAAAATATGGGTGATTTAAACCCAGGAATTAAGGAAATAACTTCATTCGTACCATTGGGTGAAATGTTTGGCTACACAACTAACCTTAGAAGCTCAACACAAGGCCGAGCATCAAGTTCCATGGAGCTTGATCACTACGCTGATGTACCAAACCACGTAACTGAAGCTATCATTAGTAAAAACGCTAAATAACACTTTACAAATTTAGACTTTTTCTCTATACTAGACAGGTAACACGTACATTTTATTTAAATTGTACTGAATATATATAAATTATTAATCTTTAATTTAGGAGTCATTAATCACATGGCAGAAAACTTTGACAGAAGTAAACCACACGTAAACGTTGGTACAATGGGTCACGTTGACCACGGTAAAACAACTTTAACAGCTGCAATCACTACAGTACTTGCTAAGAGATTACCAAGTGCAGTAAACAAGCCTATTGCTTATGATCAGATTGATAATGCTCCTGAAGAAAAGCAGCGTGGTATTACCATTGCAACCTCTCACCAGGAATATGAAAGCGAAAAGCGTCACTACGCTCACGTTGACATGCCAGGTCACGCAGATTACGTAAAGAACATGATTACCGGTGCTGCACAAATTGATGGTGCTATCCTAGTTGTTTCAGCAGCAGATGGTCCTATGCCACAAACTCGTGAGCACGTTCTTCTTGCTAAGCAAGTTGGTGTTCCTTCAATTTTAGTATTCATGAACAAGATGGACTTAGCTGATCCAGAGCTAGTTGACCTAGTTGAAGAAGAAATTCGTGATCTTCTTGAGAAGTACGAATTCGACCGAGACTGTCCTATTATTCGTGGTTCTGCTACTAAAGCTCTTTCAGGCGACAAAGAAAACGAAGACGCTATTATGGAACTAGTTACAGCTATGGATAGTTACATTCCAGAACCAAAGCGTGTTCTTGACAAGCCTTTCTTAATGCCTATCGAAGACGTATTCTCAATCAAGGGTCGTGGTACAGTTGCTACCGGACGTGTTGAACAAGGAATCGTTAAGGTTAACGAAGAAATTGAAATCGTTGGTATTAAGGATACTACTAAGTCAGTTGTAACTGGTGTTGAAATGTTCAAGAAGAATCTTGACCAGGGTCAAGCTGGTGACAACGTCGGTATCCTACTACGTGGTATTGAACGAGACAACATCGAACGTGGTCAAGTTCTTGCTAAACCAGGTTCAATTACTCCACACACAGAATTTGACTCAGAAGTATATATCCTAACAAAGGATGAAGGTGGACGACACACTCCATTCTTCAAGGGATACAAGCCTCAATTTTACCTACGTACCACTGACGTAACTGGTGAAGTTGAACTACCAGCTGATAAAGAAATGGTTATGCCTGGTGATACAATCACATTCAAAGTTAAATTGTTAGCTCCTATCGCTATGGAACAGGGTCTACGCTTCGCTATCCGTGAAGGTGGACGAACTGTTGGTGCTGGTGTTGTAACTAAGATTATTAAATAAGGATTAAGTTACACTAAATATTATGGTAGAAACTAAAAAAGCAGACGTTAAGCAAAGAATCCGTATCAGATTAAAAGCATATGATCATAAAGTTATTGATCAAGCTGCTAAGCAAATTATTGATACAGCATTAAGGACTGGGGCTACATTATCTGGCCCTATCCCTTTGCCTACTGAGCGATCTACATTCACCGTAATAAAGAGCCCTCACGTCTATAAAAAAGGTCGTGAACAATTCGAAATGAGGACTCATAAGCGTCTAATTGATGTTTATGATCCAACTCCAAAAACTATCGACTCACTAACCAGCTTGAGTCTTCCTGCTGGTTGTGACGTCGAAATCAAGATGTAATTCTTGAAGTAGTTTATACAACATATTGACAGATGTAGCGTATATCTGTTAACCTATATGGGTATTTATTAAATAATACTTAGTTATTAGGAAGGTCTTATTCCTATAAAGATAAGAAACCACCACTAACTAAGAATTTTTATTATCTGATTATTTGCGAGAAATCAGATTTAAAATTAAGGAATGCTATAAAGTGAAAGCTCTAATAACACGAAAAATTGGAATGACAAGCACCATCAATGAAGCTGGTGTTGTTGAAGCTATCACTTTATTGGCAGTAAACGAAAACGTCATTACCCAAATTAAGAACTCCGAGATCGATGGCTACTCAGCTGTTCAAGTAGGATTCGAATCAGATAAGAATATTGCCAAGGCGCAAATCGGACATTCTAAGAATGCAAAAGCAACACCAAAGCACTTCCGAGAGTTTAAAATAACCGATGGAGAAGAAGAGCTTACTGTTGGCGATAAGATCAATGTTGAATCATTTGAAATAGGAGACAAGATTGATGTTACTGGTATCAGTAAAGGAAAAGGTTGGGCAGGTACAATAAAACGACATAATTTCCACAGACAGCGTAAAACACACGGTGGTAAAGGAAATACTCGTAAACCTGGTTCAATTGGTTCTATGTACCCTCAAAGAGTATTCAAGGGTAAGAAAATGGCTGGTCAATTAGGTCATGTTCGAACCACTGTTAAGAACCTTAAGGTTGCGCTGATAAACTCAGAGCTTAATGTTATTGGTGTTTCAGGAGCAGTTCCAGGTCCTCGTAAAGGTATCGTTATTATAAAGGGAGTTAAATAGTATGTCAGTTGCTACTTTTACATCTGCCGGAACTAAGGCAACAACCGCAGCTAAACTAGACAAGGCTGTTTTCGGAGTAACTCCAACAAACTTTGAGAATCTTAAAAAATCATATCTTTCTTACTTAGCTAATGGTCGACCTAACCTAGCTGTCACCAAAACTCGTGGTGAAGTTAGAGGTGGTGGTAAGAAGCCATGGCGTCAAAAAGGTACAGGACGTGCTCGATTCGGTTCAAGCAGAGTACCAATCTGGCGTGGTGGTGGTATAACCTTCGGTCCAACTGGTGAAGAAAACTACACGATTAAAATGTCAGTTAAGACTAAAAGACTTGCTATACGCCAGGCTCTATCTCTTGCTGCAGATGATAATAAGATTGTTGTAATTGAAGATATCAAGCTAAAAGCAGCAAAAACTTCAGCTTTTGTAGAACTACTAAACAAGATCAAGATTGACGGCCGAATATTAATAGTGGTTGAGACTAAATCAGATGATTTAGTTAGAGCTACTGCAAATATACCTAATGTTAAGATTGTTCAGTCAACATATGTTAATACCTACGATGCTACAAATGCTGATTATATTCTAATAACCTCACAGGCTCTTAAGAGCATTAGTGAATGGTTAGGAGAGGCTAAATAATATGTCTGACATTTATAAAACTATTGCTCTAAAACCACTACTAAGTGAAAAGGCTTTCAATTTTGCTGAAAAAAGTAATCGTTATGTATTTATCGTACCACTTGAAACTAATCGAACTACTGTTGCGCATGCCGTTGAGTCTCAGTTCGGTGTAACTGTTGAAAAAGTTAACATGATTCGTGTTAAGGGTAAGAAGAAGCGAACTCCAAGAAGAGGACGTCAGGCTATCGTTGGTCGCAACAGTGACTTCAAGAAGGCTTACGTGTCAATTGCTGAAGGACAGACTTTGCCTATATTTGCTGTTGAAGAAGAGAAGAAAAAGCCTGAAGTTAAGGCTAAGGGGAAGAAATAATGGCTATTAAGACTTACAACCCAACATCTCCAGCTCGACGTGGAATGACAAGCCAAGACTTTGATGGTATTACTACTAAGAAGCCTTTGAAGTCATTACTTGCTGTTAAAATTCGTGGCAACGGTAGAAACAACCAAGGTCGAATCACAGTTCGACATAAAGGTGGTGGTGCTAAGAAGTTTTATCGAATAGTAGATTTTAGAATGGAAGCTGGACTTACAGCCACTGTTGAACAAATCGAATATGATCCAAACCGATCTGCTCGAATCGCTCGTATCAAGGACAATAATGGTAAGTATCATTATATTCTTGCTGCTAACGGTATGCGGGTTGGTCAAGTAATTAAGAGTGGAGATGATGCTCCAATCGAAACCGGAAACCTCCTTTCATTGAAAGCAATTCCTACAGGTTCAACTATCTACGAAATTGAAATGACTCCAGGTTCTGGCGCTAAGATGGTAAGAAGTGCTGGAAACAGTGCTCAGCTACTAGCAAAAGATGGAGACTATGCACAGGTTCGTCTTCCAAGTGGAGAAGTAAGATTAGTGCACCTTACATGTACTGCCCGAATTGGTGGAGTTGGAAACATTAAACATCAGAACATTAAGATCGGTAGTGCTGGTCGTAACCGTCGAAAAGGTATCAGACCTTCAGTACGTGGTGTCGTTATGAATGCTGTTGATCACCCACACGGTGGTGGTGATGGTGGCCGTCACGGTATTGGTGGTGGTAAGAACCACGGTACATCGCCTAAGACTCCATGGGGTCAAAAGACTCTTGGATTCAAGACAAGACGTCGAAAAGGTACTAGTCAATTTATAGTAAGGTCTCGTCACCAGGCGAAGCGGAGGTAATTAAGATATGAGTCGTTCAATTAAAAAAGGTCCATTTATCGATCCAAAGCTTGCAAAGAAAGTAGCTGCTTTAGGTGCTGAAGACCGAACAATTATCAAGACATGGGCAAGAGCATGTACTATTACTCCTGATTTCGTAGGAAGAACTATTGCAGTTCACAATGGTAAAGTTCATGTTCCTGTATTCATTACCGAAAATATGGTTGGACACAAGCTTGGGGAATTTTCTCCAACTCGTAAGTTCCGATCACACGGTGGTAAATTAGCGAAAGGCAAGAAGTAGGTTTACTATGACTGTTAAAGCTATATCTAAAGGAATAATGATCAGCCCACGAAAAGTTGCTGTTGTTGCATCATTAGTTCGTGGACGCACAGTTAAGGACGCTCTAGTTATACTTGAGCACACTCCAAGACGAGCCGCTATTGCTGTACGCAAGACTATTGAGAGTGCACGTGCAAATGCTGACAATAATCATAATATGAAACCAGACTCACTAGTTATAACTGAAATCTTCGTAACGCCTGGGTCAAGGATCAAAAGATTCCGTCCTGTATCACGAGGAAGTGCTCATCCATATCAGCACAAGACTTCTCATTTGAGAGTTGTAGTTGACGGCGAAGAGCGAAAAGTTAAGGCTAAAGCTGAAGTTGCAGAAAAGAAGACTGCTAAGGAGACTAAGTAATGGGACAAAAAGTAAATCCAATTAGTTTTAGACTACAGGTCAATAAAGACTGGAGAAGTAAGTGGTTCGTTTCAAAGCGTAACTATGCTGAATACTTAGCTCAAGATCTTAAAGTTCGTAAAATGATTATTGATAAGTTAGGCTCAAGAGCTGCCATTAACAAGGTAGACATCGAACGTTCACCTAACTTAGTTACTGTTACTATAATGACTGCTAAAGCCGGTGTTGTAATCGGACGTGGAGGTTCTGGAGCTAACGAACTTAAGGCTGCAATCGAAGCAATTTATAAAGTACCTAGCCGAGTTAATATTGAAGAAGTTAAGAAGCCAGACCTTTACGCTAAATTAGTCGCTGAAAACATTGCTCATCAAATTGAAAGAAGAATATCTTTCAGAAGAGCAATTAAATCAACTGCTGCTGCAACAATGCGTGCAGGTGCTCAAGGAATTAGAATCCAAGTATCTGGTCGTCTTAATGGTGCTGAAATGTCACGAAGAGAAAAAGAAGTTCAAGGAAGTGTACCGCTTCATACTATTAGAGCTAACATTGACTACGCTCATGTAAATGCTCACACTCCTGCAGGACTTATTGGTGTTAAAGTTTGGATTTATAAAGGGGATGTACTGTAATGTTAGCTCCTAAAAGAACCAAATTTAGAAAGATCCGAAAGGGCCGTATTACCGGCGTTGCTACTAGTGGTAACACTATTGCTTTCGGTGAATTCGCTTTACAGAGTCAAGGCTCTGAAAGAATTACTGCTCGTCAGATCGAGGCAGCTCGTCAAGCTATGACTAGACACGTTAAAAGAGGTGGTAAAATCTGGATCCGTATATTCCCACATATTTCTGTTACTAGAAAACCTCAAGACGTGAAGATGGGTAGCGGAAAAGGTAATCCTGAATTCTTCGTAGCTAAAGTAAAACCTGGAACTATATTGTTTGAAATGCAAGGTGTTGATGTGTCTGTTGCCCGCGAAGCTATGAGACTTGCTGCACATAAGTTGCCTATAAAGACCAAGTTCTTGGTTAAGGAGGATGTATAGTATGAAAACTATTGATATTCGTAAATTAACCACACAGGAATTAACTGCTGAGACTACTAAGTTGAGAGAAGAAATTGCTGAAATGAGAAGAAAAATTGCATTAGGCGAAGTTTCTAATGTTAGAGCTGTAAGATTAAAGAGAAAAGATTTAGCCCGCGTACTAACTGTACTCAGCGAACAGCTAATGAAGGAGACTGCATAATGGCTAAGACATTCATAGGTAAAGTTGTTTCTGACAAAACCGACAAAACAATTGTTGTTAACGTTCAGACTCGACGAACTCACCCGATTTACAAGAAGCAGTACACTACTTCAAAGAAATTTATGGTACATGACGAGAAGAACGAAGCAAAGCTTGGTGATAAAGTTTCATTTGTTGAAACACGTCCAATTAGTGCACGAAAGCATCATAAACTTGAAAAAGTAGTTGAAGCTGCTGCTATCGTTCACAAAGAAGAGGAGACTCAGGTATGATTCAGCAAGAATCAAGACTAGTTGTAGCCGATAACTCAGGTGCTAAGGAAATCCTTTGCATAAGAGTTCTAGGCGGTACACGAAAAAGATATGCACGAGTAGGTGACATTATTGTCGCTACTGTTAAGAGTGCATCACCTGTAGGTACTGTGAAGAAGAAGTCTGTTATTAGAGCTGTTGTTGTCCGTACTCGATACAACATCAACCGAAAAGATGGTTCAACAATTAAGTTTGATGACAATGCTGCAGTTATTATCGATGACAATAAAATGCCTAAGGGTACTAGAATTTTTGGACCTGTACCAAGAGAACTTAGAGATCTAGGATATGCAAAGATCATATCACTAGCACCGGAGGTACTATAATGAATACTAAAGCTAAAACTGTGTACAAAATCCGCATTAAGAAGGGCGATATTGTTATTGTTCGAAGTGGTAAGTACAAGGGAAAGACCGGTAAAGTTGTAACCACTCATCCTTCACTAAACAAAGTTACCGTTGAAGGCATTAACATTGTTAAAAAGCACGTAAAGCCAAATAAGGCCTATCCCCAAGGAGCAATCGTTGAGCTAACAAAACCTATGTGGGTTTCTAAGCTTGGTATTTACGACGCGTCAGCTAAAAAAGCATCTAAGATTGCTTATAAAGTTGATAAAGATGGTGCTAAGAAGCGTGTCTATAAGACAAGTGGCAAGGAGATAGCATAATGGCTAGTACTCAATATATTCCTAGACTTAAGCAAGATTACAAAACTAAGTATGTTGCTGAACTTCAAAAAGAATTAAAACTAGATAACGTTAATCAGGTCCCAGTTCTTGCTAAGATCGTTTTAAATGTTGGCCTAGGTCAAGCTAAAGACGATAAGAAGATCATGGAAGTTGCTACCAACACAATCACAAAGATTACTGGACAGCATCCTGTTCAAACAGCTGCTAGAAAATCTATTGCTGGATTTAAGTTAAGAGAAGGCAACAAGATCGGCCTTAAGGTTACATTACGTGGTGATAACATGTATGAATTCCTAGACAGACTCGTAACAGTTGTACTTCCAAGACTAAGAGACTTCCACGGTGTAAGCAATAAGTCATTCGACAACCAGGGCAACTACAGCCTAGGAATGACGGATCAGTCAGTATTTCCTGAACTAAGTTTTGAAGAAACTAATACCCCACACGGTATTCAGATAGTATTTAACGTAAAGTGCCACAATAAGTCTGACTCCAAGGCATTGCTAGTCAAGTTTGGCATGCCATTTGAGAAAGGTAAGGAAAGTTAACCATGGCCAAGAAATCAATTATCGCTAGAGATTTAAAGAGACAGAAGATGATCAAGAAATACGAAGCTAAGCGTAATGAGCTTAAGAGCATCGGTGATCTTGATGGACTTGCTAAATTGCCAAGAAATTCATCACCAACACGATGGAAAAATCGTTGTATTGAAACCGGTCGACCAAGAGGCTACATGAGAACATTTGGCCTAAGCAGAATCTCATTCAGAGAACACGCATCTAAAGGAGAAATACCAGGCGTAACTAAGGCGAGCTGGTAGGAAAGGATTATATGAACGCATCTACAGACCCAATAGCTGATATGCTAACCCGCATAAGAAATGCAACTGCTGTTCGAAAGCAGAGTATTAATTTGCCTTATTCAAAGGTTAAGTTTGCTGTTGCAAAAATCCTTTCTGATAATGGATTCATTGATAAAGTATCATCTAAAGCTGCAGAAGACGGCGTAGGCCAAATTCTTATTCTAGATTTATTTACTTCGAATTCTAATCCTCACATTACTGAGATTGAAAGAATTAGTAAGCCTGGACGAAGAACTTACACTTCTGCATCTGAAATCCCTACTAACCGACGTGGACGTGGAATTTTCATAGTCTCAACATCTAAGGGAATGATGACAGGAAGTGATGCTAAAAAAGCTGGTATCGGCGGAGAGTTAATTTGTAAGGTACTTTAATATGAGCAGAATAGGAAGATCACCAATTCAAATACCAAGTGGCGTTACGGTTACTATAGAGCCTAACGAAATTAAAGTTGACGGACCAAAAGGAAGTCTAACTCAGTTCACAATTGCTGAAATTACAGTCACTCAGGCCGATGGAGTTATAACATTAACAAGAGTTAATGATGATCCTAAAAACCGATCAAAGCATGGTTTAATGCGAAGCCTAGTTCAGAACATGGTTACTGGTGTAACCACTGGTTTTGAAAAGAAGCTTGAAATTAACGGTGTTGGTTACCGAGTAGCTTTAGCCGGCACAAGCCTAAAGATGCAACTAGGATTTTCTCACGAAGTTGTTTTCCCAATTCCTGCAGGAGTTAATATAGCTGTTGAAGCAAATACAATGACTGTAACTGGAATTAGCAAACAACAAGTTGGTCAAGTTGCCGCTGAAATTCGATCACTTAAGAAGCCAGAGCCTTATAAGGGTAAAGGAATTAAATATGTTGATGAACGTATAATCCGTAAGAGTGGTAAGAGCGGTAAGGAAAAATAGTATGAATAAAGTTACAAGTAAAATTAAGCACAAGCTATTAAGACAAAAGAAAGTCAGAGCAGTTATAGTAAAGAATACTGATCGACCAAGACTTTCTGTGTACATTAGTAATAAGAATATTACTGCTCAGATTATCGACGACAATGTTTCTAAGACATTAGCTTACGCTACAACTATCGGTCAGAAGAATACCGGTAAGACTATGACAGAAAAAGCTGCATGGGTTGGTGAGCAAATTGCTAAGAATGCAAAGTCAGCCAAAGTTATTAAAGTAGTTTTCGATAGAGGTCCAAAACTTTATCACGGAAGAATTAAGGTTCTTGCAGAGAAAGCTCGTGAAGCAGGATTGGAGTTTTAGTCATGGCTGAGAATACACAACCAAGAAGAAGAGTAGATGCACCTGTTGAAGAAAAGCAATTCGATGAAAGAATGCTTCACATTGACAGAGTTGCTCGTGTAGTTAAAGGTGGACGAAGATTCAGATTCCGTGCTTTAGTGGCAGTTGGTGATCACAAAGGTAAAATTGGAATCGGAAGTGCCAAGGGTGCTGATGTAACAAGCGCAGTAACTAAAGCTACAGATGTTGCTAAAAAGAACATTGTGAAGGTTAACCTATACAAAGGTACACTACCTCACGAAGCTGAATCAAAAGTATCAGGTGCTAGAATTATGATCAAACCTGCAAGCGCTGGTACTGGACTAATTGCTGGTGGTGTAGTTCGAACTGTACTTGAAATTGCTGGCGTTAAGAATGTCTTAAGTAAATCATTTGGTTCATCAAATCGTACTAACATGGCATACGCCACAGTTGCTGCTCTTGAAAGCCTAGTAAGTTCAAAGGATTGGATCACAAACAACCAGCCTAAGAAAGAAACGGCCAAGAAGGACTAATTATGAAATATAATGAATTTTTAATTTCAAAGCATAAAAAAGGTGACCGTGTAGGTCGTGGTATTGCAGCTGGTAAAGGTAAAACTGCTGGTCGTGGTACTAAGGGTCAGAAATCTCGAACTGGTTCCAAGAAGAAACCAGGATTTGCTGGTGGACAAAACCCATTGATGCAAAAGCTTCCAAAGCTACATGGTTTTAGATCATACAGAATTAAGTTTGAAACAGTTTATACTGGTCAAATTAATGAATTAAAAGAAGCAACAGTAGATAATAAAGTGCTTGCTGATCATGGGTTAATATCATCTCCTTACGTAAATACTAAACTGATCGTTCAAGGCGAACTCAGTAGGAAAGTTAACATTACTTTACAATCTGCAAGTGCAGGTTCGATTGCTGCTATAGAAAAAGCAGGTGGTAAATTTACTCAGACTGAACAAGTTAAAAGAATCAAAAAAGAAGAAAACATCAAAAAAACTTCTGAAAAATAGTATATAATAGTAAAAATTTCTAAGTTTAAAAGGGGTCTAGAGTAGGGATGAATTGGAAAGTAATCGGTAGATCGCTTAACGAGCCAGAGATGCGAAGGCGTATTCTGGCAGTTCTTGGAATGCTTCTTGCTTTCCGAATTCTTACTCATATTCCCGTACCCTTAGCTAATGCCCATACTCTTAAACAGCTTTTAGATAATCTCTTCACCAATACTAATCACTCACAATTTTTGAGTTTCATAAATACTTTAAGCGGTGGAGCATTATCTAATTTCTCTATTATGCTTGCAGGTCTAGGGCCATATATTAACGCTTCTATTATTATGCAGCTTTTAACTAAGGCCATTCCTAAACTTGAGGCATTAAAACAAGAAGGCGAATTCGGACAGAAGAAAATTAATCAGTACACAAGGCTTCTTACTCTCCCACTTGCGATCATTCAATCCATTGGAGCTATTTATTTGGTTCGTCAATCTGCTCAATCTATAAGTGGTATTGGTGATATAACTGCACACACTTCAATATTGCAATGGATACTTATGGTTGCCTCATTGACTGGTGGGTCTATGCTTCTAATGTGGCTTGGTGAGCTTATTACTGAAGAGGGCATCGGAAATGGCATTTCACTGATTATTACAATAGGAATTGTCAGTCGCTTACCATCAGGTATAACTGGGATTATTTCTGCAACTACTGGTAAGTCTCAGAAGATTAGTCTATTTGGAGCTAAGCTACCTTTTACTTATAAGGGGGCACTTAGTACTGCATTAGTCATTGGTTCGGTCATTTTGCTTACCTGGATGGTAGTAAAATTAAATGAGGCTTCAAGAAAAATAACAGTCAACTATGCGAAAAGAATTCAGGGTAACAGAGCCTATGGTGGCGTAACTACAACATTGCCCGTTAAGTTGATCACAGCTGGAGTGATTCCTATTATTTTTGCAGTTGCGTTCTTGAGTGTTCCGACTTTTGCGGGTCAACTTTTGAGTACTATGAAAAGTGCCAATTTGCAGCACTTAGGCACCCAACTTACTACAATATTCCAATCGCCATCTGCTCAAACGTTCGCCACGCAAGGGCTCAGGGCATATATTTATCCTGTAGCGTACTTCTTATTAGTATTCATCTTTACCTTCTTCTATACGAGCATAACCTTCAATTCAAAAGAAATTGCTGAAAATCTTCAAAAACAAGGTGGATTTATTGAGAAAGTAAGATCTGGTAAACAAACTGAAAAATACCTAAGTAAGATCGTACATAGATTAACTTTATTTGGAGCTACAGCATTAGGTCTACTGGCTTTACTTCCTATAATTGCACAGATTTTCATTAACACTAATATTGCAATAAGTGGAACTAGTATATTGATTCTGGTATCGGTATCACTTGAAACGCTTCGTGCAATCGAATCTAGGGCTCTTATGGTGACCTATGATCAATATTCCCAACCAGACTTCTTTTATGACCCAGACAATGGAGCTGAAGCAGCCTTAGCGGTAAAGAAATTAAAGTTTGGCTCTAGGCTCCTGAATAAGATAAATAAAAAGTAGTAAAAAAGACTTTACAAATCAGGGGTGTAACTGATATAATTTAAGTCTGTTATATTTATGGCGCAAAGTAAAGAAGTAATCGAACTATCCGGAACGATCGTAGAGACGTTACCCGGGACGCAATTCCGCGTTGAGCTCGAGAATGGCCATAAAATTATAGCTCACGTTGCTGGGAAGATGAGGAAGCATTTTATCCGAATTGTACCTGGTGACACTGTGACAGTTGAGTTGACCCCTTACGATCTTACTAAGGGCAGAATCACCTATCGCAAATCATAAATTAATAGCAGTGTGTCATGTGCGCTGAGGAATAAGGAGCATGATCCGTATGAAAGTACGTGCAAGTGTAAAGAAAATTAGTCCCGATGATAAAATCGTCCGAAGAAAAGGACGAATTTATGTTATCAATAAAATGAAACCTAAGCATAAGCAGAGGCAGGGTTAGTATATGGCAAGAATATCTGGTGTAACTATTCCAAATGAAAAGCAAGTCTGGGTTGCTCTTACTTATGTATACGGCATTGGCCCTAAGACTAGCTATACTATTTTAGACAAAGTTAAAGTTGATCCTACTATAAGAGTTAAAGATTTAACTGATTCTGAAGTTACGAAAATTCAGGATGAAATTAATGAAAACTACATGGTTGAAGGTGAGCTTCAAAGAATAATCACTGGAAACATTAAGCGTTTACAAGAAATTAATTCTTACAGAGGATTAAGACATAAGGCACATCTACCTTCGCGTGGACAGAGAACTAAGACCAATGCCAGAACTCGAAGAGGTCGTAAAGTTACTGTTGGTGGAACTGCTAAGAAAGGTGCTGCTAAAACTTAAAGGATAATTCTATGGCTACAAAAGATACAACCACTAAGAAGAAGAAAGCAAAAAGAAGCGTTACCGCTGGTCAAGTTCATATCTTGGCTACTTTCAATAATACAATCGTTACTTTTACAGACACTAAAGGCAATGTACTTTCAGCATGTAGCTCCGGTGCGTGCGGTTTTAGAGGATCTAAAAAAGGTACTGCATATGCTGCGCAAGTTGCTTGTGAAAAAGCTGCTCAGATTGCTAAGCAGACATATGGTTTTGCCTCGGCAGATGTTTTTGTAAAAGGTACAGGACTAGGTCGTGATGCTGCTATTAGAACTGTAGGCGCTAGCGAAATTCGCGTTGAAAGCATCGCAGATGTTACTGGTGTTCCTCATGGTGGCGTTAGACCACGAAAGGCAAGGAGAGTTTAATCATGGCTAGATCACTAACATCAATTGTCAAAATGAGTCGTCGTGAAGGCTATGCTCTTCACCCTAAGGCTCACAAAGCACTAATTAAAAGAACTGCAAAGCCAGGCCAACAAGGTCGTGGCAACATGAGAGCTAAAACTAGCCAATACTCATTACAGTTGCGTGAAAAGCAAAAAGTTAAGAGATTATATGGCCTTCTTGAAAAGCAGTTTTCTAACATGATGAAAGAAGCTTCTAAGAAACAGGGTCAGTCTGGTGAGTTACTTTTGATAAATCTTGAAAGAAGATTAGATAATGCTGTTTATCGTGCAGGATTTGCTCCAAGTAGACAAGCGGCTCGTCAGTTAGTTACTCATGGCCACTTTATGCTTAACGGTATACGAGTAGACATTCCATCTATTAGGACAAAAGTCGGAGATGAAATTGTTTTGAGACCTAAGTCAGTTACAAATGAATATTTCAAGAAAATGGACGATATATCACCCGCTCCATCAATTATCCCTGATTGGCTTAAAGCTAATCGAAAGAAGTTTGAAATTAAAATCAGTGGGCTTCCAACGAGAGAAGACGTTGAGCCAGATATTAATGAACAATTAATTGTGGAATATTATTCACGCTAAGGAAGGACCTAAATATATGTCAAATACTATCCATACACCAAAGATCGTCAGTGGAGATGACCACAGTGCAACAAGCGCTACATTTTCTATTGAGCCTTTACACAGTGGCTACGGAATGACCCTAGGAAACAGTTTAAGACGTGTACTACTATCTAGTATTGCTGGTGCTGCTATAACTGCCTTCAAGATCGAGGGGATAACTCATGAATTTACTACTGTTAAAGGAGTAAAAGAAGACGTTATCGACATCATGCTTAACCTAAAGAACATCCGTTTCCGAGTTTATTCTGACGAACCACAGAACCTAAGAATTACTAAGACCGGCAAAGGCCCAGTTAAAGCTAGTGATATTACAGTAAATTCAGACGTTGAAATTGTTAATCCAGATCAGATTATTGCAACTCTTGATGACGACAAGTCAAAATTTGTTATGGATATTGTTGTTGAAAAAGGCCGTGGATACAGAACTATTGACGAAAGCGCGGCTAAGAAGCCTTCAGACATGATTGCTGTAGATGCAATTTTCACTCCAGTATTAAGAGTTCGTTACAAAGTTGAAAATACACGTGTTGGTCAGATTACAGATCTTGATAAGCTTATTATAACTATTGATACCGATGGTTCTATCTCACCTCGTGATAGTTTTGAAGAGGCTTCTGCAATTCTAATCAATCAGTACACAGCACTCGCAGGTCAAACTAGAGTTGCTCAACATGTTGAAGAGGAAGAGGCTGACAAATCTGGTGATTCAAGTAAATCTGACTCAGCCGATGATACTGCTGAACTTATGATGCCTATTGAGGATCTAAACTTTTCAGCAAGAACCTCTAACGCATTAATTAATAACGATATACACACGCTTAAAGACTTATTTAGTCTTTCTGATGCTGAATTAAGAGACCTTAAAGGATTTGGAAACAAAGCTCTTGATGAGGTTAAGGAAAAATTGGCTGAATTGGAGATCTAAATGCATAGACACGGCTATAAAGGTAGAAAATTTCATAGAGAAAGAGATCAAAGAGAAGCTCTTATTAAGAGCTTGGCTGAGTCTCTAATTATTCACGAAAAAATTGAAACCACAATTTTCAAAGCTAAAGAATTAGTTCCTTATGTTGAGAAACTAATAACAAAAGCAAAACTAAATACCCTACATTCTAGAAGACAGGTTATCAAGGGCCTTCAGACTGTTAGCTCAGCTCATAAGTTAGTTGACGAATTGGCACCAAAATTACAGTCTCGTAATAGCGGATATTTCAGAATTAGCAGAACTACTCTACGAAGAGGTGATAATGCTCAGTTGGCATCTGTTAGCTTTATTTTGGATGACAACAAGGTTAATGAAGTTAAAGCAACTCCTAAGCCTAAAACTGAAGCAAAGCCTGTAGTTGCTAAGAAAACTGTCGCTAAAGCTAAGCCTGCGGTAAAAGCAGCAACAAAAAGTAAGGAAGTTAAATAATGAAAACTTATAGTGCAAAGCCTACAGACGTAACTAGAAAGTGGTATTTAATTGATGCTTCTCAAATTTCATTAGGAAGAATGTCAACAGTAGTAGCAAAGCTTCTAATTGGTAAAGATAAGCCAATATTTACTAAGCATATTGATTGTGGTGATTACGTTGTGATTATAAACTCTGATAAATTAGTCGTAACTGGCAAAAAAGAAACTGATAAAATCTATTATAGACATAGTGGTTTCCCTGGTGGACTGACTGAAACTAGCCTAATGCACCAGAGAGAGAAAGACTCTACTAAAATAGTAATCCACTCTATAAGAGGTATGCTACCAGTAAATAAGTTAAGAGATGCTCGTTTAGCTCGATTAAAAGTTTACACAGGCGAAGACCACAGTCATGACCCTCAAAAACCAGAGAAGATTAATTTAAAGGATATTAAGTAATGGTTGCCACAAAAACTAATTCATATTTCTACGGACTTGGACGAAGAAAAAGATCTACCGCTCAAGTAAAATTGCAGTCAGGTAAGGGAAGTATCTCAATCAATGGAATTTCTGCTGATGACTATTTTGACTTATCTAAGCACCTAACTAGCTTGTTAGCTCAGCCTTTTACTGCGCTTGACCTTGAGGCTTCAAAGTTTGATATCAATGCTAAGGTAACTGGCGGTGGACACACGGGACAGGTAGAGGCTATTAGGCTTGGAATTGCTAAAGCACTAGCTGTAATGAACGAAGATTACAAGAGTACACTACGAAGAGCCGATTTACTTGGACGTGACTCACGTGAGAGAGAACGTAAGAAGTTTGGTCTACGTGGCGCTCGAAAGCAAAGACAGTTTACCAAGCGTTAACATTCTCTCATTTGTTTGAGCTTGAATTCCAACGTTTGTTAGAATAAAAATATGAATAATTTTACTATTGATGAGTCTCAAGTTGGAAAGAGGCTAGATGTCTATATTCAGGAAAACTTCACTAATTACAGCCGGAGCACTATTCAGAGACTTCTAAAAAATCAAAGTGTACTGATAAATGGTAAAACAAATAAGAATTCATATAAGCTGAAACTAAACGACAATATTGTTGTATCAGGCTTTGATCCGGAAAAGGTCGCCAAAATAACTATTCCTGTCATATATGAAGATGATGATTGTATTGTTATTAATAAGCCCGAGGGCGTACTCTCTCACTCAAAAGGCGCTTTAAACACAGAAGCTACTGTTGCAAGCTGGTTAAAACCAAAACTTGTGGATATTGAGGGAGAAAGAGCTGGAATAGTACACAGACTCGATAGAGGAACGTCTGGTGTCATGATCTGCGCTAAAACCAATAAAGCTCAAATTTTTCTGCAGAAGCAGTTTGCTGAGAGAAATACCAAAAAAGTTTATTTAGCTATCATCAAGGGTTCCATTGAGCCTCAGGAAGCAATAATTGATATGCCAATACAGAGAAATCCTAAATCACCTTCTAGATTTAAAGTCTCGGTTAATGGTAAGAGTGCAATTACGCACTATAAACAAATCAAAACAAACGGCCAATATTCCCTGATTGAACTAACGCCAAAAACAGGAAGAACTCATCAGCTAAGAGTTCATTTAGCACAAATGAAGCACCCGATAGTTGGCGATAATTTTTATAATGGAGAGGAATCGGATAGGCTCTACCTTCATGCTGAAAGTCTCGAGATACTTCTACCAAGCAATGTTAAGAAAATATTTACCGCTGAACCTAATAATAATTTTTTAGCTAAGGTTGATTGAATTGAATAATCCATTAATCAATTCATCTACTGAGAAATCTGTTAGATTGTTCATTAATAATCCAAGCAGTGCTGTTGTACTAATCTCAAAAAACGGTTCGGGCAAGGGTACGATAGCGAAATTTATTATTGATTCTGTAAAATCACAGCCAGGACAACTTATTGATTCAAGAGATTTAATTGTTATAGGCGATAACACAGATAAAATAGCAATCGATGATGTTAGATTATCATTAAAAAATCTAGCTTATAAGGCTATTAATTCTAAAGGTTATAGTAGATTTGTCGTCATTGAACATGCCGAAAGACTAGCCACTGATTCTCAAAATATGATTCTAAAGACTGTAGAAGAACCTCCCGAAAATACTATGGTTATCCTCACTCTAGACTCAAAGAATTCATTATTGCCAACTCTATTATCTAGATTGACGCAAATAAACATTGGCAATATTGATACCAAAAATTTGAAAAAATATTTTATTAATCAAGGTTTCGACTTAAAAGACATTGATCTTGCAATGTTGGCTAGTAGCAATAGAATTGGTGAGGCATTGAGTATTCTTACCGGCGACAATGGTCGCATTGAATCACTTAAGAGATGTAAAAATATTCTATCCATGTCTAAAACTGACAAATTAAGTCTAATAAATAATATATATAAAGACAGAGCCGAGGTGACTAGTATAATAAATGACCTTTTAACAATCTCGAGAGCATCGCTAGAAAATGCTTCAAGAAACAATTCAAGTAGTTCTATGAGTTGGAGCAACATTGTTAATGAATTGCTTATAGCCAAAAACGCTTTTGCCAAAAAGGCTAATTCTAAGCTCGTGCTAACCAAGCTGTTTTTGGAGATATAAAGCTGATATACTAGTTAATTATTATGTATGGTCTAATCATAATTGTAGTTTTTGGCCTATTAGCCTTGAAAAATATCAAAATTCATGATGATGAATTTGGATACATTTCTGGTAAATTCGGTAATCGCATGGGTAAACTTTGGGACATAGCACATCAAGGTATGCGAGAAAATAGATTCCTTAGAGCTGAAAAAGCTTTACTAACAATACTCAAGATTGATGAAAAGAATGCAGCTGCATATAATCGACTGGGGATTCTTTATGCGAAACAGAAAGAGTATAAGGATGCTATCGACTGCTTTGAGATTGCCAGCAGTATTGAAGCATCACCATCAAGTCTTCACAACCTAGGCTTGATTTATTTCGAGACTGAAAACTTTTCAAAAGCTGCAGTGGCATTCGAACAAGCCTTGAAACTAGAAAGTAGCTTAGCATCAAGACATGTTGCATATGCAAAAGTTCAGGAAAAACTAGGAAATGAGAAGCTGATGTTCCAAGAACTTGAAAAAGCTGTTGAGCTTGAACCCAATAAGGAAACTTATACTTTACTAGGAAAAGCCTACTTGAATCGAGGCATGGAAGACGAAGCTAAGGACATTGCAAAGAAACTTAAAAAATTCGATAAATTAACTTTAGCACCGAAAAGAATGAAAAGACGTCCGAGAGTTGTTATTTAGTACCATTATTTGGTAAAATAACATGATTGTATGCCGATGTAGCTCAGTTGGTAGAGC
Organism: uncultured Candidatus Saccharibacteria bacterium; assembly: GCA_903840315.1. Taxonomy (GTDB): domain Bacteria; phylum Patescibacteriota; class Saccharimonadia; order Saccharimonadales; family UBA4665; genus CAIYEO01. The sequence goes on along the minus strand of CAIMFK010000012.1, from coordinate 5,521 downwards.
AGCGGTTTTGTAAACCGCGGGTCGCAGGTTCAAGTCCTGTCGTCGGCTCCATATATTTGCAGGGATAGTGAAGCGGTCAAACACGGGTGACTGTAAATCATCTGGCTCAGCCTTCGGGGGTTCGAATCCCTCTCCCTGCACCATGATAACCTTCTGATGCCGTTGTAGCTCAGTGGTAGAGCACTTCCATGGTAAGGAAGGGGTCTCGGGTTCAAATCCCGACAACGGCTCCAGAATTGAATTAATATTAACTAATTTACAAAAGGCTTAACATCTGTTAAAATAATTGAATTATGGCTAAAAAAGGCGAGAAGCGAAAAATTATAGGAATGGTTAGTGAAGAGTCCAAAGAAAGGATTTATTACACTACCAAAAATACTGTGAACACTCCAGACAAATTGGAACTTCGAAAGTATAGCCCAAAACTTAGAAAACACGTATTGTTTGTTGAAACCAAAAAGAACTTAGGTCGAAACGAAGTCAAACCTAAGAAGCGCTAGTAGTTTTTCGTACCAGTTAACAAAGACCAGCAATAAGCTGGTCTTATTAATTTACATACACTCACAGATTTATAAATTATTTGAATCAAGCATATTATTGTTTCGATTCCTGAAGTTTCTTTAGAGATTTTCTTCGTTTCCGATCGATAGATTGTGTATCAGCTGGAAACAGAGCTGCATCATTGTGATATCGAACCCTTTTATGTCGCATTATTCTTGATTTGATTTTATTTGAAATAATTTTTTTGTTGTATTTCATTAGATTCATAATAACCTATAATTAATCTATGCTAAAAAAACCATTAGAATCTAAGATTTGTCCGGTATGTAAAAAACCGTTCACGATCCGTAAGAAATGGAAGTCTAGGAATCAGTGGGATCAGATTATCTATTGTTCGGAAAAATGTAGAAAGCATAAAAATAAGAAATTATAGAATTATTTTTATCTGCGGCAGTTAAGATTGTTATTATTCGGAAATATTCATTTTAATATTTAGATATTATTGTAATATCCTTTGAAACAAATAATGCAAACTGTTATTTATTTTATATTACTAAATCTCTTATTCGTTTATTGAGCAATCCTTGGTGATTTTTAAAGCAGGATGATTAAATAAGCATTTGCTTTAAGTACTAATCTAATATATTATTATTCTGACATTTAGGGGAAGTTGTTATGTTGAAAAAATTTACATTACAAATCTTTTTCTCAGCCACAATTATTATTATAGCTGCGACCGTTATTATAAACGGTTCCGTAAAAGCAACCAGCTCTCCTTCTAATTCTATTGGCAATATTACTTCAGGTTATGGTAATCAAGAGATATCTTTTAATGCTTGTTTGGGACTCTATGAAGCATATGGTGGGGTAGAAAGTGTCCAGATAGGTTTCACTAAAACTGTCGGTAATTTCACTGGCTACTATTATGTTACTTCTAATGGCGATGAAAATACTCAAAATGAAATTTTTTATGATAACAATTGGAATGCAAAAGGAAATAGTAGCGACTATCCATCAACATTTAAGATTAATATTCCAGATTTATACTTCACAAACTACAAAAGCCAAAATAACATTCCATATTTTTATGTTGGCCTAACATATAACCCAATCAATTTGAGTGAATTGAAGAACGACGGAGTAGAATTAGATCAATATATTATTTCACATGGTGGGCAAAAAATTAGTGCTTATAATCTCCCAATTTGTTCTGATTCTACCGGTAAAGTTAAGCCCAAACCTAGTTATCCCCCGGTATTGGTCACATATCAAGATCCTACAGGGAATGAGGTAACATCAACCACTCCTGTGACGACAAAATCTAATGATTTATACTCTAGTTCAACTATATTTAAAACTTCAAGCAAGCCAACAAAATACAAGACCTTAGATGCTGATTTTCCAAAAATAAGCGTAAAGTATGACTCAGATTGCAGCGTTACCGTCTCCAGTACATCTACAAATGATTCAATTACAAGATCTACTTTGGGTGGCTACGGTAAGGCTGGCAGTACTGAAACGATAACAGCTGTAGTCGGCGGTAAGGTGGCCCATTTAACAACTATTTCACCCTGCAAAAATCCTTTTATAAAAGGTGTTGAATAATGAACCCTGAAACTGAAAATATTACTCCAAGCTTAGAGCCAGTTTCTAATATTACTCCAATACCGGAATCTAGAAAAAATTTGCTAATTAAAAAAATAAAAAATAATAAAAATCTCATAATAAAAATCTTCTTATTTCTTTTAGCCGGTATTATACTGGGCTTAATCATACTTAGAATTAGTTTCCCTACTTCCCATGCGGGAAATTCCAATAGCTATATGGCCCATTATATAGAGGCAAATACTGGCGGTGAACAATACGCAGATGTTTATGCATGCAAAAAAGAAACTGTTTCTTCAGCCTTCGGAAATCTATATCCAGTAGTAGTCGCCGCCACAAGTAACTCTCAAACTCTCAATTACCTAAGCTATGCGTTATATAGAGGTGATAATACTAACAAGGATCCTGATGATGCCAAGATGAGTTTTTTGGACAGTAGTGGAAAAACTCAAACTAATTATTTTACCCCACTACCATTAAGTTATCAGTCATTCAAAATCGGGGGTACTAAATATGTATCTTTTTATGCCTCAGCCAATTTAAATGATGAGTTTTATGTTAATGTTTCTGATTTTCCTATTAAGTCATTTGGCCTAGCTCCCTTCACAGGTCAACAAGGTGGCGCTGAGATGACTACCCAAAATGATGTTGCCTATAAGGATGGCCTCATAAACCCCAGTGAATTGCCAAGCTGTAATGATAGTGACCTTCCGATTAAATCTGTTGCAGATAAGACACCAGTTTTTACTGGCTACTCAAGTAGTAAATATGACGTTAAAGATGAACAGCTTTCTTTCAACCAGACTATTGCTAAAAATGGTACTTTTAGTCTAGTAATGCAGCCTGATGGCAATTTAGTCGAATATAATAATTTCACACCAATTTGGAGTACAGGAAGTAGTGGACTATATGGCTCTTATGCCTCATTAGAGCCTAATGGTAATTTTGTTCTTTATAGCTTCAATGGCTTTAAACTCTGGGAAACAAAGACATCAGGAAACCCTGATGATTATCTTACAATAACAAATGAAGGTTATGTAAACATAGAAACTATAGTAAACGGCGGTATTAACGTATTATTTACCACTGAGCCGAAAAATCTTCAAGATGGTGTTAAGGCTCCGTCAAGTTCAAATGCTAATATAGTTTGGAAGGGTGGTCAAACAGTCCTTAAAAATGGCCCATTCAGTCTAAATATGCAAAATGATGGAAATCTAGTATTAGACTACATTTTTAAGCCAATATGGAGTACTCAAACCGGAGGGAATCCTGGTGCATATGCTTCAATGAATAGCGACGGTGATTTCTTTATCTATAATAAAGACTCAACTAAATTACTCTGGTCAACTGCGACTTCAGGAAATCCTAATGATTATTTGTATCTACTATCAAACGGAACCATTATAATAAAGGCTAGCGATTCACTAACTTCACAACAGCTTTATTCAACAGCCTCAGTCCCAAGCGCCTACAAAATAGGATACGATGTACAATTCTCGCCGAATCAAACTATATTAAGTAATGGTAACTTTAGACTGTTGATGCAAAATGATGGAAATTTAGTTGAATTAAACGGTTCGATTCCTGTATGGAGTACTAATACTTCTGGTAATGACGGAGCATACGCAGATCTACAGACTGATGGAAATCTTGTTGTAAAAAATTCTGCTGGCACCCCTATTTGGTCAACCACTACAAGTAATCAAGGCGTGGTTTTGTTGAATATGGATAACCAGGGAAGAATTCAGATGTTTAATAGCGGTAGTTATCAGATATGGCCCTATGTCCCACCTGTAATTGTTACTACCTACATACCAGCACCGGCTAGTTCCAATCCGCCAACCTTTCATTGTCTCCAATTTAATACAACGGCACAATGCAGAAGAGCAATTCATGATCGGCCCTATTTTGCTTGGACGACTACCGCGTCTGGCAGTTACAATACCACTGTAACCAGTGGGGGATATAACAGCTCTATTGGAAATACGATTCAAAATTTATCTGATAGTTCTTCTGGTATGTTGGCAGTTGATACGCCAGCAGTTACAGGCTTAAGTCTTGCAAAAGATTTAGAGTCCGGTCCTAGGGGAGTATTAATATACGGTACAGGTGCTATTGCTGGCGTTGTGGGTGGTAGGTATGCAGAAGATGTTTCAACTGGTGCATCTATTGGTGGCTTAGCCCTTGATACGGTAGCTTGTGCCGGAGGAATTGGTGCTATAGCTGCAACTGATGGTGCTGCGGCACCCGCAATTGGCATTGAGGATTTTGGTTCTTGCGTCTCTTCTGTCTTAGGAGTCTGTTCTTATGCTTCTGATGTCTATGATTCTGTCGCTAGCTTCTTGAGTATTGAATATCCAATTCAAACATTAAGAACTGAGCCACAGGTTGCCTCTCTTTAGTCTTGTTTTAAAAATCTAACATGCACGACAATCATAATTAGAGAGATTGGTTGGAGCTAAGTGTTAGATATTTGCTCATTAACGACTTCATATTTAAAGTTTTGAAATTCTAAACCATCTCCATCGGTATATGGGCTACCATCTTCCTTGAATATGTATTTCGATTTTGGACTTGTTAACATGTTAATTATTCTTTGGTTATTTGTTCTTGCTCTGGTATATATTGTAGAATACTCACCATCTCGTAATAAATAATCCATTACAGCTTGAGTGGCCTTAGGACCAATACCTTTGCCTCTGGCTTCTATATCTCCTATCATAATATGCGGTGATGGCCCCTTGAGAGTTATTTTCTTACCTTTCTCTAAATCAATTACTTTGTCCTTTAAATCGACCCAAATTGCACCTACAGCTTTACCTTTAAATTGAATAGTCCAATTTAATTGGTCGTTTTTTTCAATAAATTCTTTTACTCTATTTCTCTCTTCTATTAATTTTTGATCATCGGGCATGTTTACTATGTTATCTGCATCTTTTTCAGAGTTTCCCATTAGTAGCATTGTACTGTTTCCAATCTCACCGCTAAGCCATTCAACGCTTCTAGGAGCATCTCGTTCTACATTTGGAAAAACCAATTTAACGTCTATATCATTTGTGTTTAATTCATTTTTAGCTAGCATACTAATGATTTTAGCATGTCATGAATTAAAATATCGGTTTCATTGACTGTATGTTTATAGCTATCAATTATTATGAAATCTTTGTTGGATCAGACTTCTTGATATCTGGAAGATGGTTCCTAGTCGAAACTTTAAACTATGAGGATATTGTTGTTTATGAAATAGAAGATATGTTAAATAGTGAGGACATAGACTCATGAATTAATGAAGATATATTTTTAAATTAGGATATGAATTGCAGCCCAGGTATCCTACAAATTAGCAATATTATAATTATTTGCTGAAAAAATATATTGATCAATGAATATCTTTTTAAAAGGTTCTAGACTATTT
>CAIMFK010000011.1 GCA_903840315.1 uncultured Candidatus Saccharibacteria bacterium | reverse complement strand
TAATTATGGTTCGAATAACATGCAAATATTTGATCTTGGTGGTGAATACGCTTCAAGCCTTGAAGCTGGAACTGCTCAGATAGGAAACTTAGGGGTAGATAATAATCTACTAGTTCAAGGTAGTATATCAACAGCTAGCGGGATTAATGTTGGGGGCTCGGCCAATATAACCGGTAATGTATCAATAAGTGGTGGTTCGGTAACTATAGGCGGAGTTGGCATAACATCTCTTGTAACTCCTAATGCTCCGATCATCGCAAACTCTGGAACTGCCGGCACCACTACTTGGTCTTATAAGGTTGCGGCAGTAAGTTCGAATGGAGGCATAACTGCGGCTTCCGCTGCCGGAAGTACAGCAACTGGAAATGCTACATTAACAGCTACAAACTACAACACAATAACCTGGACAGCAGTCGCTAATGCTGTAAGCTATAATATTTATCGAACTGCTGTTGGTACATCACCAACTACCACTGGCTTTATCGGTAACACATCTTCATTGACCTTCAATGATACGGGCCTTGCTGGTACAACAGCTGCTCCAACATCAGACACTACTTCTCTTATGACAATTAGTGGCTACACCATATTCAAGAATGCTACAAATGGTTTGACTGCATATAGTTTTCAGAATGCATCAGGAACGAGTCTTATGAATATAGATTCCACTAACTCAAGAGTCTGTATAAATATGTCATCTTGTAATAATGCATTAGCAGTAACTGGTAACATTGCTGCAACCGGAACAATAACAGCAGGAGTTGGTTCTCCAGACTATGCCGAAAATATAACTGTTAACGATTCAACAATATCAGGCGGCGACGTTGTCTCGATGGATCCTAATAATCCTGAGCATATTATCAAGTCGACAGGCCTAAACGATCCATATCTTTTGGGAGTGATATCTACTCATCCTGGATTTGTAACTAACGGTCAATTATCTGATGTTACCTCGAGCGCATCACCAGACGGCACACAGGTACCACTTGCTCTTGTTGGACGCGTTCCAGTAAAAGTATCTATTGAAAATGGCGCCATCAATGCGGGAGACTATCTAACATCATCATCTGTAAATGGAGTCGCCATGAAAGCAATATCCGCTGGAAATGTTATTGGTAGAGCAATGTCATCATTCGATGGAAGCACGGGGCAGCAGGGAACAGTAACTCTATTTATACAAAACTTCTACTATAGTCCTTCAATGCCAAGTGGCGGCGATTCATTTAACAATTTATCGGCATCTGACATTGCAACTATAGGAAGTCTAAACGTCACTGCGAATGCAACGATTAATGGAAGCCTAACAGTAGCTGGCAATACATACTTAGGTCAAGTAACAATAACAGGACACATAATAACTGGCGGCAATACTCCAACTATAAAAGCCTTAATTTCTGCAGGGATTGGATCAACCGTTTCTATATCTGGAAATGATACAACAGGAGTCATAACCATAAACACAGGTACATCCACGACATCTGGTGAGTTGGCCGACATTACATTTGATAAAGTTTTTGGCGGAATCCCAAATGTATTAATTATGGCTAAAAATTCTCAAAGTGCATCATTGGGCGTATATCAAGATCAAACAACCACTAATGATTTCACATTCGGAGTAACTAATTCTCCTGATCAAAATACGACTTATACTTTCAAGTACTTAGTCGTACAATAAAATTTTGAACCGAACAAATCGATTCTTAGATAGATTTTATATAGAGAGACTTCGGTCTATGACATTTATTAATTCTTTAGGAGATAACTCGGCCTTAACCTTATATTGTGCTCTAAAGGAAGCAGCTTTTTCTATATCTCCGGGAGTTGATGAATTACTTAAGAAGACGATCTTAAAAGATTCGAGATTTATGCCTTCATTTTTTACTGCTTCCATAACCTCGAAGCCATTCAGTTCAGGCATACTAATATCCATGAGTACGAAATTGGGCTTATTGTTAACTATAGAATCCTTGGCAATTTTTCCGTTAGCGGCCAATATGACTTTATAGCCTGCTAGCTCCAACTGCATACTTAGCAAATTGGCAATGGAACTGTCATCTTCTGCAATCAGAACTGTTATATTGTTGCGTTTAGGGTTGTTTGTTATAGGTGAATCATTGTTTGACATAAAAAATCCTTCTAGCACTTAATTGTAAACTAGAAGGATAATTTAGTGAAAGCTTTTTAGGCTTTTATTTAATTAATGCTTTTGTATAGCTTGAACCACCTGGCTATTGTTCTTTAGATTTTCATAAAACAATATTTGGCTTCTTGCTATATTCATTTGATCTTCAGGACCATGTATCTCACTACCCAACTTTACTAATGAAAGTGGAGTTGATGAAGTCGATGCGTTGTCCTTAGGCTGAGCAGTCTGTCCAGCTTGCAAATAGTAAATGTTCTTAATAGTAAGGAAATTGCTATCAATGTCTGTTACTTTACCGAAGTAAGCCTGACCATTTGTTAGGAATACTGCTTGGTACTCGCTAGAATTAACGCCTTTCATAGTTTCATTGTGGCTTACCATCTGGACGCCATAGAATCCTATTAATAATATAGCAACCACTGAAGCAGCTATTATTCCCATTATGATTATTGGATTTTTCGATTTACTTCTTTTCATACTAGGTACTGTTGCAGTGCTGCTAGTTTTTCTTATTGGAACTTGGTTTGGATTATTCATTATACCCCCGCTGGATTATTTAATATTCTTGTCCTATTAGTATATATCAATGAACGGGGAATTATCAAATAACATTATTATCTGTTTTTTATAGGTTAAAAGTCGTAGACATTTTGTCATCGTTTTTTGCTTGACCATATCTGTTATTACTGATAAGATATCTGGAGTTTGAGTTTAGGCAAGAATTCTGCGTGTTTGGATTCCAGCATAAACTCAAGTCCTAGTCATAAATATATAAAGATTGACTTCGAGTTTAGTAACTTAAAAATTTGGTTTAGAAATTAGTAAAAATGACAAACGGCAAAGTGTTGGTTAATACCAATAACTAGTCAATGCATAACGTAAAAAGTTACTCAAGCGCGCACAACGGATGCCTTGACGTAAGATACCGATGAAGGACGTAAGGAGCTGCGAAAAGCTTCGGGGAGCTGCTAACTAAGCTTTGATCCGAAGATGTCCGAATGGAGAAATCCGGCCAGAGTCATGTCTGGTCACGCTTATCTGAATACATAGGATAAGTAGAGGTAACCGGGGGAACTGAAACATCTTAGTACCTCGAGGAATAGAAAGTAAACAACGATTCCGGTAGTAGTGGCGAGCGAATCCGGAACAGCCCAAACTTTTTAGGTTTCCGTCTAGTAATAGTCGGATAAGTTGGTAGACGAATATCTAAGAAGGGTTGTGACATTACAAAAAACCAGTACGGAGTCCTAGACTTGTTCTAGTAATCCGTAGTGGCAGTATGATCTACCAAGTCATACATAAGGTAAAAAATTAGCGACGCGAGCAGAATCAGTTGGAAAGCTGAGCCAAAGATAGTGAAAGCCTAGTATGCCAAGTATCGCTAACCTTATATTTGTTTTGTAGAGTAGGTCGGGGCACGTGCAATCCTGACTGAAGCTGGGGGGTCCACCCTCCAAGGCTAAATATATCTTACGATCGATAGTGAACAAGTACCGTGAGGGAAAGGCGAAAAGAACCCAGGAATGGGAGTGAAATAGAACCTGAAATTGTGTGCGTACAAGGAGTCGGAGCCAGTTTATCTGGTGACGGCGTGCTTTTTGTAGAACGATCCAGCGAGTTATTTGCTAGTGCAAGCATAAGTCATATGACGGATGCGTAGTGAAAGCGAGCCTGAATAGGGCGATTTTAGTACTAGTGAATAGACCCGAAACCGGGTGACCTAACCATGGGCAGGTTGAAGCGTAGGTAAAACTACGTGGAGGACCGAACCGTAGCATACTGCAACATGCCCGGATGACCTGTGGTTAGCGGTGAAATGCCAATCGAACTCGGAGATAGCTGGTTCTCCTCGAAATAGCTTTAGGGCTAGCGTTGCGTGGTAGCAGATGGGGGTAGAGCTCTGTTTCGGACTGGGGGTCGCAAGATTACCCACCCTTGACAAACTACGAATACCGTCTGTGGAATCGCAGCAGTTAGAACGTCGGGGCTAAGCTCGGCGCTCGAAAGGGAAACAGCCCAGATCGCCATCTAAGGTCCCTAAATTTACACTAAGTGGGAAACGAGGTGAGATTTCTTAAACAACGAGGATGTTGGCTTAGAAGCAGCCATTCATTTAAAGAGTGCGTAACAGCTCACTCGTCAAGAGATCTTGCGCGGAAAATGTAACGGGGCTAAGTGTAATACCGAAGATGCGAATTCTTAATTTATTAAGAGTGGTAGAGGAGCGTTGATATTGCTTTGAAGTCGTACTGCGAGGTACGGTGGAGCGTTATCAAGTGAGAATGCTGGAATGAGTAACCATAAGGCAGGTGAGAATCCTGCCCACCGAAAGAGCAAGGTTTCCTGGGCAACGGTAATCGTCCCAGGGTTAGTCGGTCCTAAGCCGAGGCGAGTAGCGTAGGCGATGGACAACGGGTTAATATTCCCGTACTAGTTTTATATTGTTTGGAAGTGCGCGGCATGATAGTAGGAGCGGATTCATGGTTATATCCGTCTAAGCGTTTAGGCTTCGGCTGATGCGCGAATGAAACGACCTTTAGGTTGAATTCCTGTGAGTCAAGCTGACCAGAAAAGCTTCCAAGCTTATGTATAAGGCTATCCGTACCGCAAACCGACACAGGTGCTCAGGTCGAGTAGACCAAGGTGTACGAGTGATTCTTCGTTAAGGAACTCGGCAAACAAGCGGCCGTAACTTCGGAATAAGGCCTGCCCCCTTTTAGGGGGCCGCAGCTAAGGAACCCATGCAACTGTTTACCAAAAACATAGGTCTCTGCTAACACGAAAGTGGATGTATAGGGGCTGACTCCTGCCCAGTGCTGGAAGGTTAAGGGGATAAGTGTATGCTTTGAACTGAAGCCCCAGTGAACGGCGGCGGTAACTATAACCGTCCTAAGGTAGCGAAATTCCTTGTCAGGTAAATTGAACTTGCCTGAAGAGTGTGGCGACACACTGTAAGTAAACCAACTAATAACGGGGAAACCTAAAAGTCATATATTGATTTATGGCAATCCCGTGGCAATCTATTTTAATAGGAAGCCGTAACGACTGACCCGAAAGGAGAGGTACATGAAACAAAATGTACAACACGTTGGCTCTCGCTTACACAAAAAATCGACAATGGAATTAGATCCTTGGTATGTAACTGGGTTTATAGATGGAGAAGGATGTTTCTCAGTGTCATTTACACAGAGAAACAAGATGATAACAGGAATCGAGATACGTCCAAGTTTCTCGGTAAGTCAAAATCGTCGAAGCCTCCAGGCATTAGAACAAATTCATGCCTACTTCGGATGTGGAGCAATTAGATTCAGTCGCCATGATCAAACTTATAAATACGAAGTAAGATCAATTGGTGACATAAGAAAACTAATAATACCGCATTTTAAGAAGTATTCTTTAAAAACAAGTAAGTTACATGATTTTATCCTTTTCTCTGATATATGTGATCAAATTGCTGCATCAAAGCATCTTAATAAAGATGGTCTAAGATCCATAATTGATAATGCATATATTATGAATGAATCTGGTAAGAGAAAATATGCCAAAGAGCAACTCCTAAAGTTGATTAAGCGAGATGAAGATATAGTCTGATCAATGTAGAAATGCATTGTTAACAACAAATGAAGTTCTGACCCGCACGAATGGAGTAATGATATGGGTACTGTCTCAACGAAGAGCTCGGTGAAAGTGCATTGACGGTAAAGATGCCGTCTGTCCGCAGCAGGACGAAAAGACCCCGTGCAGCTTTACTACAGCTTGACATTGAACCGGGTCGTAACATGTGTAGGATAGGTGGGAGACTTTGAAGCCTAGACGCTAGTCTAGGTGGAGTCGCCGGTGAAATACCACCCTTGTTACGATCTTGTTCTTACCATGTCCATCAATTGCTATTGATATTCATATCGATAGTAGCTGCTGGATATGGGACCGTGTCTGGTGGGTAGTTTAACTGGGGCGGTTGCCTCCTAAAAAGTATCGGAGGCGTTCAAAGGTTAGCTAGGTTCGGATGGAAATCGAATCGATAGTATATACGCATAAGCTAGCTTGACTGTGAGGCTTACCAGCCGATCAGGCACGAAAGTGGGAGCAAGTTTTCCGCTGTCCGTACATTTGTACATGAATGTGGTATCGGCAGCGCTTTCGGATAAAAGTTACGCCGGGGATAACAGGCTTATAGCGCCCAATAGTTCACATAGACGGCGCTGTTTGGCACCTCGATGTCGGCTCATCTCATCCTGGAGGGGGAGCACCTTCCAAGGGTCCGGCTGTTCGCCGGTTAAAGAGGTACGCGAGCTGGGTTCAGAACGTCGTGAGACAGTTCGGTTTATATCCGCTGTGGACGCTAGGAAATTTGAGAGGATTTGTCCCTAGTACGAGAGGACCGGGATGAACGCACCTCTGGTGTACCAATTGTTCTACCAAGGGCATTGTTGGGTAGCTACGTGCGGACCAGATAAGCGCTGAAAGCATATTAAGCGCGAAACTGACCTCAAGATTAGATTTCCCTATGAGGACACTGAAAGACGATCAGTTTGATAGGCGCAAGGTGGAAGCATGGTAACATGTGTAGCCGAAGCGTACTAATAGTCCCACTGACTTTTTATGTACCTACATCTTATAAAAAATTTGTTTTATATCAAGATGTAGGGTAGCATTGACTAGTTATTGGTGCATAATAAGCACCCGTTTGATCATTTTTATTTATGAACACCGACTATAGATGGTGATTTATCACCATCCTTAGTCGGTGCCCATGGCGCAAGGGAAACACCTGTTACCATTCCGAACACAGAAGTTAAGCCTTGAAGCGGTTACAATACTTGGGGGTTCACCCCTGGGAAAATAGCACGGTGCCGAATTATATAAAACCCCTCCGAATAGGAGGGGTTTTATCTTTTAAGAGTAAAATTATATGCATAACAAATTTGACAATAAAACATAGGCATGTTAATATATGTTTAGTTCATTGTTTTGATGAAGAGGGTTCCATTTAATATGGAGCTTTTTTATTTTAATGATGAAGAGAATCTAACTTAAAAGGGAGGTTTCACAATGGCTGGAACTAAAACTGGTGGCATCGCAGCTGCTAAAACTAATAAATCTAAGTATGGCTCAGATTTTTATTCTAAAATCGGTGCTATCGGTGGCAAAAAAGGTCACACTGGTGGCTTTGCTGCTAACCGTGAACTAGCAAGAATTGCTGGTGCTAAAGGTGGTCGAATTTCACGACGCACTAAGAAAACTGTCTAATTAGATATTTTTCATACAAAAGTCACTTGGTCTAATTGATCAAGTGACTTTTTGTTTTGACTGTTAATTTTTCTGTATGGTCTACAGAATTTTGCTGAGGTCACTTTCCATTCAGTATGACAATTATGACATCTATAATGATTAGACTTAATTTGCAAAGTTCTTATACCGCAACTCGGACAGGTGCTTCGCAGATGTAACCAATTTCTGTAAGTATCAAGACAATTTTGTATGTGCTCATAATCAATATTTATATCATATTTGATGCTAATTTCTTGAGCTTTTTGCCATGCTAACGCCTCCATAGTCAATAGTTCTAAGTCATTTTCATAGCTTTTATGATTTAAAATTGCGTGAGAAACTTCATGCAAAAGAGCCCATTTAGCCCTATTAGAGTTATTAGATTCGATATAGTGGATAGTTCTGGATAGTGGCGACCAATAAAAAGTATTGCTTGGACTGAAATTTATATCAGGAAAATCATATCTCAATAACTCTATTAAATTAGTCATTTTTTATTAACTCATAACAACCATAAATAACACACTCATCAGCTCGGGTGGCTTTTTTTAGCAAAGGAAATTTGATGAGCGGATTATAATGACTTTTTAGTTTGTTTTTTAAATGGTTTTCATATCTTTCGAAATAGTTTCCAACGCTTCCACCAAAAACTATTACATCCGGTTGAACTATTGCCATTAATTCTAAACAGCCTAATGCGATATTGTTTGAAATTTCTGACCATGAGTTGTCATCATCGATATCTTTTGCTTGTTTACCAAACTTTTTAACTATTGCTTTGCCAGAGGCGAACGATTCCCATTTTTCAAGTTTTCCATTGTGATATATTTCCATTTGCCCAGGCTCAGAATTGGCATAGTTCACGTCAATATTATTATCTATGATTAAGCCAGTTCCTATACCGGTGCTTATTGTTAAATAGAGAACTTTATTTGCAGTCGCCTCCAATTGTCTGGCTTCGTAAAGTCCGCCTAGACATGCATCATGTTCTATTTTTGTGCTGCATCCTACAATATTTTCTATATCTTTTCTAATAGGTACATTTTTCCAGGGTAAGTTGCCAAATGCTAAGACAATGCCAGATTTTCGATCTATAAGACCCGGTACTGCAACCCCACATTTATCAAAGCTATTTTGATTCAAGGATGAAATATTATTTTTCAAATCAGTTAAAAATTGAGAATAATTCAAGTCTGTCAAAAATTTTACCTTGTTCAAAATAGTGCCATTATTATCGAAAACAGCAAGTAAAGTTTTCGTACCCCCAATATCTATTCCCAAGTAAACCATTACTCAAATTCTAGCATATTTTTAGACATCATTTTTATAGATATGACCTCTTTGACCAATTGGTAAAAAAAAGTTATAATGTAAGCAATCTATTTGGGGTAATTGAAAATAGTTTATTGCTATATGAAAATTACCCATCTAATGGAAAATATATATAAAGGAGGCATGGAATACATGTCAAAAGTTAATTTAACCATGGATGAATTGCTAGCTAGCAACGAAGTCCAACAATTAAAAGTCGGAGATGTTACCGAAGGAGAGATAATCTCTGTTAAAAAACATGAAATATGGGTTGATTTAGGGGCAAATGGAATTGGCGTTGTAATGCGTCGAGAAATTGGCTACGGACAACCAATCGAAATTGGTGAAAAAATAACCGTTAGTGTTGTTGATCCAGAAATCGAAGAAGGTCATATGCTATTAAGTATGCGTCGAGTAGTGAAGGATAGGGGCTGGGACGAACTTCAAAGACTAAGTGAAGAAAAAGAAGTTATTGAGATTGTACCGTACGATGCAAATCGCGGTGGTTTGCTTGTTGAGTTAGAGGGAATCCGAGGATTCTTACCGGTTTCTCAGCTTGCAGCAGGCCATTATCCTAGAGTTTCTGGAGCAGATAAAGATGAAATTTTATCCAAGCTTAACAGCCTTATCAATAAGCCTGTTAAAGTAACTGTTTTGGATGTGAGTCGAAAAGACAACAAATTAATATTTTCCGAAAAAGAAGCTGTAAAAGATGTTGTTAAAGAACGTTTCGGTAAACTGAAGGTAGGTGAGGAAATCGAAGGCGTTGTGACGGGCGTTACAGACTTCGGTGCATTCGTTAACGCTGATGGTATTGAAGGGCTAATACATATTTCTGAAATATCCTGGGAACACGTTGAAAACCCAAGAGATTATCTCAAGGTTGGCGATTCAGTTAAGGCGAAAATAATTTCAATCGATAAGGATGACAGACTAAGTTTAAGCATCAAACAACTTTCTGAAGATCCTTGGATTGAACAAGTCAAAGCCTTCAAAAAGGGTTCAGTTGTTGAAGGTAAAATAACTCGAATCACACCATTTGGTGCATTCGTTCAGTTAAGTCCTGTTGTAGAGGCACTAGTACACGTTTCAGAAATGAGTAGCGATGAAAGTGTAGATCCTGAAAAGATTTTTCAGCTTAACGAAAAGAAGAAATTCAAAGTTATTGACATTGATACTGAATCAAGAAAAATTGCGCTTAGTTTGAAGGATGCAAAATAATTCGACTATTTTAGAATATTAGTAAATTAAGTAAGGAGTGTTGACATGGCAAGAACCATTGAACTAGAAGATAACATCACGGTCGGCACCCTTGCTGAAAAACTATCTATTCCTGTAACAAAATTGATAGGTCAATTAATGAAAAACGGTATTATTGCTACCGTTAATGAAAGAGTTGACTTTGATACTGCCGAGATAATGGTTGCGGACCTTGGTTTTGATGAAATTACTCTTGTTAAGTCAGCTCCAAAAGATGACTTGATTGAATCAATTACAAAGAAAAAGAAAAGTAACTTAACCGGTCCCAACAGACCTCCTGTTGTTGCGGTAATGGGTCATGTCGATCACGGTAAAACCAGCTTGCTTGATTCAATCAGAGAAGCTTCGGTTGCAAAAGGAGAGGCTGGTGGAATTACACAGCACATTTCAGCCTACCAGATAACCCACAATGGTAGACTTATCACTTTTCTTGATACTCCTGGGCATGAAGCCTTTGCTGCGATCCGAGCCCATGGTGCAGAGCTTACAGATCTAGTTATAATCGTTGTCGCGGCAGATGATGGAGTTAAGCCACAAACCATTGAGGCTATTAGGTTCGCTAATCAGGCGGGCTCGAAAATGATTATCGCAATAAATAAAATTGATAAAGACGGCGCAGACCCTAATCGGGTTAAGCAGCAACTTGCCGAAAAAAACATACTAGTTGAGGGTTGGGGCGGAGAATTAACTGTTGTTGAGGTTTCTGCTAAAACTAAACTGGGCATAGATAATCTTCTTGATATGGTCTTATTAACTGCTGATTTAGAGGAGCTCAAAGCACCTATAGATGTTCCGGCTGAAGGATTAATCATAGAATCTCATTTAGAAAAAGGTAGGGGTCCCGTAGCTCATGCTTTAATTGCAGAAGGAACATTAAATTATAATGACGTTATCGTGGCAGGTTCTACATATGCAAAAATACGGAGCCTAACTTCTCCAGAGAATATCTCTATCAAAACAGCGGGTCCATCCACTCCAGTTATTATCACAGGGTTTAAAGAGCTCCCTCAGTTTGGAGATAAATTTGTTACAACAAAAAATGAGAAAACAGCTAGAGTTATAGCCCAAGACTATGAACTGAATCACAAGGCAGGATTTGCACAGAATAACCTAAACAGTAATGAGCTTATTAGCATAATTAACAGATCTAACTCTTTACAAGAATTACCGGTATTAATTAAAACGGATGTACAGGGTTCTTTAACTTCGATTATAGATAGCTTAAGAACATTAGAAACTGATGAGGTTGCATTCAAGATAATAAGTACAGGTGTTGGCTCTATTAATGCGAGCGATGTACATACTGCACATTCAGCAAATGGTATTATTTATGGATTTAATGTTGAATTACCATCAGAAATAAGAAGACTTGCTTCAAGAGACAAGGTTCCAATTAATATCTATAAAATTATTTATGAGCTTATTGATGATGCTAAAGAAAGATTAAGTAATATGTTAGCCCCAGAAATTGTAGAGAATGAAACTGGAGTTCTTGAGGTTAAAGGAGTATTCACATCTGGAAAAAGTGAAATTATTGCTGGTGGGGAAGTATTAAAAGGTAAACTTACCGTACCAGCATTAGCCAGAGTTATCAGAGGTAAAGAGGTGTTGGCTGAAGTCAATATAACTAATCTAAAGAGGGGCCCTCAGGATACAAAAGAAGTTTTCGAAGGTGAGATGTGTGGCTTAAATATAGAGCTTAAAAACAAATTAGTCGTAGAAATTGGCGATAAAATTCATTTCTTTACTCGTGAAACAGTTCAAAGAAAAATTTAATAATGATACAATAACTTCATGATAAAGTTTAACGATGAATTGTTAATAGAGCTAGGTCTAGGCGATCTGCCACATGAAGAGAAAACAAAAATGAAGGCTCATATTTATGAGACACTTGAAACCAGAGTTGGTTTTCGTTTGGCTGGCAATATGACAGATCAGCAGTTAAATGAATTTGAAAGCTTTATAAATCAGAAAGATGAAAGTGGAGCATTTAAGTGGCTAGAGGATAATTTCCCCAACTACAAAGACGTGGTAGCAGAAGAATTTGAAAAACTCAAACAAGAGATTAGGCAAATCGCTCCTCAGATAATCGAATCATCTAAGCAGTAGTTATTTTTTGTAACCTGCTATAAATGCCTTTGCTGTCATTGAGTTTTTGTTTTCTGGCCTGAGAGATATTATCTCGATTCCATTATCCGAGGTGGCAATTATTAATGAATCTTTATCGGAAATTATATCTCCAGCCTTCAATTTAGTAGGCTCTCTAACTACCACCTCTTCAATAACAACGTTTTGATGAAATATGTTAGTCTTAAGCTTAGGCCAATCCTTAAAGGCCCTAGATTTTCTCTCAATCATTTCAGAGCTTTGATTCCAGTCCATTAGACCATCATTCTTACTTATTTGCTTAGTAATAGTTATGCCTTCGGTTGATTGCTCATGCGGCTGTATGATGCCATTGATAATATCGGGCAAATTCTTTATTAATAATTCCGCACCAGTTAGATTCATGATTTCAGAAAGTTCTTGCTTTGATTCATTGCCAGATAGTTTAATTTTAACTTGATCATAAATTGGTCCCGAGTCCATGCCTTTTGTTAGCTTCATTAGAGAAACTCCCGATAATTTGTCGCCGTCGAGTATAGTTTGTTCTATTGGCGTTGAACCTCTTTTTTTTGGGAGCAGGGATGGATGGATGTTGATGATGCCTAGCGGAAACATTTCTATTACTGACTCGGGTATTAACTTGCCATATGCTACTAGCACTGCTATTTTGCAATCTGATTTTGAAACTATTTCTTTTACATCATCGATTGAGCTTGGCTTAAAAACTTTAATATTATTTTTTATTGCAAATTCTTCAGCTTCTACAGTTCTAAGTTTCCTTGAATTATATGAGTCCTGGTTCAGAATTAAACAATCAATTTCATAACCTTCTTCAATAAGCCGATTCATTACCGGATTCTTAGTTGTAACACCAGTAGCTAATCTTTCATTACCAAAGAATATTATTTTTTTCGACATCTGCTTCATAGTCTAACTTTTTTAATTTGCCATCTGACATTAATTCAAAAAATGCTTCTTCTTTATCTTTTATGTGATCTATAAAAAGCTTACCTTCAGTATGGTCAATTTCATGCTGAAAAACTCTAGCTAGGAATCCTTTGGCTGTTTGTCTAATTGGACTTCCGTCCAAGCCTGTTGCCTTGATTCTGACTTTACTAAATCTTGGCACTTTTCCGTAAATGTCTTTTATGCTCAAACAGCCTTCAAAATCTTCTACGATATCGCCTTCGTATTTAGTAATAGAGGGGTTTATAAATACTTGGAAATCATGATTATCTTTATCATCTATATCTTTTCTAATAATTACAATTTTATATGGAACATTAATCTGTATCGATGCCAAAGCGACTCCCACTTCGTGCTCTCTGTCACTCTCCCATTTAAATAACACCTTTTTCATTGATTCTACGACTTCTAGAATCTCATCTGTAACTATTCCAACCTTCTTTGATTTTGTGCGAAGATTATCATTGGGCAGAGTTATTAGCCCATATTTAAGTTTATTTTCATTCATAATCTTAAAGTATATATTAAACTTCTTGATTTTTATAAAAGATTTAGCGGATCTAGATCATAGTCCCAGCCAGCCGGTAGACTACTTATGACTTTTATTAAGTTAGTTCTTAGTTTTGACTTAACTACTATTTGGTATTGAAATTTACCTGCTTTTTTTGCATAAAAACAAGGTGAAGGTCCTAAAAGTAGTATGTCTAATTGTAATTCTTTCAATTTAGACATTAATTGATTTGATGCCTTTTCAGCACTGGAAACGGTAGCTTTTGAACAAGTTAACTTAAGTAACTGCACAAAAGGAGGATATAAGAATTTTCTTCTTTCTTCTATTTCACCCTTAAAATAATCTTCGAAGTCTAGATTGATTGAATCCACTATAGTTTTGTTGTCGGGGCTGTATGTTTGAATTATTGCAGAACCTTTTTTGTGCCCTCTGCCTATGCGCCCTAGTATTTGATTTATTTGTTGGTAGGTTTTTTCTGATGCAGTAAAGTCTGGAAAGGAGAGGCTTGACTCAGCAACCATTACCCCAACAACTGAGAGATTCGGGAGGTCTAGCCCTCGAGAGAGTGTTTGCGTTCCAATGAGGATGTCAATATCGCCAGCAATAACTGAACTAAAATTTTGTTCAAAGCTTTCTGAAACAGTGTTGTCGTTATCAAATCTTTGTATGCGTGCACTTGGGAACAATTTAATCGCTTCGTCAATTAATGCTTTGGTACCAAAGCCCCTATATAGTATCTTTTCCTCATTACAATCTGGACATGACAAAGGAGGCTTGTTATTAAAACCACATGAATGGCATCTAGAAATGAATTTATCTGCATGAAAAATTAGGGGAAGGTCACAATTGGGGCAGGCAGATTGCCATCCACAGTTATCGCAGAAAACAATTCTAGCCGTGCCTCTGCGATTCAAAAAAAGTAAACTTTGCTCCTTATTTTTTAAGGCCACCTCTATTAAATTAATTAATTTATTCGATATTAATTTACTTTTGGTAAATTCAGATCGATCTTTTATATCCACTATTTCTTTTATTACGTGACCACTATCTTTTGTTACCGGATTATTCTTCATCCTGAGTATTGGAATTTTTTGATTTCTTGCGAGATAGTAATCTGCAACAGTGGGTGTTGCAGATCCAAAAATTAGTACAGAGTTATGAATTCTTGCAAGCATACTGGCAACCCTGTTTGCGTGATAGTGCGGCGATTGCTCCTGCTTGTATGCATCTTCGTGAAATTCGTCTACAACTATAGTGTCTAAGTTTTTAAAAGGACTAAAAAGAGCAGATCTTGGACCAATAACTATTAAACCTCCATCATCATTGGCAATCCTTAGCCAGTTTTTAAGTTTTTTAGAGGGGGAAAGTTTAGAATTTATAATAATAACTTTATTGCCAAATGTATTTTTGAAAATTTTTGTGAATTGAGGGGTTAGGCTGATTTCGGGAATCATAATAAGAGATGTTTTTTTATTCTTTATAGATCCCTTAACGAGCTCGATATATATCCTTGTTTTACCAGTTCCAGTATCGCCGTGGAGAATATATGTTCCAGATTTGGATATTGAATCTAGAACATCCTGCTGTTCATTAGACAGTGGGGGTAAAGCTACAGGATTATAAGCATTAGTTGTATTATCAACATTATATTTTTTGTTGATATCTATAATTTTTTGCGGAATAAATTGGGTTAAAATAAGACCAGAAGGCCCAGGATAAAAAAGGTGAATCCAATTGAGTAATTTTACCGATTCATCTGGAAGTTCTCCTATATAGCTAGAGATATTTTTCAGTATCGGATTAGTTTTGAATTTTGGCTTTGTTGTATTCTTTATAACTAAACCGATGATAGATTTAGATTTTAGGTTAACAATAACAAGCGAATATTTATTAATTATTTCATTAGATTCATATGTGAGTAATTTTTCAGAGAAATAACTAGGGTCCTTAGGCAATATTTTATAATAGTACATAAATAACAGTATATATTTTTATAAAAATAATTGTAAAAGTAATAAAAAAGTCCTATACTTCATGTTGTTTGAAAGACAATAGGCATATATGTTAGATGTATTTATCACCTCCAGAGTACGGCGCAAGATTATAGTAATCTATGCTAAATATCCAGACTTCAAGACCCATGTTAGGGGCCTAGCTAAATTAATCAAAGAAGATGCTGGAAACATACAGCGTGAACTAAAGAGATTAGAAAAAATTGGATTTTTGATTTCCGAAAAACAAGGCAATACCAAGGTTTATCACACGAACAAACAATTTATTATATTCAAGGAATTACAGAGTATTGTTCTTAAATCTCAACGTGCAACTCAAAAAAGAAATAAATTAAATTAAAACACTTTAAAAAATATTTGCAAATATAAATTTAACATCGTACAATATACGCAATGATACAAGTTACAAAGAGAGACCCAAAAGAGCCACTGGAAAATATGCTACGACGATTTAGTCGTAAGGTTCAGCAGTCTGGTATTTTAATGCGAGCAAAACAAGGTCAATATTTTCAGAAACCTATTTCTAAGTCTGAAAGAAGAACCAAGGCTATTATTAGACAAGAAAGAAAAGCAGTTAAAGTCAAAAAGCTTAAGCTTGGCCAAAGATAGTTTTATATGCTTAAACAGCAGATAGATAAAGACATTAAAGCTGCTCTACTATCCCAGGATCAATTTACTGTCAACACACTCAGAGGATTAAAGAGTGCTATTTTGTATGCTGAAGTAGCTAGTGAAAAGCGTGAAGAGGGGTTAGACGATGAAGCTATTGGTTTAGTTATTGCCAAAGAGGTCAAAAAGAGAGCTGAAAGTGCAGAGTTGTATATAAAGGGTCGCAATAAAGAAATGGCTGATAAGGAATTAAACGAAAAAGCCCTTTTAGAAAAATATCTTCCCAAGCAATTAGCCGATGACGAAATTGGTGAAATTGTTGATAATGTTATGAATGAAATGCAAGACGTTACAATAAAGGATATGGGGAAAATTATTGGACTAGTTAAAACAAGAACTGGTTCATCTGCCGATGGTTCAAAAATATCAGAAATAGTAAAAAACAGGATAAATAAGAAATGATAATTCTTACAGGAGTTGCAGGTGCGGGTAAAAGTATGCAGGGAAGGTATCTGGCTGATGAAGCTGGATATCCATGGCTTTCAACGGGTGAACTGTTAAGAGTTTTGATTACCGGTAAACGAAGGCAGGAAATGCTCGAAGGTAAATTATTGAGCGACGAGGAAGTTATCAAGGTGTTTAATACTGTAGTCAATCTTATTGATATTGATAAAGAATTCGTTGTTGACGGTTTTCCTAGAACAATTAGCCAGGCAGATTGGCTAATTGATCAGGTTCATTCAGGCAGATTTACATTAACTGCAATATTTAATTTAGTGGCGAATGAAGAGGTTGTGAGGGCGAGGCTAGAAAAGCGTGGAAGACAAGATGATAATGAAAAAGCCATTGCTAAAAGATTTGATGAATATAATAAAGTTACATTGCCTATAATTGATCATTTTGAAAAAGAAAAAATAAAAATAATTAATATAGATGCAAGTCTACCTGCGCATGAAGTACACAAAATTATAATGAATGAGCTCGCTACAATAGAGTCCAAAAACGAATAATGTATACCATAGAAAAAAATCCCATTGAAATAACTGCCATGAGGGAAAGCGGTAGAATTCTTGCGGCTGTATTGGAGCTTTTAAAGAATTCTGTAAAGCCTGGAATGAGTACAATGGAGCTTAATGCTATCGCTGAAAAAGAGCTCAAAGCCTTAGGTGGAAAACCTGCATTTTTAGGCTATCAGGGATTCCCTGCTGTTTTATGTGTCTCTTTGAATGATGAAGTTGTTCATGGAATACCATCTCATGAGAAAGTAATTAACGAAGGGGATATTGTTAGTCTTGATTTTGGTGTTATTGTTGATTCAATGATAACAGATGCTGCTATAAGCGTTATTGTTGGTAATCCAAGAAGCGAAGAAGACGTAAGATTAGTCAAAATGACAGAAAAGTCGCTGCTTGATGGCATAAATGTTATTAAAGCAGGTGTTAACGTTGGTGACATTTCTGAAGCAATTCAAAAAAGATTAGACTCTAACAGATTTGGTATTGTAAGAGATTTGGTTGGACATGGCGTGGGCCACAATTTGCACGAAGACCCCAACATTCCAAATTATGGAAATAGGGGAACTGGTCCAGTCTTAAAGAAAAATATGACTATTGCTATAGAGCCTATGGCTACATTGGGAGGATATGGTGTTGTATTGGGGGACGATGGATGGACAATATTGACATCAGACGGCTCAAGATCAGCACACTTTGAACACACGGTTCTTATTACTGAAAATGGCGCCGAAATACTTACACGATAATATATAATTCTTGCCCAAAAGTGAGCATAGGCATTATACTATCATTATGCGAGATTCCGGTAACAACTACGTTGGCCTTGATATTGGTACTGATAAAGTTAGATGCGTCGTTGGCATGGTTGACTCAGAAGACTCATCTAAAATATCGATACTTGGATATGGGTCATCAAAAAATATTGGTATGCGCAAAGGTGTGGTTGTTCACGTTGCTGACGTTACTGATTCGATAATCGCTGCAATCACTGAAGCCGAGAGACTATCCGGACATCCCATTCATTCTGCAACAGTTAACATTAATGGATCGCACGTAGTTGGTTTAAATTCACAGGGTGTGATTGCTATAAGTTCTGCAAATAGAGAAATAACTAACGAGGATAGATATAGGGTCGAAGAAGCTGCTTCAATACTACAGTTACCTCCGAATCGTGAAATTATTCAAATATTTTCTAAGAATTACAGATTAGATGGTCAGGAAAATATTAAAGATCCTGTTGGAATGAACGGTGTTAGGTTAGAGGTAGATACTCACATAGTTTCAGTTTCGACCCCCAATCTAAAAAATTTGGATAGTGCACTTGAAAAAGCTCAAATCACACCCACCAATCACACGGTATCAAGCTTAGCTGCAGCAGAAGCTGTACTTAATCGCCAGCAAAAAGAATCTGGAACCTTAGTGCTCGACATTGGAGCGGGAACGACAAATCTAGTTATCATAGAAGATGGTGAAGTCCAGCACATAGCCGTGATTCCAATAGGAGGAACTAACATTACTAATGATTTAGCTATTGGCTTAAAGACAGATTTGGACGTGGCAGAAAAAGTGAAAACAGAATTTGCCAGCCTTAAGCAAGGCGTCATCAAAAAAGAATCCATTAAAGTAAGCATTAGGGATCAAATTCATACTTTCAAAACTAGTGACATAGATATGATTGCTGAGGCCAGAGTAGAGGAATTACTCGAGTATGCAGATGATGAATTGAAAAAAATTTCTAGATCTAGAAAATTGCCCGGTGGAGTTGTGTTGGTTGGAGGCACATCTAAGTTGCCGGGTATAGCCGAGTTCACTAGGGAAAAACTGCAACTTGCAGCAAGAGTCGGTAAACTTCAGTCAATTTCAGGACTTGGTGATAAAATTGATGATCCAAGCTTCTATACCTGCATAGGGCTAATGATGCTTGACATGTATCTTCCCCATGAAGGCAATAATGTGAATACAAAAAAGATACAGTCTAAAACATTTGATTTTGCCAAAACTCTATTCAATAAAATAAAATAGCAAACTTATTATTTTTGCATAAATTATTTTCATTACATTGTGTAGTGGAAATTTGTATCGTATACTAAAAATATAAATAGAATAAATAATGAGGTTAACACATGCCACAAATTGAACCAGCCATAGAAACATTCGCTCGAATAAAAGTAATCGGAGTTGGTGGAGCGGGTGGCGCTGCAGTTAACCGAATGGTCGAGGCTAATGTTAAGGGCGTCGAGTTTCTTGCTATAAATACAGACGGTCAGGCATTGCATCATTCAAAGGCACAAAAACAAGTTCATATTGGTAAGGAAACGACACGCGGTTTAGGCTCCGGTGCCGATCCATCCGTTGGAAGAAAAGCCGCTGAAGAATCCCTAGAGGAAATTAATAAATCCATCGAGGGTGCAGATATGGTTTTTGTTACAGTAGGGGCCGGTGGTGGCACTGGTTCAGGTGCTGGTCCTATAGTTGCAAAAGCTGCACATGACAGCGGAGCACTTGTAGTGGGCTTTGCGACAAGACCTTTTGCTTTTGAAGGGGATAAGAGGCGTAGAAATGCTGAGGAGTGCATCGAAAGACTCAGAGAATCCGTAGATACTCTAATTATTATTCCTAATGATAGATTACTTCAAACTATAGATAGACAGACTCCACTTATGGAAGCATTTAAAGTAGCTGATGATGTTTTGCGACAGGGAGTTCAGGGCATATCTGACTTAATAACTGTCCACGGTCTCATAAATCTAGATTTTGCTGATGTAAAATCAGTTATGCAAAATGCAGGCTCAGCTTTGATGGGAATAGGTAGGGCTAGTGGGGAAGATAGGGCTGTACAGGCCGCACAACAAGCTATTGAATCACCACTTCTCGAAGTATCTATCGACGGGGCAAGGGGAATACTATTCAATGTTATAGGTGGTAGCGATTTGACCATGCACGAAATTAATTCCGCAGCTGAATTAATTACAAATGCTGCAGATCCAGATGCGAATATTATTTTTGGAGCAACTGTAGACAATGATTTAGAGGGCGAGGTAATAATTACAGTTGTGGCCACGGGATTTGACGCATCATATTTTTCTAATAGAAATAAGCCAAGAATCGAAGAACAAAAAGATCAATCTGATATAGACGACGAGATTGCAAACAGACTTGCCGAAGGTAAGCCCGAAGAAGCTATGGCGGATATAGATATGACGCTAGATCAAGATAAGACTGATGAACATGACTTCCATAACGAGACTAACATGCCAAACATTTGGACATTAGGTGATCACAGCGATAATATTAATGACTCTGAAAAAAATATTGAGACTAATGAGGATGAGCTCGAAAAACCTTCATTCCTAAGACGCTTAAGGATGAAGAAGAGACATGATGATTCACATGATGAGTTCATAGACTAAGACCATAATTTCGTAATAAATAATACAATACATAAAATTTGCAAAGCGCTAAGGCTGGGGCTATTATTATATGTATAAACACCATATGTAGTAATTGCATTAGGAGTTGGTACATTTAGAGCTGAATAAGGAGGTGTGCTAAATGCGTTGTAGTCAATGTAATAAAGCAGACACAAAAGTTATAGAATCTCGGGACGTGTCTGAGGGTGAAGCCATTCGGCGTCGTAGAGAGTGCACTCATTGTGGATATAGATTCACTAGCTATGAAAGAGTCGAAAAACCACAATTAGTTGTTATAAAGTGTGACTCCAATAGAGAGCTATATAATAAAGAGAAACTATTAGCAGGATTATTGAGAGCATGCGAAAAAACGTCAATTTCCATTGTGCAGCTAAATAAATTAGTTGCTGAAATTGAGCATGAACTATATGCAATTGGCAATCAAGAAGTAACTACTTCTAAGATTGGCGATATGGCAATGGAGAAATTGCTAGACTTAGACGAAGTTGCATACGTTAGATTTGCTAGTGTCTATAAAAGATTTACGGATATCGCCGGATTCGAGAAGGAACTTTCTCATATTCGACAAAATAGCAAACAAAATTAATGAGCTCATCCAAAGCATGACTTTGGAGCTCCCCAGTGTACTTGTCTGAGTGTACTGGGGAGCTAAGATAGCAGGAGGTGCTATTTAAGACTCTAACAAAAACACAACATAACCATACAAGTGAGGGTAATATGGGAAAAACTACTAACCTACAGGTTGAGAGGCTTTTTACTCAACCAAAAACTAAAGCTTATGACAAACTTAAGTGGTCTAAGCAGGATTCATTAATTACGAATCCAATGACAAATAAACCGGTATTTGAACAGAAGAATGTTGAATTTCCGGAAAATTGGTCTCTAAATGCAATTAATATTGTGGCTCAAAAATATTTTTGTGGCACACCAGGATCCGACTCCAGAGAGTCCTCACTAAAGCAGCTCATCGATAGGGTTGCCGATACAATTACTCGACAAGGAGAGAAGGAAGGATATTTTGAAAATAAAGAAGAAGCTGAAAATTTCAGAGAAGAACTAAAGTTTATTCTAGCTACTCAAAGGGCGGCATTCAATTCACCTGTCTGGTTCAACATAGGCGCTCCTGAAAGAGCCCAACAAGCGAGTGCATGTTTCATTTTAGGAATTGAAGATACGATGCCTGCCATACTTAATTGGTATGTTGAAGAAGGTATGATTTTTAAAGGTGGTTCTGGATCAGGAGTAAATCTGAGTCCAATAAGATCATCTGTAGAATCCTTAGGAAAAAGTGCAGGTACTGCTTCGGGCCCACTAAGCTTTATGCGTGGAGCCGATTCATCAGCAGGAGCCATTAAAAGTGGTGGAAAGACCCGACGAGCTGCTAAAATGGTAATTCTAAATGCTGATCATCCGGACATTGAGGAATTTATTTGGTGTAAGGCTATCGAAGAAAGAAAAGCGAGAGTCCTAGAAAATGCTGGATTCGAGATGGACCTCAATGGTAGGGATTCATTCAGTGTTCAATATCAAAATGCCAATAATTCTGTTAGAGTAACTGACGAGTTTATGAAAGCTGTAATTTCTGATTCTGACTGGAATTTGAACTCAGTAAAAGATGGCACTCCAGTAAAAACCGTAAGAGCTAAGGAATTATTTAGACAAATCGCTGAAGCAACTTGGGAATGTGCTGACCCTGGAATGCAATTTGATACAACTATAAACAAATGGCACACAACACCTAAAGCTGGTCGCATCAATGGAAGTAACCCATGTAGTGAATACATGCACCTTGATGACTCAGCCTGTAATCTGTCATCAATAAATCTATTGCATTATCTAAATGAAGATGGAAGTTTTGATGTTGAATCTTTCAAGCACACAGTAGAAATAATGTTTACGGCGCAAGAAATATTAGTAGGTTATTCAAGTTATCCTACAGAAAAAATTGCAAAAAATGCTCGTGCATATCGTGAGCTTGGTTTAGGCTATGCAAACCTAGGTGCATTATTGATGTCTCAAGGATTGCCTTATGACTCGGATGAAGGTCGAGCTCAAGCTGCCGCTATTACTGCAGTCATGACAGGACATGCCTATGCTGTCAGTGCTAAGTTAGCTCATAGAGTGGGACCTTTCGCAGGTTTTATGAAAGATAGAGAAGGGATGCTAAATGTCCTGAAAATGCACAGAGAGGCCGTTTCTGAAATTAATCCTGGCCTAGTTGCTGAGGACTTGTTGAGCGCAGCCACTACAGCCTGGGACGATGCTTGTGAACTTGCAAGTCTATATGGAGTTCGAAACTCTCAAGCAACATTGCTTGCTCCAACAGGGACAATCGGGCTTATGATGGATTGTGATACCACTGGAATTGAACCAGACCTAGGTCTTGTTAAGGTCAAGAAATTAGTTGGTGGAGGAACAATGCATATTGTAAATCAGTCAATCCCAAGAGCCCTAAAAACTCTTGGTTATGGCGATAAACAAATTGCAGATATTGTTGACTATATAAATACCGAGAAGACAATTCTTGGAGCGCCAGGTCTTAAGAAACACCATGAGAATGTATTCGCATGCTCAATGGGCGATAACTCGATTCATTACTTAGGACACGTTAAAATGATGGCAGCCGTTCAGCCATTTCTTTCAGGAGCAATCTCCAAAACCGTAAATCTACCCGAAGAGGTGAGCGTAGATGAGGTAGAACAATTGCATATTGATTCATGGAAAATGGGATTAAAGGCGGTTGCAATATATCGAGATAATTGTAAGGTTGGCCAGCCACTTTCTATGGCAAAGAAAGACTCTGGAAAATCAGAAGATATAGTTGAAGAAAAAATATCAAACGATGTAGTAATACTTAAGGGAGCAGTTCGGAAAGAGTTACCTAAAACAAGAACTGCTAAGACTTTTTCTTTCAGGGTTGCAGATAGCCATGGCTACATTACTGTTGGTGAATATGACGACGGTACTCCAGGTGAGGTATTTGTAAACTTTTCTAAGCATGGATCTACACTCCGTGGAATAATGGATGCATTTGCAATTTCAGTCAGTCACGGACTTCAGTATGGAGTGCCTTTAAAGAGCTACATTAAGTCATTCTTAAATACCTCTTTTGCACCATCTGGAATTACGGATGATGCGGCAATAAGAACCACTTCTTCAATTGTAGATTTTATTGCTAGAAAACTAGCGCTCAATTACCTATCTTTCGATGATAGATTAGAGCTTGGTCTTGCATCGATTGATGACATGCCGGATGATCAAATATCGTTGTTGAAAGAAGCTCCTGCAATTAAGGCTCCTCAGGCCTTAGAATCTCTGGATGAGAAAATATATGAGGACAAGGAAGTTGTGAGCGAAAGTTCGCTCAAGGATGATTCAGCTCCAATTTGCTATAACTGCGGTAATCAGACCCAAAGGGCTGGAAGTTGTTATGTCTGCAGTAGTTGCGGATCTACAACCGGGTGTAGCTAAAGATTAGAGTAGTGCTTGTGTTAAAATTAAAATAATGCAAGCACTCATCCTATATATTCCAAAATCAGATCATGGTAGCGAAGTTGAAGAATATGCCACCGAATTTAACAGCCGCTACCCTGGTCTGAAAATGATTTTGCTTGACGCGGAAAGTCGCGAGGGTGTTGCGAAGTGTGAATTATATGACATTTTAAGTTATCCTTCTGTTATTGTTTTCACTGACGATATGGTTTTACAAAATGCATGGATTGGAAAATTGCCTCAATTTTCAGAAGTCTATGCATACATGATGTAATATTGCATTCAAGCATAAGTTAAGATACACTTCTAAAGTGTTAAATTAACAATTTATTAAATGCGTATTACTTTTTTGGGTAATTTAGCGGCTATCAACCGTGAAGCAGTGAGAAGAAAAGCAATTGCTTAGTAGAACTCAACGTTTAAGCTCGTAAAGTTTTAATTAAGATCATAGAGTCACTTCTTTGAAAGTTGGATGGTACCACCCGAAGCGGGTTCCAACATTTAGGAAGTGACTTTTTTAATATAAGGATAAATATGAAATTTCAAAAAGGCACCCGAAGAAAAGCTATTGTTTACGAAAAGGACACTATTAAATATTGGAAAGATAATAATGTTTTTCAGAAATCAGTTGATCAAAGAAGCGACGATAATTCATATGTATTCTATGATGGCCCACCATTTATAACCGGTGAGCCACATTATGGGACATTGCTTAGCTCTATTATTAAAGATTCGGTACCTAGATATTGGACTATGAAGGGGAAGAAAGTAGAAAGAACATGGGGATGGGATTGTCATGGTCTGCCAGCTGAAGTATTTACCGAAAAGAAACTTGGCATAAAAGATAAGAGAGACATTGGCACCAAAATATCTTTAGAGGAATATATAAAGACTTGCCGCGACAACATGGTTCAGACTGGAAACCTTTGGGAAGATACAATCGATAGAATTGGAAGATGGGTAGAGTTTAAGGGTGCCTATAAGACCATGGATAAGGATTACATGGAATCTGTTTGGTGGGCATTTAAAGAGCTTTACGACAAGAAAAAGATTTACGAAGGTGAAAAGGTACTCCTTTACTGCACTCGTGACGCAACCCCAATATCTAAAGCTGAAGTTGCAATGGATAATTCATATCAAGATGTAACTGATCCATCTGTATTTGTAAAATTCAAACTTAAAGATAGTGAAGCATTTTTGCTGGCATGGACTACAACTCCATGGACGCTACCAGCTAATACGGCTGTAGCTGTTAATAAAAATGAATCATACACTGAAGTGGAGATTGATGGAATTAATTTAATATTAGCTTCAGAAAGAATGGATTCAGTGTTTCGAGATGAAAAGCATCAGCCACTTGAATTTAAAATAAAAAGAGAACTTAAGGGCGAGGATCTGGTTGGAATGGCTTATGAGCCCCTATTCGAAGATAATCTTGGCGATAATAGTTTTAAAATTTGGCATGCTGACTACGTTAACTTGGACGATGGATCGGGGATTGTTCATATTGCCCCATCTTACGGTGAGGAAGATTATGAATTGGCCGTAAAGTGCAAATTTCCAATAATTAACATTATCGATGACAACGGTATATATACTTCGGGAGATTGGAGTGGTCAGCAAATCTGGGAATGCAATAAGATAATAGCTAAAAATCTTCATGAGAAAAAAGTTGTCTGGAAGATTGAGTATATTAGGCATAGTTATCCTCATTGTCATCGCTGCGGAACGAAGCTTATGTACAGGGCTCATCCGAGTTGGTTTATGGATATACAATCGCAAAAACAAGAAATGGTTGAGGGAAACAAGAATATTGGTTGGTACCCAGAACATATTAAGAATGGGAGATTTGCAAAGACTATTGAAACTGCTCCAGACTGGAACCTTTCAAGAGATAGATTCTGGGCAACCCCTATTCCTGTATGGAAAG
This sequence comes from uncultured Candidatus Saccharibacteria bacterium, assembly GCA_903840315.1. Lineage (GTDB taxonomy): Bacteria > Patescibacteriota > Saccharimonadia > Saccharimonadales > UBA4665 > CAIYEO01. The sequence continues at coordinate 62,805 of CAIMFK010000011.1, read as the reverse complement.
CAAAAGACAAGGATGGTAAGGAGCTAATAAAGGTAATAGGTAGTTATGCTGAACTTGAAGAGCTTTCAGGAATTAAGCTAGAAGACTACCATAGGCCTTGGATTGATGACATTAAATTTGAAATTGATGGAAATCAATACACCAGAATCGAAAAAGTATTAGATTGTTGGTTTGAGTCAGGATCTATGCCATTTGCTCAATTTCACTATCCATTTGAAAATAAAGAAAAATTCGAAAATAATTTCCCTGGTGATTTTATAGCAGAATATGTTGGTCAAGTCAGGGCTTGGTTTTATTATCTTCATGCAATTTCAATCGGACTTTTTGGCGAAAAATCGTTTAAAAATGTTATTGTTACAGGCACAGTTCTTGGCGAAGATGGTCGTAAGTTAAGTAAATCATTGAATAACTACACAGATCCTAATATTACAATTGATAAATATAGTGCTGACGCAGTTAGGTTTTTATTACTTTCATCGCCGGTAATAAGTGGAGAAGATTTTTCGCTAATTGAAAAAGATATTGCCGATACGAGTAGAAAACTATCTATGATATGGAATATGTATGATTTCTTTACTCTCTATGCCTCCGTGGATAATTGGGAGCCATCAGAGAATTATGAGACTTCGATTGATGACTTATCTAATCCATTAGACATTTGGATTGCATCCAGAATCAATGAATTGACTAAATCGATTGATGAAAATATGCAAAACTATGATTTACAAAAAGCTCTTAAGCCGGTGTTTGGCTTTATTGATGATGCCTCAAATTGGTATGTGAGACGATCGAGAAGACGTTTTTGGAAGAGTGGTGATGACAAAGATAAAAATGATGCATATAGAACTCTATACTATGTACTAGTTAAGCTATCCATAGTATTAGCTCCTTTTACACCTTTTCTTGCCGAAGAATTATTTAGAAATTTGACTGGCCAGGAATCAGTTCATCTTTTAGATTGGCCTAAAGTTCAAAAAATAAACTTGGAAGTTGTCGAGCAAATGTCAGAAGTTAGAGAATTAATTGCTCAGGGATTGTCGATTAGGGCAAAGAATGGGCTCAAGGTGAGGCAACCACTTCAATCTGTGGCCTTAACGACCTCTAATGATTTAACTGATGAGCTAATAGAAATAGTTAAAGATGAGCTAAACGTTAAGGAAGTAATTATAAAAGTTACTGAAAATAACACTGATATTACCGCCGAGCTAGATATGAATATTACTGAAGAATTGCGAGCAGAAGGAATTGTTAGGGAGTTAATTCGATACATTCAAAACGAAAGAAAGCAATCAGGACTTGAAGTGGAAGATAGAATATCTCTGTTAATTGAAAGTGATAGTCCGGAAATAAATAATGCAATTGAGCAACATCTACCATTAATTAAAGATGAGACGCTGACTCAGGAATATGGTGAAGTTTTGTCCGATGCTCATCATTCTAGCCTTAAGATTGAGGGGCTCGAAGTTGATGTTTATCTAAGTAAATACTTTGCTTAGATTTATCACTTTGACAATAGGGGTCATTATCTGATAGAATTATCTAATAATATTTATTTAAGGTCATAATAATTTAATGAAAAAAGCAGTAATATCAACCGGTTCTAAACAATATTTAGTCAGCGAAGGAACAACTCTTAACGTAGAGCTTTTAAATACAGATAAAAAGACAGTTAATTTTGACAGCTTGCTAATTATTGATGGTGACAATATTAAGGTTGGTCAGCCTATAGTAGAAGGCGCAAAAGTTACTGCTGAAATCTTAGATGCAGACTTCCAGGATAAAAAAGTTACTTCTATTAGATACAAGGCTAAAAAGCGTGTACACACAGTTCACGGTCACAGACAGCATCTTTCAAACATCAAAATCACAAGCATCACTTCTAAATAACATTAGAATCTTAAAACCTATTTATTGGTAGAGTAGGGTGTTATAATTATTGTTAAATATAGGGGTATATAACAAAAAAATGTCACACATAATTTCCATTGTTAATCAAAAGGGAGGGGTCGGTAAAACAACTACCACTATTAATATGGGCGCTCAACTTGCGAGTAATGGATATAAAGTGTTAATTGTTGATGCAGATCCTCAGGGAAATGCAACTAGTGGACTTGGGCTTTATGGTGATTCATTTGAGGCGACGACATATGATGTATTAGTTGGTAAAAAAACCATAGATCACGCAATTCAAGAGACATATATTGAGGGTTTATATATAATTCCAGCTAATCCTAATCTTGCTGGTGCTGAAATTGATTTAAGCACAATGATTGGCAGGGAATTTAAGCTCAAAGAAGCTCTTTCGTCTTCTACCCATGACTATATTTTGATTGACTGCCCACCAGCGCTTGGCCTATTATCCATAAATGCACTCACAGCATCAGAATATGTTTTGATTCCCGTACAGGCTGAATATTATGCACTAGAAGGCCTAAGCCAGCTCCTAAATGTTATTCAAAGAGTACGAGAGGGAGTAAACGCTCAGCTGGAAATTTTGGGCGTTATTATTACGATGTATGACAAGAGAACCAGTTTATCCGAACAAGTTCTGTCTGAAATAAAGAAGCATTTCGGAGAGAAGGTTTTTAACGCCACGATTCCTAGAAATATTAGACTTGCAGAGGCTCCGAGTTTTGGAAAAACTATTTTTGATCATGACAAGTGGTCAAAAGGGGCTAGGGCTTATAAGCAGCTCACCAAGGAGGTTATTGATCGTGTTGGGAAATAATAAGAAAAGCGCTTTAGGAAGAGGAATGGAATCACTCCTTCCAAAGGATTTTGATAAATCTATACTAACAAGCGAAAACGAACGAATAAATAAGGTTTCAATTGAATCGATTCAGCCCGACAAAAATCAGCCCCGAAAAGAATTTAACCAACAATCACTCAAAGATTTATCAGAATCAATTAGTGTGCACGGTGTATTGCAGCCACTTATCGTTACAAAACCAGTAAATGGTATATATACAATTATTGCTGGAGAAAGAAGGTGGAGAGCTTCTAAGCTTGCTAACTTAAAGACTCTACCGGTTATAGTTAGAAACGAAGAAGAAAGAAATAAGCTAGAAATAGCATTAATTGAAAACATCCAAAGAGTAGACCTGTCACCGCTAGAGCAAGCCAAATCTGTTTACGAACTGCACAAAAATTTCAACGTTACATATGATGAAATAGGTAAGAGACTCGGTAAGTCTGGAAAAACTATTGCCAATAATGCACGTCTACTACAGTTGCCAAAAGAAGCGATTGACGCGCTCAACCGAAATGACATAACTGAAGGTCATGCAAGGTCAATATTGTCGTTATCTGAGACTCCAGAAAGACAGAAAGAGTTACTGGAGTTTATTATCAAGAATGGTTGGTCGGTGAGGCAGGCGGAGAGGTGGGTCGTTGCCTTGAAAAAAATAGGATTAGATTCGAAAACAGCCCATGAAAGAATTAAGACCGAAAACCCGCTTACTAAAAAATTAGGAAATATAATAGAGGCGCCAGTTGCTGTTAAAAGAACTGCCAAAGGCGGAAGACTAGAGATATCCTTTAAGGATGAGGAAGACTTGAAAAGAATAATTGATAAATTAATTTAGTAAATTGTTGCTTTATTAACTGGCATTATTCTTAGCACTAATTTTCCGACTAATTGATTAAGGTATATTGGCCCTAGAAGTCTTGAATCTTCCGAGACTGGTCGATTATCGCCACAAACGAAAATCTGATTAGCGCCAAGAACTTCGTCAATAGGGATACCCTCATTGAAAGTGTAGGGTATTTTAGTAGACGAACCATATGCAAGCGTAGTGTCTGGATTGTATCCGTTAGGATGCTCTTTATTGAAAACGGTAATCTTTCCATCATTTATAAGAACTCTATCACCAGGAAGCGCAACTACTCGCTTCACAAGTTGTTTGCCTAAAGTAGGAGCGTTAAATATAACAATATCACCAACATTGGGAGTGTAAGGGTGACCTGTAATATGCGACCAAGTAACTGGCAATTTCCAGACTATCAGTCTGTCGCCGTTTTTCAGGGACGGGTCCATACTAGGTCCGTCAACTTGATATGATTGAAAAACGAAAACTATGATTAATATAGCAGCAAAAAAGGAAGCTCCAATAACTCCAAAGGTGGAATTTTTATTAATAAAAGTATTTATTTTAAGCCAAATTTTATTAGGACTATTTTCTGAATTATTTTCCATACTATAACTAGACTATAACTTATTTCTGAGAAATAAGCATATAAATTAAAGTATAATAATAAATATGAGATTCAAAAAAAATAACATCCCAGCTAGCGATTCATCTAATCCAAAAAGAATCGGCAGGAATACCGTAAAGCCTGAAGCCAATAAATATTCTCCATTCAATAACTCAACCAGAAGGATTGATGACTTTAGTAGACCAAATGGTTATCATTCGTCGCTACCGAATATAAATAATCAAATTGCTCCGGATAATCATCATTCAAATACAAAAAGCGAAAATCTATTCAGTAAAACAAATTCTTCTGAAGATCTGAGTCAATTGATGCAAAAAAATAAAATAATTAGAAGTAAGAAACCAAAGCATTCTTTGAAAAAGAAAATTAAATATTTCATTATTTTTGCATTGATTATATTTTTAGCAGTAATGGTAATAAAATTCCTGCCAAACTTGATTGATTTATACCAAAAAAATATTGGTTAAGTGGGGCAATATATAAAATTTTGGTATAATTAGATTATTAAATGAAAAATCTATTCAAAAGATTAAAACCAATTTCTGGGTTCTCGCATTACTTTCATGTTGGTTTAAATATACTTCTACCAATAGTTGTATTGATTCTTGTCAGGTTAAATTTTATTGAAATATCTGTATTTGTGATTATTCTAAGTAAATGGAGAATGTTTGCAGTTAAGCCAAGGTTTTGGCCGGCAAACATTAGGGCTAACTCGGTTGATATAATTGTCGGCATATCAACAATTGTGTTTATGGTTGAAAGTTCTAACTCATGGTGGCAAATATTATGGGCTGTAATTTATGGAATCTGGTTGGTCATTATTAAGCCAGCTGAAACCCCATTTTTAGTGTCTGTCCAGTCACTTGTAGCTCAGTTGTTTGGGTTGATGGCGATATACAGCTGGTCATCTGCCAATAATTTGGAACTAACACTACTAACCGGTATAGTTTGCTTCCTTTCTGCACGTCATTTTTTTGATAATTTCGATGAGCCTCATGCAAGATTGATGTCATACACTTGGGGATATTTTGGAGCAGGTCTTGGTTGGATTCTCTCGTACTGGTTGCTTTTTTATGGCAGCATAGCTCAGCCAACTCTTATACTTACAATTATTGGATACTCTATAGCATCGCTATATTATCTTCAGAAAAAGAATAGATTGAATAGTTTGCTACAAAAACAATTCATAATTATAATGGTTATAGTAATACTTGCTATATTGGCGTTTGGGATAATACGCTTAGGCGACAATATAGCTTAATAAAAGGGGGACTATTTAGTGGTAGATTTAGATAACTCTTCTGATCGTGAAAATATTAGCCAGAGAAAAAATATTAATTCTAATCCTGTGTCATCAAGAAGTCATCTTAGAAAAGTACAATATTTAAGTACTGCTCTAGTTTTTATGATAAGTCTGGGCTTGGGTTTTTTTGGTGGTTGGATAGGATCAAGATACGAACTTAATAACAATGGGCAAGGCATACAAAAACAAATTGTTAGTCAGCAGGGAGATATAATAAGAAATATTGCTTCTCAGGTGGGGCAAAGCGTTGTTTCTATTAATGATACTCAAATGTCAGACACGTCTGTTTCAAATTCGTTTTTTAGTTTTCCTCAGCAAGGCTCATCGACACAACAGGCCGCGGGTACGGGTATTATTCTAACAACTTCAGGGTATGTAGTGACTAATCGTCATGTAGTGCCGGATGGCACCACCAATGTTAGCGTTACGCTTTCCAATGGTGTGGTTCTGAACGATGTTTCGGTTATCGGTAGGACATCCGCAAACGATACTCTAGATATAGCTATTCTTAAAATAAATAATTTGAATGGTCAAAAGTTGGTGGCTGCTCAATTGGGTGATTCGAATGATGTTCAAGTAGGAGATGGGGTCGTAGCAATTGGCAATGCTTTAGGTCAATTCCAAAATACGGTAACATCAGGGATTATTTCTGGCTACGGAAGAAGCATAAAAGCTAGCGATAGTAGTGGAAATAGTAGTGAGAACTTAGATGGGCTTCTCCAAACTGATGCTGCAATAAATGAGGGAAATTCGGGTGGTCCTTTGGTTAATTTTAACTCACAAGTAATTGGGATTAATGTTGCTACGGCGGCTTCGGCAAACAGTATTGGATTCTCAATTCCTATTAATGATATAAAGGGGATGGTTAGCAACCTAGAGGCAACCGGAAAATTTGAGAGACCTTATCTTGGTGTATTGTATGCGCCAATCGATTCAGCCACTGAGACTGAATATAATTTAAGTACCAATAATGGTGCTTACATCTTGCCATATTCTGTCTCTGGTCAATCAGGAATAATGAATGACAGCCCAGCATCTGCCGCTGGATTAAAAGAGGGCGATATTATTACGCAAGTGAATGGCAAGGACATTAATTCAAAGAATACATTAACATCACTTGTAGACACTTACAGCGTTGGTACAAAAATTAATCTCACTGTAATAAGAGGTGGAAAGACAATTTCAGTACCAATTGTTGTCGGAGCTAAACCTGCACAATAAAAACCTGGGTTAAATTAGATTTTTTCAATTGTGAATAACCACAAATAGTTGCAAGTAGGTTATTTAAATCATGCTGGAAGTCTAGTGATTCTGTAATTATGTATTTTGGTTTTTTTTCCAATTTTTTGATTTGCAGCCAGAATTCTTCCAGTATTACCATTCCATTATTATCAGCAAAAATAGCTTTTTTGGGCTCGAATTCTATTTCTTTTCCTGTAGCTATTTCTTTAGGTACATAGGGAAGATTCGCAATTACTACGTCATAGTCGGTTCTTAAATTTTTTAGAAGATTAGACTTATAAATTCCTACATCAGCATTGAGATTTTTTGAATTTTTTCGCGCCACAGATAATGCCTTTATACTAATATCATAAAGGTCAATTATTGCGTTTTGCATTAATAATTTTATAGTTATTCCTATACATCCCGAACCAGTACCTATATCAGCAATTTTACTTTTACTATCAAGATTCAGAATCGAAACCTGATGAATAATCTCTTCAGTTTCTGGTCTTGGAATTAATACATTCTTGTTGACTAAAAAATCATTACCGTAAAATTCAGTTTTGCCAGTTATATATGGCATTGGATAATGACTAAGTCTTAAAGCTAAAATCTTACTTAATTTACTTAATTCTTTTTTACTTAGTTGGTGATTTGGGTTTGCAAGAATCTTTGCTCGATCCATTTTGGTAACCATTTCTAGCATCAACAACGAGTCTATCCGTGCAGAATCGATGCCTCCATGTGATAATAACTTTTTCGAGCTAATCAACCATTCATGAATTGTTGACGAGAAGTTCGTGTTCATATTTTTGGAGCTCTTCAATTAAATCATCTATCTCACCATTTAGTGCTGCTGGGATGTTGCTTCTAGAGTATCCAATTCTGTGATCTGTAATCCTATCTTGAGGGAAGTTATAGGTTCTTATTTTTTCGGATCTATCTCCTGAACCAATTAATTTTAGCCTAGATTCACTTAATTTTTTTTGTTCTTCCTCTATTTTCATTGACAGAAGTCTGGATCTAAGCACATTCATGGCTTTGTCTTTGTTCTTTAGTTGAGATTTTTCATCCTGACAGGTGACTACAATACCGGTTGGAACGTGTGTAATTCTTACTGCAGAATCGGTAGTGTTAACTGATTGGCCACCATGACCACTAGCTCTATATACATCAACTCTAATGTCTTTTGGATCTATTTCTACGTCAGTTTCTTCAGCTTCTGGCAAAACTGCCACAGTAGTAGTTGATGTATGAATTCTTCCACTACTTTCGGTTACTGGTATTCTTTGCACTCTATGAACTCCAGCTTCAAATTTTAAAGACTTATAAATATCGTGTCCTTTTACTGAAAAGACAATTTCTTTGAACCCACCAGCATCGCTCGGGTTTTCGTTAATTAGCTCAACTTTATAATTATGATTTTCAGACCACCTAACATACATCCTGTATAGCTCTGCAGCAAATAGAGATGACTCATCACCACCAGCGGCAGCTCTAATTTCAATTATTACATCTCTTGAATCGTTTTCGTCCTTGGGTATGAGAGCAGATCTAAGCCCTTCAAGATTTTGCTCTATTTCATTTTGAATTCTAGGAATTTCTTCTTTTGCCAGTTCAACCATTTCAGCATCTGAATTGCTAAGCAGTGCCTCGGTATCGATTAATTCTTTTTCTAAACTATTTTTTTTATTGAATAATTCAATTACATCACTTAACTCCTGGCGCCTTTTGGCTAATTTTGGGTATTCTTTAGAAGAGAATATGGCCGGATCTTGGAGTTTATTCTCAATTTCTTCGAATTCTAGTCTTAGGCTGGGCTCTTGGTTGTTCATATAATTACTTTATCAGTAAATAAAAAAACCACTAAATTTGATAGTGGTCTATTATTTTGTTAGTTATTTAGATTCTGTAGCTTCGTCTTCTGATTTGTCAGAACTAGCTTTTTTTCTACTAACTTTTTTGGCAGCAGATTTTTTTCTGCTTTCTTGAGCTTTTTTAGCAGCTTCGGCACGTGCTTTAAACTTATCTACACGTCCTTCGATGTCAACAATTCTCTCTTCACCTGTAAAGAACGGGTGAGAAGCACTGCTTATGTACATCTTGACTAAGGGGTATTCATTACCATCAGTCCACTTAATAGTTTCTTCAGAATCAGCAGTTGATCTAGTCAAAAAACTAAAATCGTTGTTGATGTCTTGAAAGACAACATGTCTATAACTTTTAGGGTGTAATTTCTTGTTCATAATCAGAGCTGAATTATACACATCTGTTGGTATCTGGTCAATAGCTTGATTAAATAATGTTTTCAATATATAATATCTTTAATATAAATTAAACAGTTTGGGAATTAAGTCCTCTGTAATTGTAACCGTGTAGGCCAATTGCGGAACGCCAAACCGAGAAAGAAGGATTTTATGGCTAAAGTAGAAGTCGATATTAAGAAACTGCTAAATGCAGGTGCACATTTTGGGCACAAAACAAGTAAATGGCATCCAAAGATGTCAGAGTACATACACAGTAAAAAAGATGGAAATCACATCATCGACCTAACAAAAACAATTGTTAAGTTGGATGAGGCTCTATCATTTATTACTGAAACTGTTCAGTCTGGTAGGCAAGTATTATTGGTTGGAACCAAGAGACAGGCTAAGGACATCTTAAAGCAATTAGCTGAAGATACTGGCATGCCTTACGTTACTGAGAGATGGCTTGGTGGAACACTAACTAACTGGCAGACTATAAGTGGTAGAGTTAAGTACCTAAAGGACCAGGAGCAGAAAATGGAATCTGGTCAATTAGCTGCTAAATACAACAAGCTTGAATTGCAGAGGTTCCAAGAAGAGATTGATGATATGAATATCACTTTTGGCGGTATTAAGAATCTTAACGGTAAGCCTGGTGCTCTATTTGTTGTAGATATGGTCAATGAAGCTAATGCAATTAAGGAAGCTCGCAAAATCAACATTCCAGTAGTTGCTCTTGCAGATACTAATGCCGATCCAACACTAGCAACATATGCTATCCCATCAAATGATGATGCAATAAAAACTATCCAATTAATGGCAAGTTATGTAAAAGAAGCAATTGAACTAGGCAAAGCTGGGCAAAAAGTCAAAAGCGAAAATAACGATAAGGTGGAGGATAAGTAAATATGGATATAAAAGATATTAAAAGATTAAGAGAACTAACTGGTGTCGGAATGACTGACGCAAAAAAGGCTTTAGTCGAGTCTAAGGGTGATTTCGACAAAGCACTTGAGGCTATGCGCAAAAAAGGCATGACAAAAGCTGAGAAAAGTTCGGAACGAGAAGCTCGTGCCGGCATTATAGGTAGTTATCTTCATGACTCAAGAATCGGTGTTTTAGTTGAAGTTAACTGTGAAACTGATTTCGTTGCAAGAAACGAAATCTTTACTGATTTAGTAAAAAATATTGCTATGCATATAGCTGCATCTAATCCTGAATACGTTAGTTCAGATGAAGTAAGCGATGAAATTAAGCAGAAAATAGTAGCAGAGTTTACTGAAAAGGCGAAGCATGACAATAGGCCAGCAGACATGATTGCTAAAATTGTAGATGGCCAAGTGTCTAAATATTTCCAAGAAAAAGCTTTACTTTCTCAGCCATATATCAAAAACCCTGATCAAGATGTTGCCACCTTTATTAAGGAGAACATTGCAAAGCTTGGTGAAAATATCGTAGTGAAAAGATTCTCAAGAATGGCTCTTGGGGAAGTTACCCAATAAGAATATAATCTTAGTAGAGCGAAATTAACTCTAAAAAAGGGAACTTACTCATGGACGAACAGCATATAATAAATGATTTTTCGGATAAACTTTCTAAGAATAAAAACCATTTTATCGAAGATTTAAAAAGCTTGAGAACTGGAAGAGCTCATTCAAGCATGCTTGATGGGGTAATGGTTGAAGCCTATGGCTCAGTCATGCCTTTAATACAAGTTGCAACAATAACTGTACCTGAATCACAATTAATTCAAATTACTCCATTTGATGGCTCCAATATCCAAGCAATAGTAAGTGCCATTAGAGACAATCAGTCACTTGGCTTAAATCCAACGGATGACGGAAGAATCGTTCGAGTACCTATTCCAGCTTTAAATGCAGAAAGAAGACAGCAAATCGTAAAGCAGCTCAATGAAAAATTTGAGGATGCTATGATTGGCATGCGCAATTCTAGACATGAAAGTCTTAAAGATGCAGATAAGCTAAAATCTGATAAAAAAATTGGCGAAGATGACCATAAAAGAATAGTCAAAAAAATTGATGAGTTAATGAACGATCAAAAAGCTGAAATTGAAAAATTGGCTAAGGCTAAAGAGCACGATATAGTCACGGTTTAGTTTTAATGTTCATTTATTGTTGATACAATAAATGAATAATATGACAACTAAAAATAACAATAATCATCCTGTTCATGTTGGCCTAATTCTTGACGGCAATCGCCGTTGGGCAAAACAAAATAATCTCGAAACAATCGAAGGCCACAGGCAGGGCTATTTAAACCTAAGGCGCATTGTTAAAGCCGCTAAAAAGCATGATATTGAATATATATCTGCTTATGTGTTTTCTAATGAAAATTGGAGAAGAGGCAAGGATGAGGTGAAGAATCTGATGAAGCTTTTTTTGTGGATTCTTAAGCATGAAGTTAATGAAATTAGTAAAGAGGGTATTCGGTTAAGGGTAATTGGCTCTAAAGTAAGAATTGGTAAGGCGTTAGTAAAAGCCATTCATGATGCAGAAGAGAAGACTAAAAATAATGACAAGGGCACATTGCTTTTGTGTCTAGACTATGGCGGCCAACAAGAAATTGTCGAAGCTACTAAAAAAATAATCAGAAGTGGAATACCACCTGAGGATATCACTCCAGAATTAATTGCAGATAATCTTGATGCTCCAGAAGTTCCGCCATTAGATTTAATTATTCGAACATCCGGAGAGCAAAGGTTATCAAACTTCATGCTTTGGGAGTCTGCCTACAGTGAGCTATTTTTCGTGAATAAGCTTTGGCCAGATTTTACTGAAGCGAATTTCGATTCAGTTATTAGAAAATATAAAAAAATTAAAAGGAACTTTGGAAAATAACATATGAATATTTATCTATTAATTCTTGCGTTAATATTATTTACAGGACTTGTTGTTGTTCATGAACTTGGACATTTTTTTGTCGCTAGACGAAATGGTGTTAAGGTTTTAGAATTCGGCCTAGGTTTTCCACCAAAAGTCTGGAGTAAAGTAACAAAATCAAAATTTATTTTTAGTATAAATGCATTACCATTAGGGGGATTTGTTAGGTTAAAAGGTGAGCATGATGGCGATACGGAAAAAGGTGATTTCGGAGCGGCCTCTACATGGGTAAAATCAAAAATAATGGTTGCGGGAGTATTTATGAACCTTTTAACGGCATTCGTATTGTTTACTGTGATTGCTTGGCTGGGCATGCCAAAACTTGTAGATAATCAGTTTACCGTCAAGAACGACACTAAAATTATTGCAGATAAAGTATTAATTAGTAACGTTGAAAAAAATTCTCCAGCCTCTCTAATAGGCATGAAACTGAATGATCAATTCGTATCAGTTACAAAGGACGGCGACAATCAGAAAGTATATTTATCAGGTGCGAATGACACTCGCAAAATTACAAGTCAATATGCCGGAGAAAAAGTTACGATTGAATTTAAGCGAGGATCGCAAACCTTTGTAAAACAAACTACCCTGAATTCTAAAGCTGCTGTTTTGGCTTCTGAAAAAACGTCCAATCCGATTGGCTACTTAGGCGTGAGCGATCAGCCTTTTGTTCTTCAGCAATCTACTTGGTCCGCTCCAATTGTTGCTCTAGGTCTAATAAAACAGTTTACGGTACTTACATTTCAGGGACTTTGGAAATTAGTGTCAGGACTCGCAGTTGGAAATACCACTCAAGCAACATCGCAAGTTTCAGGCCCAATTGGAATATTCTTCATACTTAAGAACGGATCAGCACTAGGATATCAATTCATACTAATAATCATCGCAATCATTTCATTGACTTTGGCTATAATGAACATTTTACCAATTCCGGCACTTGATGGAGGGAGACTATTTCTAATGTTGGGTTCAAGGCTCTTTGGCAAGAAGCAATTGAGTCCAAAAACCGAGGATGCAGTTCATGGCCTTGGGTTTCTAGCTCTCATGCTTTTAGTAGTATTAATTTCATTTGTTGATGTCAAAAGATTCTTCTAGCAAAGATATAATCTGGAAAAATCCGGATGATTATTATAAAGAAAATATTCATTGGGGCCCAATATGGAGTATTTTTCTAACAGTTCTAATCTATTTCGTTAGTCAAATAATCACAATTTTTATACTGTCTTTGATTTTTCATTTTATGCATTGGTCTAGCAAAAAATCTAACGACTGGCTTTCGAGTTCAGTAGTTGGTCAATTTTTTTCAGTTTTGTTAGTAGAATTTTTATCTCTAGGAACTATTTATGCTTTTCTTAGATGGAAAAAAACCAGCTTTAAAAAAATAGGTCTCGTCAAGATAAATCTCAAAGATGTTTTCACTGCACTAACCGGTTTTCTAATTTATATGGTTTCTTTTTATTCCTTAGCTTTGATACTTGGTGCCTTGATAAAGTCATTCAATATTAATCAGGAGCAAAATGTAGGTTTTCAGTCTGTGAATGGCAATTTCGGATTGATATTAGCTTTTATTAGCCTAGTAGTGCTTCCCCCAATTGCTGAAGAGATAATTTTCCGAGGCTATTTGTTTAGTGGTCTAAGAACTAAAATGAAATTTATATATGCTGCAATACTAACTAGTCTAATCTTTGCCTTGCCTCATCTAATAGAAAGTAAAGATGGTGGAATTTTATGGATAGCAGGCTTGGATACTTTCATCCTCTCAATGGTTTCATCCGCTTTAAGAGAGAAAACCAGAAGTCTTTGGTCATCCATACTGCTTCATTCGTTTAAGAATGGTGTCGCCTTTGTCGGATTATTTCTAATACACTAAATCTATTGATACAATGTTATTAATATGAAAATGTCTAAACTGTTCTCGAAAACTAGAAAAACTCATCCATCCGATGAAGTTGCCTTAAACGCGCAATTATTAATAAAGGCAGGCTATATACACAAAGAAATGGCAGGTGTTTATTCCTACCTACCATTAGGAATAAAGGTAATAGAAAACATAAAGAATATAGTTAGGGAAGAAATGAATGCTCTTGATTCTCAAGAGTTAACTATGACGACTCTTCAGGACAAAGAGCTCTGGGAAAAAACGGATAGATGGAACGACGATAATGTAGATATATGGTTCAAATCGGAGCTGAAGAACGGTACTGAAGTCGGATTCGGTTGGTCGCATGAAGAGCAAGTAGGTAATATGGCTAAGGAATATATAAATTCTTACAGGGATTTGCCAATGTCAGTCTATCAATTTCAGAATAAGTTAAGAAATGAGACAAGGGCTAAAAATGGTATTTTGAGAACCCGAGAATTTATTATGAAAGATATGTATTCTTTTTCCGAGAGCGAAGAGCAGCATAAAGAATTCTACGATAAAGTCACTAAAGCCTATCATAAAGTATTTGAACGCGTGGGACTAGGAAATGATACTTATTTTACATTTGCATCAGGTGGAGCTTTCACAGATAAATTTAGCCACGAATTTCAAACTCTTGTAGGCGCAGGGGAGGACATAGTCTTTATAAATAAGGATAAAAAAGTAGCTCTAAATAAAGAAGTATTCAATGATGACGTTTTAGATCTTCTTGATTTAGAGAAAAAAGATTTTAATGAAGCAGTAGCGGCTGAAGTTGGCAACATATTCAGTTTTGGTACAACTAAGTCTGAAGCATTAGGGATTTATTTCACTGATAAAGAAGGCACTAATCGGCCTGTTGTTATGGGATCATATGGAATAGGCATTGCAAGACTAATGGGCGTTATTGTCGAGTATTATGCTGATGAGAATGGTCTTAATTGGCCTTATTCAGTTGCACCTTATAAGGTTTTGATATCAACAATTGGCAATGAATCAGAAGTTACAAAAGAAGCCGAGAAAGTGTATAAAAGCTTGACTGCTAATGGCATTGAGGTACTATATGATGACCGAGACATTAGGCCTGGTGAAAAATTTGCCGACGCTGATCTGCTCGGAATTCCGCTTAGGGTAGTTATAAGCGTAAAAAATATCAAGAACGGTGAGCTTGAAATAAAGAAACGATCAGAAAAGACAAGCCACTATATAAAAATGGATGAGTTAAATAAGCTCATCGAGAAAATGCAGAAAGATAATACTTAATCAAAAAAACCAGTATTTACAAAATCAGATAATTCAAAAGGAGATATGATGAAAAAGACTTATAGAATGACAAAAGAAGGAGCAGAGGAGCTAAGATTAGAGCAAGAAGAACTTATTTCTCAAAGGAAAGCTGTATCAGATAGAATTAAGACTGCAAGAGAGTTTGGTGACCTTGCCGAAAACGCTGAATACAGTATCGCCCGACAAGATCAGGAAAGAAGCGAAAATAGAATCGCTGAAATAGATAATATATTGAAGAATCTTGAACTAATTATCGCTCCAAAAAATAGTAATGATGTTAAGCTTGGTTCAACTGTTAAGCTCAAAAATGAATCAGGCGAAACAAAGGAATTTCAGGTGGTTGGAACAGTCGAAGCAGATCCTTTGAATGGAAAAATATCTGACGAATCTCCAATTGGTAAGAATCTTTTGGGCAAAAAAGAGGGTGAAGAAGTCGAAATATCTACACCAGCAGAAACCAATATCTACAAGATTGTAAGCATTTCCTAGTCAAAAGTTTCCATATCAGATACAATTATTAGATATGGCAACACTTTTAGAACTTAGATCAGAACGATTACGCAAATTAGAAGAGCTTAGAAATAAGGGCGTTAACCCTTATCCTGCTAATTCTAAAAAAACTTCTGATATAAACTCGATCGTATCAAGCTTCGAAAAATTTTTAGATAAAGAGGCTACTATTGTAGGAAGAATTGTTACTCTCCGAAAAATAGGCAAAATAGCATTTGTTGTTATTCGCGATGAATCTAACAAAATACAATTATTTTTAAAATCTGAAAACATCAAAAATGCAAACTATGCAGAGAGTGAGTTAAATTATTCAGATATCAATCTATTAGATGCAGGAGACTTTATTCAGGCGTCCGGTAAGCTGATAAAAACTCAAACTGGTGAAATGAGTTTAGAGGTTCAAAGTCTTAGAATCTTATCAAAAAGCTTAAGGCCGATGCCAACGTCATGGGATGGTTTCACTAACAAAGAAGAAAGACTGAGAAGACGTTATGTTGATTTTAATGTAAACAAAGAAGTCCATGATCGATTCATTAGAAGAAGTAAGTTTTGGCAATATACCAGAGATTTTTTGCTTGAGAACGGATTTTTAGAAGTAAATGTCCCGGTATTGGAGCATACCACTGGAGGTGCTGATGCTAATCCATTTGTGACTCATATGGACGCACTTGATCAGGATTTTTATTTAAGAATAAGCCATGAGCTACCATTAAAACGTCTTATTGGCGGTGGATACGAGAAAGTTTTCGATATTGGCCCAAGATTTAGAAATGAAAATTACACTGAGGAGCATCTTCCAGAACACATAGCTATGGAATGGTATTGGGCATATGCTGACTGGAAAGATGGAATGAATTTCATGACAAAAATGTATAAGGATGTCGCAATGAAAACATTCGGCACTCATAAGTTTAAAATTCGTGGTTTTGATGTAGATTTATCAAAAGATTGGGAAATCCTAGATTACGGAGAGCAAATTAAAAAAAGATATTCCGTCGACGTATTTAACTGCACCTTAGATGATGTTAAGAAGGCATTGAGAGATAATAAACTTGAAGTTGAGCAAACTGATAATATTGCTAGAGGAATAGATAAGCTTTGGAAAAACTTAAGAAAAAATATTGCTGGACCAGCATGGCTAATAAATACTCCGCTTTTAATAAGTCCATTGGCTAAAGTAGATCCAACAAGGCCTCAGACTGTAGAAAGATTCCAGCCAATAATTGCAGGAACTGAATTTGGGAATGGTTGGAGTGAATTAAATGATCCGCTCGAACAGCTCGATAGGTTTAAAGAACAGCAAGACCTCCGAAAAGACGGCGACAAAGAAGCAATGATGTTGGACATAGATTTTGTTGAAATGCTTGAATATGGAATGCCACCTACTTGTGGTTGGGGCTACTCAGAAAGAGTTTTTTGGGTTCTTGAGGGAGTAACTGCAAGAGAGGGGGTTCCATTCCCTCAGCTTAGACAGGAAGATGATCAGGTTACAAAAACTATATATCCTGAATTATATGGTGATTTAGTAAAATAATATGAATAAGATAATGTTTGGCGGTGGATGTTTTTGGGGGGTGCAGTTTTATTTTGATCAGGTTCCAGGAGTCACAAAAACACTTGTAGGATATAGCGGAGGCCATAAAGATAACCCTACATATGAAGAAGTCTGTTCTCATACAACGGGACATGCTGAAGTGGTCTATTTAGAATATGATGATAAGAAAATTTCTACACAGACTTTACTCAAACAATTTTTTAGAATGCATGACCCAACACAATTTAACAGGCAAGGCCCAGATGTTGGAGACAATTATAGATCAGCTATATATTATTACGATGAAAATCAACACGAACTAGCTATTAAGACTCTCGAAGAAGTTCAGAAAAAATTTATTAATAAGATAGTGACCGAAATTTTGCCAGCTAAAGAATTTTTTGTAGCTGAAGACTATCATCAAAAATATGCTGAAAAAACTGGTAGAGGGATGTGCCATATTGAATACAGTCCGGTTGCTTAGATCCTGTTAGTTGCTATAATTGAACTAATGAAAATAATAAATAAATTTATCGAAACTAAAATAACTTTACCGAGCCTTAACAAGTGGAATAAAAGTTTGGCAGCGATGCATGCAACATTTGGTCTATTAATTTTAATTCTCAGCCAAAATAGAGCTTTCCCAGTAACAACTAGCTTTCTAACCTTAAATACTCTAACCTCAACTCCTGAGCATCCAGTATTGATAACCGCACAAAGACACTTATTTGATGTGAGGATGTCATACGTGATAGCTCTCTTCTTTTTCCTATCAGCAATCGCTCATTTATTGGCCGCTACATATTTTAGAAAAAGGTATGAAGAAGACCTTAAGCAAGGTATCAACAAATTCAGATGGTTTGAGTATTCATTGAGCGCAAGCACAATGATGGTAGCGATAAGTTTCTTGTCCGGCATTACAGATTTATCAAGCCTAATAATGATTTTTGGCCTTATTGCTATCATGAACCTTCTAGGTTTGGTTATGGAGATTCACAACCAGAAAACAAAAAAGGTCAACTGGATAAGTTACGTGATTGGTTGTTTATCTGGAATACTGCCATGGATTGTTTTTGTTATATATACAGTAGGTGTTGAGATCTACGGAGGTGGCGGAATTCCAACATTTGTTTATTTCATCTATGGAACAATTTTTGTGAGCTTTAATTGTTTTGCTATTAATATGTACTTGCAGTACAAGAAAATTGGCCCATGGAAAGATTATTTATTTGGTGAAAAAATGTATATGATTTTGAGCTTAGTTGCCAAAACTCTACTAGCATGGCAGGTATTTTTTGGAATATTGAGACCGTAGCAAATTATGAAAAATATAATTTTTGATTTTGACGGCACAATTGTCGACAGCCTAGAATTTGTCATAAACATGTATGAGGGATGGTATCCCAATAGCCAGCATCTAAAAAATATAGATAAGGATAAGCTGAGAAATATGCCCATCACAGGAGTTATTGAAGAGCTAAGAATTAGGCCATGGAAAGTCCCGGCGTTAATTATTAGGGGTAGAATGGAAATGAATAAAAACATTGATAAACTCGATGCAATACCTGGGGTCTTAGAGTTAATTGACGTTTTAAAAGAGCACGATGCTCGTTTGTACATATTGAGCTCGAACAGTGCAAGGAACATCAATAAATACCTAAAGCTAAAAAACGCTAGAAGCAAATTCCAGCGAGTTTATGGTGGAGTTGGTATTTTGGGTAAAGCAAAGGCTTTGAAAAAAGTCATCGAAAAGAATAGGTTAGATTATTCAGAGACATATTATGTTGGCGACGAAGTTAGAGATATAAAGGCTGCTAAGAAAGCTGGAATTTTTTCTATTGGGGTTACCTGGGGCTATAACGGCAAAAATATTATGAATAAGGAAAACCCCGATTTAGTAGCTGATAAGCCACAAGATATAATCAAATTCCTATACCAATAGCTGTTATAATGCCTTAATGGCATACACTCCATATAGCAGATATAGAACCGCTCCGTATAAACCAGGGCAAACTACTCCCTATAAGCTCAGTCGAAGTAAAATAGAAGATTTCATAAATTGCCCCCGGTGTTTTTGGATAGACAGAAGGCTAAAGATATCTAAGCCAGATACTCCACCATTTCAAATCAATAAAGCAGTCGATGAGCTTTTCAAAAAAGAATTCGATAAGTATAGAAATGATAAAAAGCCTCATCCGTTAATGATTCAATTTAAGGTAGATGCAATTCCTTATTCTCATGATGATTTAGATAAATGGAGAGAGAACTTTGTGGGGGTTCAATATTTGGATAAAGAAACAAATTTAATTCTGTTTGGGGCTGTTGATGATGTTTGGGTCAACAAGAACGGAGAATTGATAGTAGTTGATTACAAAGCAACAGCCAAGAAGAGTGAAGTAAGTTTGGATGCGGATTGGCAAATTTCGTATAAGCGCCAGATGGAAGTGTATCAATGGCTTCTCAGAAAAAATGATTTCAAGGTAAGTAATACCGGATACTTTGTTTATACAAATGGCAGATTAGACTTAGATGGCTTCAATGATAGAGTTGAGTTTAGGACTAAGGTTATAGCATACGAAGGTAACGATTCATGGATTGCTGAAACTGTTAAAAATATTAAGGAATGCCTAGAGCAAGAAGATATGCCGCCATCCGGACGAGATTGCCAGTATTGTGAGTATGCAAAATCCAGAACCGACTTAACTCTTAAATATTTAATTAAAAATAAGAAGGTTAAATAGTATAATTAAGGCTATATGATAGATATTCAGTATATTCGCGACAACAAAGAACTAGTCAGGGAGAAATCTCAGCAAAAGGGTTATGAAGTAGATGTTGACTCTATTATTAGTCTCGATGATCAAATAAGAAGTAAAATTCCCGCTATAGAAGAAATTCTTAAGCAAAGAAACCAACTTGCATCACAATTTTCCAACTCCACTCCAACTCAGGATCAAATAGAGCAAGGTAGGTCTCTAAAAGAACAGGCTTCAGTTATGGAATCTGAAATAAATGACTTAAAAAAACAATTACAAACTTTAATTTCAGGCGTTCCAAATATGCCACTTGGAATGGTGCCTCTAGGAAGCAGCGAAGACGATAATCAAGTTGTTAAGAAAATTGAACCATTGGAATTAAATTTCGAAGCAAAAAACCATTGGGAGATTGTCGATGAGGATAGTTTAATAGACAAAACTAGGGCTTCTAAAGTTGCAGGATCTAGATTTGTATATTTGAAGGGCGGATTGGTTCGTCTACAATTTGCCATTATTAACTGGGTAATGGATAAATTATCTGACGAAGAATTTATCAAACAATTGATTGCTGAAAATAATTTAAATATTTCATCAAAACCTTTTGTTCCAGTATTACCACCAGGAATCGTAAACACAGCTTCTTATCATGCAACAACGAGACTCGATGCCGAGGAAGTTACATATAAACTTGCTTATGATGATATGTGGATGAATGCAAGTGCTGAGCACAGTCTATGCAATATGTATCAGAATGAAATTTTATTAGAATCTCAATTACCTATTAGATATTTGGGCTACGCTACTTCTTATCGTAGAGAGGCTGGTTCCTATGGAAAGGACACTGAAGGTATAATTCGTCTTCATCAATTTGATAAGTTGGAAATGGAAGTTTTTTCTACGCCAAATACTGGGCTTGATGAGCACAAATTAATGGTAGCTATTGAAGAATATTTCGTAAATTCTTTAAAACTACCATATCAGCTTCTGGAGAAATGTACTGCAGACATAGGTAAACCAAATGCTAAGGGAATGGACATAGAGGTTTGGTTTCCAGGACAAAAGAAGTATCGAGAAACTCATAGCGCAGATTATATGACTGACTATCAGGCTCGATCATTAAAGACTAGATATCGAAAAGCAGATAACAGTGTGGAGTTTGTCCATACTAATGATGCTACCGTGTTTGCATTTTCTAGAATTCTTGCAGCTATAATGGAGAATTATCAAACAGAAGATGGCCAGATATTAGTCCCTGATATACTTAAGGGCTATATAGGGGGCATGGAAAGGCTATGATTGAAAACATTACTATAAACGGAGTCCACTTAACCGTGGACGAGGATTTATCAAAATATGCATTAAAAAAAATTGCTAACTTAGATAAGTACATGTCCAGACATGTACGAGAAAGTGCGTATGCGGAAGTATGGTTAAAGGAATCAAAGTCAAAAACTAAGAGAATTTTAACATGTGAAGTTAAGATGACTTTACCAAACGAGGTATTGGTTACCAAAGAATCAACATTGAATATATATGCTGCAATAGACATAGTAGAAGCAAAGCTAAAGAATCAGATTTTGAAATACAAAGAATTACATGGGACTTCGATAATTAGACATAAAATAAATTTATTAAGAAACAAATCAAAGAACTAAATTTAATCTGTTAATTAGTATTTTTGTAGTCGCATTTTATTAAATAACAAGCTACAATATATTTATTGGAAAAAACTAGTGGAGTATTCAGTGAAAAAAATTATTAAGCGTGTACTTGGTGACCCTCAGATAAAAACAGTTAAAAGACTCAAAAAGCGAGTTCAGGATATAAATTCTCTTGCTGATAAATATTCTAAAATGACTGATTCTCAATTAAAAAAACAGACAAATTTTTTGAAAGAGAGATTGGCAAAAGAAAGTTTAGATCAAATCCTGCCAGATGCATTTGCTCTCGTTAAGGAGGCAGCAACAAGAACTTTGGGACAAAGACATTTTGATGTACAGCTTATTGGTGGAATGGTTTTGCATGAGGGTAATGTTGCCGAAATGAAAACCGGTGAAGGGAAAACCTTGGTTGCAACTTTGCCAGTATTCTTAAATGCATTAACAGGCAAGGGCGTTCATGTTGTTACTGTGAATGATTATCTCGCTCAAAGAGATGCTGGATGGATGGCCCAGGTCTATAGTTTTCTTGGCATGACAACAGCTGTAATTATTCCAGATGAGTCATTTATCTATGATGAAACTTACATAAACAAGGATCACAGCGACAATAGATTTAAGCACTTAAGACCAATATCCCGACAGGAAGCATACAAAGCCGACATTACATATGGAACAAATAATGAATTTGGCTTTGATTATCTTAGGGATAACATGGTTAGGGAGACTGATCAGCTTAGACAAAGAGACCTTCATTATGCCATCGTAGATGAAGTAGATTCAATTTTAATCGATGAAGCCAGAACCCCGCTAATTATTTCCGCTCCATCAGTTACAAGCGCAAATGCCTATTCACAATTTTCGAAAGTCGCAAGGCAATTGAATAGTGAAGAACATTTTGAAACCGATGAAAAAAGGAAGACTGTAATTTTAACGGATAAGGGAATCGAAAAAGTACAATCCATACTTGGGGTAGATAATCTTTACTCATCCGATAACATTAGAACTATTTATCATCTTGAGCAGGCACTTAAAGCACACGCCCTGTTCAAAAGAGATAAAGATTATGTTGTGACTCGTGAAGGAGAAATTGTTATTGTGGATGAATTCACGGGTAGGCTACTGAAAGGTAGGCGCTACAATGAAGGATTGCATCAGGCTATTGAAGCTAAAGAAAATGTAGAAGTTCAGCAAGAATCGATGACGCTTGCATCTATATCTTTTCAGAACCTCTTTAGACTGTACGAAAAGCTTGGAGGCATGACGGGTACTGCTTTGACTGAAAGTGAAGAATTCCATCAAATTTATAAATTGGATGTAGTCGAAATTCCTTCTAATCGAATTATTAACAGAATAGACAGGCCTGACCGAATTTACAGAAGCGAAAAAGGTAAATTTGCAGCAATAGCCAAAGAAGTTAGAGTTTGTTATGAAAAAGGTCAGCCAGTACTCATAGGTACTGTTTCGATTGAAAAAAATGAAATGTTAAGCGCCGCGCTTAATAAAGCCGGAGTACCCCACAAAGTTCTCAATGCAAAGAACAATGAAAAGGAAGCTCAAATTATTGCTAAGGCAGGAGAAAAAGGTGCAGTAACTTTAGCTACCAACATTGCCGGTCGAGGAACCGACATCGTACTTGGTGATGATGTTAAGAAACTCGGTGGATTATTCGTACTGGGCTCTGAAAGACATGAAAGCAGAAGAATAGATAACCAGCTAAGGGGTAGAGCTGGTCGACAGGGAGATCCAGGATTGACTCAATTTTTCGTGAGCACAGAAGATGATTTGATGAGAATATTTGGTGGAGATAGAATAGCTGGCCTAATGAGCCGGTTAAAGGTTGATGATGATACTCCAATCGAGAATAGATTAATTTCTAAAAGCCTAGAGGGTGCCCAGAAAAAAGTTGAAGGTTTTCATTTCGACCAAAGAAAAAATGTCGTTCAATATGATGATGTAATGAATAGGCACAGAAAAGCTGTTTATAGTATGAGACGGGAAATTCTCTTAGCTACTGATATAAGTAAGCGAATCAAAATTGTTATCGAAGAGCAGATGAAGGCTTTGTCAGAATTAAAGTTTGATTCAGTTGATGATCACAAATCGGTCATAAATGAAGTTCTCCCATTATCACCAGAAAGCATGGAGAGATTATTTAGTTCTAGTCCCGATAAGTTTGGTGCCACTTTACTTGCAGAAGCTATGGAAGTGTACGAGGGCCGTGAAACTGCATTCGGCAAAGATATAATGCGAAAAATTGAAAGAGAAGTGTATCTTCAAGTACTGGATAATTTATGGATGCAGCATTTAGAAAATATGGATCATCTTCGAGAAGGTATCCACTGGATGAGTGTCGGTCAACGAGATCCATTGGTAGAATACCGAAGACAATCTCAAATTATTTTCCAGTCAATGCAGTCAGTTCTAAGGCATGACATAGTTGCGTCTCTTTACCATGCAGAGCCCAATCTTGCGGAAGCACCTATGGACACTGAGCTTACAAAAGCTGCAAGAAACTCAGTTTCCAACGCTGATAAAATAACTACTGCCGAAGATTTTGGTGAGGATGACTTTGTGTCAAAGAAGACTGAGAACGAAGAAGTTAAGAAGAAGCATGTAGCAAAAAAGAAAACTCGAAAAGCTGAACGACAAAGAAAACTAAAAGGACGCAAGAAAAGATAGTTAATAAATGAAGCATACCGTAAGCCAGTTAAAATTAGATAGTGGAGCTGAGGGACTTTTAATTAATGTCCCTGATGCTAGTGTTATGACATTTGAATTGAGCTTCAGGGCTGGAGAATATTTGGTTGAAGATAGTAAATGGGAAACTCCCCATTTAATGGAGCACTTACTTCTTGGCGCTAATCAATTCATCCCAAAGGCAAGGGCTTTTCAGGCAGAATTTGAAAAAAATGGAGCATATAATAATGCCTCAACCAATGCATACGATATTACCTATGAAGCTGAATGCGCAGATTTTGAATGGGAAAGAATCTTGCATCTACTTCTAGTATCTATTAGTAAGCCGTTGTTTCTTGAAGACGAATTTATTGCTGAATCGGGAAATGTTAAGGAAGAGCTTGCCTCGAGATCTAACAATCATTTTAGGCATCTAAGCTTAGCTCTAAAAGAAAAATATGGTTACGTTGCGAAAACAGACCAAGAGCGACTAAAGCTCATGAAGAATGTTAAATTAGCAGATATTTGGGATCACTACAATAAAACCCACACTCTCACAAACCTAAGATTTGTGATTGCTGGAAAAATAACCCCAAATCGTCAAAAAATAGTGAAAGCACTTATTGAAAGCTTGGATCTCCCAAAAGGTAATGGAAGGCCTAAATTGCCTCACGAAGTGCCTAAAAAACTTACAAGTCCTTTACTAATAAAAAACACTTCTGTAGATACAATTTACTTTTACATTGATAGTTTTTTGAAAAGGAAACTCACTGATCCTGAGGCTGATGCGCTTGGCCTAGTAAATACCATGTTGACCGAAACTCTTTATTCAAAAATATTGGGTACTGCAAGAGAAAGAGGGCTTGTTTATGGGATGAACTCAGGATATGGCCAATCCTATGAAAGTTCAAATTGGTGGTTTGGTTCGCAAGTAATGAAAGAAAACATCGTGCCACTTTTTCAAATTATAAAAGAAGAATTGACTAAAGTTTTCAATGGTGAACTTGCAAATGATGATGTTGCCGAAGCCAAGCAATATTCTCTTGGTAGATTCCAAAGAAGCGCTCAGACTGTAGCTGGAATTATGTCTGGATATTCTAATAGATATTTTTTTGATGGCGTTATTGAAGATTATTATCAGGTTCCAGATAGAATTAAAAAAATAGAAAAAGATACAATTATCGCAGTATCTAGAGCCATGTTTGAGGATGGCATTTGGGGGCTGGGCATTTTAGGTAATATCAATGACGACGTTGCCTTAGAGTTAAAAAATCAACTAAAAGGTCTCTGGCGATTGAAATAAGTTTAAAATGGATAAATTAAAAAAATTAACCTATGAATTATCCGATGAAATCAAGAAATCATTGGATAAGATTAACTATGATTCATTAAAAGCACAGCTTAAAAATCTGACGGAACAATCACAACAAAATGATTTTTGGGACAATTCACAACATGCTCAAATAGTAATGCAGGAATTATCTGATTTACAAAGAAAAGTTGAACCGTGGGACACAATTCTCGGTGACTTTGAATACTTGAAAGAGTTAATTGAGCTCAATGACAATAAAATAGAACAAGATATTAGCGAACTTATAGAGAGCATAAAGTCCGATATGGATGAGCTTAGGCTACAGACTAGATTATCCGGCCCCTATGATTCCAATAACGCAATAGTTAGTATTTATGCTGGAGCTGGTGGAACTGATGCTCAAGACTGGACACAAATGTTACTCAGAATGTATAGCCGTTGGGCAGATAAAGAGCGTGCTAAAGTTTCAGTAATTAACGAATCTCCAGGTGAAGAAGCGGGCTTAAAGAGCGCCACTGTTGAGATTAAAGGTTCAGACATCTATGGTCGTCTCAAGGGTGAGCATGGGGTTCACAGATTGGTTAGACTTAGTCCATTCAATTCTAATAATCTTCGAGAAACTAGTTTCGCAAAGGTAGAAGTGCTCCCAGAAATTAATCAACCAGAGAGACTAGAAATTGATCCCAAGGATTTAAAGATTGATGTATATAGAGCCGGTGGGCATGGTGGCCAGTCAGTCAATACAACTGATTCAGCAGTAAGAATTACCCATATTCCAACAGGAATCAATGTTGCGATTCAAAATGAAAGAAGCCAAGCACAAAACAAAGAAGTAGCCATGACAATTATTAGGTCCAAATTAGTCCAGCTTCAAATTGAACAGCATAAAGATAATTTGTCTGACTTGAAAGGCCCAAATCAGTCTGCTGAGTGGGGTAGTCAAATTCGATCATATGTTCTCCACCCATATAAAATGGTTAAAGATCTAAGAACCAGTTTTGAGACAAGTGATGTTGAGTCAATATTAGATGGTAACATTGATCAACTCATCGAAGCTTTTATTGATTTAGAATAATCCTGCTAATCTAGTTCAAGTATAAAACCGCTTTTGCTATAATATATTCATAATATGATTTTGTTAGATAGAGTATCAAAAATATACAACCGAAAAGCAACAGCACTTGAGAGAATAAATCTTCATATCGAGCCAAAAGAATTTGTTATTGTTGTTGGTCAAAGTGGTGCGGGCAAGACTACATTATTAAGATTGCTCACAAGAGAAGAGAAGCCAACTTCGGGTAAAATCGTTGTAGGTGGAATCGATTATGACAAATTAAAGGATAAAGACATTCCTTTACTAAGAAGAAAAATAGGTGTAGTATTTCAAGATTTTAAGCTACTTCCAAATAGAACGGTTTTCGAGAATGTTGCATTTGCTCTTGAAATTGTGGGTATGGGCAATAAAGAAATTCAAAATACTGTTCCAAAAGTCCTTGATATTGTGAATCTGAAAAATAAGGCAAATAACATGCCATATGAACTATCGGGTGGGGAAAGACAAAGAGTTGCTATTGCGAGGGCGATTGTGAGACAGCCTAAAATTTTAATCGCTGACGAACCTACGGGAAATCTTGATCCTAAATTCGCTTGGGATGTAATTAAGGTTTTAGAAAAAATCAATAAGTTCGGAACAACTGTACTTTTGACGACACACAATCAGGAAATAGTTAATAAGCTAAAAAGAAGAGTGGTCGTTATTGAGAACGGTAAAATTGTTAGCGATAGAACAAATGCGAGCTATAGACTATGAAAAGATCCTGGATAACTTTTACTAGAGTAATTAAATCAGGTTTCGTAAACTTTTTCAGAAATCTTTCATTGGCATTACCCGCAATCGCCGTTATGACTGTGACGTTATTTATTAGCTTGTTCCTATACATTGCAAACATTACCTTCAGCAATACAATTAATCAGATAAGTAATAAAATAAATATAACAGTATATCTATCCGACAAAACAACTACCCGACAGTTGAATGATTTTGAAAACAATTTGAGAAATTTTCCTAATGTTAAAAAAGTTGAATACATATCTAAAGATGAGGCTTTGGCCATATATAAAACTGAGAACGCAGGAAATCAAAATCTTTTGAATGCAGTAGATGAGACAAGCAATCCCTTGCCAGCAAGCATCAACATCACCCCATTCGACATAAACAAGATTCAAGATATCAAGAATTTTATAAACCAAAAACAATATTTAGCGCTACAAGATTCACAGCTCGGAACATCTTATTCTGGTGACAGAAAGCAGGCGATTGATCGTATAGCTAAAGCTACAAAAGTTTTGAGAGAAGCCGGATTAATAGGTATTGGAGTTTTTGCCTTAGTATCAGCGCTAATTATTTTTAATACTTTAAGGATGGCAATATTTAACCGAAAAGATGAGATTACCATTATGAGACTATTGGGTGCGAAACCGTGGTTTATTAGGGGCCCATTCGTAGTTGAGGCTTCTTTCTACGGTGTAATATCAGCATTAATCTCAATTGGAGTGATTAAGATCATGTTCTCAATATTTTCTTCAGCACTAGAAGCAAGTAGTCTGGGCCTGTTAAATATAGGATATGCATCAAGGTATTTCAATCAATATATTTGGCTCATTTTACTTGCACAAATTGTTCTTGGATTCAGTTTGGGAGCATTATTCTCGATCATTGCAACTGCAAGATATTTAAAGCTTCGTACATCTAAATAATAAATTCGCCATTTACACAAATAAAGAGGTTATGCTATTATTTATATAGGATAACTACTCTGAAATAAACATGAATAAATATACAAACAAAATAAAAATTAATCATAGAGCTTCATTCTTTATTATTGGTGCCTTGATTTTGATTTTATCACCGCTTGTAAGGGCAGATACTCTCCAGCAACAAATCAATAATCTACAAAATCAAAATGCTGTCGCACAAGGAAACGTTGATTCCCTCCAGACAGAGGCTAAAAGCTTCCAAGATGCAATAAACATATTGCAAAGCCAGATAAATGCAATGCAAATTGCAATATCAGCCAATCAACAAAGAATATCAGATTTACAAAATAAGATTGTTAAGGCGCAAGCTGATTTAGATTACCAAAAGTCAGTTTTGGCCTCAGATGTTAGAGCCATTTATGTTGGAGGTTCGGTAAGCACGATAGAGCAGCTCGCTTCTAGCAAGAACATGAATGTTTTTGTAGACCAACAGACATATCAAAAAGCAGTTGAGGGTAAGATTCAGAAGACATTAACCGATATTGCACAGTTACAAAATCAATTAAATTCTCAAAAGGCTCAGGTTCAACAGACCTTAAATCTCCAGCAGGTTCAGAACGCTCAATTGGCTAGTGATCAACAAAAGCAACAATCTATGTTGGGCTATAACCAAAGTCAGCAAGATGCGTATAACCAACAAATCCAGTCAAACCAATCAAAGATAGTCTTATTGAGACAAGAGCAACTAGCAGCCAATAAGAAATTAGATTCGACAGGATCTTTAACAACAAGTGGATCGTGTGGAGGGACTTATCCATCTATTGCAACTGGTATATTCGGATCCTGGGGCTGTAACTATGCTCATTCTAGTGATTTTGTTCCTGGTTGTGACTATAGTGATAATTGGGGTATGTGCAATAGGGAGTGCGTAAGCTATACGGCTTGGATGGTATATAGTAATTATGGAATTAGCACCAATGGGTTCGGCAATGCTAAAGACTGGATTTTTAGTGCCCAAAGAATTGGAATTCCTGTTGGTAGTACACCAAAAATTGGATCCGTTGCAATTTATACAGGTGGTACCTATGGCCATGCAATGTGGGTTGTGGGTATCGAGGGAAGTCAAGTGCATGTACTTTCATATAATGATAACTATGATGGAAATTTCTATGATCATTATGTCAATTCGTCTAGCCTAACATTTATATATTTTGGTGGCTAAAACATATTGCCCAGACATTTAAAATTTAGCTTAATGAAATAAACTTAGCTATAATTAAAATATAAGTAAAAGAGGGGAGCCGATTAGGTGTCAAAAAAACATAGTTTTAATTTTCAGAAAATTACCAAAAAAATTCATTTTTCTAAAATCATGATCTTATTAACTTTTGTGATAGTTTATTTGCTGGGAGTAAATGTAGGAAATGGAAATATAGGACTAGGCACTGGCAAGCCTTTGAATGAGCAATTAAGTTCAAAAATTGATTACAGTTCAGTTAACCAGCTCTATGGGCTTCTGAGAGATAATTATGATGGCAGTCTAAACGATGGCCAGGTGTTGGATGGATTAAAAACAGGCTTAGCTAATTCGACCAACGATCCATATACCGAATATTTTAGTGTTTCACAGGCTTCTGATTTCAATAATCAATTGAATGAGTCATTCAGTGGTATAGGTGCTGAAATGGGAAAGAATTCAAATAATCAAATTATCATTGTTTCTCCTATATCTGGTTTTCCTGCAGATAAGGCTGGACTTAAAGAGCAAGATATAATCACTACCATAAACGGAGAAAGTACTTCGGGCATGTCTGTGGATACTGCTGTTAGCAAGATTCGGGGACCTGCAAATACGAACGTAAAGCTGAATATTTTAAGAGGTGGTAATCAACAACAAAGCTTTGACATAAAAAGAGAAAAAATAACACTACCAAGTGTTAAGAGCAAGACTCTCGATGGCAATATTGGCTATATTTCGATAAATCAGTTTACCGATGATACGACCGATTTAGCCACGAAGGCAGCACAGCAATTTAAGAGTCAGAATGTTAAGGGAATAGTATTAGACCTAAGAGGTAATCCCGGTGGCCTTGTAAATGCTGCAGTCGGTATTTGCAATCTTTGGCTCAAGAATGGCCAGATGATTATGCAGGAGAAAAAAGGCAATGAAGTAGTCAATACTTACTACGCTGATGGAAATAGCAATATACTAAATGGTGTTCCAACGGTAGTTTTGGTTGATGGTGGAAGTGCAAGTGCGAGTGAGATAACCGCAGGTGCTTTACATGACAATAACGCTGCAACCATCGTGGGAGAGAAAACTTTTGGAAAGGGAGTCGTTCAACAAATATTTAATTTAAGCGGTGGAGCAGAGGCTAAGATTACAGTTGCAAAGTGGTACAGGCCAAACGGCAAAAATATTCAACATATCGGAATAACCCCCGATAAAACTATCACTAATAGCAAAGATCAGATTAGCGCGGGGACCGATTCTCAATTAGATTCAGCCAAACAGATATTGCAAAATCAATAAAAAACTTGCCTTATCAACTTTAAATAGGGTAGTATCTAATCAATAAAAAGAGGTAACAAGCGGTGTCGATTAAGCCGACTAAGTATATATTTGTAACCGGTGGAGTCTTGTCTGGACTTGGCAAGGGTATAACTGCCGCCTCAATTGGTAACCTCTTAAAAGCAAGAGGACTTAAGGTGAATATTCAAAAGTGCGATCCCTACTTGAATATTGATGCTGGAACCTTAAATCCTAGAGAACATGGTGAATGTTTCGTGACAAAAGATGGTGCTGAGACCGATCTAGATCTTGGTCATTACGAAAGATTTCTAGATCAGGAATTAACTCAGTCCAGTAGCTTGATGAGCGGTAGAGTTCTCATGAATGTAATTCAAGATGAGAGAGACGGTAAGTCTGGTGGGCATTCAATTCAAATTATTCCTCATGTAACAGGTAAAATACAAGACTACATTGAAGCAGCGGGCAAGGGATTCGATGTTCATATCGTTGAAATTGGAGGTACTGTTGGAGACTATGAATCTTTGAGTTTTATAGAAGCCATTAGAGAGTTCTCTATACGCGCAGGTAGAGAAAATTGTGCTTATGTACACGTAGTATATTTGCCTTACCTGGGAGCATCACAAGAAATAAAGACTAAGCCTGCTCAAAATTCGGTGAGAGACCTAAGAAGTTTAGGAATAATTCCAGATATATTAGTTGCAAGAAGCGAGTCGCCATCTCAAGATTCAATCAAGAAAAAATTGAGCATGTTCTGTGGTATAAGTGAAAAAGCAATCGCCCTAGTTCCGAATGAAAGCACTATTTATAAGGTTCCACTTACTTTAGAGAAAACAGGCCTAATCAATGAAATTATTGGAAAGTTAGGTCTAAAAAATAAGAAGATAAACATTAAGCCTTGGGAATCGGTAGTTAAGCAAGCTCTAGCAAAATATGACAAAAAATTAACTGTTGGGCTTATAGCAAAGTATTTAGATAATGCTGATACTTATATGTCTGTATTCGAGGCACTAAGAACTGCGGCCTGGAATAATAATTGCTCTTTAGAAATAAGATGGATAGATGCAGAAATACTTACTAAAAAAAATAAATGCGAACAACTATTAAACGATGTTGATGGAATATTGGTTCCTGGTGGATTTGGTAGTAGGGGTGTTGAAGGTAAGATAGCCGCAGCTCAATACTCATTGCATAATAATCTTCCTTATTTGGGATTATGTCTGGGCCTTCAAGTTGCTGTTATAGCGGCGGCCAGGAATTCAGGTATCAAGGATGCTAATAGCGAAGAGTTTAATCCAAAATCTAAAAATCTTGTTGTTTCAACTATGAGAGGTCAAAAAGGTAAAGAAAATACAGGTGGATCAATGAGATTAGGCAATTATCCTTGTGAACTAGAAAAAGGATCATTGGCTTCTAAATTATATTCCAAGAAAACTATTCTGGAGCGTCACAGGCATAGATACGAATGCAATAATAAATATAGGGCTAAGTA
This sequence comes from uncultured Candidatus Saccharibacteria bacterium, assembly GCA_903840315.1. Lineage (GTDB taxonomy): Bacteria > Patescibacteriota > Saccharimonadia > Saccharimonadales > UBA4665 > CAIYEO01. Next base: position 30,502 of record CAIMFK010000011.1, on the reverse strand, counting down.
TGATAAATGGGGCATAAAAGCCTCCGGATTGTCTCCAAACGGCAAGCTAGTAGAGATTATAGAAGCGCCAGAACATAAATTCTTTTTAGCGAGTCAATTTCACCCTGAATTTACTTCTAGGCCAAATAGAGTCCATCCTATGTTTGATGGATTCATCAAGAGCATGTTGCAATAACAGTTAAATTCATATAGCTTATACTTAATGGAAACTAATCAAATGGATACCAAAAATAAAAAAAAGATCCTACTAGTTGAGGATGACAATGCTTTGGCTGGTGTTTATGTGAATCGATTAACTGCCGAAGGTTTTGACGTAAGAAGAGTGGATAATGGTGAAGATGCTCTAGCCAACGCAGTAGAGTTCCATCCAGATTTAATTGTCTTAGATGTAATGATGCCAAAAATTTCTGGATTCGAAGTTTTAGATATTTTGAAAAATACTCCGGCTACTGCTCAGATTAAAGTGATGATGCTAACAGCCCTTGGTCAAGAAACGGATCAGAAAAAAGCCAAAGACTTGGGCGCAGATGATTATTTAGTTAAATCACAAATAGCAACTAACGAAGTTATTAAGAGAATTGAGAGTTTAGTTTAACTTAGTCTACAAAGACTTCAGTTCTTCGAACTGAACGACCAGTAAATCTAGTAACTTTACGAGTTCTAAAGCCAACCACACCATCTTTAGCAGCATGAATTGTATAATTGCGACTTAGCATAGTGCCTTTACCAGCTCTTTTAGTAAGGCCAACTTGTCTAACAATAATTTGACCAACAGTTACTTTTTGACCAGCATAAAGTTTAACACCAAGTCTTTTTCCTTGGCTATCTCTAGTATTTTTGGCTGCTCCACCAGCTTTGACGTGTGACATATATATTAATTCCTAGTTAAAACTATTATTTGCCGAGCAACTATTTGCCCTTGGCGATGATAAAACAAATTATTGTTATTAATAATTGAAAAACTTAATCGATTATAACCCAATTCATCGAGCTGGTCAAGAAGTGGAAGGGTAATAAAATTTCTATTTATTCTGTCTTCCCACGCAGGTAAAGCTAGAACCATTTTTCCATTTTTGGGTAATTGATCATGTATATTTCTTAGAAACTTTTTGATAATCGTGTCACAATTCTGAATATTCGTTTTTAGTCGTGCAGAATCAGGGTAGGTGCTGTAGGCTTGTCCTAGATATGTTTCACATGCAACCGCATCAAAATCTGTCCACTCATATTCTAATGCATCACCAACCTCTACTACTGAATCATGCCTTATTTGATACAAGTTCCTCAACCAGTCTAAGTTTCCCTTAGAGTATTCGATCATTCTGGGTTCCAAATCAGTTCCGTATGCTTGAAAACCATCGAGTAATGCTTCTTGCAGTAGCACTCCTGTACCACAAAAAGGATCGAGAATTATGGCATCCTCTTTTGGATTGGCTAAATTAATTAATACTTGAGCGAGCTTCGGAGGCAGCATGCCAACTCTTGCATCTCTGTATGGGCGATTGTAGTCTCGTTGTGAGTAAGCATCGATATTTTGCTCTTGAACGGTTTGTCCAATAATAGAGCCTTCCCGAGTTCTTATTATCAATAATTCCATTCCTCTAGGGCCAGTCAATTTATTGTGGATTATTTGAGCGCTATTTAATTGCAGTGATTGATTTGGGATCATTCGTACGGATTGTTTAGCATTTCTTAATTTTTTCTTGGCATTCAAGCTAAGTTTTTTCAATTGCTCAATTCTAATATTAAAACCAAAAGTACTAAAGCCTAATTGAAGCTTGCCTTCATGAGGAGAATTAGTCATTGAGGCTATATTATCTTCTATATATCTCTCTACTTGATTCCAGTCACCATAAGGGAGGGTTGAAATAATTTTTGCAAGTTTAACGCTACCACCCAATCGATTGAAGTCAATTTTATCGACATCAATATTAGAGCCTACAATGTCATTTGAGATTAAGTTGAAATTCTCATATCCATATAAACTTTCAAGCTCTGCAAGCGCTATGTCTTTTTGTCGACCAAGTAGAAATAAACTCTTCATTGTAATAAGTATAGCGCCTTAAATAGTTTTTTAGGTATAATAAAAAACATATTATGGGTGAAAAAAGTTTGTTAAAAAAGCGATGGAAACTAATAATCAATTATCTTACCATTATTGCTCTTGTGGTATTGGCCATAGCTTTAAGGCACCAGCTTGCTCAAACTTTTGATAACTTGAAGCACGTTAATGCCGCTTGGCTACTTTTAATGATTCCGATCCAGGGCTGGAATTACTACGCCCAATCCAGACTTTTTCAATCTATCTTCAGTCTACTTGGAAGCAAGTTAAAGGCAACTCGTCTTTTTATTTTATCTTTGGAACTAAACTTTGTTAATAATGTCTTTCCAAGCGGAGGAGTTTCGGGAGCTTCCTATTTTGCAGCTAGAGTTAGATCGTCAGATATTAGCCTCGGAAGGGCTACATTCACATATGTTATGAAATTAGCCATGATATTCGTATCATTCCAATTTCTAGTACTGCTTGGTGTTTTTATGCTTGCCATGCACGGTAATGTAAATCAGTTTGTTATTTTTGTTGCTTCATTTTCATCGGCCTTAATTATTGTTGGAATTTTCCTATTCATATACATAATCGGGAGTCAAAGTAGAATTACTGCAACGTTTACTTATTTAACTAGAGTTTTGAATAAAATAATTGGAGTTGTCTTGCCTAAGCATCCCGAAATTATTAACCTTGAAAAAGCAAAAGAGGTATTCGTAGACTTTCATCATAATTACAATATTCTTAGATCTAAAAAGAATGAATTAAGGACACCAATTTATTACGGATTCCTAAACAACATTACTGAGCTTCTATCAATATATGTAGTCTATTTAGCCTTTGGTCACTGGGTTAACCCAGGAGCTATAATTTTAGCTTATGCAATTGCTAACTTCGCTGGCCTTATAGCCGTTCTACCGGGTGGTATTGGTGTATATGAAGCTATGATGGTGGCTGTTATGGTGGCTGCAGGTGTACCAGCTAATTTAAGTCTTTCTGTGACTATTATGTACCGAGTTCTTAATACGCTTATACAGCTTCCTCCGGGCTATATTTTGTGGCACAGGAGATCTAAGTTTGATGTAGGCGGTTCAATAGATGGAGCTAGTTGAATTAAGCGTTAGTCAGTTTGTAGATTCAATTAATCAGACTTTTGAATTTGCTTACCCAATCATATCAGTTGTTGGAGAAGTGGCTAATTTTAAGATAAGCAAGGGCACATGGGTCTACTTTGATCTCAAAGATGACAATTCAAGTATTAGATGTTTTACAAGTATTTATAAGCTAAATTTTCCTGTTGAAGATGGAATGGTGATTAAGGTAGTGGGCCAGCCAAAGCTGCATAACAACTACGGCTTTAGTTTTAATGTTCAATCTATACAGCCTGTTGGTGAAGGGGCAATTAAAAAAGCAATTGATTTGCTAGAAAAGAAATTAATGGCTGAGGGGTTATTTGATGAGAAGCGAAAACGACCGCTGCCTTATCCTCCTAAAAAAATTGGGCTTATAACTTCATCCGAATCAGCAGCATATGCAGATTTTATTAAGATAATTAATTCTAGATGGGTTGGCCTAGAAATAGTTCTCTACAGTGTCCTCGTACAAGGCGATAAGGCCCCGGGAGAAATTTGTGCTGCAATAAAATATTTTAACGAATTAGCTGAAGCACCCGAAGTTTTGGTTATAACAAGGGGTGGCGGATCTAGTGAGGATTTACTGGCATTTAGCACTGAAGAAGTGACCAGAGCTGTAGCTGCAAGTAGAGTTCCTACGCTAGTCGCCATTGGTCACGAGATTGATCTGTCGCTTGCTGAAAAAGCTGCAGATAAAAGGGCAAGCACTCCTAGTAATGCAGCTGAAATATTAGTTCCTGATAAAAAAGATTCTATAAATAACCTAACTCAAAATTATGATCAAATAGATTACCTATTGAGGAATATTTTTGTTCAATTCAAAAAAGAAATTTTACAAATTGCTGATAGCTTAGAGAAAGAAGTTAGAGATAAAATACAAAAATCATCAACACTAATTTCTGGCCATTCAAGTTTGCTTGAAGCCCTTAACCCTAAACAAATTTTAAAGAGGGGCTATTCTATTATTAAGTTGAAAAATGAGATTGTTAAGAACGCTGGTCAAATAAAAAAGGGAGCTGCTCTAGACATACAGTTCTACGATTCTGAAGTTAAAGTAATTATTGATGAACTTAAATAATGGAGAAATTTTATGAAAAAAAACAGTAATAATGAAGTTAATTATAAAGAGCTAAAGGCTGAGCTCGAAGGCATATTGTCTAGCATGCAAAGCGATAATATTGACGTTGACGAATCATTGATAAAATATGAAAGAGGGAAAGAGATTATAAACCTACTGACTGAGTACTTAAAAAATGCAGAAAATTCAATCACCAAGATTAATTCTAAATAAGAAATGATATATCTAATTCTGATTTTGATTTTTTGCTTTAGCTTTGTTTTGTTATTTGGCCCTCCATATCTACCCACCATGAATAAACAAATTGATTCAGCATTCGATATCTTAGAATTAAAAAAAGGTGACACACTCATAGAACTTGGTTCAGGAGATGGAAAAATTTTAATCTCTGCAGCCCGTAAGGGATACAAAGCAATAGGGTATGAGCTTAATCCCGTACTATTTTTATTATCAACTATTAGAGCATTTCCTTATAGAAAAAACATTAAAATATATTGTCGAAATTTCTGGAACATAGAATTGCCACAAGCTGATGCAATATATACCTTTCTATTAAAAAGACAAATGGAGAGGTTAGATAATAAATTGAAAAAATACATTTTTAAGCCAGTAAAATTGGCTAGCTTTGCATTTAAAATACCTAACAAAAAAATATTAAAACAGAAAAATGGCGTTTTCTTATATAAATATAACTAATAGAGAAAAAGGGAACAGTCGAAACTTGATTATTGTTATGTTTTTAGGTTAATATTATCTTAAATGAATTTAAAAAATGACCAAAGAGGCAACAGTTCAACGCTTGCTATAGTTGGCTTAACGATACTTCTATTGATTTTTATAGTTTTTAGTTTCTGGGCATTTTCCGGTCGGCAAAAGTATAAAAATAACGTTCAAGCAATTTCTGATCAAGCTGCTCAGCAAGCTGTTCAGGTTGCTCAACAACAAGATGCTGTGAAGTATAATGAACAGCTAAAAAATCCATACAGAAGTTATTCGGGCCCGTCTCAGTATGGGGGGATTAGCTTGAAATATCCCAATACATGGAGTTCTTATATAGATGACTCGGGTAATGGTCAGGCATTAATTGATGGCTACTTTAATCCAGGATATGTTCCGTCAATTTCGGCTCAGTCATCAGTATTCGCATTAAGGGTACAGGTTCTTAATCAGTCGTACTCAGACGTACTCAGTGGAATTACATCATCGAGTCAGCAAAATCAAGCAAAAATTTCTCCATATTCATTACCCTTGCTTCCTAGCGTAGTTGGAGTAAAGGTTACTGGTCAGATTGGAAATAATCAGACTGGTGAGATGGTAGTTCTTCCTTTAAGAGGAAATACGATTGAAGTGTTTACTATGGGTACGGATTACCAGAGTGATTTTGAAAATATAATTCTACCTAATTTAACATTCTCACCATAATTTTTATATAAAAAATAGTTTATGATGTGTCATATAATTTGATGCTATAATTATTTTGGAATAGGGGTTGAAGTGAAAGGTACTGATAGTTTAGTCGAGGTAGATCAATATTTATTGAAGTCCATAGCTGAGGAGCTAAGGCTACCTTTGATTCAAATCTCCAGATTGGCAGAACTAAACATGCAAAATCAAAAAATCGACCAAACAGATATCAAAAAAATGGAAAGTAGTGCCGACCTAGCCATTCAATTACTCGAAAGTTTTATTCTTGGAGTTGAGTATAGTGATAGGCAAACCGAAATTGAACTCAGCCCAATTACGATTGGAGCCGTCTTAAATGACGTAGCACATCAAGTAAATAAATTAGCCACAGCAAATAATTATGATATAGAGCTTTCAGTTAAATCTGCTCATCCAGTTATGGGAAATTATGAGGCAATAAAAATGGCCTATCTAAACATAGCCCACACCATAATTACGGGAAGCTCAAAGAATGAAAATAATCGCCGCAGTTCATTAGTCTTTGCTGTTTATAATAGAGGACCTAAAAATATGGCCGGCATTTATTCAAACAATTTAGATATTAATAAAAACGTATGGGAAAAATCAATTAATAATTTTGAGAAATCAAGGCAGAAAATGCCTGAATTTTCACATATAAACGGTTCCGGATTTTTTGTTGCATCATCGATATTAGAAGCTATGTCTTTAGAACTTGGCCCAAGTAAATTTCATGGCAATAAAGGTCTAGCGGCTGGCTTTCCTCTCAGTCAACAGCTTCAATTAGTTTGATTATGAAAAAAATACTACTCATTGAGCCAGATAAAACATTATCTATAGTTGCGCATGATTATTTGCAGGGCAGAGATTTAGATATTCAAATAGCTGAGAGTGCCCAGGAAGCAGTAAATTTAGCCGATAAAAATGAGCCAGAATTAGTTATTCTTGAGATACAACTTAAACATCATAATGGTATAGATTTTATTCATGAATTTCGTAGTTACCCAGAGTGGCATAAAATACCAATATTGATATATTCAATGATACCCAAGAAAGAATTTCCATTGGACGATAATACATGGCGCCAACTAGGGGTGGTGAAATATTTGTATAAACCTAAAGTTAAATTAGGTGAGCTATACAATGAAATAAATGAAATTATTTCAGAGACTAAAATATGAAACAACTAGTGTCATCCGCAATTGTTTTGAAAAGAACTAATTATGGAGAGGCAGATAGAATAATCCAGGTAATTACACCGGATCAGGGAAAAATGAGTCTTATGGCTAAAGGGGTTAGAAAGGTTAATTCTAAATTAGCTGGAAGCATCGAGCTTTTCAGCACTATAGACGTAACATATATACCTGGAAGAGGTAGTATAAATCGACTAATTACCGCTAGACTAAAACAGCATTTTAGCAACATATCTAAAGATTTAGAAAGAGCTAATTCGGGATATGATTTTATTAAAGTCATAAATAAAGTCACCGAGGATGAAGTCGATGAGCAATGGTTTGATTTATTAACAAATTCATTCAAGTATCTAGACAACTCAATTATAGATATTAATCTAATAAGAATTTGGTACTATCTAAATATTTTTAAGTTGACTGGACATACCCCAAATCTAAATAATGACAAAGACGGTGGGGATTATTCTGAAACGGGCAGGTATAGTTTTGACCTAGAATCAATGTCATTTTATCCTGATGATAGTGGAAAGTATTTTGCTCAACACATCAAGGTGCTCAAATTAGCCAATCAGTTTACTCCTACGAAAATGACGAACATTAAAGACATTGTGCCTATTTGTGAATTACTTTATTCACTAGTAAGAGATGTCTCAAGGGTAACTCTGGATATATAAACTGTACTGCTGGACTAGTTTGATTTATAATCTGTTACAACATGGATAAAAATAAACTAGAAAATATAGTAAGTTTAGCAAAAAGACGCGGTTTTATATTTCAAGGAAGTGAAGTATACGGTGGTATTTCTGGATTTTATGACTACGGTCCATTAGGAGTCGCACTAAAACGAAATGTAGTTAATCTTTGGTGGAAGACATTCGTGGAAGACGCCGAAAATATGTTTGGAATAGACGCTGCAATAATTATGAATCCTAAAGTTTGGCAGGCCAGCGGTCACGTAGATACTTTTACAGACCCTATGGTTGAATGTTCGAAATGCCACAATAGATTTAGAGCTGACAAGATAGATAAAAAAACTTGCCCAAATTGTGGTGCAAAAGATAGTTTCGGTGAAGAGCGCCAGTTCAATATGATGTTTAGAACTCAAGTAGGTCCAATCGATGACGATAACGCACTAGCCTATTTGAGACCTGAAACAGCACAAGGAATTTTTACTAATTACAAGAATGTCGTCGATACTATTTATCCCGATTTACCATTCGGTTTAGCTCAAGTCGGTAAGGCATTCAGGAATGAAATTAGCCCTCGAGATTTTATATTCAGAATGAGAGAATTTGAACAGATGGAAATTGAATATTTTGTTGATCCTGAGAATTGGGAGAATGAATTCGAAGAATGGATAAAGAGAATTCATAACTGGCTAGATTTAATAGGTCTAAATAAAAATAAAGTCCATGAACTTGAAGTTGAAGAGTCAGAAAGAGCTCATTACAGTATGAGAACCGTAGATTTTGAATACGATTTTCCAATTGGTAAAGAAGAGCTTCTGGGCTTGGCTTATAGAACTGATTTTGATTTAAATAACATTGATAAAAAAAGTGGTAAATCTATGGAATACCTTGTTAAAGGAACTAATAAGAAGTTTATTCCCCATGTTATTGAGCCCTCTTTTGGCTTAGAGAGAACTATTATGGCGGTGTTGTCGGAGGCATATACTGAAGATGAAGTGAACGGTGAAAAGAGAGTATTTCTTAAGCTCCCAGTACAGTTAGCGCCAGTTAAGATATGCGTTAGTCCACTTCTTAAAAATAAGCCTGAACTCGTAGATAAGGCCAGGGAAGTGTATTCAGAGTTGAAGAAAAAATATGGTGCTGTTATGTGGGACGATAACGGAAATATAGGCAAAAGATATAGGCGTCAGGATGAAATCGGAACACCTTATTGTGTCGTGATAGATTTCGATAGCTTAGAGGATCAATCGGTCACAATAAGACACAGAGATGACACAAAACAAGAACGTGTGAAAATATCTGAAATATCAAAATACATAAAGCTTTGACTTAAACTCATGGAAGAAGACAGAAATTCAGAAAAAATGTTCAGTAAGGATTTTTTATGGGGAGCTTCTACTGCAAGTCATCAGGTAGAGGGCAGAACTGAAAATCAGTGGTCTGTTTGGGAACTCGAAAACGCAAATCATTTGGCGAAACATCCGGATAAAAAATTGAAAAAACTAAGCAACTGGAACGAAATAAAATATAAGGTGGAAAATCCCGCAAATTATGTTTCTGGCGAAGGAGTTGACCATTATCGTAGATTCAAAGAAGATTTCGATTTAGCAAAATCATTAAATCTTAATTCGTTTCGATTCGGCATTGAATGGTCTAGAATTGAGCCCCAAGAAGGAGTCTGGAATCAAAAGGAGATAAATCATTACCATGAATATATCAATGAATTAATTGATAGGGGCATAAAGCCAATTTTGAATTTGTGGCATTGGACCATGCCAACATGGTTTACTGACCGAGGTGGATTTGCTAAATCATCTAATATTAAATATTTTGATAAATTTACCGAAAAGGTCATGAGTGAATATGGCCATAAATTGGAATATGTAATTACTATAAATGAGCCGAATGTCTATTCTAGTTTTAGTTATTTGCTTGGCACTTGGCCTCCTCAGATCAAAAATCCTCTTATCTATGTTAAGGTTATGTTTAATCTAGTTAAGGCTCACAAAAATGCCTATAAAATTATTAAGAAAATAAATAATAAAATTCAAGTTGGCGTTGCTAATCAGGTTGGTAATATTCAGGCAAAAAGACCCCACAATATCTTTGATGAGATGGCAACCAAGCTTATGAGATATTTTTGGAATTGGTGGTATTACGAAAGGATTCGCAACTATCAGGATTTTGTTGGCATCAACTACTATTTCACAGATTATTATTACGGTAGCTTTATAAAAAAGAACCCAGAGTATCCAGTCAATGATCTTGGGTGGTATATGGAGCCGGAAGGTCTTTATCCGATAATCTTAAGAGCCTGGACAAGATTTAAAAAACCAATAATTGTGACCGAAAATGGCTTAGCCGATTCAAAAGACGAATATAGGAGATGGTGGATCGAAGAGACAATTATCGCAATGGAGAAGGCGATTAGCGAAGGAGTTGAGGTTAAGGGCTATATGCACTGGAGCTTACTAGACAATTTTGAATGGGCATATGGATGGTGGCCTGAATTCGGACTTATACACGTTGACCGCAAAAATAATATGAAAAGAACCATAAGACCAAGCGCTATTTGGTACTCAGATAAGATAAAACAGCTTAGAAAATAAGCTTGACCATTTAGGTAATTAGTGCTATAATACAACGTATGAATAAATTAGATTCGCACGTAGATTCAAGAAAAACAACTAGACCATTATTGGACCCTAGCCATCCAGACCACAAACTTTACACTGGAAGAGTAAAGAAGCTCGTAGGTGCTACGTTACTTGCAAGTTTAGCGCTATTTGGTGCTGAAAAAATGTTTGGCAACGATACTTTGCCTTCAGTAGATGGTACTAACATTTCTGTTGTAGACATCTACGCTGGTTCAAATGAGCATGATTCTCCAGCTTTGATTGCCGACAAAGGTGATGGATCCACAAATGTTATTGGAACTGTTCCTGAAGGCCAAGTTATACGTATAACAAACCCTGTAGAAGCCACGGCTTTGACCAATGCAGGTAGTGTAACTATGATTGGGGCTAAACTACCAGGCTCAACAAGCTATGTTTGGTTTGATGAATCAGATTTAATGAGACAAGGATTAGCTAATATTGTAACCATGGATAACTCCTCAAATACGAGTAGCGGTCTTGCTGAGACTAAGGTTGAGAACAATATATATATGTTCAAAAATTCAGATGGTAAGTTTGAACAGGCAAGCACAGCCGAAATACTACCAGCTAACTAACCTGAGATAATAGTGTTTAAAAACTTATCCACAGCACCAGATGTTGTGGATATTTTTTATTTCAAAAGAAACTGTGGATAAGTGGGTCTTATTATGGTTTTTTATGTAAAAAAAGACTTGTATGTGGGTAGCTGTGGGTAGTATTATTCATGTCAGTGGGTAGTCGTGGGTAACACGATAAAACAAAAACCACTTACTTAAAAAAATAATATGGCTACAGACTACTTCCAGCGCAAACTCGACGAGAAGCGGCGGTTAACCATACCGACTGAAGTTCGTGCCGAGTTCAAAACAGGCGCAGTAGTTACTAGGGGCTTTAAAAAATACCTGCATCTTTATCCAAAAGTAGTATGGGATAAGCAGATAGAACCGTTACTCGAAGGCAATATGCTTGATGAGAAAATTGCGGATCTGAATGTGCAATTCCGAATGGGTAAAGAGGAAAGTGTTATAGACCAAAAACAAGGTCGGATAACAATTGATCAGCATTTGCTAGATTATGCAGGAATAAAGCATGAAGTTGTAGCCGTAAGAGTAGGTAAATACTGGCGAATACAATCACCATAAAATGGTAATTCGTTGAGTAGTTCTTTAAAAATATAAAAACTTAAAAGGCTCGAGATCAGCTAATTGGCAGTCAACAAATGGAACGAGGGCACCATTTTAAAAACCCTAGTACATTTATCAAAAAACACCTCCCAAAACTCCACCTCACACATAAGTCTCTCAAAAAGAAACTTTCTTAATTGCTTACAGTCTAGTACGGTAAGTGATTATCTATAAAAACAAAAACAACAAAAAAACAAAAAGTTGGCTGCTAATTAGGTGATCTTGCAAAAAATAAAAACAAGAAAAATGCACCAAGATCAAAAACACAAACCGGTATTAATAGATGAAACTTTGCATTATTTAAATCCAAAGAAGGGTGATAAGTACTTAGACTTAACAGCTGGATATGGTGGGCATGCAAAGGTTATTTTAGATATCACCGGACAATACAAAGGAAGCTGCTTGGTAGATAGAGATCCATCGGCAATCACATTCTTAGACGAAAAGTTCAAGAATAAAGATGTTCGACTAATAAATAAGGATTTCCTATCAGCTAGCGAAGAATTGTATGAAAGTGGCCATCAATTCGATTTGATTATGGCAGATCTCGGAGTGTCATCACCGCACCTTAACGAGCCTAACCGTGGTTTCTCGATAGAGAATGAGGGTCCACTCGACATGAGAATGGACACCAATCAGACTCTTACAGCGAGAAAAGTAGTTAACAACTATTCGGAAAAACAATTAGCAAAAATTTTGAAAGATTATGGCGAAGAACCTAAGTATGTCAAAATTGCACATTTAATTGTGTCGAATAGGCCAATAAATACAACCACCGAGTTAGCAAAAATAGTTTCTAAGGCATGGCCGGGACATTCAAGGACTCATCCAGCTACGAGAACTTTTCAAGCAATAAGGATAGCCGTCAACGACGAGCTTGGACTTATAAAGAAAAGTATTCCACTATGGCTTAAAATGTTAAGCCCTGAAGGAAGGATAGTAATAATAAGCTTCCACAGTCTTGAAGATCGTTTGGTCAAGAGAGCCTTGAGAGAAGTTGGTGGCAACAGACTAGATTCAGAATTTACTGAACTTACCAATAAGCCGATATTAGCCACCAAAGACGAATTAGTTTTTAATCCGCGAGCGCGTAGTGCAAAATTACGAGCCGCAGCAAAAATAAATAACAAAAAGAAAGGGGAGTACGATGCCAATACAGGTAAAAAGTAGCTCCCGAACCTACAAAGTAAGAGTGAAAGTAATTTAAAACTTTCACTCGCCTAGTAGGCGAAGCAGCAAGGGTACTGGAGATTATATCAAAGGTACCCATGCGGAAAAAAAATAAAAATATGACATATTCAAGTTCAATAGCAGTGAATAGGCAAAATTATTCAAGAAAAAATCAAAACGCAGTTAGCTTTAGAAGTCGTGAAAAAGTTCTAGGACCAGTTAGCAATACAATCATACTAGTTGTACTTGCTTGTCTTTTAGGCCTTCTATATTTAACCCAAGTAACAAAAACTAACAGCTATGGTTCAAAGGCCTACTCTTTGCAACAACAACAATCAAAGTTGCAAAATCAGTACAATGATCTTGAGGTTGCATCAGCTCAACTTCAGTCTCTCAATAATGTGCAAAATAGTCCTGTTAGCAAGAATCTTGTTCCTTCTACTCCAAGCACAACTATTAATAATTAGTTATAATTAATAGATATGAATAATTCGGACAAGCGTTACGATTTCAAAGCAGTTCGAAATATAAATATAATTTATTGGATCATGCTTGTAGTTATGGGAATCTTTATGATTCGCCTGTTTTATGTGCAAGTAATCAAATACGATTTTTATAAAAAGAGTGCACTGAGCGATCAATTGCAGCAATCAAAAATTCCTGCAACAAGGGGTCTTATTGAGGCTCATCAGGGAAATCAAATTATTCCAGTCGTCCTCAATCAACAACTTTTCACACTATACGCAGATCCATCCTTGGTTAAGAATCCTCAGTCCGCATCAGAAAAATTAGTTTCTATTATGGGGGGTTCCTATGACGATATTTTGGCAAAACTAAAGACTCCAAAAACAAGATATGTAGTTCTTGCAAAAAAAATATCACAAGATCAATCGGATAAAATTATAAGTCTAAAGATTCCTGGACTTGGTACGGTTGGTCAAGACTATAGGGTTTATCCTCAGCAAGAACTCGCATCTCAAATATTAGGTTTTGTTAATAATGACGGTCAAGGAACGTATGGCATCGAGCAAGCCCTAAATGATGAGCTTGCAGGTACTCCTGGCTATCTTAAGGCAATAACCGATATTAACGGAGTGCCATTGGCTGCAAGTAAAGATAATATTGAAATAGCTCCTACAGATGGCAAAAACTTAGTCCTAACATTGGATATTGCTATACAAAAACAACTCGAAGACATTATAAAAAATGCAGCTGTACAGGAAAAATCTCCATTAGTGAGCGCAGTTGTAATGGATGTAAATTCAGGCGCCGTAAAAGCAATGGCTAATTATCCAACATATAATCCATCAAATTATTTTGATGTAACAAATCCTGGAGTGTTTAATAATGCTGCCATTTCTAACGCGATAGAACCTGGATCTATAATGAAAACTTTAACAGCAGCTGCTGCGCTTGATCAAAATGTCATTCAAGATAATACAACATATAACGACCCAGCTCACTGGATAATTGACGGGTTCAATATTACAAATATTGAAGAGGATGGGGGTGCGGGCGTAAAAAGCGTTGAGGATGTATTGAATCTTTCATTAAATACTGGAGCAACTTGGATGCTTATGCAAATGGGCGGCGGCGAAGTTAACCAAAAAGCTCGTCAGGCTTGGTATGGATATATGACGAATCATTTTAAATTAGGAAGTTCTACCGGGATAGAGCAGGGTTATGACTCACCAGGTATAGTACCTAAGCCAAATATTCCAAATCAATCTGGTGATCAACAGGATTTAAATTATGCTAATACTTCATTTGGTCAAGGCCTAACTGTTACAGCTGTTCAAATGGCGAGCGCATTGTCTTCTATAGTAAATGGAGGCAAATACTACAGGCCTTATTTAACGGACGGAGTCATTGATGCTCAAGGTAATGTTGCATATAACAAGCCAAAATTAATTGATTCTAATGTTGTATCTTCTAAGACTTCAAACTCTATGGTTTCTTTGCTTCAACAAGTGGTTACCAAGCATTATCAGTCAGGATTTTCTTATCTTAATTTTCCATCAAATTACGTAGTCGGTGGAAAGACTGGAACCGCACAGATTGCGAATCCAAAAGGTGGGTATCTTGAAAATGAATATAATGGTACTTATTTAGGATTTGTCGGCGGAGATAAACCACAATATGCAATAGCAATATTTGTAACCACTCCAACAGTTAATGGATATGCAGGATCTTATGCCGCTCAGCCAATTTTTGGAAGCATAGTTCACATGTTAATTAATGAATCATTTGTGAGTCCAAAAGGCTCATAGTATGTATAATATAGAGAGGATAAAAAATGCTACAAATTATAAATTTTTCCGTAGAGACTAACACGCTTATTCGCATTTTAAGTCTGGGATTTCTTGGTTTTGTACTTTCAATGATAATTACCCCAATTTATACGACTTTATCTTACAGATGGCAGTGGTGGAAGAAGCCTAGAGAGACGGCGGTAACTGGTGAAACGGCAAAAGTATTTAATCAATTGCACGCCGCCAAGCATAAAAGACATATTCCAACGATGGCGGGGATTATATTTGTTCTTTCTGTATGTATAGTAACTTTATTATTTAACTTAAGTAGAAGTGAAACATGGCTACCGCTTGCAGCATTTACGGGAGCAGCACTTATTGGCTTAGTTGATGACATAATTAATATAAATGGATCTGGATTGGGTGTAGCTGGACTGCCATCGAAACTAAAATTTCTATTGGTTACTATCGTTGCTTTAGTAGGGGGACTTTTCTTTTATTTCAAACTAGATGTTAGCAGTATTCATATTCCAGGTGTATATGGTCAATTCCACATAGGCTGGCTAATTGTGCCATTGTTTGTGCTTGTAGTTGTGGCTACAGCCAATGCAGTAAATATATCCGATGGTCTCGATGGATTAGCTGGTGGATTAGCATCGACAGCATTTTTAGTTTATTCAATTATAGCGTTACTTGAAGGTAGATACGGCGTTGCAGGATTTTGTTTAGCAATTGTAGGTTCACTACTTAGCTACACTTGGTTCAATATTTACCCAGCTAGATTCTTCATGGGAGATGTTGGATCATTTGCTCTTGGAACGGCACTTGGTGTTGTTGCAATGCTCACTAATACTGTTCTATTGCTGCCAATAATTGGACTAATGTTTGTTGTTGAGGCTGGGTCTACAATTTTACAGGTAGCTTCTAAAAAGCTGCGAAATGGTAAGAAGATATTTCGTATAGCGCCAATACACCATCATTTTGAAGCTGTTGGTTGGCCAGAAACAAAGATTACTATGAGATTTTGGGTGCTGGGACAGGTAGCTGCAGTACTAGGATTAATAGTCTTTTTACTCGGTAAATACCTATGAGGCCAAGTTCGCTGGCCAGAGAAAGACGAAGCCCTTCAGTTATTAGTTCAAGCGGGCTACCCAGAAGACATAAACCCGACTATATACTACTAATTGTCTCAATATTGTTATTGGCTATTGGATTAATAGTCATTTATTCGATAGGTCCTGGGCTTAGCGTAAACAGCAAGGTTAGCAGTAACTACTATATCAATAGACAAATGATTTCCGTGTTTATGGGTATCATTGGATTTTTAATTGCCGCATTCATGCCACTAAAAAAATGGCGAACAGTTGAAAAGCCCTTGATAATTGGTGCTGTTGTTGCGGCAATTGCTGTGAGATTATTCGGTCAAGAGGTTAACGGTGCCTGGAGATGGATTCAAATAGGTGGACTCTCATTTCAGGCCGATGAGCTTATTAAATTTGCTCTACTGATATGGCTAGCAGGTTTTCTTGCAGATAGGATTAAGTCTAATCAAATGGGAGACTTCAAAAAAACTTTACTACCATTAATTGTCGTCTTAGCATCCGTAGGCTTTGTTGTGGCTGGAATTGAAAGTGATTTAGGTACAACAAGCGTTATTATGTGCATGATGGCTGCAATGGCTATTGTGGCTTCGCTACCTTTAAAAAAGATTTTGATTTTCTTTGGTGTAGTCTCGATAGCAGTTATTTTAGCGGTAGCAACGAGTAGCTATAGACAGCAAAGAATCTTAACCTATTTGCATCCATCGAGTAATTGTCAGACAACAGGATACCAGACCTGCCAGGCATTAATAGCTGTTGGTTCAGGGGGAATGATTGGTCTTGGTTTGGGTAATAGTGTTCAGGCTTACGGTTATTTGCCTGAAGCAGCTAATGATTCTATTTTCGCAATTTATGCTGAGAAATTTGGATTTATTGGAACTACTATTTTAATAGGTTTATTTGCAATATTGTTTTCGAGAATAAAAAACATAATTGAGAGAGCGCCCAACAACTTCAGTAGATTACTTGCTACAGGTATATTAGTATGGTTTGCGGTACAGTCATTCATTAACATTGGCGCAATGATTGGTCTAATACCATTGAAGGGAATTACTCTACCATTTATTAGCTACGGTGGAACAAGTATAATGTTTGTTACGGCAGCTGTAGGTATTGTTTTCCATATATCTAGGTATACCAACTACACAGTTCCAAGCAATATTGCAGAAAGGAATTACTATGAAAATAGTCATAACGGGCGCAGGCTCGGGGGGTCACGTAACCCCGTTACTGGCCGTCGCTGAAGAAATTAGAAAAATCGACAATACTGCCAATATTGTGTTTATTGGTCAGAAAGGTGATCCCTTCGGTATGAGACTGGAAGGATCTCAGATCATTGATGAATCTATTTTTATCAGTGCAGGAAAGTTTAGACGATATCACGGTGAGGGCTGGAAGCAATTATTAGACGTTCCAACCTTATTTAAAAATTTTTTGGATTTCTTTAAGTTTTTAATCGGCTCAATACAGGCTTATTCGGTTCTGGGCAAAATTAAACCAGATATTATCTTCATAAAAGGTGGTTATATTGGTGTACCAGTTGGACTTGCTGCTGCAATGCGCAAAATTAAATACATTACTCATGATTCAGACACTATGCCGGGATTGGCAAATAGAATTATCGCTAAATGGGCTCTGATGCATGCAACTGGTATGCCATCCGAATTTTATGACTATCCCAAAGAAAAAACTACATATGTTGGTGTGCCAATTTCAACAGAGTACTCAAGAGTTGATGAAAAAACTCAAAAAGCTTTTAAGAAGAAGTTAGGTTTTGATGATTCTGATAAGATAGTTCTTTTCACGGGCGGTGGCTTGGGTTCAAAAGTTTTGAATGATTCCTTAATGGCTATAGCTCCAGAATTACTATCATCAGATAAGAAAATTAACCTTATTAATGTAGCGGGTAACGAGAATGTTGAACAAGTTCGAAAGGCATTACAAGATAAATTAAGTAAAGATGAAATAAGCAGAATAACTATAAAAGGTTTTGTAACTGATCTCCACAATTATAGTGGTGCCGCTGATTTAATCATTTCCAGAGCTGGAGCAACTAACGTGGCAGAATTTGCTGCTCAAGCAAAGCCATGTATTATTATTCCAAGTCCATATTTGGTCGGCGGACATCAAATAAAAAATGCAGAATCTTTGGAAAAAATTAAAGCTATAGAAGTTATTGGTGAAGTTGAATTACAAAATAACCCCAAGATACTGTTGGATAAAATTATTGAACTTTTAGGATCACATTCTAAAAGGGAAGAGTTGAGCAATAGTCTGCATAAAATAGCAAAATTAAATGCTTCTAAGGATCTAGCAAAATTGATTATTGATGGAATTTAAGGGTAGGGAAGTTGATGTTCTTTAAGAAAAAAAATATACAATCTAGAAGTTCCAGGGTTAATCCCAATGAGAGATCTAAGAATTATAATTACTACAATAAGCAAACTGATTTAGCTACTCAAAGAGACGCTAGAATTTCAGAATTGGATTCAAAAGAGCAGGGGGGTAATAGGTTTTTTGCCGCCCTTACCCTTATATTGTTTGTAGTTATTTCTGGCTATATCCTATATTTAAGTACAGGAATAAATTTAAACGTAGATAAAAGCTCAGGATCAGATCTGTTAAAACCAGCATCAGTTTATAGTAAATCCGCTTCATTATATCTCTCGCATTCTGTCGCAAATATTTCCAAAATAACTGTAAATAGTACCGGATTAGAGAATTATATGGAGAATAATTTCCCTGAGCTAAATAGAGTCTCTGTAACTGTTCCATTTGTTGGACATGAGCTTACTCTCAATATTTCTCAGTCAGTTCCTGTAGCTATAGTTGCGGCATCTGATAATAAGGTTTATTTAGTCAAAAGTAATGGTGTTGTTATGTGTGATGCTAGTAGCACTGAAATGTCTAACTACACTTCGAAAATTCCATATATTATAAGCCCCTACAAAGATATTAAGATCAACCATCAAGTTCTTTCGGTTCAGGATCTTTCTTTTATTACCTATGCTTACAAGGAATTAAATGCACATTCAATTGAAACTGTTACGTATACTTTAGTTCCTAACTCTAGAGAGCTAGACGTCAAACTAGCATCAGATAGCTATCTAGTTAAATACAATCTTGAAAATAGTTCAAAGGAGCAGGTGGGTAGCTACCTAGCTTTGAAAAAATATCTAAATACCAATAAGATCAACCCAGCTCAATACATCGACGTGAGAGTTATTGGTAGGGCCTATTATAAATAAGAATTAATACCCCCCCACTCCACTACTCTCATGTTCGTAAAATGTTCACATATAAATAATATGTAAATTTATAAGAAAAACATATTACAATAAAAAAATAAAAAAAAGTCAAAAATAGGGGAGAGGGGCGTAAATAAGGGAATTATAAAAAAAACGATACAAGGTAATGGAAATCACTAAAAAGCAAATACTTCACGACATAACTGTGGATAAGTCAAATGATTGCATAATACAGCAAGATCGGTAGCTGACACATAAAGACGTAAAACTAATCTGTTAAATGTACAAAATAAAAACAATTTTACTAGTTAATTTTAGATTATTTACGAGATAGTACCCTATTGTAGGGGTATCATTAATCAACTATATATACCATATTAGAGTC
Organism: uncultured Candidatus Saccharibacteria bacterium; assembly: GCA_903840315.1. GTDB lineage: Bacteria > Patescibacteriota > Saccharimonadia > Saccharimonadales > UBA4665 > CAIYEO01. The sequence continues at coordinate 10,947 of CAIMFK010000011.1, read as the reverse complement.
GCAAAATATACATTGTGCGACATGATGTCTATGTTGCCTTGTTCTAAGTTATTATTCCCCCGGCACCCCGAATTCTCTGAAATTTTTTTAATATTTTTTATATTGCTCTACTCTTCTATTCACAAATAAAAAAATGCCTTTTTATGGCATTTTCTCTTTTTTATGTATAATTTGTGACTTTTATCTTTGTTCGTAAAATGTTCAGTTCATTCTGCTACTGCAAGATTTGATTCATCTAACTCATATGTAGCCTTGGCTACTCTTTTGAACTGATCTTTGCCTTGTAGGTTAAGTAGAATTGTAGTTTCTTTAACGTAGCGACTCTCAAGAACTTTTTTTACAATTTCATCTCTATGTAGTGCTTTGCCTTCTTTTCTAAGAACTTCTGAAATGATATCTGAAACAGTTCCTTTCTTGTAGCCCCATTCCTTAAGCGCATATATACCTCTACCAATAAGAACAAATCTCTTATCTTTGATGAGTTCGTTGTGAATAGCTTGGGTTGTTACATTTTTCCTTTTGAAGTCGGATTTCTGAATAGCATCGGCAATTTCGTTAAAATGCATGTGTTTATTGTTTTCTTTTAAGATCACATATATCTTGTCTCGGATGTTCTTAGGATTAACCATTGGCCATTTTACGAGGCCCCATTTGCCGTTTAATGATGCAAGTTGCTTAGATATACTAGATATCGCTTCAGAACGCTTAGAATCGGCTATTTTTGCCTCCTGAGATAATTTTTCAATGTCGGTAGGCTCACCTAATTTAGTAACGGCTTTAATTACCTTTGAGATACTCTCTTTAATTGATTTTTCATCAAAAATCGCTGAATTCCCTACTGATAAATAAATAAAATCACTTTCCTCTAAAACTATTAATTTTTGAGAAAGTTCAGCAAGAAATGCGACTCTTGATTGATCAATTTTAGTAGCATCTTTATTGAGGGCCAGAGATAATGAAGTTACTCTTGATAACTCCCCTACTCTGCTCAATTTTTCTAAAACTAAATCTTCGAATTCATTGAGGTGAGGTATTTTGGCCTGCTCTGCTTTAGATCTAAGTTTAGCTATAATAGACTTTTCTAATTGTCTTACTCTTTCTCTGGTAATTCCGAGTAATTCGCCAATTTGTTCAAGTGTTTCTTTTCGGTCGAATAGGCCAAATCTTCTAGAGATAATCTCTTTCTCTCTTTCTTGATCGATAGTGCCGAGGACATCATTAACAAAAGTCTTGATATCTAGATTTTCGGAGTCAATTTTGGATTTTGTACTTGCCATATTCTCTTTAGTTCTCTTATACAATTATATAATCTAAACTACTATAAGTCAAATATAGTATTTACTATACATATAGTATCACGAAATGGACGAAATAGCATATTACATGTTGTAGAAATATCTCCTTATAATAACTTGCAAGGAGTGCAACTTGTGGAAAAGATATTATTTTTTAGTTTTTCTTTTAAACTTCTTTTTTGCGGGCGCATTTTTGAGAATTGCTGCTGCTTCCTTCTCTGTTATGGTCTTTGGATCTGTGTCTTTACTAATTCTGGCATTCTTTTTGCCATCAGTAATATATGGCCCGTATGGCCCATTAGCTATCTTAATTCCGCTTTTAAACTCAGCTATATATTTGTTGGCAATTTGCTCTAGTTTTTGATTATAAAGCTCTTGTGCCTCTTCTAGAGTAATCTTGAACGGATCATTGTCTTTAATGGAAACAAATGTAGACTTTACCTTTATGTATGGGCCGAATCGTCCAATATTTGCGGTAATTTCTTCTCCATCCTTAGTTTTTCCCACTACTCTTGGTAAGCTGAACATAATTAGAGCGGCATCTAGATCTATATTATCTAGAGTATAACCTTCTGGAAATGGTGCGAAGTCTGGTTTTTCTTCACTTTCTGTCTCTCCTCTTTGCAGCATTAATCCATATCTTCCAAAGCGTGCAATAATAGGTTTTCCAGATTTTGGATCATCACCAAGATGCTTAGCTTTAGAAACCTCTTCTCTAGTTGCCGCCCCAGATTTTTCTACTAGTGGATGGAAGCCAGAATAGAATTTATCGAGCATTTTAACCCAATCTTCTTTACCATCGGCAATCTTGTCGAAACTATCTTCGACTTTTGCAGTAAACTTGTAATCCAATACATCGGCAAAATATTTAGTTAAAAAATCGGTAGTAACATCTGCAACTGATGTTGGAACTAACTTATTCTTATCTGCACCAGTAATGACTTGTTCTTCCTCTTCGGAAACCACTTTATTGGAAAGTCTTAATACTTTTAGTATTTTTGGCTTACCTTCAACGTCAACTTTCTCTACATAGCCTCTTGTCTGAATCGTGGATACTGTAGGAGCATAAGTACTTGGTCTACCAATTCCAAGCTCTTCAAGTTTTTTCACTAGACTAGCTTCGGAATATCTTGCGGGTGGTTTTGAGAATGCTTCATTGGCTGTACTTTCAATGAGATCTAATTTCTCACCTTCTTTAATTGGAGGTAATATAGTATCGTCTTTTATATTTCCATAAACTTTATAAAAACCTGGAAAAACTAAAACTTCACCCTTGGCTAGGAAATAATTCTTTGAATTAGATATGTCAATCTTAAGTTCTGTGCGTTCAACTTGAGCGGGAGCCATTTGACTAGCTAAGGCTCTTTCCCAAATTAGCTTGTATAGCTTTTTCTGCTGCTCTTCGCCAGAAATAGATTCATTATTGAAGTCGGTTGGTCTTATTGCTTCGTGAGCTTCCTGCGCCGAATCATTTTTAGTTTTATACTGAGTCTGATTTGAGTACTCTTTCCCGAAATTATTGACAATATAGTTATTGGCCATTTCTAGGGCAAGGCTTGATAGAGTCGTGCTGTCGGTACGCATATAAGTAATGTGACCGGACTCATATAATCTTTGCGCCAGACTCATTGTCTGTCTAGGACTATATCCGAATTTTCTTGAAGCTTCCTGCTGTAATGTACTTGTAGTAAATGGTGGACTAGAGTTTCTCTTGCCGGGTTTTTTGCTTACACTCGAAACAGTGAAGATTGAATCGTTCAAACATTCTAGGAATTTCTTAGCATCTTCCAATGAATCGATATTCTTATCCAGATTTGCAAGGACCTCTCCATTATCTCCTTTAAATAAAGCGCTAACTTTATAATAGCTAGCGGATTCGAAATCTTTAATTTCTCTTTCTCTTTCAACAATTAGTCTTACCGATACAGACTGAACTCTTCCGGCACTTAACCCCGTTCTAATTTTTTTCCAAAGAACTGGACTTAACTCATAACCAACCAATCGATCAAGAATTCGTCTAGCTTGCTGAGCATTAACTAGATTAATATCTATCGTTCTAGGATGCTGTAGAGCCTTTTCTAGCGCAGTTTTTGTAATTTCATGGAAAACTATACGTTTTGTCTTATTGATGTCCAATTTTAGTGCATTGGCCAAATGCCACGCTATTGCCTCACCTTCACGGTCTTCATCACTTGCAAGCCAAATATCTGAGGAATTTGCTACAGCAGATTTTAATTCCCTGATAACTTTAGTCTTATCCGGAGATACAGCATAGGTGGGCTTAAAATTATCTGCAACATCTATATTAAGACCTTTTTTAGGAAGATCTCTTACATGTCCAAAGCTACTAAGAACTTTGAAATCTTTTCCAAGAAACTTTTCTATGGTCTTTGCTTTTGCTGGACTCTCTACTATTACTAGCTGTTGCTTCATTAAATCTCTTTAGCTTATGGTTAATTTATATATATAGAATGTAAGGTTACTTTAGGAATTCAAGAAATGCAAGCTTTTGATTACAAGTCCTTAATGAATTTATACCATACATATATACCTATAAAACAACCAATGAATCCAAAAACATTGCTCCATAGTCCAAAAACACCACCTCCAAATAATTTACTTCCAATCCAGAAGAATAGGCTCGAAAATAAAAAAATTAGTGTATATATTACAAATTTTGAGTTCATACCTATATATTACTAATAAAGTGCTAGCATTACCAATTTGACAAGATTACAAATATATATAAAAGTATTGACATTTGAACACTTATTTGATAATATTGCAATTCGTAAGCTTTATATTTCTAAAGCTTCGTACCTTATAACCCCTATTCTAACAATTTGTTAGATTGCTTTAGAGAGTGCCTTTACAAAAGTTGTTACCCTCCACTGATGAATCGGCTATGTTCGTAAAAAAACATAACTCTCTAAAGTAAACTAATCCCTTTAACTTCCCTCTGGTTACAGAGGACCCTATGTGGGTCAGCGAGTCCAAAAGATGGTCATTATGACCGGCACGACGACATTATTTGTAGCGCTCGATGCTTCTGCTGTGGTGGGTTGAAGGGTGTTATCAAACCTCCAGCGGTGCCCACCCCCTCTGGAGGTTTGTTCATTTCTGGGCATTTTTTTGTTATTAAATTCGTTATTTATCGAACCATATAAACTTAAACATCATTGGTATATAATGTTTATGAATATTATAAAAGGTTACAAATATGAAAAATAAAAAATCAAATAACAAAATAGTCTATTTAAATAAGGTAAATTTAATTAGGACTGGAATAATATTATCAGTAGCACTAAATATAGCTTTTATTGGTGTGATTTTGTTAACAATCCAGCAAAGTAGTGCAGGCAAATTAACCACTTTATCTACGGGAGTATTCTTGAATAATACATGTGGTAATTATTTAAATAAACAGAAAACTTCAGTCGGTTCAACTACAAATGTTAGCGGCATAGATTTCTACCCAGTTTATTTAACTGACACATCAGATAATACATGTAACCGATTATTGTTATCCTCACAATATGAGATCAAAAAATTACTCGAAACAAATAATTCAAACGCAATAAATTATTATCTGAACACCACAAATCTAATTAAGACTCCTCACCCGGCTCAAATCGAAATACCTATTTACTACGATAATAAGACTAAGTTGCCAATCGATCTAACTACCCAAGATTTTCTGGCCAATTAATTCAAATAAACTTTCTTGTTTCGCTAGGTAGAGTGTCACTAAAAATAGTTTCGGTTATGAGGCTAGAGGTTTCATTTAATAGAGCTTTCATTAGATCTTCTTCATTATTTGAGAATCTTCCAAGAACAAAATCTGCACTATCGATTTGAGGTGGATTTTTTGGCCCTACACCAATTCTGATCCTTCCGAAATCCTCTCCAATATGTTGAATTAGTGACTTTACTCCATTATGACCGGCGCTAGATCCTCCCCTTGTTATTCGAATATTACCAAAATTTATATCTAGTTCGTCATAGACAACTACTATTTTTGAATTATCAATTTTATAAAAGTTACTAATCTTTTGGACTGCTTCACCACTTAGATTCATCATAGTAGTTGGCTTAATAAGGTATACCTTTGTATCAGCAATATTTTTATCGGCGATGAGACAATTCATGTCTTTCTTATTAATCCAATTACTGAATTCTTGATCTTCAAAGAACTTATCTATAGCCCGAAACCCTATGTTGTGCCTAGTGTTATCGAATTCGGCACCAACATTACCTAATCCGACAATCAAAAACGCTTTAGACATGCTTAAAGTATATAAAGGAGCACTAGATTGAACGTCGGGTTGTTTTCTTTGAAATAAGGCCATATCTATTTAGAGTATAGCTATCTTTTTATTTTTTTGGTATTTTTTCCTTACCATAAGTTGGACTTTGGCCGTGTTTATGAGCAACGTGCTTCTCAATGAACCATAGCTGTATTGGAGTTCCAGTAAAGTCATATTTGTATCTCAGGTTTTTTTCCATGTATCTTCTATAGCTCCAGTGGATGAATTTAGTACTACTACCAAAGATTTTGAAGCTAGGACATTCATTATCCGACTCCTGAACCATGTAGTTCAATTTTGGCATCCTGTTTTTGAGTCCTGCGGGAGGATGCTTCTCGATAACATCTTGAAGCCATCTATTTAGGTCCTTAGTAGCAATTCTTTGCTTTCTGGTTTCTTCAACTTGAGTAACTATTTCAAAAATCTTTGTAACGTTCTGTCCAGTAACCGAACTTGTAAAGATTAATGGTGCCCAAGCTATAAAATCAAAAGTATGCGAAATCTGAGCCGCTAATTCGTCTCTGGTGAATGGAGTTTTTTCCTCAACTGCATCCCACTTTGAAACGACTAGAATAAGCCCCTTGCCCGCTTCTTTTATCATGCCGGCAATTTTTTGATCCACGGCAACATTAAGTTCATCAGCAGTCATAAGGAGTAGACAGATATCAGCCTGATCAATGGCGTGTAAAGTTCTCAAATAGCTAAAGTATTCAATTCCCTTCTCTATCTTGCTTGCTTTTCTAATACCAGCCGTATCAAGAATTTCTATATCCCTATCATGATATCTAACTACGTTTCGGTTAATATCTCTGGTGGTACCGGCAACGTTGGCCACAATTGCCTGTTGTTTTTTAGAAAGACTATTGAATAGATGGGATTTTCCGACATTTGGCCTCCCTATAAGCGCTACCCTAAGCAGATTATCAGGAGCATCAGCTTTTGCTTCAGGAATTAGTTTTATAATTGAATCGAGCAATACATGTATATTTCTGTTTTGAGCAGCAGAAGTCTCGATGATGTCTTTTATTCCAAGCTTCATAAATTCAGGAACCCTGCTGTTATTGATGTCGTCGGACTTATTTACTGCCAATATGACAGGTTTTTTGCTCCGGAGGGCCATCTTAGCAACTCTTCTGTCTTCTTCACTTATAGTGGCTCCAGCTTCAGTCACAACAACTATTACATCGGCACCATCAACCGCTTGGGTAATTTGATCCTGAATAGTTAATTCGAAGTCATCTTCCGCATCTTTCATTCCGGCTGTATCAACAATCCAGAAATCCTGATTCTTCCAGCTTGCTTTAGAGCTGATTGAGTCTCTTGTGGTTCCAGACTCTCTTGCTACAATTACCTCTCTTTTAGAAAGTATGGAATTAAAAAGACTGGACTTTCCAACATTGGCTCTTCCGACAATTGCTACAATAGGCAAACTTTTCATTAATATATTATGTCAGATTTTTAAACAAAAATCCAGCTTCCACTTTTCTGATCATCTAAATGATATTCACCAAAATTTGTTCGGTGGAGTTTTATGACTTTATAGCCTAATAGGTCAAAAGTTCTTCTTATTTGTCTATTGCGGCCTTCAGCCATTGTAACTTGCCATTTTTGACCTCCTCCGAGGAGCTTAAGTCTACTTAAGCCATCTTCCAGTTCAACTCCCATTTCGATTTTAATTTTATCTTCAGGGCTTAATTCTTTATGCAATAAAACTTTGTAAACCTTGTCCTTTTGGTGGGACGGGTGACTTAGTGTCTGGTTTAAATGGCCATCATTAGTTAGGAGTAAAAGTCCAGTTGAGTTTCGGTCAAGTCTTCCAATGGGTTTTAAATTTTGAAGTTCATCAGGAAGAAGTTCATATATGGTTTTGCTTCCTTGGCCGTCCTTGCTTACGACATAACCATATGGCTTATTTAGTTGGATTGTTTTTGTTTCTATGGAGCTGCTGAGCAATTTGCCGTCAAGTCTTACTGAGTCTGATTCTTCCACCGATTGACCAACTTTGGCTAATTGTTCATTAACCAAAACTCGACCATCTGCAATTGCCTGATCTGCACTACGCCTCGAAAGATCAGTTGTCTTAGCTAAAAACTGATTTAGTCTCATGAGCTATTGGTTCTGACTATTCGATTCGTCTTTTGTGGCTTCTGAAGATACTTGGTCTGGAGTTAATAACTCTGGTTGAGATTTATCCTCCTCTTCACGAGTTTGTTCTTGGCCTATTAAAGTCTCTAGCTTATCAGGTGCTTCTGCAGGTGCTGTTGGAGTAGTTTCTGCTTTTACTGGTTCAGTGGCAGTTGTTTTAGGCAATGAGTGTCCATCCTGATTCAAGATATTCCTAACTGATCTGGCCATATCTTCAAGGGTAACTTGAGATTTTACCAGATACATATCTGCACCCAATTTCTCTGCCCTAGCTTTATCCTCGGCTTGAGATAATGCTGTCATCACGATAACTCTTGTGTTTTGAATACCCTGAGTGGACCTTAAAATGTCTAACATTTCAAAACCACTTACTTTTGGCATCATAACGTCACAAATGATAAGATCCGGCTTTTCTTTTACGGCTTGAGCTAGGCCTTCCTCACCATCCCTGGCGGTGATGATCTGATAGCCTTCAGCACTAAGTCGTGCCTGGTAAATTTCTCTAAGGTTGTTGTCGTCTTCGACCAGCAGTACCTTTGCCATTTTTTATCTTATCCTTTCGTGACTTTTCTATCTAAGGTTATTGTAACATAAGCAGGAATATTTTATGTATAGTTTAGATTAGATATAGGGTAATGAATGTCACCAATGAATTAACAGATATAATCTGTTATAATATGTTTTAATCGGTCCTGTCGTCTAGCGGTTTAGGATATCTGGTTCTCATCCAGAAGATCGCGGGTTCGAATCCCGCCAGGATCACCATTATTATTTGCCATGTTTGAATCTGAACCTACTAGAAATATATTATCTGATCCTGTAATTGCAGACTATTTAAGATTTTCTTACAAAGCAATTTATGAATCAGGTTTAATGGGTATTTATAATAGCGAAATAAAAACATTAATTGATCTTAGAAAAAGAGAAGATTTTGTGCCGGGAACAAGTTATGATCACTTAATTTTGGCTGGCCTAAAAACAAGCTTAAATGCCGAATTGCCTATTATTGCTCATAAATCTACATGTAATTTTGGCGGTGAAGATGACTACTATTTGGTCAAGGTTGATAAGGAAGGAGACATTTTAGATCACTCGTTGGTGCTAGTTTCTGCATATTGTAGTTTTACCAAAACTAAGCTTCTGCAGAACAATAAGATTGATGATAATAATGAGCTTTTAGTAAGAGAGCTCAATAATATGCGACAAGAAATAGGATGGAACCCTACCCTTCAACCATTTTCCAAAGCAGAAGGCTAATTAACACTACCGGTTAAAAACGATCTCATGCCTATGCTTCCCAAATCTATCTCTTCATTAAAGTAGTTAATCATCTCGCCTTCATAAAGAAGCCCCATCGATGCCAGCATTGGCCTGTAGTGATCATCAGTCGGTATTGCAAATTTACCCGTGTAGTCAATTTTCAATGGATTAACAAGGCTCTTAATATCTTTGTTGATGATAACGTCTTTTATTTTATCATCGTATTTCATAGCCCAATCCTGAGGTTTACCACCAAAATCTACCATTCCCAAGTTATGAACAATATTTCCGCTCCCAATAAATATTACACCTTTGTCTCTTAACGGTCTTAACAGCTTAAATGTATCTACAACCTGCTCAAGTGTTGCGCCAACGTCTAGGCTTATTTGGAGAACTGGAATTTTTTTATTAAGATTTAAGTGATTCAATACCGACCAAGTGCCGTGATCAAGACCCCAGGTGTTGTCTAGTTTGGCCTCATATTTAATTAAGTACTCCTTTAATAATTTGGCAATTTTGGGGTCACCATTAGCTTCAAATTTGACGTTGTATAACTCCTCAGGAAAACCATAGAAGTCATAAATTATCTCTTGTTTAGGAGCATTAGTAACATGGGTTCCCCTCGTCAGCCAATGAGCACTTATTACTACTATGGCTTGAGCATCGGGTAATTGATTCCCTAATTTTTTCCAGTTTCTAGTAAAATTATTATCTGCAATAGCATTCATTGGATTGCCATGGCCTACAAAAATTACAGGCATTCTGGGGCTGGGGGTGAGAATTTTTTCAAGTCTCGTGATTTTTTCCATTGAATAAAGTATATAACAATTACCGCCACCTATATTAAGGATTGTAAAATATAAGCTAAAGTGGCATAATACTATCTTTATGAGTGATTTAGCGGTATTAAGAACTTATCTTGACAATAAGAGTAATTATAAGCAAGCCCGGAGCCATTTGAACAATTCAACTGCTCAAGGTCAGTTTTGGGCTGGTGAAATCGCTTTAGAAAAAGCGCATAAATATAATAGCCTCGATTATTTAGATGATGCGCAAATTTCTTACGAGAGAGCTCTGGGATCACTGGCAGTTAGTGGTAAAAACCCTGAACTAGTAGCAAAAGCAAAAATCAGAAGTGCCCACCTGCCAGTTGATGGAATTATGATTATGGATCAGGCACTGCCACCAAAGTCATTAGCGGAAACTGTTTATAAACAAACAATACAAATATCACAAGATTTAGCGCTTGCAAGACAAGAAATGCATCGTACTCAACCAGAAAAAGATACCTGTGATTTAAAGGGTGTTCTTGGTGAGTTTGCTATACTATCTCTTCTAGAAAGAATTTCAATTCAAGAAATTGGTTCTGAAAATTGGTATCCAACTCTATCTTTAATAAGTCAGGATAGAAAAAACAGGCATGGAAGCTCAGTTGACCGAGGCTGGGATATCAGTATATTTTCTGATTATTGGGGCGTAAAAATGCCTTCACATAAAATACAGGTTAAAAATTCAAGGCATGCTCACATTGATGCTGTCCGCAAAAAAGATATTATATTAGTTGAGGTTGACCCGGATATTAGAATAAATAGTTTCGAAAAGAACATTTCAGAAATAGTGATAAGAGAATGTTTTTTGGAGTTAAACTATCCTAAGAGCACAATAACTGCTACCCCTAATTTAAATAGCAGAAAAGAAAAACTTCTAGATATTGTAGATTAAAAAAACCGTCGAAATAATCGACGGTTTTTTAAAAAGATAAAATCTTTTTTAGACCATTGGATTTTGAGTACTGTCATCTACTGGAGCTGATGCGTCACCCATTGGTGCTACTGGTGCTTCAGGCATTGCTGGAGCATTATCCATAGTAGGCTCTGCAGGTGTGGCTGCAGGAGTTTCAGTTGGCATTGCTACTGGAGCTGATGCGTCACCCATTGGTG
>CAIMFK010000010.1 GCA_903840315.1 uncultured Candidatus Saccharibacteria bacterium | reverse complement strand
TGAAGCCATAAAGAAAGCTATGGTTGACTCTGATAGCGTGGATATTTTAACTGCCTTTTTTTATTTTTCTGGTTTTAAGATGATCGCTGAAGAACTCAAAGATAAGAAAATGAGAATTCTTGTCGGTAAATATATAGACCCCTCAGAAATGGGTGTAATGATGGCTGAGGCTAAACAAAACCCTGATTTTAGTTTAGATAAGTATGAACCTAGAGGTAGTAGACCCACTCGTAACAAACAAAAAGAATTATATACTGAAGGATTTATTGAGTTCTTTAATAAATCTGCATTACATGATGACACTGACGATCAATCAGCATATAAGATTTTTGAAGATAAGTTAAGAAATGGAACTTTAGAAATAAAACTCTGCAACAAACATCAAAACCATGCAAAAGATTATCTATTTCATAATAAGCCTGGTGAAGAAAATATCGGTACTGGTATTTTTGGTTCAAGTAACTTTACTTATCAAGGACTTCAGGGACAGGGAGAGCTTGATGATGTTTATACTGACAATAAAACATTTTCTTTACATAAAAATCATTTTAATAATCTATGGGACGATGCAGAAACTATAGATATTAAAACTATGGAAAGTGATGATAGTTTTATTAAAGATATTGAAAAAAGACTATGGATTCATTCTATCCCAGAGCCTTATAAAGTTTATATTCGTATACTTCATGAACTTTTTGGAAAAGAAATGGAAAACGACATCAAGACACCAAATGACATAACGGATGGTCAATTTTCAAATCTTGAATATCAAATTGATGCCATAAAAATGGGTATAGATAGAGTGCAAAAATATGATGGTGTATTAGTGGCTGACGTTGTGGGTCTTGGTAAGAGTGTAATTGGATCAGCAATAGCATATAATCTTGATCTTCCAGTTGTAGTCATAGCTCCGCCACACCTCAAACCACAATGGGAAGACTACCAAGAGCAATTTAATCTTCGAGGGGCTAGGGTTTTTAGTACTGGAAAAATATCAGACGTATATGAACACTACTCAAAGTCTTCAAGACCAACTCTCTTTATTATTGATGAAGCACATAGGTTCAGGAACGAAGATACTGATGATTATAAACTCCTGCATCAAATCGTTAGATCACATCCTGAAAATAAGGTCATATTACTAACAGCCACGCCTTTTAATAACCGCCCTGAGGATGTTTTTGCATTATTGAAACTATTTCAAACACCGAGTCGCTCAACAATTCGTTCAGTAGATAATTTAAGTTTAAGATTTAGGGACTTAATAGATCAATATAAGCAGTTACAAAAACTTAGGCGAAGCAAAGGTGGTCAAGAAGAAATAGATAGCAAGGCCTTATTGATATCATCTGAACTTAGAAGATTAATAGAAATGGTTGTAATTAGACGATCAAGAATAGACCTAAGAAATCTAACAAGATATCGAGAAGACTTAATTAGACAAAATATAGATTTTGCTAACGTTGTTGGTCCAGAATTACTTGATTATGATATGGGAAAACTATCTGATCTTTATGCACGAACATTAAATCAAATTACTGGAGATGATATTGATGAAGGATTTATAGGAGCTAGATATAAACCTACAAGTTATTTAAAAGATGACAAATTATTTCTAGAAAAATATGGTGAATTTTTTGATGACACTACACTAAAGACCGCTCAAGCCAACCTATCTAAATTTATGCGTAAACTATTGGTTACACGTTTTGAAAGTTCAAAATTTGCCTTTAAAACTACACTAGAAAAAATGATTCTATCAAATGATATTATCATTCGATGGTGGGACGAAGCTGGTCGTGTCCCAATTATGAAAAAGGGTGATATCCCTGACCCAGATATTTTTGAAGAAGACACTACAGACAACTTTGAAGCAGCAATGAATGACGTAACGAACGATTCAGATTACGAAACTATCAATAAAAACGGACTACTCACAGTAGAAAAAGAATTATTTGATGAGGAATATATTCTGTCGGTAAAGGCTGATAGAGCATTATTAAAGTCAATACATGACGAGTGGTTCGGTAGTAATTCTCTTGATATAGACCCAAAGCTAGATGGAGTTATTGATCATGTTAAAAAATTACTAAATGAACGGGGTGATAGAAAAATAGTCATTTTTTCAGCGTATGCAGATACCACTGATTATCTTCAAAAAGAATTCAAGAATAGAGGTTTTGATCGTGTATTGAGCTATACAGCTAAAGTAGGGACAGCTCAAATGAAGAATATAATTAGACAAGATTTTGATGCTGGACTAGTTAAAGAAAAACAAACTAACGACTATGATGTTTTAATCGCTACTGATGCTCTAAGTGAAGGATTTAATCTACATAGGGCCGGCGTAATAATTAATTATGATATCCCATACAATCCAACACGTGTAATCCAAAGAATAGGTCGTATAAATAGAATCAATAAAAAGGTATTTGATGACATTTATATATTTAACTGTTTTCCTACAGCAGTGGGAGAAACTGAAATTGGAATAAAACAAATATCTACTCTAAAAATAAAACTAATAAACAATGTGATTGGGAACGATACAAAAACCTTAACTAACGACGAAGAGCTGAGAAGTTTCTTTCGAGATGAACTAAAAAATGCCGAATCCGAAATTGAGCAAATATCATGGGATATCAAACATCGTGAAGCGTATGATGCTGTACGGAATGATAAAGCATTCATTAAAGACGTTCTCTCAATAAATGAAAGGTCTAGATTAGTTAGAGTTAATCAGCCCAATGCGGTAACGATCGCTTTTGCAAAAAAAGGTGATCACGTTATTTTTGCTCTTGCAGAAAAAGATCAAGAGCCTCAAATTGTGTCAGTTGAAACGGCAATCAATTATTTTGTTGCAGACCAATCAGAAAAAGCTATTAAAGGAGATGCTTCGCTAGATCATATATTTATA
>CAIMFK010000009.1 GCA_903840315.1 uncultured Candidatus Saccharibacteria bacterium | reverse complement strand
AATAATTTCTCTGGCTTCCTCTTCACTCCAACCGAGTCGATCAGCTATAGCTTGATCATTAAGACTTTCAAGGTTAGCTTTGACTCTGTCTAAAGCTTCCATAGGGTCAGTGATGTTGCTGACTGCAAAATAACGTCGCATACCTGGCGTAAATGTATTGAGCCATTCTCGAATTTCTGCATCATCTAGACCAGATTGCCTGAAGTGTTCTTCAATTATCTTGCCACTAAACCATTCTTTTACAAAATTAGGGCCCCAGTTTGAAATGATTTTAGATAAATCTTGCTTTTCTGTTTTTCTTGGTTTAGCTGGGTTTTCTACAAACGCAGGTAGGGACTCAATTGCGGCTGCTGCTGTTTCAATAACCAGACTTTGCATTCCTACTAAGTGCGCTAGTCTTTCATTTGATATATCATCAAGATGTCCAGTATCTTTACCAAGTAGGAATGGTTGTTCATTTCTGTAGAGTGCTAGTTCCCAGTTTTTTATAGCACCAGTTGTAATTTCTGTAACTATTTCTTGTATTTCAGGATTTAAAAATGAAAAGATTGCTGCTCCATTAGCTCCTTCAGGAGATCTACTGAGTTTTTCGTGATTTGAAAGTATTGCACCGACAATCTTACGAATTTCATCAAAATGACTATCTACTATTTCACCTTTTCTACCACCTTTTTTAGTATGAGCTCTCCATAAACCAGATAACCCTATATCTTGTTCGTCTGGCTGTGGTTCATAAGGTAGCTCTCCTTGAAACAGTGCTTCATGCGCTACCTCTCTGTTTTCGACTATTGGGGCAGCTCTTTGACTAGTATCCTCTTGAGCGAGCCGATGCAGAATTGGATGGAGAGAAGGATGAGTTCCTGGAGCAACTAATAGATCGTGATAAGTAGTTTCAGTATCTGGATTAGTATTTGGTGGTTCGACATTATCTTCAGTCATATTTCTTTTTGCTGCTAACACCTAAATTATACCATAAGGTCTTTTACAGAATATCTCTTAAGTACAGAAATTAGAGAGACAGTGCTCGGACTTTGGTAACAGCTGGGGATTTGCGGAATACAGACTTGTGCTGCGGTAATCTAAAAATCAAATACTATTATATCTATTCTTGTAGGCTTTATATGTCTGGCAGGGCGTATGATTCCAGGTTAAAACTTTTTCAATTGCTATATACTTATAATGATGAATACAAAATCTATTCCGATCTTTAAAACGAGGCTACCCGGAATTATTAATACAAAAGTTGATTCGTTGTATATGCGTTCAATATCAACTGAAGATGCAGATAATTTTTTAGAATTAAGTTTGGATAAAGAAATAGCTAGATTTAATAATTTCAATATTCACAATAAAGAAGAGTCTAAGAACAAAATAGATATATTCACTGGTGAAATAAAAAGAAAAGAAAGATTTAGCTATTCTATAATTAAGAATAATAGGTTTGTTGGATATTATGGCATATGGATAGAGACCAATCATCTTAATTATTTTCGTGAAGGAATAGCAATACTACCTGATTATCGAAGACAAGGAATATATACTCTCTGCTCTGATTCGATGGTAGCCGTGTTATCAGATTTATATAAAAAAGTGTATTTAGTAAATAATATCGATAGCAGAAATACCACAAGTATAATTGCATCAAAACAACGTGGTTTTATTCAAGAAGGTTTTAACGAAATAGGCGAACTAAGGTATATAAAAAGAATTTTATAGTATCAAACCGATACTCGGCAGGGGAGATGGTTCTTGGTCAAAACTAGTAAAGATGAAGATATAGTTGTTTCTGAAATAGAAGATGTGTTAAATAGTGAGGACATAAACTCATGAATTAATGAAGATATATTTTTAAATTAGGATATGAATTGCAGCCCAGGTATCCTACAAATTAGCAATATTATAATTATTTGCTGAAAAAATATATTGATCAATGAATATCTTTTTAAAAGGTTCTAGACTATTT
>CAIMFK010000008.1 GCA_903840315.1 uncultured Candidatus Saccharibacteria bacterium | reverse complement strand
ATTGAACAAGATAACCTTCCTTTTTCAGTTGAGATAACTGTCTTTTGACCGTAACTAAGGATTGTTTTTTTGCCGATAAGGCGGCGACTTCAGATGAGCTAAGAGATGAATCTTTTGTAAATAATGTAATTAAATTTATGTCTTTCATATAACTAATCGTATCACATTGATACGATTAGAGTCAATAAACGATACGTAAATATTTATTTAATTGTATGGCCGGCCCTAGTGTTTGAGGTTAGAAGTTATATGTTAATAAGATTATTCAACAAATTTTTTTAAATCGTCTGCTACTTTTTCAATATCTTGGTTTCCGTTTATAGAATAGTTCGTAATACCTTTTGACTTAAGCTCCTTGAAATTATCTAGCTGACCACTAAACCAAGGTGAAACATCATCATAATTTTCTTCAGCCATCCTTTTTTTGTTTCTCTCAATCAAAATTTTTAATGGAACTTCTAAAATTACTATTTTGAATCCTTTTTGCTTTGTTTCTATAAGTAGGTCGTTAGGTATATAGCTGGCAAAATAGATAACATTTTTTCTTGAAATTATTTCTTTTGTAGTTTGTGGCACCAGAACTTGATTTTTGAGATCATTGTCTGGCCATACATCGTTATTAGCTTTCATGACTTCTTCATCTGTTTCGGCTATTTGCAAATCTGTATGTTCTCGTAAATACCTCATTAGTGATGATTTACCGCCACATGAGGGTGCAAGTACTATTATTTTGTAATTCATATAATTATTATAGCAAAAAAGCTATACTGGTTTTTTCATAAGCATAATGGGAGAGCGTACTTGTACAGGTCAGAACTATTATAAACCGACAAGATTCAATATATTATTAGCAATTTCTTCAGGAGGACGTTCGCCAGAAATCGGTTCAGCACCTTCATTGATTAATGAAGCTTGCTTCTTCTCATAATCGTTTGTAATTCTATCGATTTCACCAGGTAGATGATGCGAAGAATGCTCATGATTTTCTAATCTAGTTCTCAATGTATTGACGCTCACTGTAATAACAAACACCTTGTCGAACATAGGATAAAAGTCCACCTGATTTGATACTACTGCCCCTATAAATACAATTTCGTCGCTGGCTAATAATTTTTCTATTTCCGGTTTTTGCCAATTCCATGCATATCTTAACCAATCAACTTTACCTTCGGGCCATTCAATAGTTTCTTTAGTTTCTTTAGTTTCTTTATCTTGCAGTTTAGTTACATCTAGTAAATCATCTGTATTGTAGGCAGTATACCCTAGTTTCTGAAGTTGCTTGATGACAGTAGTTTT
This sequence comes from uncultured Candidatus Saccharibacteria bacterium, assembly GCA_903840315.1. GTDB lineage: Bacteria > Patescibacteriota > Saccharimonadia > Saccharimonadales > UBA4665 > CAIYEO01. The sequence continues at coordinate 11,522 of CAIMFK010000008.1, read as the reverse complement.
TCCTGATCCTTGTCTTCCGGTTATAAGATATTTTCCCATTAATATATTCTAACAAATAATAAAGGGAAATTCTTCTTATGCTTGGCTGATAATGAGAGATTTGAATGCCTATGAACTTAAGAAATATGGGTCTTTAACCAATTAGATATTGAATGAATATCTAGATGATCAGTAGCTATATTTACTGCATAATCTTCAATTTCACCTGGTTTGAAAATAAATCTAACATTATTAAGATTTAATAATGTTAATCCAGCAATCATTGCAGTACGTTTGTTGCCGTCAACAAAAGGGTGATCTGCAATTATACTCCTAATAAATGCAGCGCTTTTGTCTAATATTGTTGGATAAAGTTCCTGACCAAAGACATTTTGACTCTGTGTTGCTATGCTGGCTTCCAGTCTTCCTAGGTCACGTAAACCAATACTTCCGCCGGTCTCCTTAATAACTAGCGTGTGTAATTCCAATATTTGTTCTAACGTTAGCTCAATCATCTATCTTTTAAATTAACAAAATCAGATTTGTACTTATCAAGAATCTCTTTAGCAGCATCAATCACATCTTGATCTTTAGGGTTAATAGAATTTAAAGGCTTGATGATTACTTCAACTTCGTCGCCGAAATGTATGTTCTGCCTTTTAAGTTCTTTTGCGGGAATAGTCACACCACCACTAGTTCCTATCTTAATAATTTTTTGAGTACTTTGAATCATTCTTTTATTATAATGGCATTCCAATAAAGCTGTCAATACCAGGACCAAATTTAGATACTATGAGATAAGTTTATAATATTGAGTGGCATTACTGGCTGGGGAGATGGTACCTAGTCAAAACTTTCATTAATTTATTATAACTACAAGAGATGTTAGAATAAGAATATGAGTGAATACGTAACTAAGAAACAATTAAACGATTCATTGAATAAGCAAACTGATGAGATTATAGGGGTTTTGCAATCTTTCATCGTTAATGTGAATTCTGAATTTCAAAAAGTCAACGATAGACTAGACAAGCTTGACGATAAATATGATCTTCTTGTAAATACTCTCGATACCTTTATATCGAGGATTGATAAATATGAAACAGAACTTGCTGCAAGAGACAATCAATTCGAAAAACTACTAGCCTGGGCACGAAAAGTCTCTGAGAAAACGGGCATACCCCTAGAAAATCTATAAATAAAAAATACTACGACATAATGTTGTAGTATTTGCAATACCTGGCAGGGGAGACAGGACTTGAACCTGCGACACCTGGTTTTGGAGACCAGTGCTCTACCAACTGAGCTACTCCCCTATGTATAATTAGAATCATTATCATCTTTGAATTGAATTAATGATATTTGATGTGTAAAATGTAAACAATCAAGGAGACAATGCAATGGGTGAAGTCAAACCATTAGTAAGTGTTCAGTTACCGTCTTATAATTCTGCAAATTTTTTAGATGCTAGTATTTTGAGTGTATTAGCTCAAAGTTTTTCCGACTGGGAACTATTGGCATACGATGATGGTTCGGATGATAAGAGCTATGAAAGACTTCAATTTTGGGCTAATGTTGATCAACGCATAAAAGTATGCAGACCATTTAAAAAACATGGCCATTATATAGACTTATGTAATCAAATGTTGGATGACTCAGAGGGTACTTTCGTTGCTCGACTCGACGCTGACGATATTGCTTTACCTAATAGGCTTGAGAGGCAAGTAGCATTCATGTCAGACAAAAAGAGAGATTCGGTCTCCGCTATTGGTTCGCTTGCTTTGACTATTTGGGACAATAAAGATGGAAGCATAGATAATACTGCGAATTGGATACGCGATTTTATTGAGCCCGTGGCATCATTTCAAAGACCAGTTAATATGGAGATGCAGAGCTTTAATAGAGTTATTCATAGTACACTTTTCACACGCCGTGATGACATTATTAAAGTTGGTGGATACTCCGATCTTGGCCCTGTTGAGGATTGGGATTTAATGTTGTCATTATCTCAGTTAGGCGAAATATTTGTACTGCCAAATATTGACGTCTTAAAACGTCAACATAATGATAATTTCTCAAAGCGTGAACATTCTATACTTGCTCAACAAATAGCAAAGCTAAAATCTAAGCACCATTTGACCGATTAAGATTCGGTATCTAGATGTGGCATAGGAATGTAGTTATCTGGTACACGACTGAGTGAGTCAATAATTTTGCTATTAGTATCATATTCATAATCTAGGCCACTTATCTTGACAACGGGCTTGTTAGTGCCACGTTGACCCATGATTAATGCGGCTGAAGCTGCTAATAAGTCGCAATATGATTCTTCTGAGCGACTTACTTTTCCATCACTATCAGTTGATTCAGAAATACGCAGTGCTGGGACACCATGTAGGCCTATAGCAATTTGTGTAGATGCTGATTTTTCAACACGTCCATCACTATCAGTAATTAATACTCCAATGCGCACACCCAACTTATTCATGACTATTTTTGCTATCTTATGAGCACTTTGATCGGCATTTTTAGGTATTAAAGCAACATTATCTTTATTAAGCTTATCGATTCCAGCACTTGTAAGCCTCATGCCATTAGGTAGCCAAGCACTAATATGATTAGTGTCTAAATCCAAACGGCTACCACTTGGATCACCACTAGCATCTATAATTAACTGTATAACTCGAGGGTCTTTCCGCTGTAAATCTTTATGAATTGACATAGCCAACGGACTCGGTTCAATGTCGTTAAGATTTACAATATTATTTTCGGCTATAGAAATAACTTTTGAAGCTACGCATAATACATCATTCTGAATGATTTTGATATTATTTTTGCGAATTACATCAACAATTATCTCACCAACATCATTCCCCTCATTAATATGTGGCATATTTGGAACTTCTTCAACTGATATCATAATTGAAACTCCTTTAATATCAGTGATATATTATGAATTGATATGCGAGAATAGTCAATTCTTTTATCTGGTGGAGCATGTGTCTCAATCGAAATATTAAGGTCATCTGAACAGGTTTGATGTAACAGCATTATAATTTTTCGGTAATCAATTTTGCCTTGACCAACAGGAACGTAATGTTTTATTCCATCAATCAATAGATAGTCTTTAATATGAATGTATCCAATTCGGTCATGAATCTTGTCAAGAAATTCTCGGTCAATTTCATCACCAACTTCAATAAGATTGGCAATATCTAGCCAAAACTTAAGACGTGGATTATTACAAGCATTAAATAATTGGACAATATCCTTTTTGTTGTTAACTTGGCAAACTGGCTCATTTTCGAGGTATAGATCTATTTTATATTGATCAGCTAACAGTAATGCCTTATTTAGCAATACATCATTAGCGAAATCTAGGCCAGCGTTTGGACCTGGCTTTCCTAGACCAGAAAAAATACGCAAACGAGTAATACCAAGCATACTCGCAATCACCATAGTGCGTTCCATTAGCTCGAGTTTTTTATCCATTTTAAGCCTTGGATCAAAACCAAAGTTGTCATGTTCTATATCTGGGTCTTGGTCGGTCTTATACCATTTAAACAATGGAGTAGCAGCGGCAACTAGATTAATTCCAGCTTTACTGGTTATTTTCTTAAAATTAGCCACTTCTTTATCCGACCAGAAAACAAAGTTCTTGGAATTAATTGTTCGCAACTCGCCGTATCTTATATCTAATTCATGCATTAGTTTTATTGAGTCATCCAATTTATCCGAAATCTCATCAAAATTGATACCGAGTTTATACATGTAATAGTTCTTTCTCGAGTAATTTATGAATTTCTATTAACCTTTCATCTGAGAAATCAATACTATATCCTAGCCAGAGAGATAGTGCGTAAACACCTTGATATATCATCATCCATAGACCATCAATAGTATATGCATTTCGTTCCTTAAAATACTTTAACAAGGGTGTATTTATTGGATTAAATACGGCATCCAAGAAGATCTTGCCAGTAAGGTCAATATTCTCTAGTTCAGTGAGCTCAAAAGGAGTTAACTCATTACCCACCATACCCGCTGATGTCCCATTAATAACTAGTTGTGCATCATTTATTAGTCTACCGACCTGGGCATAGGTGAATAGTTCAATATTGTGGCGTTTAGCATTATGTTTTAAATCGGCTAGCTGTTTATCATTTGCATCTTCACGATAAACAACGTTTATTTGTTTAATATTTAGTTCACGGCAGGCATATATAGCGGCCCTGGCGGCACCACCACTGCCTAATATTGTCGCTTTATTTAAATTGAGAGATTTATGGGCTATGTACTTTTGAACTGGAATATATATGCCTTTCCAGTCTGTGTTATGGCCAATCGTTTTACTGGTAAATGTAATTGTATTCACAGCTCCCACAGCGGTGGCTATTGGGTCAATTTCATCGATAAAGTTCATTACAGCCATTTTATGAGGTAAGGTAACGTTAACGCCAATAAACTTAAGAGTCTTGAACGCTAGCAGTGCATTATCCAACTCATCAACGCTGACATCAATCTTTAGATGTTTGTATTCGCTACCACGTAAAACTGTTTTTGCAAACTCTTCATACATTAAAGGAGAAACACTGTGAGTGGTAGGTTTGCCAATTAGTGCAGAATAATACATAATATGTTAGTATAACACTAATTCAGATGTTCCTGAAAGGAGTATCGCTGTTGAATGTAGTTATAGTTGGCTTCGGCAAAATAGGCAGAATTAAAGCCTCAATATGGTCCTCATTAGGGACGGAGGTTTATGTTTATGACTGTAATCCATTGTTGTTGTCAGACATTCTGGCGGCTGGAGTGAAGCCATACAAGGCTAATACATTTATGGGTGACGATTTCATCTTTGACATTTCTACACCAGCCGATACTCATGTCAAAGCCTTAGAATGGGCAATTAACTCTTCCTATAATCTACCACGTGCAATCCTTATAGAAAAACCTATAGTCTCATCGAGTGTTGAACTCGATGAACTTAACTTATTGATAAATTCTTTTAGTAAGTACAGGATTAACGATCTAATTAATGTTAATGAAACCTACTATTTTTCGAAAGCTTTGGCATTAGCTAAAGATTACCTTAAGCAAAATGAAAACCCTCCTAAACAAATACGTATCGAACTTTCAAAAAATCGTTTGTTCGATAATGATAATGGCCGATTTTATGACCATAGCCTTGAGTCATTCGGACTAGAGGCTCCTCACCTATTAGCTATATTCCAAGAACTTGGCTTTGACTTAAAGTTATTGCAGACAGTTCAGCCAGATCTCTATATCGCAGCTGATAGACATGACAATCAGGGTTTTGAAATTATGTTAACTTATGAAAAAACTGTAATTAGTCTGGTCTCATACATCGGAGATTTCAGACGTGATAGTTCAGAGAAAGATTTTGCTGACAATCCAGCTATGGTTCGTAGCTTGTCATTAAAATATGACGACAGTTCATGCAATATAATCTTCGACACTGTTATGAATGGAGTAGATCGCTTTACAAGTCAGATAAATATCAAAACTGGCGATAAACAATCTACAAAATTAATTACCGATGATCACCTGAGACTCTATTTAAGCCAATTTCTTAATGCTGATAGACCGACTGATTCCAGAACTGGTCTTAATAATTCTTTTAGTATCGCTACAACATTAATAGGGTTAAAAGAAAGGTCCGTAATTAAACAACCCGGCATAATAACTAGAAAGAAAGAGCTGATCACATGAGTATAGAATTAAACCTTGGTTTTTTACCACCCGATAAATTAAGCCAAGAAGTTGTCGAACGCAAGGGGTTAGGTCACCCTGATACCTTAGTGGATGGTATAGTTGAACAAGCTGAGCTGGATTACTCTTCATATTGTCTAGAGAATTTTGGAGCTATTCCGCACCATAATCTAGATAAAGCCACCTTGATTGGAGGCTTATGCCTTCAGAAATATGGTGGCGGTAAGTTCCAGGCCCCTTTAGATATGATATTTATGGGCAGAGCTAGCCAGTCTTTCGGAGTAGAAACGATCCCTTTAGCTGAAATACAATATACTGCGGCCAAGAAATATTTAGCTCGCGTTTTACCTCATTTAGATACTGATGACCCTACAGTTTATGGTGCTCGAAGCCTGACATCAACCCATAGTACTCGTCCGCACTGGTTTACTCCAAGATCTATCGATGACCTTCCAGAATATCAGGGTAACTCGCCACGAGCTAATGATACTGCCACAATGATTAGCTATTGGCCATTGACAGCATCGGAGAACCTTACACTTAGTCTTGAAGGCTACTTTTATAAGGATAACGCTCAGGGTCTTCCCGAGCCACGTTTTGACCATTTTGGCCAAGATATAAAGGTAATGACTGTACGTAACGGAGACACTATTACGGCTACCCTAGCTGTGCCACAGATCACTACTGAAACACCCACTAAAGAAATCTACTTTGAACGAGAACGAGAGCTAGAAAAAGCTCTTCAAGCCTATGCCCTAGAAATAGTCGGCGATGAAGCAAAGATCAACATCATTCTTAATACTCAGACAAAGGGCCCAAGTCCTCGGCCTTATTTAGTAACAGCTGGTTCATGTACTGACTTTGGTGAAGAGGGCGCGGTTGGTCGTGGTAATAAAACTCATGGTATTATATCTAGCTTTAGGCCGAACACCATGGAAGCACCACATGGCAAGAACCCAACATACTTTGTTGGAAAAATTTTAGGTTATCAAGCGGACATCATCTCACGAAACATTTTCGTACAGACTGGATCGCGTTGCCAGGTAGTTATGCAGGCCAATATCGGTGATGATCTATTTGATCCGGCTAGGATCGTCGTTTCGACTGAGTCAAATGTTGATTACGATACGATTAATGATATTGTCGCAAAATCATTGTCTTTGGGCCGAGATACAACACAAAGAATAATCGATGAGGCACATTTTTTGCCAGGCACTAAATCTTGGAGTGATAATGCCACAACTTAATCCCGAATTAACTTCGAATCTTAATATGCAATCCTTTAATTTAGAATTCTGTGGAACGAAAATTAATATAAGGAGCGAGCATACATTCAATTTAGATAATATTTATGAGCTTGGAAAAACTGTTACTGGAATGTCAATGCAAGATGATGCAATTAGTGAATGTGAGGCTGATCTTACATTCATTCCTCATGATGACACAGAAATAAATTATGATGAATCGAATAAGCGAATGATGTTATATGGCCCTCTCAAACATTTTGGTTCTGGTAAGGCTATTATTTACACTGCTGGATATATTGCTGAGTGTTTACGTGCTGCAAAACAAGGCCCAATGCTTATTCACTCTGCAGCCGTCCAAAGTTCTGAGGATTCAGGATCAATAGTTTTACTGGGTGAGAAGGGGGCTGGAAAAACAACTTTAGCACTAAGGTTATGCCACGAGTTTGGCCACCGTTTAATTGGTAATGATAATGTATTTTTAGGTTCTAACAGTGATAGTAAGCTTATTACAATGGGTGGAAACGCCTGGTTCGATGTCCGATCAACAGCTGTTTCTGCCGATAAGTATTTAGAAAAAATCGTTGATGATTTCGATAGCCAGGAACCAGCCTGGAATAAAAAAGTACGTATAGAGCCAGAGGATGTTGATATAGATGTATGCTCAGAGGAATCACTTGTTCGAAGTATCTATCATATTAGAATTGATCACAGTCAGGACATGATCTATACAAATGAATGGAGCGGAATGCAACGTCATTTACTGCTTCACGAGCGATTTGGACGTCATATTACTGGACAAGCCACACCATTCCAGGACGATCAAGGCAATTACCTAGGATCTTTACCTTCAGTTAATCTCTCCGAGGCCATTCTTGGTCGCGATGCACTAGTAAAACAAGTCGTTAATCATGGGATTACTGAAATTTTCGCACCAAATAGTTCAGAAGCCTTGAATTACATAATTGAAAGCGATGTAAGCCTATGATTGCAATAGGAATTCCGTCATATAACGAAGCTGATAATATAGGGCAATTGACATCTCAAATTGACGCAATTGCGGTCGAACTAAATATGCCAATTATTATTATTAATGCCGATAATACTAGTCCTGATAAAACGGCAGAAATATTTAAGTCGACTAAAACAATAAACCCAAAAATAAGCCTTATGTCTGCTAAAAAAGGTAAGGGTCATAATATTTATAAAATAGTACAGTATATAGCCAATCATTCCGAGATCATTTACTGCATATTGGTCGATGGCGACGTTACCTCATTTGATAAATCATGGCTTACAACTCATTTAACCGCCGCACAAGAATTAAGCGATTTTACAGTTCCTAATTATGCACGCAATTGGAATGAAGGAAACACTACTAACCATTTCGTATTTCCATTGCTTAATCACTATACTCAAAATAATTCACCAATCCAGCCAATTTCTGGAGATTTTGGACTATCTAGAAGTTATATTAGATTTCTCAATAAACTTAACTGGCCGAATAGTTCATTAGGTTACGGAGTTGATTTGTTCCTAACGATGAATGCACTTTTTAATAATATGCAAGTTGTTGAAATCAACTTGAAAAGAAAAATACATAAACCTAGCTTTGATAAAATGGTTAATATGTTTATAGAAGTTGCTGAAAGTTATTACCAAATGAGAAAAACACTTTCTTTTAAAAATGATGTTCGCTTTAAAAAAGCTAATGATAATACCCCTAAGTTGCTAACGGGACGACCTATTAATTTAAAAAAACTAGCTGATCTAAGTGATTACGCTAAAAGTTTATTAAATAGCAGAAAGGAATCATTAATTAAAAGTCACAAGTATCAATCAAAAATATCTTCAGTTGAATGGGTAGAAATTTTATTAGTCCATGAGGCAAATATTGATAATTTTGATTCCCACTATCTAGCTAAATCATTATTGCCATATTTTCTGCTTAGGACCGTAACATATCTATCTGAAATCACCACACCGCAAGAAGCCCTAACTGAGCTCAAGGATCAAACAATTAAACTAGATAAGGAACTTAAACAATTATGATTACACATCAATCGAAAGAAAAAGATTTTATTTGCAATCTTCTCCGTTCAACAAAACCAATATTTGAATCTTTTAATAAATATGATCGTAAACGTATCTCAATTGGTCATGCCCCTGCAGAAACGAAATCTGATGGTATAATTGCTAAATTCTTAGTTGATAATATACATGCAAAATTTCCTAACGATAGTATTATTGCCGAGGACTTTGATCCATTAGTACAATTAAATTCTAAGGCCACTTGGATAATAGACCCTATTGACGGAACAATTCCTTTTATGTCACATATACCAACTTTTATGGTGTCGATTTACAGACAGGTAAATGGTATCTTAGTCTCTGCTTATGCATATGATCCAACCCAAGACTTATTATATGCATCAGTTAGCGACAATCTAACATGTAACAGTAAAATAGTTAAAGTTTCAGATCAGCAGATCCTGTCCGAAGCACGAATTCTAATATCCGGTCACGCACTAGATACAATGCCTAACCTTTATGCAGATTTACGTAAAGCTGGCGCCTTCGTAATAGTACAAGAGGGCCTTATCTTTAGAAGTTTATTAGTAGCCAGTGGACATGCCGATGCAACTATTCAGACTACGCTTAAGACGTTTGAAGCAGGTACTATTATAAAATCTATTACAGCTGCCGGCGGTATTGTATTAGATGTTCCTGACAAACAGATACCAGATTGGAAAAAAACAACTAATAATGTAATTATCAGTAACAATCACTTATTTAATCCTCTGCACAGAATAGTTACAAATAATATTAATAATGGGAGCATAAAATGAACACACCAGAATCAAATGACTTCAGTTTAGCATGCGATGTTTTTTTAGAAGGTAACGCATTATGTTTAGACAGTGCTATCGGCTGTCAGGATTATCACTATGTTCGACCGATCCTAAGAATTATCGAGGCTGTAAGTTCGCCCTATCATCATCAATCATTTTACGAAGATTCACTAAGCGAAGTTACTGCTAGTCTTGAAAAACCAGTAATAACTATTAGCGGCACAGCAGATTACGCTTGGATGTTGAGTAAATCGCCCTTAATAAGAGCTCTAGGCAATAAAGCGACCGAGGCTGAAATATGCGTTAGCGATGCTTGTAAGACTCCGCTTTTATCGAGTCAAAAAGCTGCATCACTAATCGGCATTGAGCCTATAGTTTTTAAAACGGATATTCGTTCCAACTTGGCTGAAGACCAGGACTTAATTATAACCGATGCTTTTTTAACGCAGTTTCCAGAACCATTAGATAGATTATCTATACTTAAAACGTGGAGACAAAGCCTAAAGGTAGGAGGTTTCGTAATAAGCACAGTTATGCTGAAGAATCATGACGTACAACCTTCCAAAAATGCCCTAAAAACATTTGTAGAAAACAGCATATCACTATATGAACAGAGTAATTTTCCTAATAATTGGGATGTTTCAACAGAAATTTTCACTAATGCTATACGTAACTATGCTTCACCTTCAAGGAGTAGAATTTATGATACTGAAGCTGAGTTAGTTAATCAAATTGAAGAATCAGGCCTAAAAATCGTTGATATGCAAACAAAAAAAATATATTCTTCACCCAACGAAAAAATTCATAATTATCGTCAGCTAATGCTAACACGAGTTGATTAATCCCTAAGATTCTGTTTTATTGAATCAAGTAATTTATATTATCATTTAAATTTATCTATTTTAGTCGATTAAAGTACCAATTCTTTGTTCCTTATTTATGTTGTTTCATTTTAATTTCTGTTCTGATTTTAATGCACTAACGGCATAAATATAGTTCAACTAGAAAAATTGGCGAGGAGCATTATCTTGAATGCGCCAAAGAGATTGGAATAGATAGTAAGATAATAGATAAGTTATATCAACAATTTGAAATTAATCTTATATATGCATCCGAGACAAGAAGATTAGTTCATGGTGATGTTGGTTTTGATAATATGTTAGTAAAGAACAACCAGGTTACTGCGAGTATTGACTGGGATCATGTTCATTATGGTGATTGGATGGAAGATTTTGCTGCATTGGATTTTTGATGGTCTGATAGGTATGGTGATGCTAAAGAATTTGCTTCTAAATATGGCTTGAATACAGAAAATCTCAATGAAAGAAAAGCTTTGTACACTGCGACAGCTGCTCTTGGAGTTATAGAATGGAGTTCAGAGATGAAGAATGACCATATAATTAATTGGCTAAAAGAATATCTTCCTAGTAGAGTCTACTTTTAATTATTTCTAAAAATAATTCATTACCTGACAGGTAATATGGTTACTAGTCAAAACTTTTAATGATACAGATATAGGCTTGAATACGAACAATTTACTTAAATACTAAAAATTACAAGCGTTGGTTATGAACCTAATTGAAACATAAGCCTCAATCAAGGAACATGTATTATTGAGGGTTGACCCACGATAATACATGTAGTAAAATACATATATGTATGCAAGATATTTAGAAAAACAGATCTTAGGTAGTCTTCAAGATGGTTTGGTTGT
>CAIMFK010000007.1 GCA_903840315.1 uncultured Candidatus Saccharibacteria bacterium | reverse complement strand
TACAAATTAAATTAAAAGAGCGTGATTTATATCTAACTCTAAGCGGGAATAGAACTTCTCAAAAGATATAAAACGGGGTATATTTACAACAACTTAGATTTAAGCTCTAATGATTATCTTTTAATCGTAATTGGAGGGCCATCTGGGACTTGAACCCAGGACACCCTGCTTAAGAGGCAGGTGCTCTAACCAGCTGAGCTAATGGCCCGTTATGGGAATTTTTATTCTGGTATATAAATTTATGGAGGGCCCACTGGGACTTGAACCCAGGACACCCTGCTTAAAAGGCAGGTGCTCTAACCGGCTGAGCTATGGGCCCATTCATTTATAAGCTTCAACGAAATAAAAAATTATCCTTTGAACTACTTATATTATCGTTATTAACAGATAGATGTCAATGTTTTTTAAGTTTTTAATGCTTCGACTTACTATGTGCGTGCTTTGGTTTTCTATTAGCCCAAACCATAAAAAGGCATAATAGTGAGCCTCCACCAACTATTAGAGTTTGGAATTTCTGGTATTCATTCCACAAACTCGAGCTTACTAATGTCTGGCTAATATTCTCTGGTAATTGAGGCTGTATTAGCAAAATAAGAAGCAGTCCAACGGCAATTGAGGGTAATATATTGACGACTCTTTTAGCACCACTAACACTATGGAACATAAATATTACCGTTAAGACTGCTGGTAGAAGTAGAAGGAATATCTTTAAAGTAGACTCTCCTACCTGGTTAGCATTGGGATAAAATGCAGTAACTAGAGATATGGCGTCAGATCCTATGAACTGCACAAGTACGTATCCCATGCACAGCGTTAAATAAATAAGCGCTGCATCAACCTTGAAGACGAATAGTATTAGCAGAGGAACTGCTAGGGCTATGATGAATAAAACGAGAGCTGACATTAACCTATAATAACATGAGCGTTATTATAGAATTAAGCGCCAACCTTATCTTTTCTTCTTCTGCCCTTAGCGTTCTGCTCTACGTACTCAATAATCTTTTCGGCTACGTTGTGATTGGTAACTTTTTCAATACCGAATCCAGGACTAGCATTTACTTCTAGTACTAGTGGGCCTTTGTTTGAACGCATTATATCGACACCACATATTGGTAGTCCCATAGCTTTTGCTGCTTTTTGAGCAGTTTTCTTTTCTTGGTCAGTAAGCTTGATAGGTACACCCTCACCACCTTGGTGGAGATTTGATCTAAAGTCATCGTCAAGACTTTGTCTTTTCATGCTAGCTACCACCTTACCGCCAACAACAAATGCTCTAATATCTGTACCTGCACTCTCAGCAATAAATTCCTGAACTAAAAAGTTAACACCTTCAACATAGAATGCTTGCATTACAGCCTGAGCAGCTTTTCTTGTTTCTGCAAGCACTACACCATTTCCGTGCGTACCACGAGCTACTTTTATAATTAAAGGGGCTCCACCAATTTGTTCAATAAGGTCGTTTATTTCGGCAGTTTCACGAGCAAAGGCTGTCTTAGGAATACCCACACCAGCTCGGGCCATAATTTGTGTTGCTCGCAATTTATCTCGACTTCTTGAAATAGCTATTGAAGGGGCTGTAGTAAAAATTCCCTGCATTTCAAATTGTCTTGAAACCGCACTACCATATTTAGTAAGCCCTGCTGCAATTCTAGGAATTATTGCATCCACATCAGTGATCTCCTCACCTCTATATCTTACGACAGGCTTGTTTTGCTCAACCATTACGTAGCATTCGGCATAATTTACTATACGTACATTGTGGCCTTTTTTTATAGCCTCTTCTTTTAGTCTCTTTGTAGAGTAGTTACCTGGTCCTTTGGAAAGAATTATGATGTTCATGTAATAAGACTCCTACGAATTTAATTTAATGTCAATTTATATGTCGACTGACTTCTTGCTCACATCTACAATAAACTTGTTATGCAGTGTACGTCGGCCAATTAATACTGGAAATACCATATCGGATCTATCAGCTAATGTAAACCAGGCACGAATAGTTCTTCCCTTTACTCTAATTGTCAATCTAACCTTAAATCTTTTTTCAGGCTTACCTGAAGTATTTGTTACTATAGATTTCTTATAGCCACTTGAACGAATATCTTCACCCGTAAAAAGACTACTTTTCTGACCAAATAGTTTAAATACAACATAATCGCCCTCAACTCTTATGTCGCTAGCCCAAATAGCAGATACATCTGCACCTGTGTCTATTTTGGCAGGCACATTTAATACATTATGACTTTTTAGGTCTATGTATTCTGTTGAGCCAATTACTGTTTTTGAATTATCTAAATTCATTGGCATATTATATCATTTTACTTATGTTTTTTCAAGTCTAATGATGGGCTTTTAATACTCTCATATAAGCTACAAAAATAAGGCCAATAATTATTGCAAAAAGCATAATTAACAGGGGTATTAATCCCTTTTCATCACTTTTTAATTTTTTTAGCATTTTCATATTAAATATATAGCTTTTATTTAACTTACTATTAATATTAACAAATAATACTTAAGATTATAAATTTAGCTATTTTTAAAATCTTCTAGAATAGATTTTTGTCTGCGGTTTAGCTTAGTTGGTGTATCAACAATTATAGTTACGATATGAGATCCTCTAGAATGACCATTCATACTAGGCACACCGTGATTAGAAAGCTTGAAATCAGTTCCGCTTTGAGTGCCGGCTGGTACTTTCATTCGAACTGGACCATCAACTGTTTGAACTTCAATAGTTGTTCCTAGAGCTGCATCCGCCATAGAAATATGTTCTTTGCTAAGCACCAAGCTTCCTTCACGGGTGAATTTTTTATCCGATTTTACTCTAATGTGGACATAGAGATCACCTTTATCACCATTAAAGACGGATTCACCGTGTTCTCTTAGTCTTATAGTAGCGCCATCGTCAATTCCTGCAGGAATTTTGAGTTTAATATTTTGAGATGATCTTATGGTGCCCTTACCTCTACAGACCGAACAATTTTTCTCAGGAATTTTTCCAATACCATCACATTTATTACAAATTGTAGCCTGTTGAATATTGCCAAATATAGTCCTAGTAGCGGTCATAACCTGGCCACTACCGTCACAATTATCGCACTTCTTAAGTTCAAACCCAGGCTCAGTACGGTTTCCTTTACAGTGATTACAGGTGTCTTCAATATTTAAATTAAGTTCTGTTTCCGTACCAAATATTGCATCCTTAAAGTCAATTTCAACTGTGGTTTCTAGATCATTGCCTCTGGGTCTGCCTCGATGTTGTTGACGACCACCGCCACCTCCACCAAAAAAACTTTCAAATATGTCACCAAGCCCGAGATCACCAAAATCAAAGTTTCCAGTTTGACCACCACCAAATCCGGCAAATGGATTGCCACCATCACTAGCAGCGCTAGAGCCTACTCCAGCATGGCCAAACTGATCATATCTTTGTCTCTTGGAATCATCTTTTAAGACTTCGTACGCTTCGTTTAGCTCTTTGAACTTTTCTTCATCACCGCCTCTATCTGGGTGATGCTCAATAGCTAAGCGACGAAAACCTTTTTTGATTTCATCGGCACTAGCATTCTTGCTAACACCTAAAACTTCATAATAATCGCGCTTTGCCATTTTTCCTCTTTAGAAACTATTATTTATCTTTTTTATCGTCTTTTTCGTCTACAACTTCGCCTTCTACTGCATCTTCCTTAGAATCTTTTTCATCCTCTTTTTTAGATTCGTCGCTTGACTGTTCATACATCTTAGCACCAATTGGCATAATTTTATCGTTTAGCGCTTTCAATGCTTCTTTGATCTTATCATCTGTTGCATCTGAATCTTCAGAGACTTTTTTAGCCTCTTCAATAGCTTCGTCAATTGTCTTTTTATCTTCATCAGAAAACTTATCAGCATTATCTGACTTCATTTTTTCAGCCGAGTAAATTCCATTATCTAATAAATTCTTGTTTTCAATTGCTTCTCGCTTTTTCTTGTCTTCTTCTGCATGGGCTTCAGCTTCTTTAGCCATCTTCTCAACTTCAGTCTTATCTAGGTTACCGCTACCCTGGATTGTAATACTCTGCTCTTTGCCAGTACCCTTATCTTTAGCTGTAACGTTTAAAATTCCATTGGCATCAATATTGAATGTTACTTCGATTTGAGGAACTCCTCTTGGGGCTGATGGAATTCCATCCAGCACAAACCTACCTAGAGATTTGTTATCGGCAGCCATTCCTCTCTCACCTTGCAGGACATGAACCTCAACTTGAGATTGATTATCTGCTGCAGTTGAGAATACTTCACTCTTAGATGACGGAATAGTAGTATTTCGCTCAATAAGTTTAGTCATAACACTGCCCATAGTTTCAATTCCTAATGAAAGTGGTGTTACGTCTAGCAATAGAACATCCTTTACGTCACCCTGCAATACTCCAGCCTGAATTGCAGCACCAATTGCTACGACCTCATCTGGGTTAACACCCTTCATAGCTTCTTTGCCGAAGATCTTTTTAACTTTCTCCTGAACGGCTGGCATTCGTGTCATTCCACCCACAAGAACTACTGCTTCAATATCGCTTGCCTTAAGTCCAGCATCTTTTAATGCTTTTTCACATGGTTCAGCGGTCTTGTCTATTAAGTCAGAGACTAGCTGCTCAAGCTTAGCCCTGGTTAGTTTGTGCTCAAAGTGTTTAGGACCATCTGCGTCAGCGGTAAGAAATGGCAGGTTGATATCTACCTCATTGGTTGTAGACAACTCAATCTTAGCTTTTTCAGCTTCGTCACGTAGTCTCTGCATTGCAGCTTTATCTTCAGAAATATCTACACCATGTTCTTTTTTAAATTCATCGGCAAGATAGTTAAGAATCACCCGGTCAAAGTCAGCTCCACCAAGGTGAGTATCACCATTTGTAGATTTTACTTCAAATACACCATCACCTAGTTCTAGGATTGATACGTCGAATGTACCACCACCCAGGTCATAAACTGCAATCTTTTCGTCTTTTTTGCCAGCCTTATCTAATCCGTAAGCTAATGCTGCGGCTGTTGGTTCGTTAATTATTCTTTTTACTTCAAGACCAGCAATTTTACCGGCGTCTTTAGTAGCCTGCCTCTGTGAATCATCAAAGTATGCAGGGACTGCAATTACAGCTTCAGTGACTTTGTCGCCCAAGAATGCTTCGGCATCAGCTTTAAGCTTAGATAGAATCATTGCACTAATCTCTTCAGGGCTATATTCTTTATCACCCATCTTAGCCTTAACGCTTTGACCACTCTTAACCATTTCGTATCCCATGAGTTTTAGATCTCTTTGGACTTCTTTATCTTCAAATCTACGTCCAATTAATCGTTTAACCTCATAAATAGTGTTAGCCGAGTTAGTAACTTGCTGTCTTCTGGCTACCTGACCAACTAGTCTTTCTTTATTCTTGTTTACTGCTACAACTGAAGGAGTAGTTCTTGCACCTTCTGAGTTTGCAATAATCTCACTTTTTCCAGCCTGCATTACTGCCATTGCTGAGTTAGTTGTACCTAGGTCGATTCCTATAATTTTTGACATATTATTTCTCCATTCTTACTTTTACCATTGCGTGTCTAATGACCTGATCGCCTAAGACATATCCTGCTTGAAGCTCCTCTGACACTACTTCTTTTGTACCATCTCCATCTTCCATAGAAACAGCTTCATGAAGTTGAGGATCAAAGACCTCGCCGACAGTCTTAATACGACTAACGCCCATATCTGAGATAACCTTTTCGAATTGTTTTACAATTCCTTCGATTCCCTTGATATAGTCGTTCGTCCTTAAGTCTTCTGG
The DNA here is from genome assembly GCA_903840315.1 of uncultured Candidatus Saccharibacteria bacterium. Taxonomy (GTDB): domain Bacteria; phylum Patescibacteriota; class Saccharimonadia; order Saccharimonadales; family UBA4665; genus CAIYEO01. The sequence continues at coordinate 43,091 of CAIMFK010000007.1, read as the reverse complement.
GACATGCTTTAATGATCTTTCGAAATTATCCATAACCGGCAAAAACTCTGTGACTAAACTACCTGTGATTACTGATCTAACATTCTTCATTTGCTCTTCTTGCTGTCTTCGAATGTTGATAGTATCGGCTCTTTCTCGCTGCAATGCTAAAGTAAGCTCTGCAATTCTTGGATCTTCTTTAACTTTAGCCACCTTAGGCTTTTCTACTTTTGAATTTTCTTTACTCATATAACGCTCCTCCTAATGCTTCACCTGTTTTCTTTACATATTCCATTACATCTCTGTAGCTTTGTCTTGTTGGGCCTAAGACTCCAATGTAACTATTGTCTGAATAGGGGCTATCGAATCGACTAATTATTAATGAACACCCTGCACTTCTTCCGATTGGGTTTTCGGTGCCAATGAATACGCTTAGAGGTTCATTAGGTGCAGCCTCTCGAAGCCACGGCTCCAAGTTATCTAGTAATCTTGCAACTTCCTGAACCTGACCGGCCTGGATGAATTCTGGTTGACCAAATAGATTAGATAGGCCACTCATATAGAGCTGATTACCTATCGTTGCAAGACCAAGATTGTGAGTGAGCTCAACTAATGTGTCTACGGCATTACGGATAATTCTTTCAGGAACTCCTCCGCTATGGACTCTTGCATTAATAGCTCTATCTGCTCCACGTATAGGTAAATCTGAATTTTCAGAAACGGCAATTGAATTCACATAGTGTCTATATCCCTTATCTGTTGGAATTCTTCCGGCGCTAGTGTGGGGTTGAGATACAAATCCTAGTCTTTCAAGTTCGGCCATTTCAGATCTAATAGTAGCTGGGCTAACATTGAAAATTTTAGCAAGCAAGGTACTGCCTACAGGGTATGCTACCTCTGCATACTGTTCTACGATTGCTGATAATATTCTATTTTGTCTATCTGTCATATTTATAACTTAAGGTTACATATATAAATATAGACAATTAGCACTCGTGAGTCAAGAGTGCTAAGTTATTTTTGTTTCTAAGTAATTTTTAGTGTCAGAAATCAAGGTGTTTATTAGCTCTCTAGCCTGTTGTTTTGATACCGGACTGGTTTTTTTATTAACGCTAGTATCATTTATTATTTCTGCTGAATCAACGTAGTCTACGTTAATTACATAGTTAAAATAGCTTCTCTTCAGTCCTGCTTGAAAAATCCTAAGAGCCGTCTCCATTCTTCTTTTAATCTCTTCAGGTGGCATTTTTCCTCTTCCAGTGAGCCTTTTTAGCCATTCATCGAAGCTAGGAGGCAACAGCATTATTATATGAGCATCACTCTTATATTTTAGTATAGCTTCGATTCCACCTATATCTACGTCGGTTATAGCATACTTATTATTGTCGAATGCGTTCCTAAGCTCTCTAATGCTAATACCGGAAACTTGCTGACCATGTATTACTTCAGCTTCTAAATATAGTCCCTCATTTAGACCTTCAAGGAATTGTTCTTCAGATTTGAAAAAGTACTCAACTCCATTTCTTTCAAGAACACCGTCATTAATCCTAGGCGCCCTGGTAGTATCTGTAACTATAAACTGGAATTGATCCTTTTTTACGAGCTCGTTGATTGTCGTATTTCTGCCTGTAGAGCTTGGTGCAACAAGAAGAGTTAGGTTTACTTTATCGAGTAATTCTTTCGAGCTTATTGAAGGCTCATAAACAGATATGATTTGCCTGAATTCATTAATGTTTTTAAGATTGTTCATCTGTTAGTAATCAACTATACTAGAAGGATATGAAAAAAGCACCAGATTTCAAACTTCAAGATCAAAATTCGGAATATAAAACCCTTAAGGATTATGCTGGCAGATGGCTAGTTTTATACTTTTACCCTAAGGATGCCACACCAGGATGCACTAAGGAAGCATGTAATTTTAGGGACGCGCGCGAAGTCATCGAAACTGTTTCAGGAGCTAGCGTTGTTGGTATATCTAAAGACTCAGTAGCTTCTCACAAAAAATTCTCAGATAAGAATGATCTGAACTTTACCCTACTTAGTGATCCTGAGCACACTACTATTGAGGCTTATGGAGCATGGGGGCCAAAGAAATTTATGGGCCGAGAGTTTTTTGGAATACACAGAAACACCTACTTAATTGACCCCAGCGGTAATATCGTAAAAGAATATATTGGCGTCGACCCTCAGACCCATTCTCAGGAAATATTGGACGATCTTAAAGCTTTTAAAGCCAATTAATCTTCTCTTTTTAGCATAACTGTAAAGGCTTCTGAAGGAATGTCGACTTTTCCAAATCTCTTCATTCTTTCCTTACCCTTCTTCTGTTTTGCTAGGAGCTTTTTCTTTCTAGACACATCTCCACCGTAAAGAGACCCAGTTACGTCTTTCCTAAAGGCACTTATATCTTCTCTGGCTATAAATCTAGCACCAATACCAGCCTGAATACTTACCTTAAATTGTTGCCGCGGAATAACATCCTTCAACTTAGCTGTGACCTCTCTTCCGACTGCAACGCTTTCGTTTCTGTGCAGCATTATGGCTAGGGCATCCATCTTTTCTCCGGCAATGTAGAAATCTACCCTTACTAGATCTTCGGCTCGGTAATCTTTAATGTCGTAGTTGAATGAACCGTAGCCGCTAGTAAGACTTTTTAGCTGATCGTAAAAATCTGTAAGAAGGTTAGCTAGTGGTGCCTCAAAGTCTATAACCGCTAAGTCCGCATCTACATAGCTAATATTCTTTTGCAGTCCTCGTCTTTGAACAATTAACTGCAGTACTGGTCCAAGATAATCCTTAGGTAACACTATCTCACCATTAATCCATGGCTCTTTTATTTCTTTAACGGTTGAGACGTCAGGTAAGTCTGAAGCTGATCTTATTACGAATTTTTCACCACTGGTTAGCTCAACATGGTAATCAGTGGATGGGTTGGTAATTATTAAATCGAGGTCATATTCACGTTCTAGTCTCTGCTTAACAATATCCATATGTAGTAGCCCTAGGAAGCCTATCCTGAAACCATGTCCCAGTACTGGTGAATTTTCTGGTTCGAATTGCAAGGCAGAATCAGATAAACTTAGTTTTTCAATGGCATCTTTAAGTGTCTTATAGTGGTCATTTGAACTTGGGAAAAAGCCAGCATAAACAAATGGTCTTACATCTTTATAGCCTGGCAGTGAAGTCTCAGCGGGATTTGCTAGCAAGGTAACAGTATCTCCAACCTTAGCCTCTCTAGTACTTTTTAGGTTTGTGACAATATAACCAATCTCGCCACATGAAAGTAAGGCTTGAGGATTGAGATCGGGATTTAGGCTACCAACTTCAAGAGCTATACCCTCAGATTTAGTTGACATCATTTTAATTTCTGAGCCCTTCTTGATTTGACCATCAACAACTCTAACGTAGAGGATAACCCCTCGGTAATCATCATAGTAGCTATCAAATATAAGCGCTTTTGTTGGTTTATCTGATTCGCCTTTAGGGCTTGGAATTCTTTCAATTACCGCATCAAGTACCTTATCCACTCCCATTCCAGTTTTAGCGCTTACTAGGAGTATGTCCTCTTTTTTGCAACCAAGAAGGCCAATAACCTCACGAGATACTTTATCTACGTCTGCGGCGGGAAGATCAATCTTATTAAGAACTGGAATTATTTCGAGATCAGCGGCCATAGCAAGATATACGTTAGCAAGAGTTTGAGCCTGTATGCCCTGAGACGCATCTACGACAAGCAGAGCGCCCTCACAGGCATTAAGGCTCCTTGATACCTCATAGCTAAAGTCTACGTGCCCTGGAGTATCAATTAGGTTAAGACTGTAGCCATTGTGATTCATTCGAACAGGAGCCAACTTAATAGTTATTCCTCTTTCGCGTTCGAGATCCATCTTATCTAGCAGCTGATTTCTCATATTGCGGCGTTCAATAGTACCGGTCTCTTCAAGGAGCCGATCAGCTAAAGTACTTTTACCATGATCAATATGAGCAATAATACAAAAATTACGAATATTAGATAAATCCATCTCCGGCATTATACAAATAGTTGGACTAGTATTCCACCCCTAAAGGTTTTAAAATAATTCTTTTTATTTTCTTAACAACAATCGAGGCCTCTTCAAGCCCAAATAAATATGACATTCCAATATGAACACTAAAGATTACGCTAGCTATTATTAACAGCTTAAACCCTAGCAAAAAGAACCCTTTATCTAGGGATCCAAGAGGCAAGAAGGTAAGAGTTATTACTCCAGCTATAACTGAGAAACCAGTTACTGAAAAAATTTTAAGAATTCCACCAAAAAAGCCTCGATTAAATAGTAAATGATCGCGCTTAACCATAATCACTAAAAGAATCAAGACCTCAACCATAGCAACAATCGATGCCGCAATAGCTAACCCTGCAGCACCGTAGCTGGAAGGTTTCGTTAAATACCACACCAGGAAAACATTGAAAGATATTGTGAAGATTGATACGAAAAGAGGAGTTTTGGTGTCATTTTGAGCATAGAACCATCGAGATACAATTGCATATATGGTTCTAAAAAATATGGCTACAGTTAAATACCCAAAAATTAAAGATATTTCTGGGGCGTTTCTGGAAAAAATAAGTCGAGCCAAATATCCTCTAGCAAAATAACAGATAACAATTACTGGCATTATAATCCAGGTTATTATTCTAAGTACTCTCAAGAAATCGATACGAAATAAATCATATCTTCCGGCGGCAAGCCTGTTAGCGAGGCGAGGAAATGCTGCAGTCGATATAGCCGTACCAATTAGCAGTGCTGGAGCGGCTGCAAGTGTGTAGGCGTTATTCCAGTAGGATACGTAGCCTTGTCCGATTCTTGTGGCGAAATTAGTTTCAACAATGTTTTCCATCTGATCCATTCCCTGATCAAGTGCCCTTGGTGGAAGATTACGTAAAATTCGCTTAAAGTCCCTGCTTCTCCAGATAATTTTTGGTTTCCAATAGAAATCTAATTTGCGATTGCCCAAAAGAATTATAAGTAGTTGCAATACCGCTCCAGACAATGCTCCAATACCAAGCCCAACAACACCTATATTATCTTTGAATATAAAAATACTTAGGATTATGCAAATGTTATAGAAGATTGGGGCAATTGCGAAAAAGAAAAATCTACCGAATGTTTGCTGCACACTGGACAAAATTCCTGAGAGAGTAAAAAGAAAGGGATTGAATGCCAAAAAACGCATTATTGTCACTGCGTCATCCAACTGTGTTGGCCCAAGGTTTGGAGCAACAATATTCTGGATAAGAGGTCTGGCAAAAATAAATATAAATACTCCGACTAGCCCCATTATTATTGCCAAGAGATTCATTAGGCTATTAGACAGTTCCCAAATACCCTTTCGGTCGTTTCTGTATAGATGCTCTGCTAAAATTGGCATGAAAGCAACACCTAGCGCACCTGCCGCTATAGTGAAATAGAAGAAATCTGGAATATTGAAAGCTGCAAAATATGAGTCTGTAGAGTGAATGCCTACAGCTGGAAAGTTTGCATTAACTAGTTTTGTTCTTACAAGGCTAAGTAGTTGACTCATGAAAGCTGAGGCAACCAAAAGAGTAGCTGCACTGCTTAAGGTTAATTTTTTTGTTAATCTTTTTTTAGTTTTTTCAATCATTGGCAATACTTATACCTTTTAGTATAAAACAGTATTAGATTAGATAACAGTGAAAATTATATATTTTTACATTCCGTAACTTGATGCGCCATATCCAGATGAAATGTTAGTATTTTCTTGTTTTCTGTCAGGACTTAGGACACCCAAAAGGGTTGGTATTCCAAAAAGCGTAATAATCCCAAGACCAATAACGCCCAAAAATTGGCGTCTATTCATTTCTTGAGTGAGGATATTTTCTACTTTTATCATATTTATTTTTAGTTTTATTAATTAACAGTATAGTTTTTATTACAGCTACTGTCAAATGATGCGGTACTAGTTAGTCGTTGCCGAATACAAAATAGTACCGTTATATGTTCCAGAGTTAAGACTCGTATCCGCACAAACACCGTACCAAACTTCAGTCGTTACAGCAGGATTTGCAGGCGAACTAGTGTTGATAATTGTCGTTACAGTTCCCGTATTAGGTGGTGCACCAGCAAACAATGTGGAAATAGGATAAGCTACATTAGATATTGCTGATGTAGGCCCCACCCCAAAACCACCAACACCATCTACTCTATAGCCCCACTGATTAATGCCTAGAGTGGATGGAACACTATATGTCCCAGCAGTTGATGTTATGTTCGAACCACCATTTGAGAGGGAGTTGGATGAGCTATTGGTAGATACAGTTAAGCTATAACCAGTTGAGCTATCGGTAGTAACAACAACATTATCATTATTAATCGAGCAGGTTCCAGAAGTATTAGGAGTTATATTTACGCTAATATTGCTTGAGCTTGTAATGCTTATGCCGCAAGTATTGTATGTGCATGTTCCATAAGTACCTTGTCCATAATTTAGGGCTGAGGCACTAATTGCTGGAATCAGGAAAATAGTCGTAATAAGAATCGCAATTAAAGCGAAATATCTTAATATTTTATTCATTTTCGTTTGGAATATTTATTTCGTCGCTTATTTTTTTTGCTTATGAAAGTTGTGACTATGAATAATATTACCAATACGGCTGTGACTATGATTGAAATTATTCTTATTGGGCGTGACATAACAAGCACATATTTAGTACCAGTGAAATGATCTTGGCCTAAGAAATTGACATTACCTGAAACTTTAAAAAGACCGATAGAGGGTGAATTTTTCCAAGGTAAATCAAGCTTTCTAATAGTTTGAGGCAGGATGACTCTTTGAGCGGTTAGAGATAATTTAGTGCCTCCGAAAATATCTTTAACTGTGTACTGATAATTAGCCTGGAAATAAGTTGAGCCATTATTCATAACTCTTATAGTTGAAGTTAAGGGTGGATACTGCAAGAACTTTGAAGTGAACGAAGCTATTGACCCTTTTTTTACTACATTATCACCCACTTGTATAAAGAAAAGCATTCCTACTCGTTCATTAATTGTGACTCCGAGAGCAGCTTTAGGGTTGTTTGTCTCGCCAAATGCAACAGCATAATATCCACCATCAAGAACATCGCTCGGTACAGTCACAGTATAGTCAACCTCAATAGACTGACCCTCGGAAGCGGTTGAATTCTTTAAAGAGAACTTAAACCAATTTGAAATATTTGTAGCGCCTGCAATTGGGACATAGTCAGGGGTATAGTCCTCGCCTTTTACGCTATAAGGGGTTGCATAAACATTGAAACTGTATGTTCCGGTTCCTTGATTTATTATATTGAAAGATCCCTGGCTGACCTTGCCCCTATCCAGTTTTAACTGAACATTGGTTGGACTCACAGCGAGCGTTTGACTATCAGCAAATGCATGTTGAGGCACTAAGAAGAAAATGCCAAATAAAATTATTATTATCTTGGCTTTTACATGTCCATTCATAGAGGGGATTTATCAATTAATAATTTTGCATTAAGCATGCTAGTTAGCAGTAGCCGTGTAAACTACTGTTCCAGTATAAGATCCAGAAGCCAGGGTGGTATTTGCAGCTACGCCATACCAAACAGTTGTCGTGGCGTTAGTAGCATATGTTTGAGCTGTGCCTGGGTTTGCTATTGTGTTGGCAGCACCTGATGCTGGTATTCCAGCAAATTTATATGTTGCGCTTATTGCTTGGTTTGAAGTTGCGCTGGCAGGACATGTTGCAGCAAAGCCTCCAACACCTGAAACACAATATCCCCAGCTATTTGCTGTTTGGACAACAGGTGTAGTTTGCGTACCCGTTGAAGCAGGAATGGTGTTTGCACCACTAGTTAAGGTCACGGTAGCTGAAGAGCTAGCTAGAGTTAGTGTATATCCTACGGAGTCGTTAGTATTTACAGTCACGGTATCGCTTGCTACGGTTTGAACACCAGCTCCACTTGGAGTTACAGGTAGCGCAACCGATCCTGTTGATGTGACGGCAATAACAGGACTAACGACTGAAGTGATGGTTGTGTTTGCGGTTGCAGCGCTAACTACAGTTGCTCCACCCAAGATTAGTGTAAGGGCTAGGAAAAGACTTAGAATTGAGGTACTTTTAATTCTCATTTTGGGCTGCATAAACAAATGTTACCATAAGTGATAAAGAATATAAATCATTTTTGAAAAATGCTCATGCTACATGTTAAAATGTAATCAAAGGAGTCATAGAAGTGGCTAACGCTTACCCAAATTTACCTACAAGTACATATCCCGTTAGATTACCATCACTAGGCTCAGATAGTGGCGCTTGGGGTGCTATCCTCAATAACTTTCTTTCATCATCACATACAGCTGCTGGTTTTTTAAGCACTATCTCTGTTCAGTCTACTAATTATTCAATGCAACTTTATCCAGGGGAAACTGTACTAGCTTCTGGTAGTATTACGATCACTCTGCCTACTGCGGTTAATAATAGCAACTTCTACACCGTAAAAAAGACTGATGCGACAGGTACTACGGTAACAGTGAGCACGGTACTTTCGCAAACTATTGATGGGGGATCTAGTGCTGTAATTTCCGTTCAGTATGTAAGTGTAACAGTGGTCAGCAATGGCTCTAATTGGTTCGTTATTTAAATGGCATACAATCCTGTAAATCCAAACGGTCAAACTTCGTCTGCAAACTCTGCCCCAGTAGTTATAGCTAATGATCAAAGCGCAGTACCTGTAACACTTTCTGGATCAACAAGTCAAACAAAAATAACTGATGGTACAAATGTTGTCAACGTACTTAAATCTGATGGAACAGCGGCAGGACAAAATGCTCAGTTAACAGCCCCTGCTTATAAAGAAGTTGGGTCTTTGACTGCTGGTGCTCTTAATGCTGACTTAGTGCCAAGTACTGATGTTAGTGGTTATTCAACATTTGCACTTCAAATAGCAGGTACTTGGGCAGGTACATTAACCTTACAAGGGTCAAACGATAATACAAACTTTGTATCAGTTTATGGTACTTGGGTAAACAATACACAGCCAATCTCTACTATGACTACTACTGGTATTATTAGTGGTTCTTGTAACTTCAGATATCTAAGAGTTAGAATGACTGCTTATACATCTGGTACTGCCACTGGTACTTTAGAACTAAAAACAGTCCCTTTTGCACCAACAAACATATTAGCTCAAGTATCTGGTTCAGTTACATCTACACCTGTATCTGCTAGAAATACTGGTAGCATAACTACTTCATCAAGTTCTATTTTATCTACATCTGCAACTGGTTTTTCTTGGGCATTGGTAACGATACATGGAACTTACTCAGGTATTAAATTCGGAATAACCGCTTCGGATGATGGTAGCACAACTTACTATAACGTTCCTATTTGGGATGTTCAGAACAACAAATACATAGCTCCAGGTACGACTATAACCTTAACAGATAACTCATCTGTAAGTTATTATGTACCACAATCTGCGTATACTTCTGTAGTTAGAGTTTTATCTTCAGCTTATACTTCTGGTACAGGTGCAGTAGCAATAACAGGTCAATCTAACTCTCCAGCCTTTTTATCTACTGAAGTCAATAACTCAGCGGTTGCTGGTGTTGGAATGCAGACCGCATCAAACTCAATATTAAACACCTTAACAGCAATTAAGGCATCGGGTACAAATACACCGTCAACTCTTTATGGATGGTATTTCTTTAACAACAACAGCACCGTAGCATATTGTCAGATATTTGACGTAAGCTCAACCGGAAGCGCAACCCTGGGGACCACTGCTCCAACAATGTCATTCGGTATTCCAGCATTCGGTGGTGCAAATGCATTTCCAACTCAAGGAATAAAATTCTCAAATGGTATTGTAATAGCAATGACAACTACAAGAGCTGGAAGCACAGCACCAACCACTTCAGTTGACTATAATATTTTCTATCAATAGCAATGAAATATAGAAGCTATAATAATGATAATTGGGAAACAGTGGTTGGTGATGAAATGCAAACCAGCTTCTACCCTAGAGTTAAGATAAAAAAATGGGGTAACGCGGCAAATCTCAGTATCGGCCTAAAAGATTCTGGTGGCACATATAGTGCAACTGGAAATGAAGTGAGCTATAAATTCGGAAATGGTACTTCTAATTTTTATCCCATATTCAAAGACTCATCTTTTGATAAAAAAACCATTAGATATATAAAGCAAAAAGATCTTGATCCTGTAACAATTTCTTCTCAGTTTGAAATAGATAAAAACTATTTCTGGAGTAATCAGACCATATTAAGCTATAACGTAAACTGTCCAAGCATGCTCTATTATGGATCATATAATACATCCGACTACATTACCTCAATAGATATACCTGAGTGTCGTTTTTCGGGTGAAATGAACTGGAATCCCTTGTATATGGATGCTGGTCTTAAGTTTGTTGAAATACATTTCAGCTATGATCGAGACGATGTATCGAAAATTGAACCAACCTTTATTCAAGCTACAAAAGATATTGTCTCAAAATACGTAAATATAGTAGATCAAAAGGGTGGTAAGCTATATTTTGATGATAATGGTAAGAAGGTTAAGTTCTTTTCGGGTGGAACATTTGAAACGGCTTATATGGTCTACATTAATATAAGCAGTCAATATAACGATGTTTATAAATACTATAAATCTGGCATCGACAATACTCCGAATGACCAGTATGCTTATGGCCTATCCGCCGCAAATAGCAATTTACCAGATGACTTGGTTGATCAAATTATTAAAAGATACAGTACTTTAATTGGAATACCGCTGAAAAGTGACACTTTCAATGGAGATGAAAATAACCTCATCAAAACCTTAAACGATTGTCTGTCGAGCAATTCTTGGATAAAGAATGCTGACAGATCTCAATTCCCACCTTTTTCATCAAAAAAAGAAAATGATGGATTTGAGTTTGAAATTGTTTTAAATAATAAGCCCTCAACAAATATCGTTCCGCTATCTGTTCAATCAAAAGGATTGGCATTCTATTATCAAAGCGGTATTCCAGGATCAATAGAGGATAGAATTCCGGATAATGTGATTGGGTCCTACGCCGCATATAGAACTGACACGGTCAGAAATCAGCCAAATAAAGCATTTCACATATACAGACCCTGGGCTGTAGACTCAAAAGGAAACAAAGTTTGGTGTTCATTTGATCCGAATTGGGATGGAGTGAGTGATTTGAATATTACAGTTCCCCAAAGTTTTCTTGACTCCGCAAATTACCCAATAACTATTGACCCAACATTTGGCTACACAATTGCAGGATCGAGTTCTACGGTTTACTCTCCGCCAAACAATAACTCAGGTAACCCAGCTATAAATAAAGCAATATACAGAATTTCAGGTATAATGTCTGCTCCTGGAAAATCGGCCCAAATAGCTTTCTATGCTGCCATTACAGCTGCGTCGCCAGTAAATGTGGTTGTTGGACTTTACGCCCAAGGCAGTTCTAGAGTGGACTATTCTAACGCGGTCAACTATTCGACAACATATGGTCCGTCTTGGTTTTTTTACAATTTGAATATAAATCCTCAGCTCAATACAACGACGACGTATGATTCAATAATTTTTATAAACATACCCGCTGGAGAATATCAGTCCTATGCTAGTTTCACAATTTACTGGGATGGTTACTATTACGGATCGGGTCTTGCAAATGTATATTCCAGCCCCCCTCCTGCAACTGAACCTGCGATTGTGGCAAATAGCAATATTTATTCTATATATTTGATTCAGGCTTTTAATGGACCAATGCTAATGACGGGTATTGGTTAATGTATCAATAGTAATTAGAATAGGGAATGAAAATTTCTGTTTCTTATCTTGTTTCTTATAAACCAAACCATATTTAGAGAAGTTAATATTTGGTAGAATTTTCCTGTAGCTAGTTAATGCCGATTGATTCATGGGAATTATTTTACCATTAATAGTGCCGCTATGAACTACTGGAAAGACATCTAAACCTGTATTGCTATAAACCTCTACTAAATTATTATTTGAATCAACAACAATTTCTCTTACAGGTGATACAAAAGCGATTATTTCGGTTGTTGCTGCAAAAGATTTCAAAGTATGCAAATTCAATACAAATAAAAAAGTTATTAAAAAAATCAATATAACTTTAATGCATTCAGCCCACCCAAAATATTTTGGAGCTAAACTTACCATTAGGCTTAGTATTCTACAATAAAGTAATACTGTTGTAAATAATGCAATGAAGCATAATCAGTTTGGTATTTGGATATTAGGGATTTGTTTGTCTAAATTCCACGAACAACTGGTCTGAAGCCGTCTATAAATGAACTATTTTTTCTAGACTTATTCATAGTCCTAACTTTAGTGGGTTGCTTGTTGATATTCGTGACCGAATGAGTTTTTATGTTCAATTCATCGCTCTTAAAAACTGGAATATATCTATCTGATCTGTTTGCCATTGGCGGGATACTGGAGTATCTGATTCTAGCTCTTTGAGTAGAAGTCAATCTGTTACTAAACATAACGAATGCAATTGAAAAATAGTATAGAGCTACAATTGGCACAGCAACCACAAACTGAGTTAATGGATCAAAAGTAAATGGCAATATGATAGCAATAATAATAGATGCAACAATTACATGCTTTTGATATTTTAGTAATTGTTTTGTCTTAAAGGGTTTTATTCTATTAATAAAATCAATTATTAGCGGAATTTGAAAAAGTATCGCAAAAGCAATTATCATATTCAACACATAATTGTAGTATTCATTAGCGGACAACAATGGCGATATATTTTTGGTAGAATATCCACCAAAAAAATGTAGCGATAGTGGCAAAAGGATATAAAAGCCAAATGCAGCACCCATAACTGCTAAGGTGCATGATGTACTTAATATAATTAATATAGTCTTTGGCTTAATAGTGTTAAAAAGGGCTGGCTGAACAAACCTTATAATATTATAAAGAATGACTGGAATCGATATGAATACACCAAATACCGCAGATATCTTAAAACTAAGATTAAATGCTCCTGCAGGGGTGTTGTAATAAAGAGGTGAATTTAAGGGCTGATGTATGAAATTTAATAGATTATTTCTTAAAACATAGCCTAAAATAGAAAAAAGAGCCACAGAAAGAAAGACAATAAATAGTCTATTTCGTAGCTCTTTTACATGGTCATGAAAAGTTTCAGACGAAGTCACACCCAAACCCTTATATTTTTATTAATCTTCTTTTTTTTCGGTAGAAGTACTTTCAGTTCCGCTAAATCCATTCTTAACTTCTCGCACTGAAGAACCAATACTTCTAGCTAGTTCTGGAATTCGCTTTGATCCAAACAACAACAATACTATAAGTATAAGTACAATAATTCCTTCAATTTTTCCTGTCATATATTTCCCCTCACTTAAAGTGTTACATATATACTTTATACCTTATGCTTAGCAAAGTAAATAAATTAGAACATATTTTTAATGAAAGTTAATTGTCTGATTATCCTTAATTTCTGACTCATTATTTGAATTTTTCTTTTTTCTAACCCTTATCCTTTTTTTGGTTATTCCAGAAATTACCGAGTTACTGAGAGTGGTTTTTTCTTGATTATTATCCACTAGATAATATTCATTAATAGAACTAGATATTTCTTGGCTAGTTTTTGAATACATCATTCTACTATGTTCAATTATTTCAGTAGTGAAATTAGTTTCAATATTCGGCAGATTCAATGTAATTGCAGAGAAGGCTGGGACTTTTTCTCCTTCTATTGTCATATTTATGACGAAGTGCCTGTTATGCATATGCACTAGATCATACTCAGTGAATTTGGGCTCAAAGTATTTCTGCATAGTTCGAGCATCATCAGCACTAGTTCTAAAGGCTACGATTGAACCAACATTTCCAAATATCGCATCTTTGACTTGGGGTAGCATTTGAGCAATATACTGATTAGCGACTGTGAGATTAAGTCCATATTTTCTAGCTTCGCTTAGTATTGTCGCGAATGAATCGGTAGCAAAATTCTGAAACTCATCGACATATAGATAGAATGGAGTTCTCTGACTAGCTGGCACATCTGCCCTACTCATAGCGGCAAGCTGAATCTTAGTTACGAGCAAAGATCCTAAAAGTGCAGCGTTATCTTCGCCAACAAGTCCCCTAGAAAGATTAACAATTAGTATCTTGTTCTCGTCCATGATTTGGCGAATATTGAATGAGCTTTTTTTCTGCCCAATAATATTTCTAACTAACGGGTTAGCAGTAAAAGCTCCTACCTTATTAAGTACTGGAGCTACGGCCTCAGAAGCAAATTTACTATTCCAGCTACTAAATTCAACTGTCCAAAAGTTCTTAACAACCGGATCTTCAATATGCTTGATAACCTTAGCCCTAAACTGCGAATCAGTTAAAATACGAGTCATATCTAGCATAGTTGAGTCAGGGTAGTCTAGAAGCGCCAAAATGCTGTAGCGGAGTATGTACTCAAGTCTAGGACCCCAGGAATCAAACATTCTAGTTAAGACTCCAATGAGCTCAGAGCAAGTATGAGTCTTGAGTTTCTTGTCCTGAACTTCCATGGGATTAAAAGCTATTGGGAATTCCATATCAGCAGGATTGAAATAGACCACATCTTTTATTCTCTCTTTGGGAATTCTCGCCAAAGTATCTTGGGCATAATCTCCGTGCGGATCAATAAGTGCGAATCCATATGGGCTATAGATATCAGATATTGTCATTAGCTCCAGTAGTCCAGATTTACCAACACCTGTTTGACCGATAATATACATGTGTCGGCTTCTATCAAATCTTGGCAGGCCAAACATAGTATTGTGGCCCCTAAAGTTTGTGGTAGCTATTGGACTGATTGCTGGGTTATGGGTATTACTCACTATTGGTAAGCTGGCGGGTGGTTCGGCGGTTTGAGATAAAGCCCATAAGATATAAGGCGTTTCGACACTAGTGTGTGGCAAATGAAATAATGTAGCAACCTCTTCTATGTTAAAAATAAGACTTTTTTTAGAAATTGCTCTTTGTCTAAACTTTATAATATCGGCTTCAGAAGTAGATATTTTTCCCTGATCTAAACTGTTTAGATAGGTTGTATTGAACTGTTTATAGCTAGCAATAATAGATTGGAGTCTAAGTTTTGCATCCTGCATAGTTCCGTTGCCTTTATACATAATTCTAAGCACCGCTTCAAATGCTAGTTTTTGGGCTTTACCCTCTGCTCCGGCTGCACGAGTTTGTTGAGAATCAGAAATTTTACCTGACGACTCTGAACTATTTGCAGAAGGATAAAGAATTTTATTGATCAAATCTAGCGGACTAGCGCTAGACTTATTTCCCCTAATGGAGGAAACATATTTCTCGCTATCCTTATGCCAATTTCTACCTGCAGGTCTAATGACGAGTTGTATCCATGCTTCTTCATCATCCTTAAATTTAGCAAGAGTTGCAGTAATTGCTGCCAGTGGGTCAACCTCAAAATTCTGAAAGGTTTTAATCGGCAGAGCACTGTGCCCAGTCATTTTGAGCTCAGAAGCCAATACATAAGAATGATTGCTGGTCGATTCATGAGCCCTATCCTGGACTTCCGTAACAGTAACTGAAGGATATTGAGCGTATATCTGCTCTTCCACATAGCTTTTTAAATAGTCAGGTACCCATACATAGAAGCCAATTCTTTTGTTTATAACTGCGATTTCAAAACTTATAGCCTCTCCACTTGTTTCGTTAAAAAAACCAGTAGACTGTTTTTGTGAGGATAACAGACCATGAAGACTCGCAAACATTTGTTCGGCAGAGAGCTCTTTTTTGTCATTAGTTCTAGGGACCTGAAGTAACAGCAATGTACCTGCAATATTTGAGTTATCGTTGTCTTTATTCATAGCCACACCCATATTAACGCATTTTATTTTTACTAGTTACAAAAGTCTAGTACAAAGCAGCAGTTTTTGGCATTACAGAATCTTCAAAAATCTTCTTAACTTCTTCAGCTTCGACAGTTTCTTTTTCAAGTAATTTATCTTTGAGCTTCTCTAATCTATCTAGATTTGCCTTAATAACAAACCTGGCACGATTTGCAGCTTCAGTGATTAAAGCCTCAACTTCATCATCAATAACTTTGGCAGTCTCGTCTGAGTATTCTCGTTCATGGACGATCTTCTCAATCATCATTCCTTCATCAATATGGAATACTTGATCTCTAAGCTTCTTGCCCATTCCCTGGTTAATAATCATATCTCTTGCAAGTTCAGCTGCTTTTTGAAGATCGTTGCCAGCTCCAGTAGTTATTCTGTCAGCTCCATAAATTACTTCTTCGGCAATTCTACCGCCAAGCATTCTTGCTAGGACATCTTTATATTCTATAAGAGAGTGATAGCTCTTATCTTCTGGAGGAATAAACCAAGTAACACCGCCAGTACCGCCTCTAGGAATAATAGTTACCTTGTGTACTAAATCACTATCTGGTAGAACATGACCAACTATAGCGTGGCCTGATTCGTGGTATGCGGTAAGCTCCTTCTCTTTATCGTTCATGACCTTACTTTTACGTTCTGGGCCGATTGCTACTTTTTCAAACGCCTCAACAACATCTTCGTTGTTGATATCTTTCTTATTCTTCCTCGCAGCTATTATTGCTGCTTCGTTGGCCATATTTTGAAGATCTGCACCAGAAGATCCAGCAGATTTAGCTGCCAAAGATTCAAGGTCAACAGTTTTATCTGTAGGGATTTTCTTGAAGTGAATATCTAATATTTCTTTACGATCTTTTCTGTCGGGCAGGTCAATATTGACTCTTCGGTCAAAACGACCAGGTCTTAGTAGGGCCGGATCAAGAACGTCTGATCGGTTAGTGGCAGCTAAAACGATAACATTTTGACCTTGCTCGAAACCGTCCATTTCAACCAATATTTGGTTCAGAGTTTGTTCTCTTTCATCATGGCCACCGCCCATACCGCTTCCACGTCGTCTTCCAACAGCATCAATTTCATCAATAAAGATAATGCACGGAGAATTCTTCTTAGCCTTAGCAAAAAGATCTCTTACTCGACTAGCACCAACACCAACAAACATTTCGACAAATTCTGAACCAGAAATGCTGAAAAATGGAACATTAGCTTCACCTGCTACTGCACGTGCGAGTAATGTCTTACCAGTTCCTGGAGGGCCTATTAAAAGCACACCCTTTGGGATACGAGCTCCAACAGCTGCGAACTTTTTAGGATATTTTAGAAACTCTACTACTTCTTTTAGATCTTGCTTAGCTTCAGCACTACCAGCAACCTGTCCAAAATCTACTTTATCTTTTTCATTACCATATAGTCTTGCTCGGCTTTTACCAAAACTCATAGCTTGGTTTCCCTGTCCTTGAGCGCTTTTTAGCATGAAATAAATTACTGCGCTAATTATGATGACTGGCAAAATTGAAAGACCTATATTTAGCCAGGTTGAGCCGCTGGATGTTGTTGGAGCGTACTCTACTGTTACTTTATTATCTTGAAGACCTGCGCTTTTAAGGCTTGCACTAGGATCCTTAAATGACTTCTCGGTTGCTTTTGGCTGCCCCTTTTTAGTGATAGTCATCTGGTTACCGTTCACATAGATGTATGAAAGCTCACCATTATTAGCCTGATTTATTGCTTGAGTAACAGGTACCTGCTGAAGAGGTGAAGATTGAGAATATGCCGCAAAGACTATTAGTCCTAATAGAATTAATAGGGCAATAAATCCAAAATTCTTAAATCCTTTCTTCCCCCCGTTATCTTTATTACCTGGCGCTCGAAAAGTTTTTTTATCCATAGATAAATAATTATAACAGAGTGTTTGCAATCACGCACGAAAGTTTTACTTAATAATTTTTAAGCTTTTATCTTCGATGAGCAGCTTAAAATTTTTGTATATTTCAGATTTTTTGCCAGGTTTTAAAGTTTTTGCAGCAATCACTGACCTATTGATAGTTTTTCTATCAAAGGACGCCAGGCCACTGTTTCTGAGCCACTGAGCCATAATCTCCTCAGATAAATCATGTGGTAGCATAACGAACCAATAACGATCCATTTCATCTTTAGTCGTATGGTTGTTGATTTCGGCATTAAGAGCTTTATCTATCTCCTTATTGATAATATCTGTTTTATGGACAACATCAATGAGATGATCTTTTTCATTATCCGATAAATTACTTAGAAGTTCATGTCTTACATAGTTTCTTCTGTACTTTGTATCAAGGTTTGTTTTATCCTCAACCCAATTGAGATTATTCTTAAGTGCGTATTCTATAATTTCTTCTTTAGAATAATTTAGTAAAGGCCTGAACAAAGATTTAGTACTTTTAAGTGAGCTAAGGCCTTTTCTTCCGGTTCCTCTTAAAATATTTAGTGCGGCCGTTTCTAAAAGATCGTCCTGATGGTGTGCGGTAATGATCAAATGAGCATTAAATTCATCTTTAACTCTTTCTAGGAAATTATATCTAGCAATTCGAGCCTGTTCCTCGCTCGCACGGTTACCTAAATTGCCATCTTCGGAATAAAACTCAAGACCATACTTAACGGCAAGTTGTTCTACAAAATCTCGATCAATATATGACTCATCTCTTATGCCATGGTCAAAATGAGCGACTGCAAGAATTAGGCCCTTCTCCTTGGTTAATAAATCTAAAAGAACGACAGAATCAACTCCGCCACTTACAGCAACCACATATCTACCATCTTCTAAAATAATTTTCATTAAGGATATAATACCTTATCATCTATGCAACAGATAGAAAAAATGTTATATTTTAATCTTGTAAGCATGGCGGCGTAGCTCAGTTGGTTAGAGCGCGAGACTCATAAGCTCGAGGTCACAGGTTCAAATCCTGTCGCCGCTACCATTTTCAGGCAATAAAAAAAGAGTTGGTGACAACTCTTATTTTTTTGGATTTTTTTATAAGCTAGATAGTATTCTATCTATCTCACTAATAGCAGGATCATGAGCTTCAATAAGCTCAAATGCCAATCCACTTCTTGAGTTGGTTTTCTCCATACTTTTTGCCCTTTTTTATTTTTTAACTAACAACCGTATTATAGCTTTTATGCTTAAATATGTCAAGTATTTTTGCTTTTAATAAATAAAAAACTCCCTACTAAAAATGGGAGTATTAATTTTCTTGGTTGAGCATCACGGTCTGGAACCTGATAACAGGGATAAATGAGACAAATGAGACCGTTCCTTTAAAAAAGAAGCAGGTAGTAAGCATTTACCGAACAAAACCCGCACTTTAGTATTGGATTCTTCCGCCTTTTCCATCATCCATACTAAATTCATTGTCTGGATTATCAGCCTCACTACTTACTTGCTTAGGTTTCAACTTCTTAGTTTGCATAACTAGCTTCTTAAGGTCTTCCTCTCGCTCATATGCACGAATCCTTCCGCTTAAGTAACCTAGTCGGTAATTTATTCCATCACTCATTAGACGCCAGTTAGTGTCTACTAAAGCTCTATCGACTAGCTTCTTAAGAGTCTTTCTGCTGTCATAATCCTCACGATCTGATTTGGTGTCTAGGCAACTAAAACCTATGTAAACATCCCGCCCCATTTCTGGTTTGTCTAGACTAAACTCAGTATATCCAGCTTTCTCTAGAATTGGTGCAAGTAAGGGAGTTAACTCAGCAATCTTTGGCTTCTTAACTTCTTTCATTGCATCATATATATGCTTGTTATCGTCCTTTTCTTTTAGCTCTTTACCCAGCGCTGCCATACCTTCAAAACCACGTTGTATTCCATATAACTTATCCCGGAATTCTTTATCCTCAAGGCAAAAATGGACACGGTCTTTATCATATTCAGGATCAGACCTCTCCTCTTCTTTGGTAGAACGATCCATCTTATCTTTATAACTGTGGCCACACGATGGACAACTATATGTAAAGATAAATGACATCTTAGTTGTCGTTGTTTTATGGGTCATTTCAGTTTTGCATTTTGGACATACTATCGCCTTCACCTTCCAAGCGGTACCATCTTCCCAAAAAGCACTCTTCTTCTTACAGTGAGGACAGCTAAGCATAAATAGCACCTCTTCGGGCTCGTTTAGGTCATAATGATCACCTCGATGCATCAACGACTTATCTATAATCCTTAAACCATGCCTATTACAATGATGGCAATATGGCTCTTTAGTTAATCTGGCAGTTGCAATTTGTTCATCCTTCTTCTCATCTTCAGCCATTCTTTCATTGATATGGCGCTCACGGTTTTCATAACGATAGAGTAAATCGTTACCAACAGTCTGCATATAGAAAACGTTTAGCAATATAGCATTCCCGGGTCTGTCTATTTTGTCGTCTTTAGGAAGCTTCTTTTTTAGTTCTAGAAAGAATTTATCGTAATGAACCATACCACGTCGCGCATCCTCAACGGTAACGCGATCATAAATATCTTCGTAGAATTTTCTATCTTTTAGATGTAAGTACATACATCTATTTTACTATTTAGCTAACTTAAACCTTTAGGCGAATCGTGGTTGCTTAACTACTTGCACTACAGTTCCGCTGATTAAGCCTTCTCGCTCATCATCTTCATGGACAAATATGGGTAAAAAATTACCCGATGATTCAGATAGTAAAACAATGCGATCGTTATCTCTAACAAAACGCTTAACATTAGCGAGCCCATCTACAACTGCAATAACGTAGCTACTATTTACAGGGTTTCTCTTCGTACTATCTACTATTATGTAGTCACCATCCTCGGCTGTTTGGCCTTCGATTTTAGCTTGGTTCATTGAATCACCCACTACCTTTAAAGCATATAATTCTTTGTATTTCTTCGTCTTTAACAGCTTAGAAGAAATTTTTATATAACCTTCTACCTTAGAGTCAGCGAATTGCGTAGCTGGACCAGCGCTTGCAGCACCTAAAACTGGAATGGTTACCAGCTTATAATCACTCATTTGTTGAACACTATGATCAATCTCAGGTGCTTCTAAAATTTTAGCGTCCTGTAGTTTCGATAAGTGGTACTTAATGGTTTCCGGATTACGAACATTCAGAGTTCTAGCTAATTCTCTTAAGCCTAACTTTGTAATGTCTTGTTTCTTAGATAACGCAAGAAGTTGTTCTTGGACCTTGTGCATTAGCTTAAGTATATAGAATTTTGTTTTTGAATTCAAGTTTCTTTACACTTTCTGGGTTGTTTACAGTTTTTAGATAGACGTGTTATAATGTAGCTGCAGTCCTCTTTTGGGAGGATAAAAATTAACTTAAAACGAGGGTCAAAAAATGACAAACTCTAATCCAAAACCACAACCACCAAAATATCACAGCGCTATTAACGGAAGGTTTGTATCTCCCGAATATGCAAAAAAACACCCTAACACTACCGTTAAAGAATCTGGGCCTCACCCAAAGCCAAAGGGTAAAAAGTCATGAGCCTGAATGTTCATACCAGCAACGGGATTTATTCCTTTGACGGACCGCATACTAACACCGGCTCGCTTAAGCAAGAGTCTGGAGTATATGTAATATCAACTAAAAACGGCGACAATCATAGGGTTATAGATGCCGGTGAGGCCGGTGATATAAAAGCTCGCTTATCTAATCACGACCGTAAAGAATCATGGCAAAACCATATAGTGGATACTCTATACGCATCGGCTTATTATTGCGACGAAGCCAGTCGTATGGCACTTGAAAAGCTTGTGCGTGATTACCATAATCCACCTTGCGGGGTTAGGACAGGCTGAGGATATGAAAATAAATAATCGACTGATCATGAAGAGGCGCGTTGTACCAACTGGTAGCTATATTCCAATCGAGGATTCTATAGATATTATTCTGACTGATATAAGTCTACATGCTCAGAAGCCAAGTAAGCCTACTTCCCTAGTAAGGAATATGGCAAAGCAACTTAAAGGTGGTAAGCCACGTCGTTCCTATAGCCATATCAAACCCGTTGCAGACAATACCTATGAAGTTGGTATTAACTTTAAAGAAGACGAAATTATAGAGCTACTAGCAAAGAATAAAAAACGTATGTTACGCGTATATGTGCCGACAACTGGTTTGCCGGTGCATATGGCGGAAGATGCCCTCGAAAAACTCGAGTCATTAAAACGCCAGCACCTTTTACAATCTACATGATAGTAGAAGTGTGGAATTGTGTATTCGGCTTAAAGCCGTAGACGGTTGGTCAACTAGCGAGATTGACTAACCCGAGAGGTAAAGCACCTCGACAGTGCCCACTCTACAGCAAAATGGAGGACCCCCATGTCTTTATGATGTGGATCCGGTCCTCGATTTGGCTGTGGGGTGGGCTTTTTTATTAGCTTAATGCCAAGGAAAGGAGAATTACCATGGCTGAGCAACAACTAACTATACAAAATATTAAGATATCGGAGCTGAAACCAGCTCCATATAATCCAAGACGCTGGGATAAGTCAGCGATTGAACAATTGACTAAGAGCATGAAGCGTTTTGGTCTAGTCGATCCTTTGGTCGTCAACGGATCCAAGGAACGACTTAACGTTGTTATCGGTGGGCATTTTAGGCTAAAGGTCGCTAAAGACATGGGAATGAAAGAAGTACCTATAGTCTACGTACATATACCGGATATAGAACGTGAGCAAGAACTAAACCTAAGACTTAATAAAGCTCAGGGGGCATGGGACTGGGATCTATTGGCAGAGTTCGATGAAATTCTTCTAACAGATGTTGGTTTCTCAAGTGAAGATCTGGATATCATCTTCGATATAGATAATGATCACCCAGAAATATTTGATCTTCAACATGAGTTAGATAAGTTAAACATTTCTGAAATTAAAGCTAAGAAGGGAGATATCTACCAGCTCGGAGATTCTAGACTGATGGTTGGTGACAGCACGGTAGATGAGGATTTTATTAAGCTTATGGACGGTCAAAAGGCCGACTTAGCACTTACTGATCCCCCTTACATACTTGACTACTTACGAGCCGGCAAAAGACATGGCAAACCGACTGAAGGATTTGGTGCTAAAAAGAATCGTAAATATCTTGAAACAGACGAACTGCCAGATAACTTCACTGAACTGTGGATGAATAATGTAGCGGGTTCAGCTAAGTCAGATTTCTCAATAATCTGCTATGAGAACTGGAAGAATATACCTGTTATTTGGGGAGAAATGGCTAAGCACTGGAAGATTAAAAATATGTTAGTCTGGCACTTACCAAATCGGAACCAGGGCTTTGCTGCTAAATATAAGTTCTTCTCTAAACACGATATAGCAATGGTAGGAGCAAATGGTACGGTTGAATATAACCATGAAGAAGAACCTGATGGATTACAGGAAGAATATGAAACCGCTCTATACGCTATATCCGGAAAGCCACAATGGGAGGGCTATAAACACGGCAAGAAGTACCAACCTACTGATTTTATAGAGGCTAATGTTTCAGACGAAAAAAGTTCAGGCCAAGGTATTATCTTCGGGACTAAACCAATTGAAATCCTAATTCCCTATATAAAAGTGTTAACAAAACGTGGAGACTTAGTGGTAGAACCTTTTGGTGGTTCAGGCTCAACCTTAATTGCGGCTACCAAGCTTAAGCGTCGGTGCTTCTTAATGGAAAAGTCCCCTGTTTACGCAGAGGTAATAATGAACCGCTGGGAAAAGCTTACTGGACTAAAACGGGAGAAATTATCATGAGCATTGTAGCGAAACAAGCACGTGGTAAAAAAAGACTACTCGAACAACTAAAGAAGTTTCCTGTAGTTGAAATTGCATGTAGTAAAACAGGTTTAGGGAGAGCTACATATTACCGCTGGAGGAAGTCTGATACAGATTTTGCTGAAGCCTGTGATGAAGCAATTATGCTCAGCGCTGGCTTTATTAATGACCTTGCAGAATCCCAGCTAATATCTTCTATCAAGGAACGTAATATGACGGCTATAATTTTCTGGCTAAAGCATCACCATGGTGCTTATACCACCAGGATTGAACTTAATGCCCGAATAAAACAAGAAAGCCAAATATTAACTGAAGATCAAGCACAGCAAGTAGCTAATGCTTTAAGGTTAGCCGGCCTACTTCAAACAACTGGGGATGGCCAGCGTTATGGAAAATAAAGATTTAGACTTTGAACTACTAAAAAACCAACGCTCGGTCAGGATACATCTGGCCAAGCAAAGCCATTATTATTTCTTTCACCTCTATATGAGTGAATACGTTAAGCACCCTACTGCCGATTTTCATAGAGAGCTATACGCGATAACAGAAGATGAATCTATAAAACATGCCGTTATAGTAGCCTTCCGTGGTTCAGGTAAGTCAACAATTATTACTCAGTCATACCCAATGTGGGCAATCTTAGGAGTTCAAAAGAAAAAGTTTGTAGTTATCTTAAGTCAAACTCAAAGCCAAGCACGTAATCACTTATTAAATATTAAACGTGAGTTCGAAAACAATGAACTACTACGTAAAGACTTCGGACCATTAGAGGAAGAGGCTGACGAGTGGGGGTCTACTGCCCTAATTCTTCCCAAATATAAGGCTAGAATTGTAACGGCATCAACAGAACAAGCAATTCGTGGCGTTAGACACGGTGCATATAGGCCAGATCTAATCATTGCCGACGATGTGGAGGATATGAGCTCAGTTAAGACAATAGAGGGGCGTAACAAAACGTATGAGTGGTTTACAGGGGATATTTTGCCACTTGGTGATGAAGATACCAAGATAATAACTATAGGGAACCTTTTACATGAGGATTCCCTGCTGATGCGACTTAAGGACAATATAGATAACAAATCTATGGCCGGAGTCTTTAAACGCTACCCACTTGTTAATGTAAATGGCGAATCTTTATGGCACGGAAAGTATCCCGACAATAAGTCGATATTAGCTAAGGAGAAAGAAATTGGTAATTTTAGAGCATGGCAGAGAGAATACTTACTATTAATTGTTCCAGACGAAGGTCAAATAATTGATCAGAAATGGATTAATTATTACGAAGAATTGCCTGAAAAAGATGGTGAGAATGAATATATTAATAGCTATATCGGCGTTGATTTAGCAATCTCTAAAAGTAATTCTGCAGATTATACTGCAATAGTAGTTGTGCATGTTTATGGTTACGCAATTAACGACAGAAGGTATTTTATAGATACCCATTTCGTGAATGAACGACTAGGATTCTTTGAAACTTGTGAGCGTATAAATAGCTACAGTAGACTATTCGAGGTCGAATATAGACCCTTGGTTCTAGTAGAAAATGTAGCCTATCAGCAATCAGCAGTAGAAGTGTTGATTAGCCAAGGATTAGAAGTTGAAGGTTTAGGCGTTAAGGGTGACAAACATTCACGTTTAGTTACAGCAAGTATGTTATTTGAGCAAGGTAAAGTGTTCTTTCCTAACACCAAGCCAATAAATAAAATGGTTAACCAATTAGTACATTTCGGTGTAGAAAAACATGACGACTTAGTTGATGCGCTAACGTTAGTTCTAAATTACGTTCACACTAAAGTAGATGAAGGTCATTTTGACTTTGTATTTTTCTAATGCACTTTGCAGCTATACGTCAAAGAACTTATTAAAGAATGAGGTAAGTTTATCAAGTACCGTTTCACGTTTCTTACCCCTTGCGTTATCAGTTGAGAAACGTGACACTGGAGGTAGGACCTTAGTTATTGCAGTACCTGATGATTTTACGCCACCATCACGAAATGCATTTTCTATAAATTTATAAGTTTCATCGGGATCAAGACCCTCTTCCTGAATGATGCTATCAAGTTCCTCTGATTTCTTTTCATCGATAAACTTATGCCAATCATCTTCAACCACCGAGTTAATATTTAGGGAGTTAATAAATTGCTCTATGAGTTGTTTCTTATCCCTTAATTCAACGCTTGAGTCAATTGCCTTATTAATGTCTATGAGTAATTCTTTATTTTCTTGATTCCCAGAGTGGTATTGGCGAATTAGACCCAATATATAATCAATATTGATATCAACCTGTTTAATTAGTTCCATCTCGAAAACTACATCGTCTAATATGCTTTCTTTATCTGCATCTGATTCGTTTCGGAACTGATTATATAGATCAATATACATGCTGTGGTAATCTTGCATATCACGAGGACTTAAGATATCTGCAAAGTCATCAAAAGAATCTAAGATATTACGGACTCTTAGAATAGCGCCATATAATTTAATAAAGTACTTCTGATTTTGTTCACCAATAATTTGTTCGCCAACCGGGTATCGTTTAATAAGTTCACCCACGAGATCTGAATAGCCGGGTATATGCTTACCGTTATCTTCATAGCCATTGTAATACTCGGAATAAGATTTAAGCAGTACAATGCCACTTGCTTCTCTATCCCCGAACAAGGCTAAGGCATCATTTGTAGCCTTTTCTAAGTTCCTAAAGCTAATTATATTACCGAATGTTTTTACCGAATTAAGTATTCTATTTGTGCGTGAGTAAGCTTGCAGTAAACCATGTTGGCGAAGTCGCTTATCAAGCCATAATGTGTTTAGTGTAGTTGCATCAAATCCTGTAAGGAACATATTGACCACTATAAGCATGTCGATTTCGCGCTTCTTCATCTTATCGGAAACATCTTTGTAATAGTTTTGGAACTTATCGGCAGAGGTATCAAAGTTAGTTGAAAATAACTTGTTATAATCAACGATTGCATCTTCTAGAAAATCTCTGGAGCTTTGGTCGAGACCTTCAGTACTATCAGAGTTTTCGTCCTCTAAACCATCAAAGCCCGGGTCTTCTTCATTTACACCAAAGCTATAAATGATCGCAATTTTCAATCTTGCCGCTTCTGGCAACTCTTTTTGTTGGCTTTTGAACTCAGCATAGTATTTCTTTGCCATCTCTATAGAGCTAACCGCAAAGATAGAGTTAAAGCCAGCTAATCGACGATCCTGCAATTTATAGTAGCTATTGCGTTTAGTCTTTTGATCAAAATGCTTGCGGATATACTGAACTACTTTATTCACTCTTTCAGGTGCTCCAAGAACTGATTCAGTATCTATGGATCGAACTTTTTCATCATCAATATCATCGTTAGAATGAACAGTATTTATATAATCAATACGAAACGGTAATACGTTTTTATCCGTTATTGCATCAACAATTGTATACGTATGTAACTTATCTCCAAAAGCTTGCTCAGTAGTCTTCAGATCAGCACGACCACCACTAGAAGAATTGCTGGCAAATATAGGAGTGCCAGTAAACCCGAAAATATGATAATTTTTAAAGTTTTTCGTAATTGCAGAATGCATATCACCAAATTGAGATCGGTGACATTCATCGAAAATTAAAACAATATGCCCATCATAAATATTATGATGTTCATTTTTCTTAATAAATTTGTCTAACTTTTGTATTGTTGTGATAATAATGCGCGAATTAGGATCTTCGAGTTGCTTACGCAATTTTGCAGTGCTTGTATTACTATTAGCTGCACCTTTTTCAAACTTGTCATATTCTTTCATCGTTTGGTAATCAAGATCTTTACGGTCAACAATAAATATAACTTTGTCTACTGAATCAAGCTTGCTAGCTAGTTGTGCAGTCTTAAAGCTAGTGAGAGTTTTACCTGACCCGGTTGTGTGCCAAATGTAACCACCGGCGTCAATAGTTCCTAATTTCTTATAGTTAGATGAAACTTGAATGCGACTTAAAATTCTTTCCGTTGCAACAATTTGGTAAGGTCGCATGACGAGTAACAACTTTTCTGAAGTAAATACGCAGTACTTGGAAATAACATTGAGCAAAGAATGTTTGGCAAAGAATGTTTGCGAAAAGTCTATTAAGTCAATAATGGGTTTGTTATTAGCATCTGCCCACCAACTTGTAAACTCAAAACTATTACTAGTCTTATTACCCTTTTTAGAATGTGATTCGCCAGACTCTTTAATATGTTGCCAGCGAGTTGTATTGCTGTAGTATTTAGTATAAGTCCCGTTACTAATCACAAATAGCTGAACATATTCGAATAACCCACTACCTGCCCAGAAGCTATCTCGCTGATAACGATTAATCTGATTAAAGGCTTCTTGTAGAGGTACCCCGCGTCTTTTTAATTCAATATGAACCAGCGGCAAACCGTTAACTAGAACTGTAACATCATAGCGATTGGCTCTTGCACCATCGATTTCGTACTGGTTAATAACCTGCAAACAATTGTTATGAATGTTAGTCTTGTCTATTAAATAGATATTCTTAACTTCGCCATTATCCTTCGTAAGCAGTTGGATATGGTCTTCTTGAATTTTTGCAGTTTTTTCTTCAATACCTTCGTTTTCATTAGCGATTCTTTCATTAAAAAAACGTTCCCATTCGGAATCACTAAATTCAAAACTATTTAATTTTTGGAGTTTTGCGCGAAGATTTGCCCGAAGTTCAGCTTCGCTTTTAATAGATAAATAATCATAAGCTTGTGTTTGTAACTTTTCTATAAATGCTTTTTCAAGTTCAGCTTCGCTTTGATAAGATTTTGCTCGTTCTTTATTTGGTGTATATTCCGATACAACTGTACTACTAGGACTTTCAGCAACAAGATTAAATTTACTCATGCTACTAGCTCCGGGAAAGTCAATAATTTGTTGCGGTAATGTTCATACTGTTTTCGACGAGCGACAAGTTCGGCAGGCAAACCTTCATTTATGCTATTAACAAGTCTGTCGAATTTATTAAGAATATTTACTACCCTTTTCTGTTCGGATAATTTAGGCACCATAATATTGTAAGACTTTAATTTAGTATCAGAAATCGATGGATAACCCGCCCCTTCCTGATTACTCGCAACAAAGTTATAAAATTCATTTGTCGTTAACAAAAAGTATAAATATCTAGGCAATATAATACTTTTATCAGCTCTTAAAACACAGAATCCCGTACTGCATATCTGACCTTCGTAGTCCTTAGTTATATAGCACAAACGATTTAACGTAGGTCTTGTCGTACCAAAGATAACGTCTTCATCATTTAAAATTTGTTGTGCTCTGCTAGGCGCATTTTTGTAATTTATTGTCTGCGGTTTTGATATGTAATTATTGTTGCGGTTAACTGAAGATAGATCTATGTAGGTGAACCTTTTATCTGTGTGGTTCTTCCATTTAATTCTATCAACTTTCGTACATACATCATCTAGCGATAACTTTTGTGAATCCTTAAGGACTATATTATCGAAAAGATTATTTCTATAAAATTCATACTGTTTACGTCTTGTTTCTAGCTCTGTTTCTAGCTCTGTTTCTAGCAAGGTAAATTTATCCAAAATATCTATAATCGCATTCTGCACGATAGTTGGAGGAGTAGGAATTTTGACAGTTTTTAATTTTGCGAAATGCCTAGCATATCCATTTGGTATATCTTCAATCTTTTCACAAAGATAATGATATAGAAATCTATTTTGCAGGCCCGAATCAATACTTGGCTTTACTAATTTAACTCCATCTGCGCCAATTATAAAATCGTTAGAAATCCATTTGAGTACGTTTGTATGATCACCATATAAAATTAAAGGGACATCATTAACTACTTTGCTATCATCATCTGAATAGCCATCTGGGCTAAGATTTGCGCTTTGTGTATATACGGGATAATGACCATGTGATTTAATCTTTGATTTAGGAACATTTTGATTTGATCTATCTACTTTTTTAATTATGCTTTCTAATTCTTTAAAACTTACCCCTTCAGGACAATACTCAAAGATTAAATCATCAATCTTGCTCATTATGTGTACTCTCAATATCGTTAATAATGTCATCAATTTGTTTGCGAAGTATTGTTTGCCTAGCAACAATTTGCGCTAACTCTAAATTAATGTTAGAGATATCTATGACCTCTCTATTGTCCTTCTGTAAAATATAGTTATTAACAGAAAGATTATATTCATTTTTCCCGATATCATCATTCTTAATAAGCTTTGCAAAATAATCCACATTATTTCGGTCAATAAATGCATTTAAAATTTTTAAGCGATTACTCTCACTAAGTTTATTCTTATTTCCTCCTCGCACGAATTCGGCTGAAGCATCTATGAAAAGTATAGAGTTATCTTTTTTACTCTTTTTCAGAACTATTATGCAAGTAGCGATGCCCACACCAAAAAACAGATCTGCAGGAAGCTGAATTACCGTATCTACATAATTATTGTCTACTAAATATTTACGAATTTTTTGTTCTGCACCTAATCTATAAAGAACTCCCGGAAACTCGACTATTGCAGCAGTTCCACTCGTAGAAAGCCAGCTAAGCATATGCATGGTAAAGGCCAGATCTGCTTTACTTTTAGGTGCTAGTACGCCTGCAGGAGAAAATCGCGGATCATTAATAAGTAGAGGGTTAGAATCGCCTTCCCAATTAATTGAATAAGGTGGATTTGATACTATTGCATCAAATGGCTCATCATCCCAATGTGCTGGATCTATTAGCGTGTCACCATGTGCAATATTAAATTTCTCATAGTTAATATCGTGTAAAAACATATTTATTCTGCAAAGGTTGTAGGTGGTAATATTGATTTCTTGACCAAAGAAACCTTGACTCACATTATCTTTGCCTAGAACTTTTGCAAATTGAAGAAGTAATGATCCAGATCCGCATGCAGGATCGTAAACTTTATTTACTTGCTTCTTGCCGTGTACAGTTATCTCGGCTAATAGTTCACTCACTTCTTGTGGGGTGAAAAACTCTCCTCCCGATTTACCAGCGTTACTTGCATACATAGTCATTAAATATTCATATGCATCTCCAAAAGCATCGATAGTATGGTCTGAATAACTACCTAGATTCAGTTCCCCAACAGCGTTCAATAACTTAACCAGACGTTCATTACGTTTAGCGACAGTTGGACCAAGCTTATTACTGTTCACATCAATATCATCAAAAAGCCCTCTTATATCGTCTTCGCTGTCAGTACCATTAGCAGAGTTTTCTATATTGCGAAAAACTCCGGAGAGAGTTTCGTTTAAATTTGCATCATTCTTAGCTTTATTATTTACATTCTCAAATAATTCACTTGGCAATATAAAGAAGCCTTTTTCTTGTACTGTATCTATTCGACCAAATTCAGCCGCATCATCACTTAAAGTTACGTAGTTAAAATCACTAGCACCAGTTTTTCGCTCTTCTTGATTAATATAACTAGCAAGGTTTTCAGAAATAAAACGATAAAAAAGAATACCAAGGACATATTGCTTAAAGTCCCATCCGTCAACTGAACCTCTAAGATCGTTTGCTATTTTCCAAATAGTACTATGAAGGTGAGCTCTTTCATCTTCCTTAAGTGTATTTGTCTCTTCTTGCATATTAAGTCATATTATAGCTCTTTATAACAGATATAAGTAGACAAAAACTAGACTTTATATTTAATTGCGGTACCTTTGCTCTGTATGGAAGTTAAAGCTCCAGAAATGAAATATTGCTTATATGCTCGGAAATCTAGCGAGCAGGACGAGCGTCAAGCTATGTCTATAGATTCCCAATTAAACGAAATGAGGTTATTGGCTGAAAAGGAAAGATTGAAGGTAACTAAGGTTCTAGAAGAGAGTCACTCCGCTAAAGAGTCTGGTCAACGAAAGGTATATAACGAATTATTAAATGGCCTCAGAAATGATGAGTATAACTGTGTACTATGCTGGGATGCTTCAAGATTAAGTCGTAACGGTGGTGACCTAGGGTCTTTAGTTGATCTTATGGACAGTGGCAAGTTAGTTCAGATTAGAACATATTCACAAACTTTCACTAATAATCCAAATGAGAAATTCCTACTAATGATTCTCTGCTCTCAAGCGAAACTAGAAAACGATAATAAGAGCGTAAACGTAAAAAGAGGCATAAAAAATAAATGCAATATGGGATGGCGACCAGGAGTTGCGCCATTAGGCTATATGAACCGTCACTTTAACGGTATTAAAGATATTATTCCTGATCCTGATAGAGCTCCAATCATTACCGAGATATATCGAAAAGCTGGTTACCACGGTTGGAGCGGTAGAAAACTCAAACTATGGCTTGATGAAATAGGGTTTACAAATCGCTCAGGTAAACCAGTCGCTCTTAGCCAAGTATTCCTAATTCTTACTAACCCTTTTTACTATGGAGAATTCGAATACCCAGAAGGAGTTTGGTTTAAGGGATCTCACGAACCACTAATCTCTAAAGAGTTATTCGAGCTTGTACAGCAATTTAGAGGTATTAACAAAGGCAAATGGGGTTCAAAGCAGTTTGCATTTAGGGGTTTACTGAAGTGCGGGCATTGTGGTGGTGATGTTACAGCAGAAGAAAAATTTAAGAAATTGCTTAGTGGTGAATTTAATAGACATGTTTATTACCGATGCACCAAAAAAATTGACTTAAAATGCCCAGAAAAATATATAAACGAAACTAAGCTTATTGAACTACTTGAGATTTTCATTTCCGATCATTCTGAAAAGATCAAAATATCGGGTAATCTAAGAAGTGAGATTGAAAAGCATAACGCTGCAACCGAAGCTTTGTTTGAGCACTATGGAGTCAAACGTAAATTAGACAAGCCTATAATTGAATACGCGAGATATGTATTAAATAAAGGCAGTTTTTCAGAAAAAACAAAACTGGTAAACGGTATAGAAAACAAATTGATCATTAAGGATGGGCTAATTCTGCTTTCAAGATAGTCTTATATCGTTATCCTCAACAAATTTTAAAATATTATAACCCGGAACAATCACTGCTAGAGATGCGCTCTGGCTCATGTTGGTCGGCTGCCCAATTTCATCCAGAACACTCGTTAATTTTGAAGCAGTTAGTATACCTATTACCTTGGCATCATTCTGTCTGTAAACCGGACCACCGCTATTCCCGGGATTACTGGTGACATCGCCTAGATAACACTCGTACATTTGTGGAATAATTGTCCAATTATTTGCTATGTGTCCAGCATTTGTAACTAAGCTTGGTTCACCTAAAGGATAGCCCGATATAGCAATAGCTTCTCCATTTTCAGGCCTGTTCCCAAGGATTGTGGCTGATTTGGGGACAGTTAAAGGCCCATCTTCTCCACCGACTCTAATACTTATGTTACTAAGGTCGCCTGTCTTAAGTTTTAAGAGAGCTAAATCGTTTTGCGTGTCTCTTGCTATGATATCGAACTCTGTTCCGGAAAATGATGCCATAACTTTTAAGTCTTCTCTATCTACACTTTCTCCAGCAAATGCGGCGTGTAACTTACCCTGACCATTAGATTTAGCGATAATTTCTTCCCCATAACTAATTACATGTAGGGCAGTAAGTAATATGCCGTCATCAGATATCGCAAAAGCTGTACCTAATGAGCTATTAAATGGTAAGTTGCTCGATTGTTGTTGCGTTAACTGTATTTGGAAAATTGCAGGTTTTATTTTGACTATTGCGTTCTTAAGACTCATATACTAATCATAATCTATGGGTAACGATCAAGGAACCCGGTCTAGAGTTCAACTGCCCAACCCTCATATAGACAATAAAGCACTTCTAGAACCTCATTACTAGAGGTAATAAGGTAGTTTAAGCGTGATTCGGCGGTTCGAGCCAATAGGGATAGGACTCGAACTCAATAACAGTGGTGATATTTTAAGAAGTAATAAAAAAGACCGGTCTAGGAACCCGGTCTACCTCTGTTGGTGCATGACTTGGTTGCGGGGGCAGGACTCGAACCTCCGCCTAATACCTTTTGGCTTGGGCTCACTTTATCTTAACTTACATCTGTTAATTGTAAAGCTATTTAACTATTTTTCGCGAAAGTCTGCAGTAATCATCCACTTTTCACGCATTCTAAATGCCGGAATTGTGCCACGCCTTGCTTTATTGGCTGCGATATTACCAGCTACACCGTTTTCCTTAGCCCATGCAGACAAGGTAATGATCTTTGGCGCAGACAAGAGAGCGATTCGCTTATAAAGCGATTCAATCAGTAAACCGGCAAATAGTTCCGTGAAGTCGTCATACTTTCCAGTTGTACGATAAGCATCGAAGGCTGGATAGTAATCAGTATGCTTGCCCTTATTCGGAATAATTATTGGTGGGTATTTCAGTTTCATTAATTGCTGATTTATGATGACACGGCCTATACGTCCATTGCCATCATTAAATGGGTGAATGGTTTCAAACTCAGCATGAAACCACGCGATTCTTTCTAGAAAATACCGGCCATCTGATTCGTCATAATCTTTCAACAGTGTATTCATTAGTCCGAAAACAAACTCAGGGTTAGCCCCGACATGCACGCCAATTCGCACCCATTCTTTCCCTCGACGAAATCTGCCCGCCCAGTCATCATGAATACCCGAAAGTAACATTTTATGGATCAATAATATAAGCTCAAAGCTCAATGCTTTGCCAGTGTTTTTCAGTAAGTACTCGGTAATGTTAGCTAAGTTTTTAGCTTCATAAACCTCACGAATATCATGGTCTTTCTTTATAGTATCCCGTAGCAAAATGTCCTCAGTATCTTTAAGGGTTAGGGTAGAATTTTCTATAGCATTGCTGTTATAGACCATTTCAGGAATTTCAGCGATAGCAATTTCACGAATTGCCTGCGACTTATTCACTGCTAATCTTTTATATTGGGCAGAGAGTGCTGCAATACGACTTTTAGTAATCTGATTAATCATTACATAACCATTATAGCATACTTAGCGTGAAAGTTAGCAACATAATGTGCTTTTTCACGATTAATATAAGTGGATCGGTCATGGAATCCGGTCTATGTTCAATATGCCCAGTCCTCATATAGAGGATGGGGCACTTCTGGAACTATCTTTAAGAAGTTAATACGGTATATTCAACAATTTAGTACGGTTCGAACCAATAGGGATAGGACTCGAACCTAATAACAGGGATAAGGTTTTAAGAAGTAATAAAAAAGACCGGTCTAGAAACCCGGTCTACCTCTGTTGGTGCTTGACTTGGTTGCGGGGGCAGGACTCGAACCTGCGACCTCGTGGTTATGAGCCACGCGAGCTGCCGCTGCTCCACCCCGCGATATCATGGTGGATAAATAAACAATTTGTTTATTTAAAACTTAGTAAATTATACAAAACAGAGGTAATATTGTCAATTTAAGTTATCTATTCATGAAGAAGTTAATCCACTCTTCGAAATGCTTTTGCCAGGCCGATTGCGATCCAATACTTATTTTAGTGCTTTGATCATCAGATAATGTTATTAATTGTCTTAAAGCTACGGATTTAGGAATAATTACTTCTGTTTCACCGCTTGATTGAAGTCCAAAGTTTTGACGAGCCGACAGCTCTACATATTGATTTGTACTATAGTAGCTATTTTTTAGCCTAAGGTTATCATTTTTTAGTTTCTGGAGATCATTTTGCTGCTGTAAATATGATATTTGCTTCTGCAGTTCATAATTGGTCTGCACAGATTTAACTCCACTCCAAGTAACAAGAAGCATTATGAACAAGAAGACCATTAAGCCAATAAATCTTACATCTCTAAGATTTGGTCTAATTTTGTCGTTATAGTAGTTTTTTATTTGATTTATCATTCTAGCCTATTTTATTATATAACCCTTAACAGAAATCTGGTATACTCAATCTGTTAAGTGCCGGGGATGTAGCTCAGTGGTTAGAGCAGTCGGCTCATAACCGATTGGTCGCAGGTTCAAGTCCTGCCATCCCCACCATTTTAACCATAAGCTATTTGCATAAAAAGTCTATTTAAATTATCCTTATATTATGGATATTAAACCCCCTCAAAATCAGTATCAAAATAACCAGGTGCCTCAGCCTGGATATCAACCGCCGAATCAGTTCAACAGACAACAGCAAATTCAAACACCACCTCTGCCTCAAGTGTCTCCAGCTTCAAATATGAAGCATGCTAATAAGTTTATATTTGGCTACATTGGTTTAGTCGTACTTGCTGTTGCAGTTGCAGGAGTCTACTACTGGCAACACGGATTAGTTACTAATGCTAATTCAACAATTGCTTCTCAAAAATCTCAAATTAGCGACCTCAATAAACAGCTAGATACAGCTAATAAAAACTTAACTTCACTAAAATCTGCCGCAAGTAGCGTAGTAGCTAATCCCAGTTCAGCAACTACAACATTTAAGCTGACAGACATAGGCATTACACTAAATAACGTTCCGTCTACCCTTTCTGGACTAAACCAGAATTATACCGCCTCAACAACTTCATCAGTTCTATCTACAGCATCATTAACCTCAGCTGATGCAAATTGTGGACCTACCAAAGGAACTGGCATTGGTATGATTACGAAAACTACTGGAACATATGATTCCAAAACAGATACGCTTGAAACTAATGAGTCATTCGTAAAGCAATTTACTGGATTTTATGTCACCTACACAAAACCAAGTACATCTTGCTCAACAGTAGCTGCCACAAATACAATCCAAACTACACAATCAGGACTTCTTCAAACATTACTAAGCACTCCTGCAAACGTAACAGCGCTATAGTTATCGAGCTAATCTAATAAACAATAATCAAGTATGCAGCTGTAGCAGCTAATATTACTGACTCAAATAAACTAACCATGGAAAGTGGAAGCCTTAAACTGTTATCTAAACAAGCAAAAAGAGCTCTGATGTGTCTAGATCTTTGCTTCAAAACGCTATAGCCAGTTAGTGCACAGAATACCATAACCACAAAATACATTAATTTTGAGCCATTTGTTAAAAGCAAATTAGCGCCAATAGTTAATTCTACAAATGGATAGATATAAGGCCAAATCTTCCATTTTTTTGCCAGGATGTCATAGCTCGAAAAAATATTAATAAATAATTCGTATCGAAACATTTTTTGTCCCGCAGATACAATTAAAAATATAGCTATAAAATCTTGCCAAAAATACTTAACACCCCACCCCCTACCAAATGTCGAAACTAAACTAATAAGCAGAAATGATCCAATAATGATTGAGGCTTTTACGTATTCTTTACCAGTATCATCGGGGTATAAATATTTATCTTTATTTTTTAGAGATTTTCTCGGTCTATCCATAAGCATTATTGTAGCAAACTGTTGTCTAAAATATTCAACAATTCATCTACATTTTCTGCAACCATCAACTTCTCTCTTAAATCCTTAGCCCCATCAAACCCTTCAATATAAACTTTGCAGAACTTGTTAAGAACATGAACTCTTCTAGATTTACCCCAAGTACTCTCGAATAATATTATGTGCTTCTTAAACAAGTTAATTTTTTCAGTTTTTGTACAGCCAATCCACTTGTCTGTTCCGCTAAATAGAAATGGGTCATGAAATATTCCTCTTCCAATCATTATCCCATCAACATTATATTTTTTGGACAGTTCTAAACCCTGCTTTTTTGATATGACATCACCATTTAGGATTATTTGTGTTCTTGGTGCAATTTCATCTCTTAGTCGAACAACCTCAGTCATAGCGTCCCAACGTGCAGGAACCTTACTCATATCCTTAACGGTTCTTGCATGAACTGTGAGTCTAGACAAATCTTGCTCAAGCAAGAATTTAATCCAAGTATAGTCAATATCATTCTGGCCCAATCTAGTTTTAACACTGACCGGAAGTTTACCATTTGCGCCCTGTTTCGTAGCATTAATAATTTCTTTTGCAAGCTCCCTATTGCTTATTAATGCACTGCAACAACCATTTTTTATAACAGTTTTTACTGGACAGCCCATATTAATATCTATACCGCTGAAACCCATTTCAATTAACTCATTTGCTGTTTTTTTATAGTTTTCAGGATTCTTACCCCATAACTGAGCTATTAATGGTTTTTCAGTTTTTGTGAATTTTAGCTTCTTTGATACTTCTTTTCTTCCGGGACTCTGCAGACCATCGACATTAACAAACTCAGTAAAGAACTCATCTGGTGGTGCTATAGATGCAATCACTCGACGAAACACAGTATCTGTGACATCATCCATTGGAGCTAATATAAATATAGGTTTCTTGCTCATAATAAAAAACTAGCTAATAGCGCTATTTTCTTTTATATGAATCTAGAGCTTTTTGATATCTTTGTGAAGATTTATTTCTGGCTTTTCTAATTTTGGCAACCTGGTTAGCATCCGATCCATCTTGTGGCAAATACCTACTAACATAGCTATTCTTATATTTGGTTCTGTCAAAACGAATTACGGCTTTTTCTTCATCAGATTTAGCTGCAGCTAGCATGGCAACTTCACCAAATGCCATACTAAAACTAGCTGTAAAATCAACCTCTAAATCTGCAATTCTTTTCCTAATTTCATCGGGACCACCATATTGTTTAAAAGTATGTGGCTGCTTAAGTTGTCCACGCTTTTGCATTATGTCTGCTAAAATTTCATTAGCTCTAATTAGGCTTTGGTAATAATCGGTAATCTTAACTGAAGGACCTGGCTTAGGATC
Organism: uncultured Candidatus Saccharibacteria bacterium; assembly: GCA_903840315.1. Lineage (GTDB taxonomy): Bacteria > Patescibacteriota > Saccharimonadia > Saccharimonadales > UBA4665 > CAIYEO01. The sequence continues at coordinate 4,740 of CAIMFK010000007.1, read as the reverse complement.
AATGAGTGTTGCGGTAGTATGAGTTAAAATATCCTTCTTGTCAGCTGGAGTGGCAACCCGAGCTGGAGCTGGAACTTTAGAAATGTTGGACTTTAATTGAGCGTAGTGTTCTGGAGGGAAGTACCCTAGGTCTTCGGCTACTTCAGGTGATATACCGTCAGTTAGTCCACCTATCTGGTTTCCCACTACATTGTCTGACCAAACTTGCTGTAATCTATTATTTTCTGACATAAATATATTATATAACTTATATGGTTAAAAGTCTACTCCCAACGAAAGACCTTGAAGGCAATAAAGTAGATGACAATTATCCATGCTCCTAGGGCTAATAATTGTGGGCCAAGATTGATTAGGTGGTAGCCTTCCGTAGTCAAAAGTCTTATTCCATTTATTACCGGGGTTAATGGTAAGAATTGTGAGACTTTTTGTAGCCACATCGGCATTAAGAATGTAGGGAAAAATGTACCAGACAAAAATATCATAGGAAATACTATAATATTGGAAAGGGGCGCAGCTTGACGTTCATTCTTAGCCCATCCTCCAAGCGCTAGTCCTATACCCAAAATCGTAATAATGCTAAGTATTATATAAAGCCCAATTTCAAAATAATTACCAGTTACTTTTAGGTGAAATACTGTAATTGCTGCAATAAAAAGTACTGATATGGCTACTAATCCCACTATAGCTTGAGATATCATGGTGGCTACAAAATACTGCCAAACTCTAAGTGGTGTGGTGTGGAACCTTCTGAGTATACCCTGCTTCTTAAGCTCTGGGAAAACATTGATTGGACCGAATATGCCAAGCCCTATTATTGAAAATCCTAGAAGCCCCGAAAAAGTATAGTCAAATGCAGTGAGAGTCTTATTTGTTGATAGAGTTCCGGATACTGTAAATGGTGTTGCTTCAGTTACAAACTTAGAATTTATCGCTTGGAGTTGACCGTTTAAAACGGAAACAATGGCCGTCCCTGCCTGCTCAGAGTTTGTAGAATATATGACCTGTATATTGCCTTTTGGAAGCTTGCCGTTCTCCTGACCGAAGTCTGCTGGAAATATGATTGTAGCATCAAGCTGATTCTTAGACATTTTAGAATTAGCTCCTGCCTGATCAGTAATGGTTTTGTCTACTTTGAATATCTTAGATGAATTGATACTGCCAGCTATTGTTGACGCTATCTGGGTATTTGACTGGTTAATAACTGCTACCTTGAAAGATGTTCCGTTATTTTTAGAGAATATTCCACCAAAGACAAATAGGAAAATTAAAGGAAATATTACTGCAAAGAAAATCGCCAAACGGTCTCTAAAAAATCTACGAGTATTAAGTTTTGCAAATGAATATACAGTATAGAGTTTTCGCTTCATACTAATCTCTCAAAGCCTTTCCGGTTAAGTCAATAAATACATCTTCCAGGGTTGCCTGCTCTACAACGTGCTTCTTTTTAAACCCTCTAGCAAGTAATTGCTTTATAAGATTTGCCGGTGTATCTATTGAGATAATTTTGCCCTTGTCCATGATTGCTACTCTGTCACAAAGCACCTCGGCCTCTTCCATATAATGAGTTGTCATAATAACTGTTACGCCACTATCTCTAACTTTCTTTACAAGTTCCCAAAGATTGATTCGGGCTTGTGGGTCTAATCCGGTTGTAGGCTCATCTAGAAAGAATACTTTTGGCTTGTGAACTAGAGCTGCAGCTATCGACAATCTTTGCTTTTGACCACCAGATAGGCTTTCTACATAGCTATTTGCTTTTTCTCCCAAATTAACATCATTGAGAAATTCCATTGGTTTTACTTTTTGTCCATATGCGGCAGCAAATAGTTCAATTATTTCAGAGGCTTTAGTCTTGTCTTGAAAGGCAGGAGTTTGGGGCTGAACTCCAATGATGTACTTAACTTTCTGGGGCTCCTTGGACACATCAAGCCCATTAATTATCGCCTCTCCTTCATCTATTTCTCTTAGAGTTTCCATCATTTCTAGAGTTGTTGTTTTGCCTGCTCCATTGGGACCTAATATGCCAAATATTTCACCCTTCTCAACACTAAAACTAATATGGTCGACAACTGGAGTGTCGTTGTATATTTTTGTTAGGTTTTTTACTTCAATAATTTTGGTCATAGAATCTGTTTAATAGTATAACAAAAAACACCTTGGATTTACCAAGGTGTTTTTGATTTAGTATTTCTACTAATTATCCGCGCTTAACAGTCAAGAAACCGTTACGAGGATTTTCGTTAACTACGAAACCTTCTGGAAGGTCACAAGCTTCAGGTCGTTCATCCTTAGAGAAGTAATAAATTCTCTGTTCTTTTCCACCACGTAGAGTTACTAACTTTGAGTTAAGGTAGTAAGTTACATCCTTTGAGTTTGTGTGCTTATAAGCCATTTACATGTCCCTCTCTTATAATTTGTTAATAGTACTCTTAACATACTCTGTTAGCTCAAATTTTGTCAAATAAATTTTGTTTTTATAGGTGTTAATTATTGTTTCTAATCTGTTAGAAATGTTGTTAAATTTTTACCTTTTACTTCTTAGGCTTATGCTTTCTTTGCAATATCCAATAGCCCAGATTCATGGCGAAAAAACAGAACAAAACTACACTAACTACCAAGGACCAGCCCGATAAGTCAGGTGACCAACCAGGTGATTGAAAATTGAATTCATAGAGTCCAGTTGGAATGGGAGTAGATTTGACGCCGTGACTTTCTATGTAAGCTTGGACACATGCAATTCTTGTTCTGCCTGAAAAACCTGTTGGATTTTGTGCCTGACAGTAGTTTTGTGCATCACTATAGACATTTGAGTTATTCTGCTGTGATTGTGCATCAACGAGTCTTTGATAGGTGTATTGGAGCTGTATGGGTGGATAGAGCGAGGTTGAGCCATTAGATAGGCTTGTATTCATATGAGAGTTTACATAACTTCTTAGATTATTAAGAGCTTCCTCTACTCCTTGCCCGCTTTGATCTGCCGCAAAAACCTTCTCTCGTAATGTGCCCATATTCTGATTATTTGATCTTAGAGCAAATATGCAGACACTAACCGACATTATGAAAATAATAAAGAAATAATAAGGCTTCACGAGCATGATTTTTTTCCATAAATTATTCATAAGCTATATGGACAGTCTACCATAATTCAAGTTCATGATAGACTGTTAATATGCATATTTTCTTCTCTGGTATAGGCGGAACGGCAATAGGTCCGTTGGCACTAATTGCTAAGCAAGCGGGCTATGATGTTTCAGGTTCCGACAAGCAGAATTCAAAATATATTGAATACTTGAACAAAAAAGGTATAGAAAATATTTCTATTGGTCAAAGTTATCAAGATATCCAAAAGATACACCAAAAAAACCCAATTGATTGGTATGTCTTTTCATCGGCTGTATTTATAGAGAATCCTGATGCAGATGAATTTAAATTCACTAGAGAAATGGGAATAAAGACATCTAAACGAGATGGGCTTATTAATAAAATTGTGAGTGACAAAAATCTCAAAATGTTGGCTATTGCTGGAACTCATGGAAAAACTACAACCACAGCAATGCTAATTTGGCTATTTAAATCTCTCAATAAACCAATCAGTTATTCTGTTGGGGCCAAGATAAATTTTGGTGAGATGGGACAGTATCAAGAAGGATCGGAATATTTCATTTATGAAGCTGATGAATTTGACAGAAACTTTCTGGCTTTTGAACCACATGAGACTTTAATAACTGGTGTTACCTGGGATCATCATGAAGTGTTTCCAGATCGAGAAGACTACAAGGATGCATTTAGGGAGTTTGTTAGTCAAAGCAAGCATACATTTGTTTGGTCAGAAGATTTTGACTACCTTGATTTGAGAAGTGAAGACAGTATTGTCGTTCTTGATTCAGCCAATCAAGAAATTTCAGAAATTAAACTTAAAGGGCTATATAATCGTCTGGACGCATTTCTTGCTATTAACTGCTTTACTCACATAACCGGCAAAAATACTACTGAAGCTATCAATATAATTAATAAGTTTCCGGGTTCATCAAGGAGAATGGAAGAAATTACCACTAATCTTTACTCCGACTATGCTCATACTCCAGAAAAAATAAAGGGCGCCATGAGTATAGCCAAAGAAATAGCTAACGAGAACAACCAAAAACTTGTAGTTGTTTATGAGCCACTTACAAACAGAAGACAGCATTTTATGAAGGAACAATATAAAGACAGTTTCGAAGGCGTAGATAAACTTTATTGGGTACCAAGTTATTTAGCTAGAGAAGATCCCAGTCAAGAAATATTAACCCCTGAAGAACTCATTAAACAGCTAAACAATCCCGAAATTGCTGAACCGAGACAGTTAAATCATCGATTGCTTATGGACATAAAACAGTGCCTGGAAGACAACAATCTAGTCGTGTGCCTTTCGGGTGGTGGCGGAAAATCCTTAGATGAGTGGCTTAGAGATAATTTCTAGCCTTTAGTTTTCAAATAAACAAATACTAGAACACCAATCATAATAACTAAGACTAGTGCTGTTATCATTATGATTGTTTTAGAATGGGATTTACTGGTTTTATTGACTGGCATGGTTGGACTAGATGGAACTGGACCACTTGGTTGTGGCGGAATTACTGGAGCCATAGGATCGCTCGAAGGCATACTTGGAGTCATTGGGTCAGTAGCTGGAGCTGCAGGCATTTCTGGAGCTGGTACACTTGGTGTCATTGGATCACTTGATGGCATGGTAGCGTTCAT
>CAIMFK010000006.1 GCA_903840315.1 uncultured Candidatus Saccharibacteria bacterium | reverse complement strand
TTAGGAAGCCATCCATTACAGCAAGGGGAGTACCTAGTTGATGAGAGATCATGGAGATGAAGTCGTTCTTTACAGAGTCTTGTTTCTGTAGGGCTTCATTGGCTTTGGTGAGTTCGGCGGTGGCTTGTTCGATTTTGGCTTGAAGACTACTGTTGAATTGTTGTATCTGAGAGAAAGATCGACTATTTTCGATAGCTACAGCTAGCTCATTTCTTACATTGTCTATAAGCTTAATATCTTCAAGATTATAGGCTGTTCCATTATTTTTATGCGTAAATAGTATAAATCCATTAACCGCTCCACGGTTAATTAATGGTACGAATACTTCAATTCCATATTTCCCTAACATCTCTTTTTGCTTTTCATCAGTAAGCTCATCAAGGATTAAAATTTCTTGGCCTAAACTCAATAAGTCTTTAGATAACATATCGTGGATTTTAGTGAAATAGTTAGCAGCCTCGTAAAATATCTTGTCTTTATTCAGAACGATGATGTCTACCTGCGCAACTCTCAAGTTTATTTCAAGAATTTTCTTAATTCTTTGGGCTAAACTATCTAGCAATATTTCACTTGATAGAACACGGCCAATTTTAGCGAGTACAATTTCAATATCGTAGTGATCCTGATAAAAAATTTTATCAGTTGCTTTCTGAAGAGATGATCTGAATGTCTGATAGCCGAGAGCAAGAATCAATGTCACGCCAATAATGTATGTTTCCGCCCAAAAACCCAACTTTATATCTCTAAAGATTAGATGAAAAGGATAAAGAAGCACTACGATAAAGACTATGACTGATATAAATATCGTTGTAGCAAAGACTAAAGTCCGAAGTACAGCGGTTCTTATGTCGAATAACTTATGCCTTAATATTGAATAGCCTACACTTCCAACAAATAACAAAATAGATGGATTTCCGATGATATTGCCCCAGCTATACATTCCAAGTTTTGGGAATATGATCTGAGTGAACATATTTACCGCAATAACAAATGAACTGGAATATGAAATTAGTTTAATTTGAGACTTAACTGACTGTGTAGCATTAAGCTGATACTTATATAAGAGCCTAAAAGCTATAGTAAAAGCAAAAACAAAGTATATAAGCGTTAGGAATAAAAGGGGGCCAGTCTTGGATAGGATTATTCCGTATTTACTCTGTGATACTTCCGTGATGTCTCCTGGAAGAAAAGAGAAAGGAGTCATTATAAAAGGCGTAACATATATTACATACTCATACCATTTCAATTTATTCTTATTGTGAGAAAGGGCTCTTGCGAAGTAATAGAAAGTTGTTGGAATAAAGTTAGCCACAGCTAAAGCAGCTCTAGTCCAAATCAACCCATCAGATAATGTCTGTATATAGTGAGCGCCGAAGTTTAGAGCAACATATCCTAATATATTAAAAGTCCATATGATGAAGCTGAAATTAACTCTAGAGCGATAGTTTTTTGATGCAACAATCGCAATCATAAAGAGTAGGCCCACTACAGTTGGCAGAAAAGATAATAAGGTATATAAACCTGCACTCATTTTATGTTCTTTATATTTTTTATGTTCACATGAGCATTATATCTATTACACTTATGAATTGAAAGATATTTCTAATGTTTAATTATTCTGATAGTATTATTTTATAAGAGGGCTCATAAACGTGGAACAATCTAACGATCTAGAAAATAAAAATACAGAGAAAAAAAATAATATTCCAACTGTTGAAATGAATGATAATAATCCTGATGATCAAGCAGTAAAAGAAATCGAAATTAGCGAAAGTGACGAAAGCCTAAAAAGTCATGCTGATAGTCCAATACCACCTATTAAAAAATCTAGATTTGGATGGATCAAATCCAAACCATTCATTATTACTACTTCAATAGTACCTATCATAGTCTTATTGCTTGCCATCCCATTAACCAGATATCAAATTCTGGGTCTATTCATAAAAGGTAAATACTCATTAAATGTAGTGGATAGTCAGACTGGCAGTCCAGTCATCGGAGCCGATGTAGTTATTAAAAATAAGCACTACACTACGAACTCTCAAGGATTTATTAATATTTCCACCAATGTCGGCAACCGCAGCCTTAGCATTGAAAAGAAATATTATGCAACCTACACGGCCAAGATTTTGATACCATTTTCCCAAAAAAAACCGCAAGTAATAAATCTAGTTGCGACTGGACGTATGGTTTCTATAAAAGTCGTCAATAAAATAAACAAAAGTCCGGTTGCAGACATTCTAGTTACTGCTGATGGCACCTCCACAAAAACTGATGCTAGTGGAAATGCTAGTATAGTTTTATCCGCAAGCAATCAAACCACAAAGGGAATAATATCTGGCAAAGGTTACAGCACTCAAAATGTGACTATTAACACAAGTACAAATAACTCATATCAGATATTACCAAGTGGCTATGTATATTTCCTGTCTAACTCTTCGGGAACTGTAGATGTAGTTAAGTCCAGCTTAGACGGAACAAATCATTCCACTGTTCTAGTGGGAACAAGTTCAATGGGAATTTATGATACAAGTTTATATCCATCAAGTGACTATGCCTACATGGCACTAGTAGCTAACCGAAATAATCAAAAGCCTTGTTTGACAATCATTAAGTCATCAAATGATTCACCTGTTATTGTCGATCAAACAAATGGAAACTACACAATTTACGGATGGGACTCAAACAATACGTTAATATATAGTGTCCAAAATAATAATCTACCTGTTGGAACTGCAGGAGAATACTCATTGAAGTCATACAATCCAACCTCAAATTCAGTTTCAACAATTGACTCAAGCTCATCGGCTACTAATTTTGGCGTAACCATTGGGGAGTACTTTAGCGGTGTAACTATGCTTCCAAACAATACTTTGGTTTACGGTAAAAGCTGGACTGGCAACACAAGTGGTTTTTCTGGATTACAGATTAATTTAATTTCCGTAAATGACAATAATACCGGAAAGAAAACACTACAACAGTTTGACCAATCACAATACTCTCAAACGGTTAATTCTCACTACAGTGGAGCAAATAGTGTCTTACTTTGGCTATTTCCGGTAAGTAGCAATAGTGCGACTTATTTCCAATATTCTGATGGCAAATTAAATCCCATTGCCAACAACAACCCAATAATCTCAAACATATACAATACGCCATCTTTATACTCTGTATCGGCAGACGGAACCAAGGTTGCCTATACATCAAACGTAAATGGCCACAATGCTATATATGTTGCCAATTCTGATGGAAGTAGCCCGAAACAATTAGCACTTCTCGGAAACTCTTACAGTACTTATTCTTGGTTCAATAATGACTATTTAATTCTAAATAACGGCAACAATGAATTCCTTATTATGCCTGCTAGTGGAACGACTACTCAAGCAAATCTAATTAAAATTAGCGATCACTTATAGAAATTTTTCTACTATATAAGTAGTGCATTGTGTATGCGGCAATAGACACTGCCCCAAATATTGCCAACACATCTCCAGGACCAGTATTGACCAACTGATTACTCCTGGGGCCGACTATTGCTGTTGCCGATGTGCTACTTTTTACATTTGAGTTATTCTTTGGTGCTGTATCTTCTTTTTTTGTACTAGGCATATTCCGACCATTATTGGCTTTACTTTCCTGCATAGTCATTCCAGGCATGCTACTCACGCTGACTTTGCTAGTTTTATGATCGTGAAAATACAAACCAATAATTAAAGCTAGGTCTAATATAATAATTACAGCTAGCGTAATTGTTCGCTTATTTTTTCTACTGCTATAGTCATCCATAAATACTTCCAAAAAGTTAATTTATATCAGTATATCAAATTTGCATATATTTCAATAAATTGGCAAAGATAGGTGTTGAATTAATTAAATCGAGTAGCGTATACTAAATATTAGCCATGTGTGGGCTGAACATTAGTTCTTCCTCCATACAGACTTAATATATAAGTTCTAATTAAGGTAGGTGAACTCACTGACTGCGCAAGTAGTTAAGCGTCAACACCGGAAGCCTAAAAAAACAAGTTGCTCTTATTCAAATTGAGACATTTTGAACGGTGTCATATCTCAACTGAAGACAACTCATATAACCCTCAAAAGCCCGTTCACCAATCAGTAAATACTTGTTTGGAATCTCTTAATAATTTTAAAAATCAATCTCAAGGAGTTAAAAATGGACAACACAGTAATGATCAACCGAGACGTAAACATAATTGCTTACTATTTCCGCGGCAAGGACAAGCCAAACTGCTTTCCTAAGCGAATGGATATCGATGGACGACAAATCACATTCACAGAAACAGGATTACTTCACCCAACACAAAAAGGTAAGCGCATGGTTCACGTATTCGATATGACAGATGGCAAAGCGGACTACAGGCTAGAGTTTGACGCCGAATCATTAAGCTGGAAATTAGTGGCCGTAAGTGATGCTCAAAATGCATTTACCAATTAGCAAAGAAGAACCTCAAATAATGCACATTGACCTCAACAGCTGCTTCGCAACAGTCGAACAGCAAGCGAGGCCAATGCTTAGAGGAAAGCCAGTTGGAGTAACTAATCGTATAAGTAAGTACTGTTGCATCATAGCAGCATCATATGAGGCTAAGGCACTAGGTATTAAGGTTGGCATGAGACTAGATGAGGCTTTAGAGCTAGCACCAAACCTTATCATGACCGAAACCGATCCGCCTAAGTATCACTATGTTTATAAAAAGCTCCTAAACATCCTAAAAAGCTATTCCGATGATGTAGTCATGAAAAGTATCGATGAAGGCGTTATAGATTTCCACGGAACAAGACAAAATATAAACACCAGAGAGCTTAGCGAAATAGGTTATGAAATAAAAGATAGGCTAAGAAACGATGTAGGCAAGTGGATGCGATGCAATGTTGGCGTAGGGCCAAATAGATTCTTAGCCAAAGTCGCAGCTGGACTTCATAAGCCAGATGGGCTAGATATTATTGACCACAATAACCTCATAGCAACATACAAGTCCATGAAACTAACTGATTTACACGGAATAGCCGAAAGAAACGAAGCAAGACTAAACTCTGTTGGCATAATGACGCCAATGGATTTTTTAAATGCGCCTTCAGAATTATTAAGAAGGCAGGTTTTCAAAAGTGTCTGCGGAGATGATTGGTATCAAAGACTTAGAGGATATGAAGTAGATCAACACTCATCAGGCATAACTCGAATGGTTGGCAGACAATACGTACTAGACATTAGGCGACCAAGCGATAATGAGGTTAGAACTAGACTATCTTACTTATGTGAAACTACTGGCATGAAACTTAGGTACAGAGGCCTTTGTGCTAGGGGCATAATGGTTTATGTAAAATATGCCAATGGGGATAGTTGGTATGAGCGAAAAATGTTTAAGTCTACATTCTTCACTAATGCCGAAGTATACCGAAGAGCTACGCTTTTATTCAATAAACGCCCAAGGCACGCATTCGAAAGGGAGATAGGTGTTAGTTGTTACATGTTAACCCCTTCAAATATGAGCCAGATAAGCCTCCTTGAAGACGTAAACAAGGACATTTGGCTAACTCAGGCAGTCGATCAAGTAAATAATCAGTACGGTGAATTCACAATAACTTCAGCCACCAGTGCAAAATCTAAAAATATAGTTAAACAAAAGATTCCGTTCGGCAGTACACAGTACTTTGAGTTACTGCTTAAGAGCGGCTAAGAAGCAGCACCTAGGCATACAATTTTATGCAGCATCACTGTTAATAAATGACCATCTAATTTAATAGATGGTCATTGTAATTGTGCTTGTTGTATTGGGTTAAACTTTGCTTCTAAAAAACTAATGAGCAAATTCTAGATCAATTTTTTTGGCTGCTTTTTCTACCCAATCATGTATCCGTGTCAATTGATGAGACATTACTAACCTTTCATCTTCGGAAATTTCAATGTCTTTAGATATTTTATCGAGTAATCCTAAAACTCGTTGCAGATCATTATTATTTGCTTTTGTATCAAATTGTTTATTCATACTATCAAAGCCCGTTATTAAAGACTTTGCTATATTGTCAAGTTGCTTCTCGATTTTATCTAAACGGTTTTCTGTATTTTGTGAATCATTACCCATATGAATATTATACTCCAAGTCATTCTATGTGGTAAATATGAGACCATATACTTTCATTAATTCTCAAAAGGCATATGCTTGGCTCGGGTTGCAAATCATAATTATTGCTTTTGAAGCAAGCGCTATGTCTATTTTATCGAATATTTCAGTCATGTATTGAAATAATTTTGTGAATTTATTATTATCCATAACTCAATAATATCACCACCCAAAAAATCATAATAAACCAATAAAAGTTGAGCTATAGCAGATTGCTATTATGGTTATTTTATGTTACAATTAGTTTAATTATGAGTATGTTTGACGATATTAGATTGGCAAAAAATAAGTACAATAACTCGGTCAGATATGATCGAGGCACCAAAGCAACTATTGTTGGTGGATTCGCAGTAGCGACATTATTTGGTTTTCTTTCTTTATATACATACGAACAAGAAGCTAATCCTAGAACAATGGCAAATGATGTAGCCTATATATCCAAAGGTCAGCCAAACCAGCACCAGTCTGAAATAATCGATGAATCCCTAAAAGAGGTTAGTTATTTGCAAGACAATGCAGAACGAGCATTAGAAATGAGTGCAGTGGCAATGGCCATTGGAGCTGCTGCATTAGCTTATGGTGAGACTAAAAGATTAACTAGTTAATCTCTATATATAAGTGATAACCTATAAAAAGGCGATCACTTAATATGTACAAAATATCAACAGAAGAATTCGAATTACTTGTCCATGACGCAGTGGATGGACTACCTAAAGTTCACAAAGATAAAATTTTAAATGTCGGTTTTTTTGTTCGTGATATTCCTAGCGATGAACAAATAAAAAGATCAGGGCTTTTAGAGGGGCAAATATTGCTTGGGCTATACGAAGGAGTTCCCTTGTCTCAAAGGGGAGGCAATATAAAGCTTTTGCCAGACACTATAACACTATTTCAAATTCCGATAGAAATGAGCATTAATAGTCTAGATGAACTCAAAAAGCAGATACAAAATACTGTATGGCATGAAGTGGCACACTATTTTGGATTAAACCATAAAATGATTAATGCTATAGAAAACAAAAAATAGCCATGAAAGAACTCATAAATAAGCACCGGAAAAAACTACTCGCAATTTTAGTATTAATACTGACTACTGGTGGTTTCTTATATTATTTCATAACTCACAAAAATGCACTTGAGCCTCTGAAAAATTTATCGCTTACTAATATTGCAGCAATTTTAACTCTTTATGGCCTAATTCTAGTTGCTCTGACATTTGTATTAAAATTTTCATTGGAACTTTTTGAAAAAAAAATTGTTTTTCACGAAAATCTCCAATTAAATATTTGGTCTAATATTGTAAATTTTTTTGGGCCTCTACAAAGTGGGCCTGGAGTTAGGGCGTTATATCTAAAGAAAAAACATTCATTGGATATAAAGAAATTTCTTTACGTATCGTTAATATATTATGGCTTCATTGCACTCATAAGTTGTTTATTTATTGCTGTTGGAAGCTTTAATTTTGTCTTTGCCACATTTTCTATTATCTTGGCCTCAGTTGTTATTTATGCTGGCTTTAAATTATTTAGCTCTAAAATTAACATAAAAAATAAGCCCCATTTGAGTCCTGAAATAATTACCAAGCTTTTTATCATTACCCTAATTCAGTTACTTATCACTTCAGTAATTTATCTAATAGAGCTTCATATAGTAAACAAATCCATAGATTACCATCAGGTGCTTGCATATACGGGAGTTGCAAATCTATCTCTTTTTGTAGCGATAACTCCTGGAGCTATTGGATTCAGAGAAAGCTTTCTTTTGTTCACGCAAAAACTACACCACATAAGTGCATCAAACATATTATCCGCAAGTCTAATTGATCGCTCAATCTATGTTTTGTTTTTATTAATACTTATAGCAATCGCAGCTTCTATGCACCTCAAGAAAAGACTTAACTAAGAAGCACGCCACCATCTACAACTATTTGCTCTCCGGTCATATAGCTGGACATGTCGCTTGCAAGAAATAGCGCCACCTTAGCAATTTCATCGGCATCACCAAACCTATGCATTGGGATTTTACTCATAAATATCTTAGTCTGCTCAGCCATCATATTAGGGTCGGGATTGGAAGGAGCGGAAGCAGTAACGCCTGGAGTTAGAATGCCGCCAGGAGCGATAGCATTTACCCAAATTTTATGTTCGGCAAGTTCAAGTGCAGAGTTCTTTGTAAAGCCCCACATGCCATGTTTAGAAGCGTCGTAATGAGAAAGTCCAGTCATAGAAGGGTGAAGAGCATCAATTGAAGTAATGTTTATTATCTTGCCGCCGCCCTGAATCTTCATTATTTCGCTTCCAATTTTAGTCGTCAGAAAAACACTTTTCAGATTTACGCTCAGAACTTTATCGAAATCCTCATAAGTCATATCACTTATTTTCTTATTTGGGTAAATGCCTGCGTTATTCACTAAAATATCTAGGCTTTGAAATTTTTCTTTGCAAGCATTAATCATATTAGTAATATCTTCAGGCTTGGATATATCGACATGAACTCCTTCAGCAGTCATCCCACTAGCCTTAATCTCGTCAACAGTGGCCTCGAGTGCAAATTCATCCATATCGGCAATCAAAACCTTGGCACCTGCTTCGCACAGCCTAAGAACTATGGCTTTTCCAATACCTTTAGCACCACCAGTTACAATTGCAGTCTTTCCATCGAGTCTTAATAATTGATCAATTTTTAATTTATTTTCCATATCTCAATTATAGACCATAAACATAAGTAATATTCACAAACTTTCTGGCAGAAATAAAAACTGATTGCTATAATACTTTCAATGATTACTTATATCGAATCGATATTACTTGGCTTGCTTCAAGGGGTTACAGAACTTTTTCCAATTTCATCATTAGGGCATTCAGTTTTATTCGCATGGCTATTTGGATGGAATAACATTTTAAAGAGTCAATCTAGTCAGGGCTCTTTTTTCTTAGCCTATTTAGTTCTATTACATGTAGCAACAGCAACCGCCTTATTAATTTTTTATCGAAAACAATGGATTAGGATTATAAGCGGATTCTTCAGTTCGCTCAAAAAACGTAAAGCTGAGAATTCGAATGAAAAATTAGCTTGGCTTATAATTGTTGCAACAATTCCTGCAGGTCTTTTTGGTTTAATTTTCGAAAACAGCCTAAGGACTCAATTTGCTAAACCGCTCTCTGCTGCGCTATTTATAATTATAAACGGCTTCATTTTACTAACAGGTGATTGGTACATGAAAAATAATCATATGAAGCAACCAAAGCGAGACTATATGCTTGAAACATCTGCAAAACATACATCATCAAAAATAAGTTTTAGAAATGCAGTCTTTATAGGTACTGCACAGATATTTGCTCTATTTGCTGGGATAAGTCGTTCAGGTATTACGATACTTGGCGGTTTATTCAGCGGGCTAGATTACGAAGACGCTGCAAGATTTTCATTTTTACTGGCAACTCCGATAATTTTAGCCGCTGGAATTTTAAAGCTACCCGACTTTTTTGGTCCTCTAGCGGATGGTATCAGACCACAAATGATAGTTGGTGCAATCGTAGCTGGGTTTTCTGCATACTTTACTGTAAGATTTTTGGATAAATACTTTAGAACCAAGACCTTACGACCATTTGCTATTTATTGTATTGCCATTGGTGTGTTCTCTTTGATCATTGGAATTAGTGGAATTCGCCCATTTTAAATACTTTTGCGTAGTATAATTTACTAATGAATTTAGCAGATATTATAATTATTCTTCTTATTATTTTCATGGCTTCGAGAGGAGCTAAAATTGGATTTACAAGAGAAATTTTTGCTACCACAGGTTTTATAATTAGTATTTTTTTGGCAGCAATCATAATTCCGATAATAATCAAAGGAATTCCGAGTCCAAGCTCAAGGTCATTCTGGACAGTCATTCTACTACTTACTTTCATTTTTGTTTTTCTAACACTAGGAGAATGGTTGGGCAACCAAGTTAAACTCAAGATTCTAAATAAGTCTCTGGATAGACCAGATAGGCTACTTGGCGGAGCACTCAGAGTATTTGGAGCCTTGATATTTATTTGGCTCGCTACATCAACATTAATGCGACTTCCTTATCCTGGACTGACTTCAGAAATTCAACAATCTAAAATTATTGGAATTATAAATAAAAATTTTCCGACGGCACCAAAATTTACTACAACCATTGGAAACATAATTGCTCCAAATGGCTTTCCATTAGTATTTTTGGGTAATGAACCGCTCGTAAATAAACACATTTCGCTAGAAGCAACATCCCAGCTTAATGATGCCGTAAACAAAGACGAGGCTTCAGTTGTTAAAATTCAAGGATTAGGTTGCGGGGGCATCGTAGAGGGAAGTGGATTTGTTGCTGCTCATGGATTAGTTATCACCAATGCACATGTAGTTGCCGGAATATATTCACCATATGTTCTTGATCAAAATGGTCAGCATTTATCTAAAGTTATTTACTTTGATCCCAATCTAGATTTAGCAATACTAAAGACTTCTGGACTCTATGGATCACCTCTTAAAATTAATCCCGACATAATCAATAGCGAAACCCTGGGTGCAGTAATGGGCTTTCCTGGTGGTGGTGATTTGGAAGCAAAAACAGCCGCAATAACGAGCCAGATCATTGCTGATGGTAAGAATATATACAATCAAGACAACATTACCCGAAACATTTATGTAATTCAAGGTGATGTACAGCCTGGAAATTCAGGTGGCCCATTCATAGATTCATCAGGGCAAGTTGATGGCCTAATATTCGCAAAATCGACAGTTTATAGCGACCAAGGATATGCCCTAACAATGGCACCCATTCAAAAGGCGCTGAATTCAGTTTTTAGTAGCAATAATTCTGTAAGTACGGGTAGATGTGCAGAGTAATAAATTAATGTATACTAATATTCAATGGCAATAAAAAAAATTCCTAAGTTTAATATAAATAAGTTCATACCTTGGGTACTTGTGATTACAGGAATCATAGGACTCGCCATGTCTGCAATTTTAATATTTGATGAGGCGCAAATTGCAAAAAATCCAAACTACAAACCAAGCTGTAATTTAAACCCAGTCATTTCATGTGGATCGGTAATTTCCAGTAAACAAGCCCAGGCATTTCATTTTTCTAATCCATATATAGGACTTGTTGGATTTTCGGTAATCATAACCACTGGGATGACAATATTTGCAGGTGCAAAATTAAAAAAATGGTACTGGCTGGGTCTGGAAGGTGGTGCAATTTTTGGTGTCGCATTTTGCCATTGGCTATTCTACCAAAGTGTCTATAAAATAAACGATCTTTGCCCATTTTGCATGGTGACATGGGTGATCACCATAACCCTATTTTGGTATACATCTTACTTCATTTTCTCAAATGGCTTTGTAAAACTTCCGGCCAAATTAAAACCAGCGGGGCAGTTTGTTAAGAAGCATCATGTAGATATTTTAGTGCTATGGTTTGTTGTAATTGCAGCTTTAATCTTAAAGCATTTTTGGTACTATTACGGAAAGCATCTCTTTTAATACTACTCATACCTAAGTGCGAGGATTGGATCTTTTCTAGCGGCTTTGAATGCTGGTATAGACCCAAATAAAACACCAATTAGGAGTGAGATCATGAAAGCAAGTCCTAAAGTCGGAAGATCTATTATGGGGCTAAGAGAAGTAGTTGCTCCGATAATGTAGTCAACGATGAATGAAACAATTACTCCTAAAATTCCACCGAAAATACTTAGAACACTTGATTCAATCAGAAACTGCATCAGTATTTGAGTGTTGGTTGCACCGATTGCTTTTCTTATTCCAATTTCTTTCGTTCGCTCACTAATCGAAACTAGAGTAATATTCATTATCCCGACACCACCAACGACTAAAGCAATTGAAGCCACAATGCTAATTAGATAGGTTAGGGAGTTGAGCACGCTTGTCGTAAGTGCCATGCTTTCACTCTGCTTTAAAACTGTAAAATCCTGTTGTCCACCATGAAGCTTTAAAAGATTTTTATTTATTGAATTTACGACTTCGTCAACGTTATTAACGGAACTAGCTTTTGCCAAAATTTCATAAATGGGAGCTGTATTATTAGTTAAATTCTCTGCAGTTTGATAGGGAATAAATACTGCGTTATTGAAATCTGCAGAAGTAGATAATGGTGCGGAATCGAATTGTTTAAATATTCCTCGAACTATAAAAGTTTGACCATGAAAATCAAATGACTGTCCGAGTGGAACTTTATTGCCAAATAATTTATCAGCTAAGTTTTTTCCGATTACTGCCTGATAAATATCATCGCTGTAGGGATCAAAATATTCTCCATATTCTAGCTGGTGATTAATCACGGTGGGGAATTGATAGCCCGTTCCCATTACCACTTCAGAAAAATTGCCATTCGTTGTTGATAGCTGTCCACTGATAATATTTATACCCGAAGAAGCTTCAACTCCTGGGGTGCTTTGAACGCTTTTGATGTCACTTTGAGTTAAGCTCGAAACTGTATTGATATTAGAAAGGGAATTGAGATTTCCCAAAATATCCGAGGAATTTTTCTTTTCAATTACACCTGGCTTAATTTGAATTACAGCTTTTCCTGCAGAGTTTATCTGATTGCTAACTTGTTTTTCTATGCCCTTAGAAATAGAGACAATGGTTACAACCGAAACAATTCCAATAATTATCCCAAGCACTGTTAGCAAACTACGCATTTTAGCAAAGCGTATGGTTCTAATTGCCAGGTAAATATCATCTCGGTAGGAAATACTCATCTTTTCTTCTTTCTAGCTACGGCTTTTTTATTTTTTAAAAGTTTCTTCTTTTTTCCATTAACTCTTTTTTTAGCTGATGTCTTTTGAGGAATTGCGTCCATGACTGCAGAAATTCCAGCTAAATCATCATCCAAAGTTTTTCTAGGAGCTCGCCTATGAATTGCTTTCTTAGCGGTTATGGCTATATCACCAATTTGTGAGTCTTCATCATGCATTATTGAACCATCTCTCATGTAAAGAACTCTCGATGCATACCTAGTAATTTCAGGATTGTGGGTAACCAACAGAACCGTACTTCCTTTTTTGTGAATGTCTGCAAATAATTCCATTACAAGTCTTGACGAAACGCTGTCTAAATTTCCAGTTGGCTCATCGGCGATAATAATCTTAGGATTATTTATTAAAGCTCTCGCGATAGCCACACATTGAACTTGGCCAGAGCTTAATTGACTTGGAAAAAAGAACTTTTTATCAATCATACCAACGCGTTCCAGCATATTTTCTGCTAATTTAGTTCGACGACTTAGGCCCACTCCTTTGTACGAAAGTGGAAGCGCTACATTCTCAAGAACGTTTAGCCGAGGCAACAAATTAAATGACTGAAAAACAAAACCAATGGTATCTCGCCTAATTTTAGATCTTCTTGCAGTTCTAATTCGATCTACTGACCGATTATTTAGCATGTATTTGCCGTAAGTTGGCCGATCAAGTAGGCCAATGACATTCATCAGCGAAGATTTTCCAGATCCACTAGGCCCCATTATCGCTACAAATTCATTTTCATCAATAGACAAATCGACCTCTTCAAGTGCGACTGTAGTTGCATCTCCGAAGCCATAAATCTTACTAACTTCTTTTAAATTTATTATGGACATATCGTAAAATATATTTTACAGTTATCTTTCAACTGATTGCAAGGTGTTTTTAAACATTGATTAATATATAATAAACTTTGTTTTAACAATTGGAGAGGTGCAGGAGTGGTTTAACTGGCTCGCTTGGAAAGCGTGTGTTTGGGTCAAACCGAACCAAGGGTTCGAATCCCTTCCTCTCCGCCAAACATTTTCTAAAATTAACAATCTTGTAGTATTTTTTACCTGTGGAAAACTCCACCCCTGTTAGCTAAAATATATATTGTAATCTTTAAAAACAGAGGTTGAATTACGCTTATGTAGCATCTAAAATATTAGTAACCATTTAAGGGAATTAATTGATGCTACCAAGTGACAAAACACGAGTTAGCGGGGGTAATAATACAACAGAACCTCGTAGTGACAATAACCAGAATGGCCGGCTTTCTACTGG
>CAIMFK010000005.1 GCA_903840315.1 uncultured Candidatus Saccharibacteria bacterium | reverse complement strand
TTAGGAAGCCATCCATTACAGCAAGGGGAGTACCTAGTTGATGAGAGATCATGGAGATGAAGTCGTTCTTTACAGAGTCTTGTTTCTGTAGGGCTTCATTGGCTTTGGTGAGTTCGGCGGTGGCTTGTTCGATTTTGGCTTTCTGAGTAAAGAATTCCTTAATTGTCTTTGCTAGGGTGCCAAATTCGGATGATGATTTTGTCACTGGCTCTATCAAAGATGGATTATTCATTGAGATTGAATCTGTTACTTTTTTTAACGGCCTTAATATTATGAAATAAATTGATGAAGTTAATATAACAACTAGTATTGCTGCTAGTGATCCTATTAAAATTAATTCATTCTTAAATGATCTGTTTATGTTGTCAATAGCGGCCACATTGAATGATGAAGTTAGGTAAAAGGAATTCGATCCATCCCAATTAAGTAAATCATGATTTATTTTAACGGTTGAGTTAGATGTGGAATTTTTTAAATCTGTTTTTGTTGCTGATAATGAAATATTCGACTGAGATAATTTAGATATTGAAGATATAAAATCTTTGCCTAAATATCTGGCTACTATCCAATAGCCTTGGGCAGGTGTTTTATGTGACTCATCATCGCTTGGAACAATAGTTGTTGCCTTAATATCTAGAAATCCGTTTGGAGTATTTAAATAATAGTCCAAGTAAATGTTTTTACTAATTTTTTTAAAAAATGCATCCGACACAGGTATTTTTCCAATGCTACTGCCTGAATCTTTATATGATGAGTAGACTAGATTTCCATTCAGATTATAAACCCAGGCAGCATCAGCTCGGAATGTATCAAGTGATGTATCGATATTTTGCTGAGCAAAAGTGTAATTAGTTTTGGAAAGATTTGAAGGGTTGTCTTTAGCCAATGAAACCATGTTATCCCAGAAAGAATAATCAACTTGAAGAGATTTTAGAAGCTGTCCTTCGCTTTCAAGATCGGCATTAATTTGCTGTTCTTGGTTCGTCACTTCATTTGAAAGTAAGGCTCCATTTTTGTGTATATTTGAATTTCTTTGGAAGACGATAAATATACTTACAGAAACAAAGACTGCAAGAAGAACAATATTAAGCCTACCCTGAATTTTCATACTGCTTATATTTATACACTAATTTATTGATTGAATGAACTCTTTTTGATCTTTTATAATTTCATCTTCATCTAGTGATTTGAGTTCATTCAGACTTTGTTCACTATTTTTTCTAAATTCCTTGTCGAATTCTATAATTTTGGGATCAATTTTTAATGCATTGGCATTTAAACCGAGTAGACTTAGTCCTTCGAGTGATTTTACTCTAGATAGAGCCACATATCCCATACCACTGGTAAATGCTTTACTTAGATCAATCTCGGCTGCATCAAGCGACATGCCCTGAGACTTATGTACCGTTATTGCCCAAGCCAAACGAAGTGGTATCTGATTTATTTCTGCAACAGTATATTCACCATCCTCAACCCTCCAAGAACCCATAGGAACTGTAATTTTTTTGCCGTTTTGTATCTTTACGACTGGGAAACCTGTTTCGCTATCAAACTTCACAACCTTTCCAATTGTACCGTTCACATATCCTTGCTTATAGTTGTTTTGTACGAACATAACAATTGAACCTTTTTTGAGTTTAAGCTCAACAGGAGCTAAGCAGTTATTTGCAAGATTTTCGGCGATAAATTTATCTCCTTTTTGCTTCATAACAAACTTATGAGTAATTCCTATTATTTTATCTAACTCTTTCTTATTAAGAGCATCAACATCAACGTTATGTGTAAATAATCTGGTTTTATCTTTTATCTCGGATCCTCTATTCATTCTAGAATTTAGATGCTCTAAAGATAATTCGCTTATTTCGTTTTCTCTTATTTCGTTTAAAATTTTTATAAAATTATCATCATTTTGTCTGTATTGTTCCGATAGATAGCAAACATTAATATCCATGTCTGTCCAAGACTGTGACTCATTAACATATTTTGGTACCTGTCCATAGGGACTGACTGGAGGTAATTGAAATAAATCACCACAAAGGACAACTTGAATTCCACCAAAAGGTAATGTGTTTTGATGAATCTTTTTTAGAACTTTATCAACAAGATCGAGACGAAAATCATGAAGCATTGAAATCTCGTCAATTATTAAAACCGGTGATGACATAATTTGCATACGAAAATCAGTACGGCTAAAAATTCTATTTAAATCAGCCTCACTAAGACTGTCCTTAATTCCAATATGTGCCCAAGAATGAATTGTCTTTCCATTCATGTGTGTTGCAGCTATACCAGTTGATGCGGTGATAGCAACATTGACCTTATTTTTCTTTAAATACTTAATGTACTGGTTGAGAACATATGTTTTTCCACTACCAGCAGCTCCTGTAAGAAAAACATTTTTCCCAAGTTTAAGAATATTTAGAGCATCGTCCTGAGTCATAATACTTATATTAAAGATTTATATAGAATTTAACTAATTTCAATTATAATAATAGAAATGAAGACATCAGTAATGTGGTTTAGGAATGATTTGAGGGTATTAGATAACCCTGCTTTTTTTGAATCAGTAGAAAATTCGGATCAGGTAATACCTCTTTATATTATTGACGCTAATTTAACTCAAGGCAAAAACTCTAGCTCAAATAGAAATAAATTTTTACTTGAGTCTCTATTAGATTTAGATAAATCGTTAAGAGATCTTGGTGGAAAATTGATAATAAAGTCTGGCAATATTGAAGATATTTTTAAAGAATTAGATAAACAGTTTAATGTTGATGCGGTTTATATCTCTGAAGATTACACTCAGTTTTCATTAAAAAGAGATGAATTTGCCAAATCTTTATTCAAAAAACTTAATATTAAATTTAGATCATTTCCTGGTAGATTAACTGTTAATAATTTAGACGAAATAAAAACAGGAAGTGAATCAGTTTACAAAGTATATACCCCTTTTTATAACAATTGGGTAAATGTAAAAAGGCGCGACATTTCCCTTATTCCAACACAAATTCAAACCCCAAATATTAACAATGATGAGATAAACATACATTTAGACCAAAATAGCATTTCGCCAAATCTTCAAATCGGAGGAGAAGCAAATGCACTTATCCGACTCAATGAATTCATCGAGAATGATCTAAAAAATTATTCTGAAAATCACGATAATTTATTTGGTAATAAAACTAGTAAACTTTCAGCTTATTTACATTTCGGATGCATAAGTCCACTGTATATAGAATCGCTACTTGATGAAAGCGAAGCTAGTCAGAGCTTCAGACGCCAGTTATGCTGGAGAGATTTCTATAACTATATTCTAAAATTCTATCCAGATTCTAATAAGGAATTTCAACATAAATATATTAAGCTTCCTTGGAAATATGATGAAGACTTAATAAATGCGTGGAAAATGGGAATGACCGGTTATCCAATTGTCGATGCCGGAATGCGAGAACTTAAAGAAACCGGATGGATGCATAATCGAGCAAGACTTATTGTTGGTTCGTTCCTGACTAAGGATCTTTTTATCGATTGGAGAGTGGGTGAGAGTTATTTCATGAAGATGCTAGTCGATGGAGATAAGTCTAATAACAATGGAAATTGGCAGTGGATTGCAAGTGTCGGGGTTGATCCAGCCCCAGTTTGGAGAAGATTTCTAAATCCTGACTCCCAACAAGAAAAATTTGACCCCGATGCTAAATATATAAAGAAATTTGTACCCGAACTGAATGATGTACCGATCGATTACATATCAAACCCAGGCAATATGACTCTAGAGCAGCAAGAAAAATATAATTGTATTATAGGAGTTGATTACCCAAAAAGAATAGTTGATCACTCAAAAGCTCGAAAGATAACATTAGATATATTTTCTGAGATAAATAAGATGTCTTAGGATATAATGACTAACCTATGAAGAACATAATCCGCCTTTTTAAATTTTCTAAGAGCTTAGCTCGATACTTTGTTTCAATAAGCCTATTTACTATTGCAATTGCTATCTTGAATCAGCTATATCCGTTATTCACTAAGGGCGCTATTGATCAGGTTAGTAAAATAATCGGTGGTGGTCACGCAGACGTGAAATTAGTTGCCATATTTGCAATTGCGATTTTTCTGTCAGACGCATTATCAACAATTATTAGCGACTACAGCGGATATCTTGGTGACATTATGAGCATAAAACTAACTAAGCTCATGAGTCAAAAATACTATAATCACATACTCAAACTCCCACAATCTTATTTTGATTCAGAGCTAACCGGAAAAATCATTAATAGAATGAGTAGAGGTATTAATCAAATTACTGACTTTGTCCAGATGTTTTCGAATAATACTATGCAGTTCATATTTTCATCAGTTTTTTCTTTGGCTATAGTCGCGTATTTCTCATGGCAAGTTGCATTAATGCTTTTAGCTATTTATCCAATCTTCATACTGCTAACGACGAGGACAAGTTCTGTTTGGATGGAATATCAGAAAAAAATCAATAACAACCTAGACATCGCTAGTGGACGCTTTGCCGAAACTGTTTCTCAAATTAAAGTCGTAAAAAGTTTCATACAAGAAAAAAGGGAAATGTCATTCTTTAATAATCAGTTCGATAAGGTAATAAGCACTACAAAACCTCAGAGTATTTATTGGCACAAAAGGGACGCCTATAGAAGACTTATTCTAAATCTTATATTCTTCTTCATATTCGCATACATCTTCATTGAAACTGCACATGGCAAATACAATATTGGAACAATGGTTCTATTAATTCAATATGCAATGCTAATACGAATTCCAATATTCTCAATTAGCTACATTATTGATCAGAGTCAAAGAGCTATCTCAAACACAAAAGACTATTTCGAAGTAATGGATGTAGAGCCAAATATTGAAGATAACATTAATGCAGGATCGCTATCAGTAACAAAGGGAATAGTAGAATTTAATAATGTTGATTTCTCATACGACACCGAGAAAGTACTTAGCAAATTGAATTTCGTACTAGACTATAATTCAAAAACTGCACTTGTTGGCGAAAGTGGTGAAGGGAAGACAACTATAACTAGCTTGCTTATGAGACTTTATGAACCTTCCCACGGAACAATATTAATAGATGAAACTGACATATCGAATGTAACCCAAAAAAGCCTAAGAGATAGCATTGGTGTTGTTTTTCAAGAACCTGCATTATTCTCGGGCACTATTAGTGAAAACATTGCATATGCAAGACCAGATGCAACAATAGAAGAAATAATCTCTGCAGCAAAATCTGCAAATGCGCATGATTTTATTTCTAAATTCAAGGACGGCTACGATTCTCAAATTGGAGAAAAAGGTCTTAAGTTGAGTGGTGGTCAAAAACAACGAATAGCAATTGCAAGAGCTTTTGTTAAAAATGCACCAATTCTTATTTTAGATGAAGCAACATCAAGCCTAGATAGTCGAAGCGAAATTAGTGTCCAAGATGCTTTAACCAAATTAATGGAAAATCGAACCACATTGATTATTGCTCATAGGCTTTCTACTATTGAAAACGTAGATAAGATAATAACTATCAAAAATGGTACGGTAAATGAAATTGGAACTCCTCAAGAACTATCTAAATCAGGTGGTATTTATGATCAATTACTAAAACTACAAAAAGGTCATAGTGAAGATATGAAAGATAAACTTAAAAAATTTGATATTGCTAATTAAAACTCATTTGCAAGGTTTAATGCCCTATTTGCAGATTTAATGAATGATTCAGATATTTCAACTTTCTCTTCATTCCATGTTTTATAAGCGCAATCTAGCCAAAATCCAGCAAGCCAATGAAGCTCCTTGGGTCTTAATAGGTTCTTATATTTTTCTGGCAATTTCATTCCAGAGCATGAAACATTAACGAGCAGTGCATTTGCATCTAGATTCTTATCTCCTATCTCAGCCCACGGCCAATCGACTAGCATAACAGCATTTAATTTTTCTGAGTAGGCAGTATTACCACTTCGAAGATCATTGTGCACCAATGTATCTTTATTAGGAGTGAAGTTATGGATGAAATATAGTTCCTTCAAAATATCTAACCCTATATTTTTATCAATGCGATCATAAATAAATCTAGTTTTGTCATAACTTTTGTTTATCGCTATCCAACCGTTATGGAAATATGATCCTCTATGTGTTTCAAATACCTGCCTATCGGCTTTATCTAAATCAATATCGGATAGTATTTTCATAGACTCAAATGTCGCATTAAGCCGCGCCACACTCCACACGTTACTCCAATCCCATCCATCCTCAATCGTAAGCGCAGTAGTTAAGAAACCCCTATTAACCGAATCTGTGGTTATTAATTTTGGAGTAAATTTAAATCCATATTTATTCAGTATTTTATAGATGCTTATTTCCTTACTAACCCATTTGGCATTTTCTGTGTCTTGAGCTAGTTTCAAAAAATAATTACCTTTTTGGGGTAGATGTAAAGTTCCACTTAAAGAATTAGTGAATCCGCCATTAGCAATGTTCAAAGTGTCTAAATGATTTAATACATCATTCCAGCTAACATGTTCATATAAATCGCTCATGCTTAAAGTATATCAAAACAATTAATCTGTATAGGTATATGAATTTGTGAAGAATGTTATATAATATACGGATATTTGGAGAACCTATGACAAACCACGAAAAATCTGAAAACATGCCACTTGAGAATGAACTTAAGAAAATCTCAATGCAAGCTTTCTCGCAAAATCCCGACCTAGTACTTTTAATGGGTGACAATTCCAATTTCAAAGAGCCAACCGCAGCAATCCTAACTGGCATGGTTAATTACGGAAATTTACCAGAGGAAAGATGTGAAGTTGAGATTACTAATTTTTATGACAATGAAAATGGTGAATGTTTTATATATCTCGTTGATGATAGTTGCTTTTATTTAAGCAATAAAGGTTTATTCAATGTTGAAGATAATGAAACCAGAATGTCTGAAAATGATTTGTTCATGTTTATTGACTTAATCAGTGATACGGAATGGATGAGTGTAGATATACAAGATTTTTACGGAAAACACTTGGACAATTAATGGGTGAAGTGACTAATAATCAAATTCTTAATTTGATCAACGAACAACTGATCATGCTTGAAAGTACTGAAGTAATAATTGAATCATCCAATCAGGACATTATGGTTAAAACTTTTGAAAAAGCTATGCTCATAGGACAGATGTCGGTAGTAAATGAACTGGCCAAATTCATTATGCAAATCATTGAAGATACCAAGGATTAATCCTTGTTTCTAAATATAATCTTATAGACATTATAGTTAATAACCGTAATGAAAACGATTACAAGTGTTCTTACAACATATACATTTATATATTTAGAAAAAATACCAACTGCAATTAGCGTTAGAAAATAATTAGATCCAACTAAGAATGCATAAATTACAATTTGCTTACCGAGGATATGTAGTCTCTTATCTGTATTGCCAAAGGTTATTAGTTTCTGTAAGAAGAATGCTATAACCAATCCAAACCAGTAGCTTATAGCTACTGATTCAACGTTGGTTACATTTAAAATGTTGAGACAAATGAATATAACAAACATTTCACTTACATAAGCAAAACCACCAACAACTATATATCGTTTAAGGCTTGTATTAATATATTTCTTCGCTAGTGAAACCAATCGATTTTTTTCGATTAATGACATATATCGGCCTACCTTTTGTTTGATTATTTATATTAGATATATACATCGAAATGATACCCTGAGACATAAGAACAATGCCAACCAAAAAAATAATTAATATTCCCAGCATTGCCGTACCTGTGAAATTCCATTTTAATGGATCTCCTATAAGTACTTGCTCAATCAATACAGTAAAGCCTAGCAAAAGTGAAAGGGAAGAAATAATAATTCCTAGGTTAGCAAATAAATACAGAGGCTTGGGAGAAGAAGATATCATCGCAGAAAAAGCTAGATTTATAAGTTTTCTATTTGAGTATGTAGCTTGGCCGTGCTTTCTCTCCTCAGCTTCAAAATAAACATAATCCCTATCAAATCCTAACCAATCTATGAGAAGCCTCGTCATCCTATCTGGCTCATTCAAGGTTATGAACTCATCAGCAACTGCCCTGTCAATCAATCTGAAATCAGTTGATCCCTGTACTAACTTATCGTTTGAGAGATAATTAAATAAACCATAGAAAATCTTAGACTTCAATGATGAAATAAAGCTCCTGAATTCATTATTTGATCTTACGCCAATAACTATATCTGACCCTTGCTCCCATTTTGCCACCATGTCTGCAATGTACTTGGGAGGATGCTGCCCATCTGCATCCAAGCAAATAATGGCATCACCTTTAGCGTGACTAATGCCGGCCGTTAAGGCAATCTCTTTTCCGAAATTCCTCGATAAACAAAGTACAGAAATATTTTCGGAAGCTAATTTCGAAATAATCTCTAAACTATTATCAGTGCTTCCATCATTAACATAGATTATCTTAAAGTTATAAGGAAGTGAGGAAATACTTTTGACTAGGCTATCATTAAATTCAATTATGGAATCGGCTTCATTGAAAACTGGCACAACAATAGACAGATTCTTTTTATGATTGTTTTTCATAATAAGATTATAACTAAAACCATACAATTCATGAAAAGAAAAAGGAGCTGATAAATCCGCTCCTAAGTTCCTATAATTATTGAAATTATTTGTCGATAGCTTTTTCGCCCTTTAGCGATAATACAATCAATATTCCGAACACAGCCTTAGCACATAGGTCTAATACTGCGTAAATCGCAACTTCAGTTCCAAGGTTTATTGAGCCAACTCCACTTGTACTAATCAGCCAAACAATTGGGTAAATAAAGAAAAGTACCATCAAGTAGGTTAATAAGTTGCTGTAAAGTTTTGCTGGGCCTCGTCCAAGACTCATAGCGCTATTACGAACTGCACCATACATAACTCCAAGCACTACTAGAAAAGCTACACAGCTTACTACATACCAAAAAACCTTATTGTCGTGGCCACCTGATAGGTTAGCAAACGCGCCAGTAACTATCATCACAATATCTGCAAATACTGCTGAAGCAATTACACCTAATTTCTGTCTAATGCCAACTGCATCTTTATCAGCAGGGTAAGCCAAGAAGAAAAGACTTATTAAAAGAAGGGGTGTTGTTACTAGCCAATCCAAATATCTCGCCAAGAAAAGTGGCTTTCCGCCAATCATGAAGATACCTTGGTTATTTGCCATTGCATAATAAGCAATTGCAGCAATTGTTGTAATTGCCATTGCAGTATATACGTGGTATTTTTCTGTTGCCTTAAGCGTAGATCCAAGCAAGTAGATCATAGCCGTACCGACTAGCATGCCGAAAAATCCGACCCATAGCCAGTTAGTTACTGTTGATGTAAGTTCCATTTCTAACTCCTATTTAATATTTATAAACACTAATTATTTTAATATTAATGTTACTAGAATTAAAGCATAATAATTTAGGCACGACAATACTTAAGCTCTAACATCATTTAATAAAACTATACTATTTGCAAGTCTATCAAATATGTTAATATTGTTATCTAATATAAGGAGTATTATGGGAGATAAAGAAAACCGGATTAGTAAAATTGATCAGGATAAATTGATTGAATCTGCGTTTACTATACGTGACATAGAAGCTAATAGAGTCAATATAGTAGATACTCCTATCTCAATAAATTTAAGAATGGGATTCGGTATTGGCGGGTATACTTTAGCTAATTTGGTCGCAAGCGGCAATAGCCGTAAAAGTAGTGATAGTCATCCAACAAAATTAACAGAAAATCAGAGAGAATTCATAAAGCGATCCGATGAATCAAACTGCAAAGGATTTGATCCGTTAATTTTTTTTCCTGAACAATATGAGTCTGATAGTGATGCTAAAAAAATATGTGCAGGATGCTCAATTGCAGAATTATGCTTAGAATACGCAATTGATGGATCCGAAAAACATGGTATTTGGGGTGGCAAAACCCCTTCTGAGAGAAAAAAGATCATAAAATCGAGGGAAAATGATTCACGAGAAAAATAACTCAGAGGATTCAAGCCCAATTAATTTCAGCCAAGAAACTCGTAGACTTATAGCTTACGATAGGCTGGTGAATAATTTAGGTTCTGCAGCTTGCAAGG
Organism: uncultured Candidatus Saccharibacteria bacterium; assembly: GCA_903840315.1. Taxonomy (GTDB): domain Bacteria; phylum Patescibacteriota; class Saccharimonadia; order Saccharimonadales; family UBA4665; genus CAIYEO01. The sequence goes on along the minus strand of CAIMFK010000005.1, from coordinate 46,850 downwards.
ATAAAGGAGTGGAATTATTCTTTGAATTCGATTCAAGCAAAATAAAAGAAGCAAAAAAAATATGTGCTGATTGTGAAATAAAAGATTTGTGTCTAGACTTCGCAATCCTTAATCAAGAGAGTAATGGTGTGTGGGGAGGGACTACCCCAGATGAGAGAAATAGAATTGCATGTACACGAAGATTACGATAATATAAGTTTATGGTTATATTGCTAATTGTTCACATTATTTTTGCGCTGACATGTCTACCGCTAATTCTATCAGCTAGTATTTTAAAGTATCTTGGAAGTAATAAGTCTAGTCTTTTCGCGAAATACTCATCATATTCAATGATAGGCATATTGGCTACAGGCACAGTTCTTGTTTTGGCCTTCAACGCAAATCTTGTGAGTAGTTGTTATGCAGGACTGGCTTATACATCATTGTTTGCAGCTTCTTATGTGCTTTATCTAAAACTCAACATAGTTAGAACAAAATAAACATTTGTTATAAATTAATGTTATAATTCGCATATGCTTGTGCGAGGGAGAGTATGAAGTTTTTTAAAATAATTGCATTAATTTCAGTGCCATTATTTTTTATAGCTTCAATCGTTATTTATGTTTCTAGTCATAATGCACAAGTTTTCAATTCTGCCGGGATAATAGCGAGTAAAGAAAAATCATTGATTCTATTCTCACTATTTTTATCACTTTTTGTTTTGTTACCAGTTTATATAATGCTTATTTTCTTCTCAATAAAATATAGAGCAGATAATAAATCATCAAAGTATAGTCCCAATTTTGGAAGCAGTAGAATCGTTGAATCAGTTTGGTGGCTAATACCTACAATTTTGATTTTTATTCTTTCGATAGTTACTTGGCAAAGCAGTCATGATCTAGACCCATATAAAAAAATTAATTCTTCTACAAAACCAATTAATATCCAGGTTGTAGCAATGGATTGGAAGTGGCTTTTTATTTATCCTGAAGAGGGAATAGCCACTGTTAATGCAATATATATTCCAAAAGATACTCCTATTAATTTTGAACTCACCGCAGACGCACCAATGAATTCCTTTTGGGTACCTCAATTGAGTGGTCAAATTTATGCTATGCCTGGAATGAATACAAAGCTCAGCATAATGTCTGATAAATTGGGAGTTTATTCGGGCAGATCTGCAAATATAAGCGGAGAAGGTTTTGCGGGCATGCTTTTTGATGTAAATGTCGTTAACCAGTCACAATACAATAATTGGGTGAAAGATACCAGATTATCCTCAAGAGTACTAAATAATACTTCCTACGATCAGCTTGCAAAACCCACAGAAAATGTAACGCCGTTCAGCTACTCATTCGTTTCACCAGAATTATACAAAAGCATACTATATAAATATAACGCTACAGATGATAATATGAGTAAAGCAATGGGGATGTAATCTATGATTGAAGCAAATTTACTCGGACTTTTAAATATTGATTCATTCAGACATGACTTAATTCAAAATATTGGTGTCGCCATTATGAGTCTTTCTGTAATTTTTGTAATATTGGGTTTAACTTATTTTAAGAAGTGGCGTTGGCTGTTCAAAGAGTGGCTATCATCACTTGATCATAAAAAAATTGGAATAATGTATATAGTGGTGGCCGTACTTATGCTTTCTAAAGCAGGTTTCGATGCTCTTATAATGCGAACGCAGCAAGCATTATCTGTAGGCAATCATCATGGAATAGTATCGTCGTCTCACTATCAACAAATATTTTCATCACATGGTACTACAATGATATTTTTTGCTGCAATGGGATTAATGTTTGGAATTATCAATCTTGCTGTGCCATTAATGATAGGAACTAGAGATGTTGCTTTCCCATGGCTAAATTCAGTAAGTTTTTGGCTTTTTGCAGCAGGAATGATATTACTTAATACTTCTTTGGCGATTGGAGATTTTTCTGGTGCAGGGTGGTTGGCTTATCCACCTCTTAGTGAGCTGCAATACAGCCCCACAGTAGGAGTTGATTATTGGATTTGGAGTCTACAAATTGCAGGGGTAGGCAGTCTTTTATCTGGCATTAATTTTATAGTTACTATTTTAACAAAAAGAGCAAAGGGCATGAATCTCATGAAAATGCCGATGTTTGTTTGGAGCATTCTAGGCTCAATGACTCTTGTAACATTCGCTTTCCCAGTCCTTACTGCCACACTAGCCTTACTTGCTCTAGATAGGCTCATTGGAACACATTTCTTCACTAGTGGCGGAGGAGGCAACCCTATGATGTATGTGAATCTCATTTGGGCATGGGGTCATCCAGAGGTATACATACTTATACTTCCAGCATTTGGTATTTTCTCAGAAATTGTCGCTACGTTTTCAAGGAAGAAATTATTCGGCTATAAATCCATGGTATGGGCAATTTGGGCTATAGTCATCCTTTCATTTACTGTTTGGTTGCATCATTTTTTCACTATGGGAGCAGGAGCTGACGTTAATGGATTTTTTGGAATAATGACCATGATTATAGCCATACCTACTGGCGTAAAAATATTTAACTGGTTATTTACTATGTTCAGGGGCAGAATTACATTCAGCGCACCTATGATTTGGTTCATAGGTTTCATATTACTATTTTCCATAGGAGGAGTAGCTGGAGTAATATTAGCAGTCCCTCCAGCAGATTTCCAGCTACACAATAGTCTTTTCTTAGTAGCGCATTTTCATACAATGATTGTTAGCGGAGTTCTGTTTGGTTATTTTGCCGGTATTGTGTACTGGTTTCCAAAGTTTTTTGGCATTAGACTTAATGAAAAATTGGGCAAGATTGCTGCTTATTTATGGATACTGGGATTCATTGTAGCTTTTGTCCCTTTATATGCATTGGGAATAATGGGAGCTACTAGAAGGATGGATCATTATTCAGCATCAATGGGTTGGCAACCATTATTTATTGTCGCGGGTGTTGGCGTTCTTATCATTGGATCTGGTCTTTTAGCTATTGTTGCGCAGGTTGCTTACAGCATATACAAACACCTAGACTATAGAGATAAGACCGGTGACCCCTGGGATGGTCGAACCTTAGAGTGGTCGATTCCATCACCAGCTCCATCTTATAACTTCTCAGTTTTGCCTACGATAAAAAAGCCTGATGATTTCTGGGACTTAAAACAAACCAACAGAAAAGTAGAATTGAATTACAGTGATATATCCATGCCCAAAAATAGTTATTTGGGATTATTTATTTCAGCCGGTGCATTTTCATTCGGTTTCGGTGTAGTTTGGCATATATTTTGGTTATCAATAATTGGATTAATTTTAATTTTTTCATCAATTATTATTCGTACATTGGATGAAAATACGGAATATATTATTACCAAAGAAAGCCTAATACGTGATGATATGAAATTTTATGGAGAGGCTAAGTAATGGATAATAATCTAGCAATAAAAGCCGAAAATTCTAAGACCTACTTAGGCTTTTGGATATATATATTAACTGACTGTGTAGTTTTTGCGAGCTTGTTTGCAGTTTACGCAACTCTACATTCTAATACGAATGGTGGAGCCTCGGCACAGATGCTCTTTTCAATGCCTCTAGCATTGACACAAACTCTCATACTTTTATCGAGTAGCTTAACAAGTGGTCTTGCAATAATCTCCGCTCTTAATAAAAACAAAAATAAGATTTTATTTTGGACGCTAGCAACTTTTATTCTTGGCACAATTTTCTTATTCTTAGAAATCAGGGAATTTAATCATCTTGTAGCAATAGGTGATAGCTGGCGGGAAAGTGGCTTCCTATCATCATACTTTGTTTTAGTTGGTACTCATGGATTACACATAATTATAGGACTAATCTGGATGATCGTACTCAGTTTTATAATCATAATAAAAGGTCTGACCATTAAATCTATGAAAGGTTTAGTTATGTTCAATTTATTTTGGCATTTTCTTGATATTGTCTGGATTTTTATATTTAGTGTAGTTTATTTAATGGGACATATGGGACTATGATAAAAGAAAGATATCACAACTATTTGATTGGTTTTGTAAGCTGCATATTCCTATCTTTTGGCGCGTATTCAATAGCAACATCATCATCGGGTAAAACTAACTATTACGAAATTTTTGTAATAGGAGTTTTGGCACTCAGCCAATTAGTAATTCAAGGAATATATTTCCTACATTTATCCCTACAAAAGAAAGATAGATATAGGCTGATAATAGCTTCTTTAATTATGCTAATTATAATAATTCTTGTTACGGGTAGTGTTTGGATAATGAATAATCTTAACTCTCATATGATGCCATCGAGTAACGATATGGTTAAGTATAATCAGAGCCAAGATGGACTCTAAAAGACTTAAGGAATGGTATAAGCTAACAAAGCCAGGAATTATTTACGGCAATCTAATCAGCTGCGCAGCAGGTTACACTATCGTTGCCGGAAAAAACTTTATTCTCAGTAGATTCTTATTAATACTAATATCTACGACTTTCATAATAGCCTCAGCCTGTGTATTGAATAATATATTGGATAGAGATATTGACCTTAAAATGGAAAGAACTAGGAATAGAGCTCTAGCTATGAATTCAATTGCAATAAAAGATGCTGCTACCTATGCTGTGATTCTCGGCACAATTGGATTTTCACTAATTTCTATTTATTTTAGTATTGCAACGATCATTGTAGGTATAGCTGGCTTTTTAGATTATGTAATTCTATATTCATATTTTAAGAGAAGGAGCACTCACAGTACGCTTATAGGAACTATATCTGGATCAGCTGCAATAGTTGCTGGATACACGGCATACACCGACAGGTTTGACTTATTTGCATTAATGCTATTTATTTCAATGACAACGTGGCAAATGCCGCATTTCTATGCAATTGCTATATATAGAAAAAATGAATACCTTAAAGCCAAAATTCCGTTACTAAGCGTTATTAAGGGGATAAAAAGAACCCAATATGAATCTATTGCATATACCGTGGCCTACTCTTTATCTATTTTTGGACTTTATTATTTTAGCTATATTGATACTTTTTTCTTTGTAGTTATGAGCCTAGTATCATTTGCTTGGATAATTTTTGCAGTGAACGGATTAAGTGTTGAGAATAAGAATTTATGGGCAAAAAAGGATTTTAAATATTCTCTATACATACTTTTAATTTTTTCAGTTTTATCCTATTCAAAAGTATTTGTTTGATAGATAATTTAATTAGCATTAGAATAAAGATAATTTATGAACCCAAACGAACATAACAATAATATAAAACCATTACCGAACCCCGGTCCCGCTGCTCCTTCTACTCCCATTTCCAATAATCAGGAACAAATAATTGCTAGCCAAAATAATCCAGCATCAGGACAACAGACTCAAGTACCAATCACAAACAACGAACCAACTGTTATTGGGCCAACGTTTAATGAGAACATTGGGGCTGCCAAGGAAAAACGAAATCTATTAAAGAAAATCAGAGAAAACGCCAAAAAGATTGCAATTGTCGTAACTACGCTGGCTGTAATTTTTATAGTGTTTAATTTTATAGCTACACCAATTGCAGTTAATGGTATTTCTATGCAGCCCACATTTCATACGGGTGATTTTGTGCTCACTTACAAACTACCTCAGAGCTGGGCAAAACTCACAAATACTCAATATATTCCTAAGCGAGGACAGGTAATTATCGTAAATGACCCCAATAATAACGGGGAACTATATATAAAAAGAGTAGTGGGCCTTCCCGGTGACAAAGTCACTGTTAGCTCAGGTATTGTTAAAATTGTAAATCAGGATAACCCAGGTGGTTTTGATCCAGATAAAGCAAAATATGGGAATAGGCTATCTCTATATCAACCAGGCATGGATTTCTCATCTAACGTTGATGATGGTCAAGTATTCGTTATGGGTGACAACCGAACTCCTGGTGCATCAATAGATTCAAGATCTAGTATGGGTAATATTCCATCAAAAGAAATTATTGGACAAGTTGTTATTCAATTATGGCCACTTAATAAAATCACAATCTATTGATCATTTGACTCTATATCTCTTACTACTGCCTCTACATGTTTTATCTCAGGCTTAACATTATGGTAGTTATTAAATCCATGGTCATTTCTATATAGAAGCTTAACATGAATTATACGAGCAATAATTATCACCAATAATCCAGATATAATAAATAGTCCTGCAAGCATATATATTTTTATTTGATTTGAGGACTTAAAGTACATTGTGCGAAGATAAGCTACTCCAGGCCAGTTTTGACCAGCATCAATTTTTTGGTTTACCATAAAAATTTCACCATTAGTAAATTGAACTTGAATAGAAGTATTGTGGACTCCATTGTTTAGATAGTTTTTATTAATTGGGGCTAACACATTCTTTTTGTAAAGGAATACATTATCTGCAAAATACTGTACTGACTTAACCTTCGAGTCCGTCAATGACGATACGCTAAATAGTGCAATAGAGTCAGTATCTCCAGACAATAGCTTAGGAACAATATATCCATTCAAACCGTCATAAGTAACCATGCAGTCAGTAGAGGGCTGACAAACACTACCATCTGGCACAATTAGGGCCTGTATAGCAGCGGCATATGGCTCAGCGCCTATTGCTGAACCAACAGCAACAAGATTTGATTGTGACTCAGTTAAATCAATCGGCCCTAGCTTAACCCATAAATCAGGCCCCACAGTTGCGGAGCCAATTTGCTCACAGTCTGAATTTGAACCGTCTTGTGTGTAGAATTGAACATCAGACGCTTTAGTGCCCTTTGGTAATCTTAGAAAGAGCGAACCGGATACTGTTTTGGGTGCGAGCAAACTATACTGAAAATAGTTAGGATTACCGCAACCACCATTGGAGTCTGCAGTAGTAGTGGCTGTAGGTGCAGGAGAATTTAAGGCACTCGCATTACCACTCAGAAAAAGAACAAATGCGAGGAATGGAACAATAGCTATTATTTTTATGTTTTTCATTACCATTATCATAATACAATAAATATGTTTTGTTAACTGATATGATTTGCTATTAAGCTACAAATATAAGACAATTAATAAATTATAAGCAATATCAATATAATATAATAAAATGTAAAGGGAAATATGCTTAATACATCAACAACCAAAGGTAAAGTCTTATTAATTACACTATTAATCGTTCTAGTCATTGACGTAACCCTTAAAGGTTTCGCTCTATGGAGGGCTAGTAGAAATAAACACAAAGTTTGGTTTATTCTTATCCTAATATTCGATTCAGCAGGAATTCTTCCTCTAATCTATCTCCTATGGTTCACGAAAGACTGGGAAAAAGAAGATTAGCTTCAGCTCAATTTCAACTTATAGAATATAATATAAGTATATGAGGATTTTGATAGTTGAAGATGAGTTAAAAATTGCTAGCTCAATAAAAAAGGGCCTAGAACTCTCAGGATACGCAGCTGATATGGTGCACGATTCCGAGAGTGCTTTTTCTTATGGGCTTGATTCAGATTATGATCTCATAATTATGGATAGAATGTTGCCTGGTGGCATGGACGGTCTAGACGTAGTCAATAAATTAAGAGATCAAAACATAAGCACTCCTATCTTAGTTCTAACAGCAAAGGGAACATTGAATGATAAAGTCCAAGGCTTAAACATCGGAGCAGATGACTACCTAGTTAAGCCATTTGCTTTTGATGAATTACTCGCGAGAATTAAAGCTTTGCTCCGAAGACCTGTTAAGAGCATTGGAACAATACTAAAAGTTTCCAATTTAGAACTAAACCCAGGAAGCTATGAGGTTAAACGATCTGGAGTTGATATACAGCTAGCTGCTAAGGAATTCTCATTACTCGAGTACATGATGCGCCACCCAAATCAGATACTAACGAAAGAAGCAATTATTAATCATGTATGGGATGGCGATTCAGATATATTGCCAAATACTGTAGAGGTATACATCGGATATCTACGCAATAAAATAGATAAGCCTTTTCCAAAAGAAAGTAGCATAATTAAAACTGTAAGAGGTTTTGGATATAAATTGAGTAATAAATAATGTTTAAATCTGCTCTTCTGAAACTAACACTTTGGTACTTAGCTACAATTTTAGGTCTTTGTTTGTTTTTCAGTTTTCTTCTTTATCAGATATCTAATAGAGAAATTTCTACTGGCCTAATAAATCAATACAAAAGAATTGAAATAGACATGTACGGAAATATCATAAAAAAGAACAAAAGAATCATTCCAGCGAGTACTGATGATGAAATAAATCTTAGATCTCACCACTTATTAGTAAGCCTTATGTATTTCAATATATTCGCTGCAGGTATTGCCGGAGTTGGTTCTTATGCTCTTGCTAAGAGAGCCCTGCAACCTTTAGAGGCTGCCCATGAACAGCAGGCAAGGTTTACGAGTGACGTTAGTCATGAGCTTAGAACACCACTTTCTGCCATGAAAACTGAATCTGAGGTTGCATTGATAGACCCGACTCTTTCTAACGAAGAGCTAAGAGATATCCTAAAAAGCAACCTCGAAGAAATTGATAAAATGCAGAATTTGACCAATAACTTACTGAGAATTTCAAAACTTGAAAATCAGGATTTGAAGAAATTATTCACAGATATTGCATTAGATAAAGTGGTTTCAATCGCTAGAAGAAATAATATTAAAGCTGCGGATAAAAAGAATATTGTGATTAATCTTCATGCAGATAAACTCCACATTCTTGGCAATGAAGACAATCTAATACAGGCTGTCTCAATCCTTATAGATAATGCTATCAAGTACTCTAATCATGACTCTACAATTGATTTAATTGCGAGAAAAAAGAAGTCATCAGCAATTATAGAAGTTAAGGATCACGGTATAGGCATATCAAATCAAGATATGCCATATATATTTGATAGATTTTATAGAGCTGAAAGATCAAGAACAAAAGAGCCTGGAAACGATAGTGGATATGGTCTTGGCTTGCCATTGGCAAAATTCATAGTAGAACTCCATGATGGAACCATAGCAGTGTCCAGCAATCTCAATAAAGGGACAAGCATTTTAATAACATTGCCACTTAAAAAGTCCTAGAAATTGTCTCGAATGTGAGAGAAGCTATAATCCCAGTCAGCATCAGACTTCTTGTGAGGATTAAATATATTGTCTTTGTCGAATATTTCTTTCACTTTCTTAAAGTACCCAAGGACGGTGGCACCGTACATATCCTTTAACCAAGGACCTCGAACAAGACCGTCATTGTGTTCGCCGCTTAAGCTACCTTTGTACTCCAAAACAAGATTATCGACTTCTTTCATCGCGGGCAAGAGCTTAGCCCGCTCTTTTAGATCATCAAGCTTCATAAGTGGTATTATGTGGAAGTTTCCATCACCCATATGTCCAGCAACAGTAGCTAGAAGTTTATATTTCGTAATTATCTTTCTCATTTTGGGTAAAAATTCAGTTAAGTACTCAGGATTTACTACAAAATCGTCGATGAAAGGTGCAGTGTGCTTGTCCTTTACCTTGCTCCTAAGTAAATTGAAACTCTCATGCCTTAGTATCCAGAACTTTTCACTCTTATAGTATGTGGGATCCTCTTCAAAACCATTAATCTCATATCTAGCCCTATGTTTACCAAGCTCTTGATGAAGATTATGTATCTTTTCTCTAACAATTTGAGGTGTAGCTCCATTGAATTCAACCATTAATACTAGCTTAGGAACGCCTCTGAGTAATTGTAGTCCATCTGGCATAAGGCTTATTAGTAGATGTAAGAATTTTTTGAGTCCGAGCGTTTTTAGAAAGCTAGGCATGAAACGTATTGCTAATTTGAGAGTTGCGTCATCAAAACTCTCAAAAGTTGATGGTTTCGACTCTAAAACCTTAGGTATAATCTCACCTAAATCATCAATGTCTTTTAGAAATAGAACCAAAAGTCCTGAATTCGGCATTATAGGCACCATTCTGAATTTAATATCTGTTACGAAACCTAAGGTTCCCTGGGAACCAACAATAAGCTTACAAAGATCAAAGATGCCCGTCTCGCGGTCCCAAACGTCCCAAAGATTATATCCCATAGAGTTTTTTGAAACATTGGGTTTTGCGCTCTTGATTGAATCATAATGCTTTTCACAAAGATCAAATGTTTTTCTGTATAGCTCACCCTCAAAATCTTTCTGAGCCATTTTTTTAACTAATTGAATTTTATTGAGTGGTCTAACTACGTATTCATTACCATCAGAAAAAACAACCTTCAGCTCTTCGACAAAATTCTCAGTTTTGCCAAACTCCAACGATCTTTCTCCGCCGGCATTATTAGCTACCATTCCGCCGATAGTACAAAGGTTTCTTGAAGCTGGGTAACTAGGCATAAAAACCAAATTCTTTCGAGTCTCTTCATAAAAATCTCTGAAAAAAACACCAGGTTGAGCCCGAGCTGATTTATCGGTAACATTTTCGATATTAGTAAAATGACGATTGAAATCCATAATTATGGAGTCATTTACAGCTCCACCGGACATGCAAGTTCCGGCGCTCCTAGCAGTTAATGATAGGTCTTTAATTTTATGTTTATTATCGGCGACTAGTGAAACTATTTTCTTAACATCATCAGAATCTTTAGGAAATACAATCATTTGAGGCTTTATTTCAAATAGGCTTGCGTCGTGCGAATAAGTCTCCAAAGACTTTTCTGACATGTCTATCTCGCCCTTAAAGCCGTTATCTTCTAGCAGTTTTTCGAATTGATCCATATCAACTATATTATCAGATTAGAATATAATCTTAAGCATAATCCATTAGAATTTTGTATAATACAGAGCAATGGGTGAAATTAAAAAAGAAAAAATAGTTATAGTTGGAGCAGGATTCGGTGGCATTAAGGCTGGATTACTTTTATCTAATGACCCTAACTTTGACGTAACCATAATAAACGACAAAGATACATTTAGATATTATCCGAGACTATACCACACGGCTACTGGTGGTAATTCTAAGGAAACCTCGATTCTACTGACTTCAATATTTGAAAATCATGATATCAATATTGTTATAGACAAAGTTTCTAAAATTGATAGAAAAAATAAGGTATTCAAGACCGAATCCGGCAAGGACATTAACTACGATAAGGCAATTATTGCTCTAGGAGTAGTAACAAACTATTTCGGTATTGATGGACTTCAAGAGTTCTCCTATGGAATTAAATCCAAAGAAGAAGCAGAAAAATTAAAAAGCCATCTACATCAAACCTTAATAACGGACGGCTCACCTGACAGGCATTACGTTGTAATTGGAGCCGGCCCAACTGGCATAGAACTATCCGGCCAATTAGCATTTTACTTAAAAGATCTTTTAAAAAATCACGGTATAAAGAATAAAAAAGTAAAAATTGATCTAATCGAAGCAGCCCCTAGAGTACTTCCGACTTTAAGCGAACAAACATCTATTGCCGTTACTAATCGACTCAAGAGCATTGGTATTAATGTTATGACAAATAAAGCTGTACAATCGGAAAATATAGATAGTCTGATGGTGAGCGGAAAGCCAATTAAAAGTCATACAGTTGTTTGGACAGCTGGTGTAACTAATAATCCATTCTTTAAAGAAAATAACTTCAAATTAAACGAAAAGGGCAAAGTTGTAGTCGATAGATATCTTCAGGCAGAACAAGACATATTTGTCATAGGCGATAATGCAGCAACTCAATATTCCGGAATGGCTCAAACTGCACTCCAAAATGCAGTTCTTGTTAGCAATAATCTAATTAGGCTGGCATCAGGAAAATCGATAGTCATGGATGTTCCTAAAATGCCTGTTTCGGTTATTCCGGCGGGTAAAAAATGGGCAGCAGTTATTTGGGGCAAAATTAAGTTATATGGCTGGCTGGGCTGGGTACTCAGAGAAGCAGCCGATTTTATAGCATTTCATGATCTTCAACCATGGTGGAAGGCTGGTGCCCAATGGACTACAGAATTTCTAAAGGATGACCAGTGTCCTATTTGCGATAAGAAATAAACAACAGTCTATTTCAATCATTTGATATAAAATAAGTATATGGAAGAATTTAAGCGTTCATATCTTAGACTAAACTCGGCTCAAAAAAATGCTGTGGATAATATTGAAGGGCCAGTTCTTGTTATAGCAGGCCCAGGAACCGGTAAGACTCAGTTGCTAACAACAAGAGTTGCTAACATTTTGGCCAATACAGATACTGACCCAAGCCAAATTCTTTGCCTAACGTTCACCGAATCCGGTGCAACCAATATGAAAAATCGATTAAATAATCTAATCGGCAAGGAAGCCTACAGCGTTAACATTAATACCTACCACGGTTTTGGTAATGAACTGATTAGAAATTATCATCAATATTTTCCTAGCTATAAGGAATCAAAGCCTGCAGACCAATTAACACTAGATAAATTATTAAGGTCAATCCTATCTGAGTTGCCATACAGCAATCCTTTGAAAAATGAAATATTTGTATCATCAATTAAAAAAATGATATCAAATGCAAAAAGAGAATCATTAAGCCCTGATGATTTGCTAGACAAAGCTAATAAAAATATTGAATATTTAAAAACTGTTCAACCTTTTATAGATACTAGCCTAGTAACTTTCGATAGAATGTCGAAGAAAACAGCACCACTTTTTGAGTCACTACTTAAAGACATAATGACTATAAAAACAAAAAATACTGAGCTTAGCGGACTTATTATTGGTGAATTAGAAGATGCAATTTTGAAATTCAATGAGAATAAATCAACTAAGGCTATAACTTCATGGAAAGATAAATGGCTAGAAAAAAATATCGATAATACTTTTATCCTCAAGGCCATTGAGCAAAACCAGAAGATTATGGCTCTAGCAGACATATACGCAATTTACGAAAGAGAGCTGCACAAAAACGGAATCTATGACTACGATGACATGATAAATCTTACTATAGGCGCCCTGGAGCACAATGACGATTTTAGATATAACATTCAAGAAAAGTATCAATATCTGTTGCTAGATGAGTTTCAAGACACAAATGGTGCTCAATTTAAACTGATAGAACTTTTGACAGATAATCCAGTATTTGAAAGGCGGCCTAACGTATTGGCGGTTGGTGATGACGATCAGGCAATTTATTCGTTCCAAGGCGCAAATTATTCTCACATGAATAAGTTCTATAATCTTTATAGAGATGTTTTGGTAATTACGCTAAATCAGAATTACCGGTCAACGCCATCAGTTGTTAATTTAGCCAAATCTATAAGTGGTCAAATTGAGGAAAGGCTAAGACTTCCTGGCATGGAATCCAAAAACCTTGATGCAAATATTTCCGATGTAGATGACTCTATTATTAGATACGACTTTAATAATGAGGTTAATCAATTAGCTTTTATTTCTGACGACATCAAAAGAAAGATAGAGTCAGGTGTATCGGCTAAGGATATAGCTATTATTGGAAGAAAACATTCTCTACTAGTACCAATAGTTCCATATCTTCATAAAAGAGACATCAAGCTTAGATACGATAAAAGAGATAATATCCTAGATGATCCAAGAGTAAGTACTCTAGTAACTATGTCTAAGCTTGTTTTAGCACTTAAAAAATCTAGAAGATCAGAGCTAAACGCCTTATGGCCAGAAGTTCTTTCAGCAGATTTTTTCAGCATTCCAACATCCCTCATTTGGCAAATATCTTGGGAAGCTAACGACAATCTTAAGCTATGGAAGGATCTTCTAATAGCTAACCAGATGACTAAAAATATTTGTCTCTTCTTTTACAGACTCTCGCTTATTGCCGAGGAAGAAACATTAGAGACTATGTTAGATTATCTTATCGGAATTAATGAACTAGACCTGCACGAAGCCGATGGATTAACTATGAAATCTAATTTTTATGACTATTATTTCAAAAATCATAATTTAGAAACAATTAATGCAGATTTTTGGACACTTCTTCAGAACCTAACCGCATTAAGACAGTATCTAAGACAATATAGTTCAAATCAGGACAGTAACCTAAAACTCAAAGACTTCATCTCATTCATAGAGGAAAATATTAAGTCAGAAATTAAACTAATCAATAATAGCCCGATTATAGAATCAGATGATTCGGTATATATATCATCAGCGCACAGCGTTAAAGGTTTAGAGTTTGATACCGTCTACATAATAGATGCTCTTGAATCAATTTGGGGCAGCAAATCGAATGATCAATCGGATAAGATTACAGCCCCACCAAGCATGGAAGCATTACGCTCTATAGGTATAAATGAGGATGAACGAATTAGATTATTTTATGTAGCTGTTACTCGTGCCAAAAAGAATCTAATAATTACTAGTTATGATAAAACGAATAATAATCGAGATACTTTGAAATTAAAATATCTAGCTGAACATGAGGACGATGAAAAAAATAGTATCAGTCCGTTCCTACCAGAAAAAAACCAAGTTGTAATTTGTCCAACAGTTAAAGCACCAACTATAGAGCAGTCAATCTCATACTGGCAAGCAAAACATATTGAAGGGATGAAGGATATCAAATTAAGAGATATGCTTTCTGAAAGACTTGGTAACTTCAAATTAAGCCCAACAAATCTTAATAAATTCACCAATGTTGAAAGGGAAGGGCCCGAGTCATTTTTCCTCGATAGTTTACTAAGATTTCCTAAAGCAAAGGCGCCTATCGCAGAATATGGAACATCTGTTCACAAATCCTTAGAATGGCTATATAAAGAAATGGATGCTAAAAAACTTAAGCCCTCACTCGAGAGTTTCTTGTCTATTTTCAAAGAACAGTTAGAGGCTAAAGACATAAACGACAAGGAAAAAGAACTTCTGGAAAAAAGAGGTGAAGAAGCCTTAAAGATTTATTATGATCAGGCTCAACTTGATGAAACAAACATGGTTCTTTCTGAAGTTCCTTTTGCTAATGAGAATGTCTACATTGAAGATGCACATATAGCGGGAAATATTGACAAAGTAATAATTGATCCAAGAAAGCGAACTGCTACTATTATTGATTACAAAACCGGCAAGAGCTATCTCAAGTGGAAATCTGAAACGAAACTACACAATTACGAAAGACAATTATATTTCTACAAACTACTTATTGAGAATTCAAGAACATATAAGAGGTATAAAGTTACTGATGCTTATCTCGAATTTGTCGAGCCAGATAAGAATGGCAAAATAAACAAGCTTCATATAATTTTTGATGATGAAAAGCTCGAAGAAACAAGCCTTCTAATAAGAGCTATATATAGAAGAATCACTGAATTAGATTTTCCAAATATCTCAAAATATAAAAAATCACTGGCCGGAATAAAAGCCTTTGAACAAGATCTAATCAAAGAAATAAAAAAATAGCACCTCTTTTTCAAGAAGTGCTATTAAAGTTTTTGTAATTTATATTATTTTTTACTCTTGGTTTTCTTACCCGAGCTGATTTTATCAACATAGAGTAAGCTGTATAGATTAATAGCTATTACACCACCAACTACAGGAGCTAGTGTGTATACCGCCCAACTGAATGAATTAACTCCTAGAGCAACTGCAGGGTTGATTAGAGCGTTAGAGGCGCTAGAAGCGACAACTATACCAATTGCATATGCTGCACCACCAACAGTGGCAGCTACAGGAGCGCTAAACTTTTTGTATGCTGTTGCCGATACAATCAATACAAAGATAAATGTACCAACAGCTTCAGCTACAAATGCGCGTGTTGAATAATGAGCTGCTGAGTTAGGAATCTTATTGTTGATCAGGTAAATGAATAGCGCGTATGAAGCGTATGCACCTAAAAATTGCATTACTACGTTAAGCAGTAATTCAACAGTCTTGATCTTTTTAACTGTCCAAAGAGCTACAGATAGAGCTGGATTGAATTGAGGAATCCATTTTGTGTCAGCTTCTTTTTCTTCATAGTTAGCAAATAGGATGAGTCCAGCGTAAGCTAAGCCAATTCCTAAAGCTATGAAATATCCAATACCGATTGCTGAACTTTTAACTGAAAGGAAAACAAGCGTTAGTAGCGCAGTTCCTAAGAGTTCTGTAAGCAACATTGCATACATTTTTTTATTAACCATTATTACCCTCCGGAAAATTAATTTATGGAGAAATATTAGCATATACATCTAGAACATGTAAAGCAGTTATGGTGTTTCTTGAGGGGTGACTTATTATTTAGCGTCTGGAGTACGAGCAATAAGCCTCAAAGTACCGTCAGTTAAAGTCATTGCAGCCATGACCGTGAAAGCTACAGCAGCAACAGTAAATCTATACTTATCATCTTTATTTTCAAAGCTTGCATCAGCAACTTCTTGGATGTGCCATAAATCAAGACTGAATGCCTTAATGTTGTTATCAGTTTTGGAGTCAAATTCATCTGTGTGGAGAGTTGTATTTGGCAAATTGTTTACTACTATAAATGCAGTATTGTCGTTGCTGCCAAGTCTTGGTGCGCCTTTAGGATTTTCACCCTCAACTAACTCAAGCATTTCTTTTTTACTTGGAAGGTATGCATCCTTTGCTACTGCCAATTTAGCTCCTTGAGTATATACTTGGTCGATAAGATCCATTTTGACGGCTTCCTTACCGTAAACTGCAGATATAAGCTCAATTGTTACTTTCTTGGCGGCTTCAGACCTTTTACTGTCCGAGAAAATATCTAATATTTCTTTAGCGCCATCTACCGCACCACAACCAGTAGCAGCTTCAGTAGCGTTCATGCCCTGGTGGTTTCCTGGTTTGAATCCTAGATCATATGCTACCTTAGATTCTGCTTCAAAATCCTCTAGTAATACTGCGTCATTTAATTCTGAAGATGGAATTGCAAGCCTTCTTGAAATACCAAAACCAATTGTTCCAGCAGGGAATTGTGGTCCTAGGTGTCTACCATAATCTGATGCGCTATCACTGTTGTAATCAGCAATTTGCCCAGCATGTATACATCTAATTGCTGCTTCTTTAGGAGTAGGCACAAAGGAAACGGCTAATAATTCTTTTGCTCGATCTAGCTCGTTAAGCCGAAGATCTGCCTCTGTACCAGTTTCGTTCAGTCTGTCGGCAAGTGAGTAATGGCCTTTCCATATATCTGAACCTGAAACACCCTCTACTACTTCGTCAATTATTCCTAAATCTACAACCTTAGCTCCCATATATGAAATCTCTCTTGTTCTTTCCTTTACTTCATCAAGTGAGCCTAAACGAGTATCGACTTCATCGAGGTCAATGTCAGCCTTATCATTTTGTAAATTTAGTTCACTTGAAGTCATGTAAATATCCTTATTTTGTACTTTAAAAAACATATTCTACCTCTTATTGAATATATATGCAATATTAATCGCTTAACCTTATATAAAGCGTAGTGAGATAAATCACATACACTATATGTAGTATTGAGAGATAATTTAAATGTGAGCAGAGAACTATACATTGATGGAGAAATGGAAAGTAATCACCGAAGAGAGATTGTCGAGAGAGTAGTCTCGCTTTTTGATAATGCTGAAAATTTTGAAAGAAACTACCAAGTAGAGCCAATGACTAAAATAATTGAGCTTGAACCCTACCTAGCGCTAGAACTTTTATCTGAAGCTGAAGAAAAAGGAATAGATAGAGACGCATACGCCAAGGGAGTTGCAGATGCTCTTTCTACAGTTGCAGAAATTGGGCGCTCAAAGAACAAGCAAACCACCGAACACGAAGAAACTGATGCTCATATAATACCTTTGCATAAACAACTAGGAAGATTATGCATGCGAGCCTTTCAAGGAAAACACGCTAATTAAGATCTGCTACGTCTTTTTAGCTGAGCAACTTGTAATCTAATGCTGTTTCTATCAACTAATTTTTGAGCTCTTTCAAGACTAATCTCGTCTTTAGATTCACTCTTCATTTTGATCGCTAAGTCTAATGCTTTTTTGGCTTCAGCTTCATTTATTTCGCTTGAATTATCAGCTTCATCAACAATAACTCTAATGTTATTACTAGCAACCTCTATAACCCCACCAAATGTGGCAAAGTGTTCCATCTGGTAATCGGTATCTTTTGGGTTATTTCTAATAGATATAATGCCAGCAGTAGCTGCTGAAATGAGAGGCATATGATCAGTAAGTACACCAATTTGACCTGTCATAGTGGGCAGTACAACCTCATGGACATCTCCATCGAATTTAACCCCAGATAATGTTACTAGCTTTAAGTGAATCATTATTTCTTAGATTCTTCCTTAATCTCAGAGATTGCACCCTTCATGTAGAAAGCACTTTCCGGAACACTATCGTGTTTACCATCAAGAATTTCACGGAATCCTGCAATAGTATCTTTTAGTGATACATATTTACCAGGCTTGCCAATAAATACTTCAGCTACGTGGAAAGGTTGGGTTAGGAATCTTTGAATCTTACGAGCACGAGCAACTGTTAATTTATCCTCTTCAGACAATTCTTCCATGCCAAGAATAGCAATAATATCTTGTAGGTCTTTATATCTTTGAAGAATTTTCTGAACTTCACGAGCTACGTTGTAGTGATCGTCGCCAACTATTTCTGGATCTAAAATTGTAGAGCTTGAGTCAAGTGGATCAACAGCAGGGTAAAGTCCAAGTTCTGTTAGAGCACGAGACAATACGATTGTAGAGTCAAGGTGAGCGAAAGTAGTCGCTGGAGCTGGGTCAGTTAAATCGTCAGCAGGTACATAAACTGCCTGGACTGATGTAATTGATCCAGTCTTTGTTGAAGTAATTCTTTCTTGTAAGCTACCCATTTCTTGAGCTAGGTTTGGTTGATAACCTACAGCCGATGGAAGTCTTCCGAGTAAAGCAGATACCTCAGCACCAGCTTGTGTGTATCTAAATATATTATCTACGAACAACAGTACATCATCTCCCTTATCACGAAAACCTTCAGCAATTGTAAGACCGGATAAAGCTACTCTCAAACGAGCTCCAGGAGGTTCATTCATCTGTCCAAACACTAGTGAAGTTTTGTCTAAAACGCCTGAATCTTCCATTTCGTAGTAAAGGTCATTACCTTCACGAGTTCGTTCACCAACACCTGCGAAAACTGAGTATCCACTATGATATTTAGCAATGTTGTTAATGAGCTCGGTAATAAGAACTGTTTTTCCTACACCGGCACCACCAAACAATCCGACCTTACCACCTTTAGTAATAGGACAAATAAGGTCAATAACCTTAATACCAGTTTCAAGAATTTCAACACCACCTGATTGCTCTGTGAATGCTGGTGGATCTTTATGAATTTCAGAATAGTTTTTGAAGTTATCGCTTTTGCCATCAATTGGTTCACCAATCACGTTAAACATTCTTCCAAGCGTTTCTTTACCGATAGGAACGCTAATAGCTTTTCCTGTATCAATAACTTCAGTTCCGCGCTCAAGACCATCAGTTGAGCCTAATGATATAGCTCTAACAGAAGATTCACTTAAGTGCTGCGCAACTTCAAGAACTATATTCTTTCCATCCTTACCCTTAACGTGAAGAGCATTGTTAATCTTAGGCAATTTGCCTTCACCGAATTCAACATCAACAACCACACCAACAATTTGGCTAATTGATCCGTTTTTAGTTTTTGTTGTACCTTCCATTATTCCTCCTAGTCCTTTAATGCCTCAACACCACCAGATATTTCGGCTAATTCTCTGGTAATCCCGGCTTGTCGGGCGGTGTTAAATTCTAATGTTAAATCGCCAATTATGTCATTCGCGTTATCACTTGCGTTTTTCATAGCCAACATTCTCATTGAATGCTCACTTGCTAAACTCTCAAGTAAACACTGCCATAATTGCACTTCCAATAATCTCTCGGCAATACTGTCTAATACTCCCTCTACGGAAGGTTCGAAGTTGGTAAATTCATATTTATAATCTAAATTCTCAGTTGATTGATCTTTGCTGGCAGGCAATAGACTAAGTGATGAAGCTTCTTGTACTAGGTTAGATTTATACTTTGTATAAATTATTACAATCTCATCGACTTTCTTTTCTCTATATTCAGCAAGAATAGTATTAAGAATTGGGCGAATATCATTTGGGGTGGGATTATCACCAAATGCAGGATAAACAGAAAAAAGTTCTACTCCTGAAAGTCTTCTAACGAATTGAGCGCCTTTTTTTCCAATTGTAATAACTTTAGAATCAATCTTATTTTTTCCGTCTTCCAGTATAGATTTACCTAGAATTTTTAAGCTATTGGCGTTATATGCACCAGCTAAACCACTATTACTTGTGATTGAGACATAGAGCTTATTTTCAACCTTACGCTTTTCAAACAATGGATGTTCATCGACTTCTTTTATCGAAGACAAACGAGCAAGAAGTGAATAAGCTAACTCTTGATACTCTCGACTCTTTTTAGCATTTTCTTGAGCACGGCGCATCTTACTTGCAGAAACTAGCTCCATAGCTTTAGTTATCTGTTTAGTATTTTTAACCGATGATATTCGCCTTTTGAGGGCTATCGTACTTGCCATTAATTTTTACTCACAGCTCCTTCAGTTGATTTATAGCCTGAAGCAACTTTTTCAGCTGCTGCCTTAATCTTATTAACAATAGACTCTTCTGGTTCTTTGCCGTCTTCTAGGGCCTTAATTACATCTGGGTGATTCTTCTTAATATCTCTAAGTAGACTATCTTCAGCAGCCTTTATTTTTTCGACTGGAATTTTATCGAATATACCTTCAGTTGCTGCTAGTAATGAGCTATACATTTCCCAGATAGCCTGAGGAGAGTACTGTGGTTGTTTTAATAATTCTGTTAATCTTTGACCTCTTTCAATTCGTTGACGAGTATCGGCATCAAGATCTGTTGAGAACTGAGCAAAAGCAGCAAGCTCTCTAAACTGTGCAAGGTCAATACGAAGTGATTTAGCCACAGACTTAACAGCCTTAGTTTGAGCTGCTCCACCAACACGAGATACTGATAAACCTACCGAAATAGCTGGTCGAATACCCTGGTAGAATAAGTTTGTTTCCATGAAGATTTGGCCATCAGTAATTGAAATAACATTGGTTGGAATATATGCAGATATATCTCCGGCTTGAGTTTCAATTATTGGAAGAGCTGTAAGACTTCCGGCACCAAGTTTATCGCTTAATTTAGCGGCTCTTTCGAGTAATCTTGAATGAAGGTAGAATACATCTCCTGGATAGGCTTCACGGCCTGGTGGGCGTCTCAATAGCAAACTCATCTGACGATAAGCAACAGCGTGCTTTGAAAGATCATCATAAATAATTAGAGCGTGTTTTTTATTATCTCTGAAATATTCACCCATTGCACAACCTGAATATGGAGCTAGGTATTGAAGAGCAGCTGAGTCAGATGGACTAGTAGCCACCACAATTGTCTGATCCATTACGCCTTCTCGCTTCAATCTCTCGACTAAACGAGCAACTTTACTCATCTTTTGACCGATTGCTACATAAATGTTAATAACGCCAGTCTTTTGACGGTGCTGGTTAATCATAGTATCAATGGCTATTGCTGTTTTACCGGTTTGACGATCACCAATGATTAGCTCTCGCTGTCCTCGTCCAATTGGGACCATTGCATCAATAGCAGTAATACCGGTCATAAGAGGCTCATTAACACTCTTACGATCCAATACTCCAGGTGCAGTTTGCTCAACTTTAGCAGTTAATTTGGCATTAATTGGAGCTCCACCATCAATAGGGTTACCAAGTGGATCAACAACACGGCCAACTAGTTCTGGACCAATAGGAACTTCCATAACCTTACCAGTCAGTCGAACCTTAGCTCCAGCTTTGACAGATGAATCATCACCCAAGATCACAGCACCAATTTCGTCTTCACCTAGGTTGAAGGCAAAAGCTGTTAGTTTTGAGCTATTTTCACCATCAATTTCAATAATTTCGTTATAGCCACAATTTCGGAGACCATAAATCCAGGCAATACCATCACCAACTCGGGTTACTACTCCAACTTTTTCAATTTCAGGTCTAGCTTTCAGTTCTTCAATTGCAGCTCTAATGTCCTGTGATAGTTCTTTAATAGATAATTCGCTCAAAACTTTATTCCTTTCCTTATATCTCTACGATAGGGTTAACTGTTTAAATTTACTTAGCTTACTCAGCATACTAAGATCCATTTGGTAATTCGCCGTACTAATCTTTAGTCCGCCAACTAACTTGGGATCAATTTCGTAAAGTAAAGTTATGCTTTTGGCACTTGGATATATCTTCTTAAGTTCAGCCTTTATATCTGCTTCTGTGGTCTTACTGACTTTAAATGCAGAAACTACAGTAGCCTCAACTCTTCCGTCATTTGCCCAATCTTCCTGAACAGACCTAAGCAGAGAAGATAGCTCTCCAGTTCGGCCATTATCTAGCAAATACGCAGCGATTTCTTTAGGCAAATCCTTTGATTGACCACCACTAATGGTTTTCTTTGAAATTATGCTGGATAAGCTAGAGATTGAAGTTTTCATTACTATTAAGCTTCTTTACCTTTTAGAATGCCGTCGATAATCTTAGAATCTTTTTCTGAATCTATTTTTTCTCCAACTAATGCCTCTGTAGCTTCAGAGATAAGGCCAACAAGTTCTTTTTCGAGCTTCTTCTTAGCCTTTAGAGTATTTTGTTCAATAGTTCTATTGGCATCATTTAGAATACCTTCAGCCTTAGCTTTAGCTGCTTCTTCAGACTCAGAAACGATAGCCTTAGCTTCATCTCGCGAGTCAGAAATAAGTTTATCGGCATCTTTCTGAGCTTTATGGAGCAGTTCTTCAGTCTTGGCATTGAGCTCATCATTTTTCTTTTGCATCTCAGCACCAAGTTTTAGGCCGGCCTCAATAGTATCTCGTCTTTCCTTAAGAACCTTAAGAATTGGCTTGAAAGCATATTTCCTAAGTACCAAATAGACAATCAGAAAAGTTAACATCTGAATAATTAGCGCCTGGAAATTAACTCCAAAAGCGCCTAAGCCAGATGATTGGTCCGCGAAATATGTTGTATTCATTATTTAATTATAAATTTCTTATTTTACGATGAAGATTGATGCGAATGCTAGAAGCGCCATTAGCTCAATAATAGCTATGAAAACTAGTGCTTGACCTAAGAATTTAGATGCTTCTGGATTACGACCAACTGCTTGCATATAGCTTGCGCCAACAAGTCCAATTCCTAATGCAGGTCCAATTAGACCTCCACCAATCATAAGACCTTTACCAATGATTGCTACGTTTGTAACTTCTGCTAGTATTAACATTTAAATTTACTTCTCCTTATTTTTACTTATTAAATTTTTCATCCAATTATTCTAAGATGTTGCCATCTTAGCATCTCCGTTAATTGTTTCAGTTATATCTTCATCGGTCAAGTGCTCTTCAGTAGAGTGATTGACTGTGATTGCTAGATACATCACGGATAGGATGACAAAAATGAATGCTTGTAGAGCACATATAAATAGCTCCATCAAAGTAAAAGGTGCGGCAGTAAGTGGAGCTACAATTCCTCCAAGGTAAGAGAATACAGCGATAATAATTTCTCCAATGGTAACATTCAAAAACAATCGAAGCGAAAGGCTTATAACTCTAGTGGCATCAGTAAACATTTCAAGAATTCCAAGTACTAAATATAGGGGGTTCAATGGGCTGCCTATAAAGAAGTGACCAAAGTATTCTTTAGCACCCGATTCTCTAATAGACGAAGCATAGACGTAGCCCATGGTTATGATTCCAACAGCAAGAGTTGCGTTAAGATCACCAGTAAATGCTCTGAAAAGTGGATTCTCACCCTTTAAAAATGATTCACCAACCCCTGGAATAAGGCCAAGCCAGTTACTCATTAATAGGAAAAAGAAAAGAGTCACAAAGTAAGGAACATACTTGTATGATCTTTCTTTATCTTCAAAACTGGATTCAACTAAGTTTCTTATAAATTCAACACCAGCTTCAATGAACTGGACCAATCCACCCTGAGGATGAACAGTAACTCTCCTCGCAACCCAGATAAAAAGAGTACACATAATAATAGAGCAGATCCAACCATAGAAAATTGAGTTGGTTATTAGGAGCGGACCAATCTTAAATAAATATGCACTAGTAATGTGGATTGGGGGAGTCGATAACGCAAGAAGACCAAACATTATTTCTTATCTCCCAGAGAGTTGATCTTATTGAACTCAACATAAAAACGCCTAACAACAAGAAAAGAAAGGGTCATAGCAAGAACAAATCCAATAAGAAAGAACACAGGCGAAGTCTTGGTAACCTTGTCCAATTCATAACCCCCAATAACAGGAATTAGAAAAACAATAGCTAATTGCCAGCTCATAGAAACTGTAGCGGCAATAAAATTGCTACGTGCTATTAAAGCTGAGTTAACAGATTGATTATCACTAGTTTTAGTAGTCGACGTCGTCTTTGGCGCGGCTGTTTTATTCATTTCGCCCCATTATACCAGTCTTTACATCTGTTAATCAATACTATGATAAATAAAATATATGATATATAATTATTTGTAATGAGCGACACTCCAACAGTAACAATTTATAGCGCATCATGGTGCGCATTCTGTCATGCTGCAAAAGACTATATGGACAGTATAAATGTTAAGTATATTGATAAAGATGTTGATAGCGATAAAGAGATTGCCCAAGAATCAATCGATAAGTCTGGACAAATGGGAATACCAGTTATCGATATAGCAGGTGACATTATTGTTGGTTTTGATAGACCAAAACTAGATGAAGCATTAAAAAAACACAAAATTATCTAAACATCATTAACAATTAAAGCTTTATTGATAAATTAGCTTAATTATGCTATTATATACGTATTAATACGGAGTTATTTATGAGTGAGATAGAGAAAATCGAACCACAGACAAACACCGAGCCTACTATTAGCGCTGCTGAATACGTTCCAGATGCTAAAAAGAAAATATTACTAGAGCTAATAGATGTAATCTATAAAAATAATCCCTCTCAGCTGAAAGATCTCTTCAGTGACTCTGACCCGGAAAAAGAGATTCTAGCTAAGTATTATGCAGCTCAGAATGCTGGCGCAGATTATGAAATAGAATATGATGAAACTACTCAAGAAAAAATCTATGAAGATGCTGTATTTCAAGAATTGCTTGCATTAAGACCAACTGGTAATACAGAACAGGATAGGGGAGTTAAGCAAAATCTTCGACTAAGAGCATTTGAAATCTTTTATGATGAATTCAGAAACACTGCAAATCAAGAAAAAGATATTTCAGGACTAGCATCAGCTTCTTAGTGTAATATATAGAAATTATGTCATTTGAAGATTTTAAAACTAAAGACAATGTTGTAGTCGTCTATACGGGTGAAGGTAAAGGAAAGACTAGCGCAGGTCTAGGCTTGTTAGTTCGAGCCCTGGGAAATAGGTGGCGCGTAGCTTTCATACAATTCATCAAACACTGGGGTGTAAGCGAACACGTATTATTAAGAGATCTAGCTCCGCTTTTTAAAGACGATCTCTACTTTTACAAAGGCGGTAAAGGTTTTTACAATGCTGGAGATCTTAGCGATAGTGAAATTACTGAGGATCAACACAAGGATGCAGCAAAAACTACTTACGATGAAGCTCTAAAAGCAGTTTCTTCTGGTAAGTTTGAATTGGTTGTCTGCGATGAAATCAATAACGCTGTACATGATGGCCTTATTTCAGTGAAGCAACTCGAAAAACTAATTGATGCAAGAGCTGAAAAAACAAGTATCTGTCTAACCGGCCGTAATTTCCCTGAAGAATTATTGGCAAAAGCTGACATTGTGACAAATATGACCAAGATAAAACACCATTTCGATGATAAATACTTGGCAAACAAAGGAATAGACTATTAAATGAGCTCTAAAGAAGGCCATGTTTTAGCAAGTGAATATAAGGATATAGATATATTCTATAACCCTTATAGTACAAGCGCCCAAGAAACCTTAGCTCATGTTCAAAAACGATTCGAAAGGTGGGATGGTGGACCAAGAGTTCAATATCACAGAACATCTGCTGATTTAGATCATTTTAAAGAAATTGTAATTGAGGCAATCGAAGCCAAGGACGGAGAGACCATAACTGGAGCGATCTCAGGTGATGGCTCTATTAATAGTCACTTACTCATTAAGCAGGATCCCGAAACTCCAGAAGTAGTAAGAGATTCACCACTATGGACTCCCGGAGGCGGTAATGCAATTAATTTATTTAAAGCTGTTACAGACCGAATATATTATCGTCGACCCGATGAGGTTATTAGACATGGTGTTATTGAAGAATTTTATCCACTATCTATTACAACATCAGAACAATCTGGAAAAACCGAAGACAGATTAGCAGCGAGCATTTTTAGCGTTGGTGCAATGGCATTAGCAGCAGAATTCCTAAACGATCCAGATTACAGAGCTTCTAGGCTTAGAAATAAAAGATTTGGTGAAATACTCACCGACCCAATAAGAGTACTTCAAAGCCTTAAATTTGCAGATGAATTTGAGTATAGCGATTCAGACGGAACCAAAAAAGATGTTTTCGAAATGCTCTTTATTAACGCACCCCATATTGCAAAGGTAATCCATGCTCCCAAAGTGAGTCTTACTGGCCCAGCATATATGCTAGAAGTCCCTAGAAAAAGTGCTCCAAGAGTTATTGGATCGATTGCGAGATTAGCAATTGGCAGAAGCAATGGAAGTTTCATGGAAGAAAATCATATATTTGAAGTAATTTCGGATGGAATTATGGCTCAAGTTGATGGCGAATCATGGTATGTAGAGCCGGGAACAATTTTCGATGTAACTTACTCTAAAAGCCCAGTAAGAATTGTATCGACAATACAAAATCCTTAATTTTTACGAAAACTAATTCTTATTTTTAATATTTCCGCAGGTATGGTGAAAAATAGGTAGCTAACACAGATAAAGGCTAGTGCAGGAATCAAACAAACAATAATTACAAAAGCTGAATAAAGCCACGAAACACGTACTGCATTTGGATTATTCAATGTTCCAAGATTTTTGCGGTATCTAATTGTCTTGAAGCTTCTTATGAAATACTCCCAAAACTTTGGCCAGAAAAAATAGGAAGTACCATCAGTCTTAATATCTAGTCCATGAATAATTTTAGCTCTGAATCCTTTGCCTGCGAGAAGTAGCGACATGTCCTGATCTTCATGAACCTGCCTATCATCGTCACAAACTCCATTTTTAATTTGATTCCAAGCACTAGCTCTTACAGCCATATTAGCCCCCCACAGAACAACAACCCTCATAACAGCTTTAGCAATCCATAAATATAGCTTAGACCAAAATGCGGTTCTAAGTGATGGAAATATTTGCTTGCCTCTGATTATAGGAGTTGTTGAAGTAATTCCAGGACCAGTTATTGCAGATATATTCTGATCCGAAAAACACTCTTTAACCACCTTGACCCAATTTGGTGTCAGATTGGCGTCCACATCTATACGACCAAGAATATCTCCTTTTGCAACAGAGAAACCCTTATCTCTGGCATGAGCCATGCCTTGTTTTGGTTCAGTTACGATAGTCACAAAATTATATTTTTTAGCTAGTTCAATAGTTTTATCGGTGCAATTATTGTCTACGAGAATAACCTCATCGGGCATAACGGTTTGATTCTTAATAGAATCTAGACATTTTTCTATGTAACGCTCTTCATTATATGCTGGTATAATTATTGATAGCGTTAATGTTTTTTCGGTAGTTTTCACTCTAAAAATAGTAGCAAATATTAAAACCAATGTATAAGAAAATCATCAATCGAATCAAAAACTTCAGGATAAATCCATGGAGAGAGTTTAAGCTATGGCAAAAAATCGTAACAATTATTTCAGTATTTATAATTGTTTCAGTCGGCACAATGTATGGTATCGCTCGTTGGTACATAGCCACCCAGGCAAATACGCCCCTTACTCTTGGAACTAGTTTCGTGCCAGATTATGCTAGTTATCTCGGAGTTGATCCCAAGCAAACATTGAGTGCATTAATAGATGATATGAAAGTTAGAGACTTCAGATTGACTAGCTTTTGGTCAGATGGTGAGCCATCACAAGGTCATTATGACTTTACGAATCTAGACTGGGAATTCAATATGATTAACCAAGCGCACGGTAAAGTCAGTTTAAGTATTGGACTTAGGCAGCCACGATGGCCTGAATGTCATGTTCCTGATTGGGCTAAAAACGAACCAAAAAGTGTTTGGTATCCTCAACTCCTTAATTACATGGGAGCAGTAATAGATAGATACAAAAATAATCCAGCATTATCTAACTACGAATTAGAAAATGAGTACTTCCTTAAAGTTTTTGGAACTTGTACTGATTTCTCCAGAAGTAGACTGGTTGATGAATTTAATTTTGTCAAAAAAAGAGACCCCAATCATGAAGTCGTTATAAGTAGAAGCAATAATGCAATAGGTCTACCTATAGACGCTCCAACTCCTGACCTATTTGGAGTTTCGGTATATAAGAGAGTTTACGATAAAACAATCACACACAGATATTATGAATATCCTTTTCCAGCTTGGTTTTACGGCTTCTTGGCGGGAGGTGGTGAAATAATTAAGGGAAGAAACATGATCATTCATGAACTTCAAGCAGAGCCATGGCCTCCCGGACCCCTATCCACTACATCAATCGAAGAACAGAATAAATCTATGGATGCAAAAAGGCTAGCGTCAAGATTTGAATACGGGGAAGCTACTGGAATTAGGACTATATATATGTGGGGTGCTGAATGGTGGTATTCAAGAATGATAAACAATCACGACCCTAGTGTCTGGAATACAGCAAAATTTGAATTCATGCAAAACTCTGAAGAGAATCTGAAAATCGAAAAAAAGAATATGCAATCCAGCAATAACCCAAAATCGATTCAATTATTTGCCAGTATAAACAAAAACCAACTGTAATTTTTCTGCTAATTAGAGCATAATAAGAGAATTATGGCAAAGAAGAAACCTGAAAGAAAAAGGATTACCAATAAGAGAGCTAGCCATGACTATTTCCTTGAAGATAGTCTGCTTGCTGGCATCATGCTTACTGGTGCGGAGACTAAGTCCCTTAGAATGGGTCATGGTCATCTACAGGGTGCCTATGTTACGGAAAAAGATGGCGCACTTTGGCTAATCAATGCCACTATAAATGGTGCGCAGGGAATACCGATTTCTGAAGATGACCAAACACGTACAAGAAAATTATTACTCAAAAAATCCGAAATAGATAAGCTCATAATGAATAAAAAACAAGGCAATACAATTATTCCAATTGAGATCATTCCAGTGGGTAGATATATAAAGGTTCGCATTGCTTTAGGTAGAGGAAAGAAGAACTATGACAAACGACAAACACTTAAAGCTAGGGATGAAACTAGGCAGATCAATAGAGCGTTGAAGTCATCATGAGGATAGGTTTTTTTACAGATAATTATCTACCTGGAAGAGACGGAATCGCTATTTCCGTTGAAACCTTTAGAGCTGAACTTGAAAAAATGGGTCATGAAGTCTTTGTTATAGCACCATCACCGAATCTTAGATATAAAGAAGAATCTAAAAACATAATAAGATTCCCAGCATTCAAAGGTCTATTCTACGAAGATTATCTAACAAGCTTATTTTTTCCTCCAGTAGCTTTAAAACAAATCGATGAATTAAAACTAGATATAGTTCACTATCATACCCTTGGGCAAGTAGGATTCTTAGGTGCTTACTATGGAATGAAACGAAACCTTCCTATTATTACGACCTACCACACAGACTATTACCAATATGTTAAGCACTATAAAAAGACATTGCCCGGAGTGATAGCACTATCTCTACTTACACCCGCCATAACCGGTGGCAGCTTGAAAGACTATAGACAAGCATTACTAAATATAAGGCCACAAAAGACAATTGATGATTGGAACCAAAAAATTGTTGAAAAGGGCGTTAAATCTCTTCTTGAAGGCTGTGATGTAGTTATATCTCCTTCCAAAAAAATGAAAGATCAATTAGTCGGTTGGAATACCGACGCCAGAATTGAAATTCTGCCTACTGGTGTAGATAGAATCCCAACTACCAAAGAAAAAATTAATCTTAGACGAGAAGAGCTTGGTATACTTAAAGAAGACAAGGTAATAGCTTTTGTAGGCAGACTCGGTAAAGAAAAGAATCTAAACCTTATTCTTGAAGCTTACGACATAATTAAGGCATCAAATCCCGATGCTAGACTTTTAGTTATAGGTGGGGCAGGGAGCCAGACCGTTGAGGCCGATATAGACGAAAAAAACAAAATTGAGCAATATACAGAAAAGGGTGCAATTTTCACAGGACACATCCCTCACGATGAACTTGGGTCACTGTATGAGCTATCGGATGTTTTTGCCTTTCCGTCACTCACAGACACTCAAGGGCTCGTTATAAATGAAGCTGCTTCTGCGGGTCTACCAATAGTTATGATAGACAAGGATATAACATCTGTTGTCGAGAACAATATAAATGGAATAATTGCTAAGCCTACAAAAGAAGACCTAGCAAAGGCTATTCTTAAAATATTAAATTCAGATGAATTAGAGACAAGTATGTCCAAGGAAAGTAAGCTACTTGCGAAACAGTTTACTGAGAGAAAGCAAGCAGAAAAGCTCGAAATTTTATATAAAGAACTTCTTGCAAAATATGACAAAACAATCCATCTAAAATAATAATTACCTCATTTATTAAAGTTTCTTGCGATAGATATCCACTTTCTTGTATAATCTAATCTGTTATCAATATTCCGGGGTAGCTCAGCGGTAGAGCGGGTGGCTGTTAACCACTAGGTCGCTGGTTCGAACCCAGTCCCCGGAGCCAAATAGAACGCAAGCTACGGCGATACAAAAAAGAGGATGTAATAAAGTTTTTAGCAAACTGAGTAAAACCGCTTGTGTTTACTTAATAAAAGCTGGATAATTCAATCAAAGCATTAACAAGGAATAATTACAGTGGGCAAATTACAGAATAATGAAAACGGGTTCGGTGCAGTCGAGGGACTACTTATTGTTTTAGTTTTAGCTGTCATTGGCTTTGGTGGATATTATGTCTGGCATACGCAACACCAGAATAAGACTAGCACGAACACTACGACGTCAAGCAGCACAGTAAAAAGTTCAACAACCAACAAACAAACAACGACCACAGCTCCTGACCCATATGCTGGATGGAAAAGCTACACTTTGACCGATGAAAAACTGTCATTCCAATACCCATCAACGTGGCAACTTAAAGACTACACGAACACTGGCACAGGTAATCAGGACTATCATGCGGATTGGGTTACCCTTACGGCTGCCGATGGTTTCGAGTTTGATATTAACGATGGACTTAATGGTGGCGACCCAATATCCCTTATATCTAATGACCCCGTTGCCGTTACCTACGCTGGTCAATCAGCAGACATGGTGTTCAGCCATGCAGGTAATCCAGGTGCGCCAGGGTCGGTAAATAATAGTGAAGTAGCAGGCTTTATGTTGTTAACTAACCCAAATGACCAAACGTCTGTGCCTAGTAACAAAAATGTAACTGTTCATATGGCTAGTTACTATTCGTCGTCAGCATCTTCATCGTCATCTTCTGCACCAGGACAAATGTCCATAATCGGCTCATATACTGGTAGCGCCAAGTACTTCTCATCCGTCGAACAAGCGATGCAAGATAAGGAATATCAAAACGCCAAGCTCGTTATCGAGTCAATGCACTATTGATAGAGCCTAACACTTCCTTGGCTCGATACCAACGCATTTCTATTGGCTTATATAGTACCCGTTAGAGCATTGACGAAAAGGCTATATTCGTGCTAATATGTAGCTACAAAGAAGACAGTCCCGAACTGACACCGTATGGTGCGCTTTCCGAAAGGATAGGGGCTGTTTTCGTTTTCTAGGGTATTTTTACACTTGGCGTATTTCAGTAATATGCTTCTTCAAGATGGCAACATAGTCTTGATGGTCAGCTTTGCCTGTTTGGGTAGAACGAAAGATTGAGCTGGCTACTAAGTCGGCAAGTTGAATAAGCACGTTTTCCTTACTGTCGGCGAACTTTATGTCAGCCACCTGACCAACGGCAACATTGGCGTTCTTACGTACCTGAGAAATGGCACGTTTTGTGTAGTTCGTACCAGCGTGTCCGTCAATCTTGATGGAAGCCTTTTTGAGCGGAATAACCTTGAGTAATTCGCTTGCACTATCGTTATAAAGACCCTTTGGCATTGATTTGAAGCGAGCTTTATTGACCACTACGGCGTAGATGGCAAAGTCATATTGTGATACGAGCCGTAGTACCTGTTTGATGTAGTCTTTCTTGGTTTTGTTGAACTTGTACTCGTGGTCATCAGTCCAACCAAGCTGACGACGGAACTTCCGCATAGCAAGGGCAGTTTCTTCGGCAACCAAGTCATCGTTGAAAACGACGGCAGCCATAACAAGGTGACTACTACTGTCAGGCTTGATACCAGCGTCGCCACTATCATCAATAAATACCAGTTGCTTGTTTCGCATAAGTGTTACCATATTATACTGCAACTAGCAGTTCTTTTATGGCGTTGATATGATAAGTATCAAAGTCAACACTAGCCGTTCGCAATGTGTCGGCTACTGCGAGCCAAGTCTAAGTTTTTTGACCATCTATGAAAGTAGGTGGTCTTTTATTCTTAACATTAAAATAGTTTCAATTTCTATGAGAGCAACCAGACCAGCAGCAAGGCCTGCGTTTTCCAGCCAATAGCTCTGTCATTGTACGTTCAATATGATTTAGCCTAGTTTCTGGCTTTTTGGTTGTTACTGTCCAGCATATCCATTCATTACGGGCCAGGGGGGTTAAATCATTCCATCTTTCAATAACAGATTCGTCAGAGACTAATTTCTTTTTTAGATCTTTTGGAATTTCATGCACAACACCTGAAGATAAAACTATCTTATTCATGATTATATTTTATCTTAATAGTTGTGAAAATATAACCATTAAACGTTATAGAAATTTCTCATAAAGCCTGGAGTCTTCTTCGGATACTTCATAGCCTTGTTTTATGTAAAACTCTTCGGTATCAAAGTGTGGTCTAAGTTCAGAAGCAAAGCAGCCTAACTTTTTAGCTTCAGCTTCCATACTTGAAAGTATTGTAGCGCCGAATCCTTGTCCTCTCATGGTTCTCTCAATAACCAAATTAGTAATGTGGGCAATTTTCCAATCCAGACTAACAAGATTAAATGACCCGACTGCGATTAATTTATTACCCGATTCTAAGCAGTAACTTTTAGCTCTTTCGGTCATAACTTTGTGAAGAAAAGGAATGCCTCTATCTGCAGTTATTGAATCTGAATAAAATGCATTATGAACCATACCCACTGCATCAGCGGTGAGTGGGTCAACATTCAGATCAATTTCACGAAATTCCATTTATATATATTATATAACTTTTTACTTATTTTATCCAGTAATCATATATTTAGCATAAGCTGATTGGTTGCATTATATTCAACATACTGTTATAAACTTGTTATGGATAACAAAACAAATCAAGCGAACAAAACATCAATTTTAAAAGAATGGCCAGGGGCATTTGGCATATATAAATACACAAAATCTGCTGTTAAAAATAATCTTAATTTCGTTATAACAATACTGCTTGTGTCTGCAGTCTTAGGTTTTTTTGCAAATTTAATAGGCAGCATGAGTGCACATAATAGCTTTAGTCTAGTTGGTAGCACAATTTCTTATTTTGTTTCAGTAGTAGTGAGTGCAGCCTTAACCTATACTTTCCTAGAAATATCTAAAGGTACAAGTATTGGATGGGATGATATTTACGAAATTATTATAAAAAGATTTTGGTACATCGTTGGTGCGCTTATTCTCTCTGGATTGATTGCAGCTGCTTCAATTCTTCTACTAATAATTCCAGCTTTTTTCGTCATTCCTAGATTAGCCCTAGTTCAATATTTCGTTTTGGATAAAGGCATGTCACCAGTCGACGCCATTAAAGCTAGCTGGAGCACAACTGAAGGAAACTATGGCAAGATTTATGGAATTGTTGGTGTTTCTATACTAATCATACTTGCATCTATCACAATCATTGGGATCATTGCCACAGTATACTTCGGCATAATGTACTATCCAGTATTTGCAATGCTTTACCTTCACCTCACTAAACAAGCATCAATTGTTGCACCTGAATCAAAATAGAGTTAATCGACTATAATTCTTTTTGTAGATTCAGATAGTCCTGTCATAAGAGAGTAGCTAAATAGCCCTTCCATATTAGATAGGTTTGAAATAGAGTTAATGTCTTTATTGTCGTTACTCACTACAATTACCTGATCACCAACATTTGAGTTGGGGCTACTATCTATATCGATTATCGTGTGGTTCATACAAACCCTGCCAAGTATTGGCAGCTTTTTTCCGTTTGCTGAAAGAAACGTACCAAAATTACTTAATTGCCTTGGAACTCCCTCATAGTAGCCTAATGGCAAAGTAGCTATTTTCTTTGGTCCTTCAGCTTTATATATGCCGTTATAGCTAACTCGATCTCCCGCTTTAAGGTTTTCAGTTTTAATAATTGTAGTTTTGAGAGTCAATACGGGCAATAATGACTGAAGAGCACTGAATTTTTTATCATTTGGACTAAGTGGATTTATTCCATAAAGAGCAATTCCAAGTCTAATTGAGTTTGCATAATTACTCTTAGTCTTTGTACTGCCAGCGCTTTGAGCAATATGTATATATTTGGGCTCAAATCCACTTTCAAAAACTTTTTTTACGCAATTATCAAAAATATTAACCTGATCATCGGTAAAGGAATCTTCGATTTCGTTATCGGCATCGGCAAGATGTGACATAACTCCTTCTAGATTAAGGTTAGGCAGGCTTTTTAGGGTGCTCAAATAATCATTTAGTTCATCGGGATTTATTCCCAGCCTATTCATTCCCGTATTGATTTCAAGATGGACATTAACTCTCTTATTTATTGAAGCTATAGACCTAAGACTATCAACATCCTGTATTACAAAAGAGCATCTTCTGGTGTTTAGTAGTGAGTAGTTTTCTGGCAGAATATATCCAAGCACTAAAATTCTATGCTTAGTAACCCCCAGTAACTTCGCTGCTTCAAAATAGCCATCGACGGCAATTAAATCACAATCGGCTTTATTTAATATTTCTCCAACTTGAATCAAACCATGTCCGTATGCATTAGCCTTAAGTACTGGAATTATATTAAAGCCCTTATTTTGTTTTTTTATTAAATTGTAATTATGAATTAAACGTTTTTTACTTATTTCAATAGTGTTTAAAGTCTTGTAGTTATTTCTAGAAACTGAACTTAATATATTCTTAATTCGTTTTCTAATCATTACTAGAATTATATATTATTTATCTGAAATCTTATCTAGATAAATAGGTTTAGAGGGAATACCCTGCAATGCGATATTGCCTAAAGCAGATAGTGTAGCTGGATCACTAAAATGACCAATATGATCCTCATACATCAGCGCAATGCAGATATGTATTGCTAGCTCACCCATTGGCTTATTAGGATCTCGACGTAATTTTGTTCCTGAGTCCCTGAATTCTTCTTGAAAAGCTACAACTTCATCCTCAATTGCATCACCATAAATACTAAAACCTAGTTTATGCTTGGAGTGTGAATCATATATACCAAGACTGCCAAGACCTACTTCGATTTTCTTTGAAGATGATGGAACCTTCTCGGCAATTTCTCTCGTTGAAGCTCCAAAACGTTTGTGATGGTCATCGAAACGACTAAAGCCAATAATAGTGACTCCAAGCGTCTCTGGGTCAAACAATCTAGCCGCGTTAGGAAGCTCAGGTATTAGATTTGTGGCTATTTCCTCAAAGATTGGGATAGTTGTTTCGTGTAGTGGTCTCCGAACGGCTATGATTCCGCGCTCTCTAACAATTTCCCTCATGGAAGGTTTCTTGTTTTGAGTCTTTTTCCTATGATAGCGATTGACCATAATCAATATATTCTATAATAATTATTGATATAAGCAAGCATTTTTATTCCATAATATAGTCTGTCGTAAAGTCTTAGAAGCTTGATATCCTTTCTCTATCTGTTATTATCCTTTAATGGATCTGGAATCGCTTAAAATGAAGAGTCATCAAAGCACTATTACTAAAAGTGGCTTCGAAATTCTTTGCACGAATGAAAAAATTTATAATATCCTTGGTAAATTTTGTATTAGCTCTAATTTAGCCGAGTCAGAATTGCGCGGCGAAAAATATCTCGGAAGCGGTAATCATTCAGCTGTTTGGTCTATAAATGATATCGCATTGAAAATATCTAGTCATTCTACCGGAAAAATAGCCTGGAAGAATCCAGCCAGATCTAAACCAGAGAACCTAATCAGACAATTATCTTTTCTTGAACTATTTAAGAAATATATTGATTCTTCAAGTGATGGCTATATTACTGTTCCTGAACAATATTTTGCCTTCAGAAATATCGACGGCGATTACATAAAAGGAGAAGAAGATATGATAGGATGGAAACAAATTAAATCAGTTTGTGACGATCTAGGCATAGTCGAACAAGACAGGACAGAAATATATGAGTCGAAAAAATCAGATATTAATAATTATCTCAATAAAACATACATGAAATATGGATTGACCGACCTAGGCCTTAAGTCTGGAGCTATGTTGCATGGGGGCAATATTCTACTGCCAGAGAACACGAGAGATATCTCAAATTCACCATTATGCATAATCGATCAGCCAAGTAGGGGTATTAGGGGTAAAATAGCCGAGACCCTCATACGTCATCTCTATTGAAATCTACGGCATCACTCAAATTACTATTGGTTTTTAACTGATTTTATGTTATAATTAGCTTATGTCAGAAAACCTAAATTATTTCAATGGTCTTCCTGTCCCAAGTTATGAAGAATTATTTATAATTCAGTCTGAACGTGCGATAGATGATGATACTGATTTAAATCCTTACCTTATTTCTGAAGCTATTATGCTAAAAAATCCCCGAATAGGTGAAGTGATTCAATATGATATTCGGCACTGGGTGAATTTCGAATTACCCGAACATCTAGAAAACGATGAAATTGATGAATTCTGTAATGGTATTGCCTCAGGCTACTCATTCTTCATAGGGGTTCACGGACTATTGGCGTTTATTCGAAGCGGCCATAAAGAAGTCGATCAATACATTAAAAGTGATCATGAAGACAACTACATAGTAAACATGAATGAAAGAGATCTAGAGAGAATTAAATTTGTGAGATCTGGGCAAGCTATAATCGATAAGGTTAGTGACCCAGAATTTCTAGATGACAGTTCAGATTTAGCCTATATTGATGCCGGTAATTATACTTTCGAAGCAATCAGATTTGAAGCTTTAATGGATGAGGAAATTAATAACATAAATCAAATGCTTACATACAACTTCAAGAACAGCCTAGACGACAGGACAGTAGCTCATATAGAAGGCTTCAAGCATGGCATAGCTAATGCCATAGAGATGTTTATGCAGGTAAAGCAAGAAAATGTCATCCGCAAACTAGAAGAAAAATAAGTACGCAAAACTAATCTACAACTCAATAAAAATCAGTCTCACATTTTAAAATGTCTTGATTCAAAACTAACTATTTAAGTTATTATTTCAAATTAAAGATACTAAATAACACCGACTGATTTTTTTACTTTACCAAGTGTTTCTTTTGCTATTGGTAAGATCTTTTTTGCACCTTCATCAAGAATTGAATCAATATGATTTGTATCATGAAGCAAATCTAGATATACGCTAGATGGCTCTTTGAATCTTTTTATCATCTTTTCCATTAAATCTTCTTTGGCTTCTTTCCAGCCAATATTATGACCAACCATTGACTCACAAAGCTTTTGTGATTCCTCTTCAGTGGCAATGTGATGGTATATGCCATAAAAAGTTGTAGCCTTAAAAGTTTCAATGGTATGATTCGCTTCAGAGTCGGTCACAATTCTTCTGATACTGTTGAACCAATCTTCCTCTGTACCATATAAAGGAATAACGTTACCGTAACTTTTACTCATTTTTCTACCATCGATTCCAGGAATTTCTTGGATATCCTTTTCAACAATATACTCAGGCAATGTAAGCGAGGTAGTTGAATATTTAGAGTTGAATCTCATCGCAATATCTCGCGCAATCTCAACATGTTGAATCTGGTCTTTTCCTACTGGAATTTTATTGGCATTAAAAATTAATATGTCTGAAGCCATTAAAATAGGGTAGTTATACAGACCCATATTTACGTCACTATCAATATCTTTTTTGTCTGCACGGTTTTTATCTACCGCTGCTTTATATGCATGGGCTTTATTCATCCAACCCTTAGGAACTGTGGCGTTTAAAATAGTTTCCAGTTCAAATATTTGAGGAATGTCAGACTGTTTATAGAAATGGCACTTACTTGGATCTAATCCTGAAGCAATCCATGTAGCAGCAATTATATGTGTTAGCTTTTTAAGCTCCTCAGCAGAATCGATTGTATTAAGTGCATGATAATTGGCTATGAAGAAAAAATTATCCCTATTACCATCTGCTCGTTTAAGTGCTGGTTCAATAGCACCGAAATAATTACCGAGGTGTGGCTGGCCAGTTGGTTTTATGCCTGTAAGTAATACATTTTTTTGCGTCATATATGT
The DNA here is from genome assembly GCA_903840315.1 of uncultured Candidatus Saccharibacteria bacterium. GTDB lineage: Bacteria > Patescibacteriota > Saccharimonadia > Saccharimonadales > UBA4665 > CAIYEO01. The sequence continues at coordinate 8,231 of CAIMFK010000005.1, read as the reverse complement.
TTTTCTATTAATTTTACTCTTTAATCATATATTTAAGAGGGAAGATTATCAAGGAGTGAGCTATGTATTTACCTATTATGACTAATCATCTCAACAGATAATACGTAGGCAGCTATTTGATTCATTTTTATTCGATCAACACTGGGATTATCAATTACCTGTGAGCTATCAAACTTGGGTAGTTTTGCATCAGGATAGTTGCCGATTGAACTAATACTCCAATCTGTGCCTTTTGTGTTTGGTTTTAAATCAATGCTAATTGCTCCTTCACGACCATTCTGTGAACGACCAATCATAAGTCCTTGTATATGATTGAACTTAGGTTGTCCGTCTTTTGTGACCCAATATTCTGAATCTGTATATGTGCCAGTCTTTTTGTTAGTCATCATAATGTCAATTGTTGATCCGTCGCTAAAGACATCAAATTTAATATTTTTACCATGATGATTAATCAGGTTAAATGTATCTTTACTGACGACATTTGCAACATTGCATACCGATTCGCTAATTTGCTTATCTATAGCGAGAATCTGATCATATTCATCCTGATATATTGCTTTAGAAAAACTAAGATTATTCGGAAAAATTTTTACGCATTTCTCTGGGGCGTAATTATCTGCTCTTAATGTATTCGACTGTCCACTATTATTACTGCAGGCACTTAACGCCATCGACCCGAAGACAAGAGATAAACCTAGACCGACTGATTTCATTCTACGGCTAGATTCATATTTCATATTACAACCTGTGCTTAAGTTTGTCTGTTTCGTCTACTATCTCATGCTGTAGAATCTCTTCTAATAGATCCTCGATAGTAACTACACCAACAATTTTATCATTCTTTTCAACAGCAATCATATGTGAGTAATCTCCAAGGATGAATTTTCTGAAAAGAGTATCAAGAGCCATTAAGCTTCCAACGGTTTGAGAAGGGTGCAGATATATGTCATCGATTTCAACAGTCTCTTCATCAAAATCCACATCAACTAAGTCTTTCATTAGTATTACGCCATAGAAATTGGTTAGCTTACTATTAAATACTGGTATTCGGCTATAGCTATTAGCTTTCATTTCATCAATTTTTTCTGGGGTTAATTTTGTGTCTTGAGTGAACCAATAAGTTTTTTCAATTGGTGTCATTATTGACTTAACCTGCTTCTCGCTAAGTCTTAATGCGCCCATCATAATTTCAATTTCGTCTGAATCAAGTTCACTAGCTTTGGAGTCGGTGTGTTCAGCAATCAAAATTCCGAGTTCATTTCTCGTCATAAGGTAATGATTCTCATTGCCCAGAAGTTTATCCAGCAAAATATCTAGGGGTTTGGATATAGGATAAGTTACAAATATCAAAATCTTCATCAATGGGACTAATTTACCTGACAAGTCTAGTGATCTTCTAATAAAGAAAGCTTGAGGAAGAACTTCCGAGAAAATAACAATTAAAAGGGTTGAGATAATTCCTGCAATAAATCCGTTTAAGTGTCTATCTAAGACTAAAGATACTGCGGATATTGTTGCAACGTTGGCAATAATTATACTAGCGATGGTGAGATTGCTGTTTTTTCTAAGTGGTAATAATTTTTTAGCATAGACATTGCCCAGCTTTGCTTTACGCTCTAAATCTGGAATATTCAAAGACAATAGTGCCACGTTTAGACCAGAATAAATCGCAGATAGAAATACTAGTACTGCAACGATAATTAGTGATATTAATAAACTCATTTTCTTAAGAGAATATTATATACAATGTATGCTTAAAGTTAAACTTAATTTTTCAGATGTTCATAGGTGTTAGAAAATACTGCTCCTAATATGACTTTGAGCGAGACTAGTATATAATGAATAAAATGATAGAGGTTAAAAATCTTACCAAAATATATGGCAAAAAAGATAATAAATTTACTGCCCTAAATGACGTTTCTCTCAAAATCAAAAGTAACTCAACCGTTTCAATAATTGGAAAAAGTGGATCCGGAAAATCCACGCTAATGCATATAATGAGCGGTCTTGATGAACCAACATCAGGATCTGTCGTAATAGCCGACAAAAACATTTTCGAAATGAGTGAAAGAAAAATTGATTCATTTCGTGCCAATGAAATGAGTTTTGTTTTTCAATCATTCTTTATTGAAGCCAATGCAACATGTTTACAAAACGTAATGTTGCCTCTAGAAATTGCCCGAGTCAGTATAACCAAAAGGAAAAAGTTAGCATTGGATGCTCTGCGAGCTGTAGAGCTTGAAGACAAAGCTAACGTAAAGGCAGGGACATTATCTGGTGGCCAAAAACAAAGACTTGCAGTTGCAAGAGCTATTGTAAACAAGCCATCAATTCTTTTTGCCGATGAACCAACCGGGAATCTTGACAGTGTGACAGGAGATAAAATAATGAATCTTATCTTTAGTCTAAACAAAAAACTAGGCTGCACAGTTATTTTAGTTACTCATGATAATGATTTAGCAAAGCAGACCGACATGAGAATTAGACTAAAAGATGGAAAAATTGAATCTATTGATGAGGGTAAAAAATAATGTTTTACTTGGACATAATCAAGCGAGCTTTACGAAACTTACTAAGCTCCAAAGCTAGAACAATTCTTACAGCTCTTGCAATTGCCGTAGGAACATTTGCTCTAACACTTACCCTTGGGGCTAGTAATGGAGCTCAAGATTACGCACAGAATATAGTTAAGACTAATTTTGATCCTTCAGAGCTATTTGTGTCTAAAGATTCAGGATTATTCAAAAGTCAAGATGCATCAACTCCTCAGTTATACGATCCAAGCTATGGATCAGTCACAACCTTTGGAGGTCAAACTAGACAAATTAAAATGCTGGATAATTCTGACATACAAAAATTGGCACAAATAAAAGGAGTTTCATGGGCTCAGCCTTCAATCAATGTTAGCTTACAATATTTAACTAGGGATGACTCTAATAAATACATCGGCACCCTTACTACTTATAACCCATACCAAAATCCTACTTTATTGGCCGGTAAAATCCCCAGTCAGCTTCAAGATAATACATTAATACTGCCAGAGGGTTATCTGAGCGCTCTCGGATTTTTAAATGCTCAGTCAGCCATCAATCAAACAGTAAAACTTTCAGTACTAAATCAAGGAGCATCTAACATAATTCCTGGTGCTACAAAAAGTCAGGTTAGCAACTTTAAGATTATCGCTGTATATAAAACACCCAATACTGCAATATCCGCAGCCACATCATTGAATCTCTATGCTAGCTTGGGCTCAGTCGAAAATCTTAATAACTTTATATATCAAGGAACTAGCAACTATCAGAAATATTTAGAAGCAGTGGTTAAAGTTACTGATGGGACAAATGCTACCAAATTGAATGATGTCGAAAATCTAATTAAAGCCCAAGGTTATGGGGTGCAGAGTGTTGTGGATACCGAAAAGACTATTACTCAAATAATTAGCGTGATTGAGGGTATAGTTACAGTATTTGGAATCATAGCCATTATTGCCTCAGTATTTGGAGTTGTTAATACTATGTATATAAGCGTTCTCCAAAGAACCAGAGAGATTGGACTTATGAAGGCACTCGGAATGCACAGGAAGGATATATCTAGGCTATTCAGGATAGAGGCAGGTCTCATAGGGCTACTAGGAGGACTGATTGGATCTATTCTTGCCATTATTGGAGGAACAGCCCTGAATCCTGTTATATCTTCAAAATTAGGCCTAGGTGACAGTAAGCTACTAATATTCAAGTTTAGCCAGGTTGGCCTTCTTATAATTGCTCTAATAATAATTGGAATAATTGCCGGCCTTTTGCCAGCAAGAAAAGCCGCACATCTTGATCCAATAGAAGCGTTAAGAACTGAATAATGAAAATAGCGATAATTGGTGCCAACGGATACATTGGCAGAAATCTACTAAACAAACTCCTTGAAGACAGCACTAACGAAATTGTAGCAATATCTCAATCTGCACAGTCAATTCCGAGGAATGACAGAAGATTAACAAAAATTAATCAATCTGTTTTCGATTCAAACCTAAAAGTTAACCTTAAAGATTGTGATGTTGTCTATTATCTAGTCCATATGATGAGTCAAAACAAAATGGACTACGCTGAAGCTGAAAGGAAAGCAGCAGAAGCTCTTAATCTAGCCTTGGTGGACTCTAAAGTAAAAAGAATCATTTATCTAGGCGGACTTGGCAATGACAATGATAGCTTAAGCAAACATCTCAAAAGCCGCCATACAACCGGGGATATTTTAAGAACTGGTAATATTAACGTTATTGAACTAAGAGCATCAATGGTTATTGGTAGGGGAGGAATATCATACGAAATAATAGTCAACCTGGTATCAAAATTGCCTTTCCTAACGGTTCCTAGGTGGTCAGAGACATTTACTCAGCCAATTGGACTAAATGATGCTATTAAGTATTTGGTTGCTTCAAAAAGCCTTAATTCGTCAAAAAATCTTATCATAGAGATTGGCGGGCCTGAAGTTTTAAGTTATCTAGAACTAATGAGAAGATACGCTAAGTGGAAGGGAATGAAGAGAATATTCATAAGAATCCCTATAATTCCGATTGCCGTCTCTGCATGGTGGCTCAACTTATTCACACCAAGAAATCAGGCTAAAGTTGGCAGAATAATGGTTGAATCTATGGCTAATGAAATGGTAGTAACTAATGATTCTGCTAAAGAAATATTTCCAGATATTGAACCCGAGCCACTAGATAAAGTTTTTCAGTAATCAAACCCTTCATAATTTTCAGTGCCTCGTAAAGCTTTTCTTACAATTTGATCAAAAAAATTTACATTTTCATGGGCCAAATAGTTTGGCATTTCATCAATCTCACCGTCATCGTATATTGTTAAGCTATTATCTTCATGAAGAGAAATTATAGTGCCATCCTCTGCATAAACTATGGATTCGCCATCGTGAAAATCAAAAACTTGGCCATATAAACCGTGAGTTAGTTCAAATGTTACGCCTAGTTCCGACAAGACATACTTTACCAACATTTCACCACCTGTAGTTGGGAGTAGTTCGACATTCAAAACCTCAGTAATTGGTTTTTCTGTTCTCATTTGAAGCCTATTATAGTACATTAATGGCATTTTGTAATATCTATGGAATAGTATTTTATTTTTATATATACTTTTTCGTATGAATGGACTAGAACTACCCAAATCTGTATTTTTATCACTTGCTGAATATGATTATGAAAAGATGAACAATATCCCTGTATATTCTCACGAGAAAACACTTGAAGAAATTTCTGAAGATGAGCCATTACTAGCCACAAAATACATAAGCAATACATTATCTTATGGAAGGTACATTAATACTGATATTCAGATCATTAGTAACCTGGGAATAATATCGTCCGAGATGGATGGTGAAAGTATTGCATATGGTGTTCTTGAAAGACTACTTAGAAGAAACCTAGAAGGGGATGAAGTTATAAAGCCTCTAGATATAGTTATTTCAACTTTCGTCAGAATGGGAATAGATCGTAATTATCAAAAGAAGCTAGTTTCAATTCCTAAATTTATAATTAGCCTTCAAAATTCTAACAACTAATCTATTTTTTTCTGGATAGTTTCGATGGCCACCAGTTCCATCTTCCTAACAATACTGCTATTGAAGGCACAAGCAGAGTTCTTACGAAGAATGTATCAAGAAGAATGCCAAATGCAATTGAGAAGCCAATTTGTTGCACCTCAGTAGAACCACCAACCACACTAAGAACTATAAAAGTACCGGCTAGAATTAGTCCTGCGGAGGTAACCGTTGTTCCAGTGACTGAAATTGCTTTAGTTATAGCTTGCCTCAAACTAACATCCTTAGTTGATTCTTCACGAATTCGACTCATAACCAAAATATTGTAATCTTCACCCAATGCCATAGAAAATACAAATAAAAGGAATGGTAAAACGAAATTAATTCCGGAACTATTGGGAGATAGATGGTTAAATACTATATTTGCGAATCCCATAGATGCAAGATATGTAAGGCCTACGGTAATAACCAAATAAATTGGTGCAATTAAGCTTCTAAGTAGAATTGCCAATAGGATAGCTATTAAAGCCAATACTATGGGTATTATTTTCTTTAGATCCTGATTAGAAAGATGATTTATATCATAAGTAAAGCTACTAGCTGAATCTACTCCAGTTTCAGAAGCACCAGCAGCAGTACCAGCATTTATTAAAGCATCTCTTACGGCAGGTATTTTAGAAGAAGCCTGATTACTTCCTTGAGTGACACCCTTAATAGAAGCAAAGAACTCAATAGTTTTACCATCTGCGCTTATAAATTGGCTCAGAGATCTATATTGTAGATAAATATCATTTGGCAACTTTATACTAGAAGGTTGTTTTAGCGGCAAATCACTCGGAGCACCTAATAATTTATACAATTTAGATATTTGGAGTTCACTAATTGATGGATGGGTTAGGTCTATAGGGCCTATAAGATTACTGAATACATTTGAATTTTGCAGAGAAGACTGAGCGGTTGATATATTTGACAGGCTATTCCATTGAGATTTATCAAAATGCATGACAAGCAATTGAGGATCACTTACAGAAGAAGGGAAGTGTTCATTGACTATTTGTGATGCAATATAAGAGTCAGATGTCGATGGAGGTCCACCATTGGTTAGTCCACCAGTTTTCCATCCCTTTGTGCCATAAATAAGGCTTGAGAATATTACAAAAGCCACCAAAAGAATTACATATGGTGTCTTAATCACAAAACTTGCAAATTTGCCCCAGAGGCCAAGTTTTTGTTGGCGATCTATTCTTACTTTTACTGGCCAAAATAGTTTTTTACCAAAGAAAGTAAGAAGTGCCGGTAACAGTGTCAAAGATGCTAGTAAAGTTATTGCTACGCCAATCGCTAATGATGGGCCAAGACCTTTATAGAATTCAAACTTTGCCACTAAGAGACATAGTAATGCAGATATAACTGTAAGAGCTGAAAATGTTACACTTTGACCGACTTTAGTCAAAGCTTCAATAACAGCCTGCTTAGAATTGTGACCCTTGGCTAATTCTTCTTTGAATCTAAATACCAAGAACAATCCATAATCTGTACCGGCACCCAATAACAGAACTACTAATAGAAGTTCTGTAGTGGGAGATACATCTACTCCAATTTTAGTTGATTCAGCGATGATAGGACTAGCAATAAGAAGCGCGAAAAGTGGAGGCAAGAGAGTAACAAATGATGCTAATAATGACCTGTAGACAATTATTAGAATAATAACAATGAATACGACAGACCATAGCTGTGTATTATTCTTACTTGCGTTAGTTACACTATCTGAATCTGCGGTTGAGGCTAAGTCTCCCCCCATATGCAAATTAAGCCCATTATCATATGAGTACTGTGAAAACATATTGCGTATCGAATCTACAATTTGTGTTCCAGCGGGACCGTAACTTGCGCTTTTGAATCCAATACTAATAAGTCTAACTTGGCCATCTTTAGATACTGATTGGTCAGCAACATTGACAACGCTCGGCAAAGCCTTAACCTGAGCCTCAATTTTTCCGATAACTACATCATCTTGAAGATTAATCTTTCCATCCGTTCTGTGCGCAACAATATATGCTGTATTAGCTGTGCCTTTTCCTTGTATTGGCTCGGCTAGATACTGAGCTCTTTGCGAAGGACTATTTGATGGCAAGAAAGCGGAATTAGATGAATTAGTCACGCTAGAAAGTGATGGCAGGGTAAAATAAGTTATTGGGACTGCGGCAATCCAAAATAGTATGATAGGCCATCGCATTTTAACTACGAATCTAGCCAATAAATTAAACATTTATTCTTTTACCGTCATTTCATTGGATTGAGGTGTAACAGCGTTCATCACTGGAGCAGCCGGTTGGATATCGTCCTTACTTGCTTGCGAAATATCGCCTGCTGAGGTAGATTTTATTTCATCTGTAACCTTAGTCATCGTTCCATCACCCTGATCTATGTCTGTACGAGCATCTTCTGGTGGATTTATTGAAGCGGCTAATGCAGCGTTAGCTGGCATTTCTGTTTTTATAGGAAGCGTAAATCCAAAGACAGAACCCTTACCAACCTGTGAGGTAAATATCAACTTACCATGCTGGTCAGTTATGACTCGTTTGACTAGGTATAGACCAATGCCTGTTCCGTTAGGGCTTTCTTTACGGGCGTTGTCAGCTCTGAAGAATTTAGTGAATAGGTGTTCTTTTTCTTCATCTGGTACT
>CAIMFK010000004.1 GCA_903840315.1 uncultured Candidatus Saccharibacteria bacterium | reverse complement strand
CCTAATTGAAACATAAGCCTCAATCAAGGAACATGTATTATTGAGGGTTGACCCACGATAATACATGTAGTAAAATACATATATGTATGCAAGATATTTAGAAAAACAGATCTTAGGTAGTCTTCAAGATGGTTTGGTTGTAATAGTATATGGTGCCAGACAGGTAGGGAAAACAACTCTTTCAAAAGTAATAATGGAGTCATATAATAAACCACTCTATATTAATTCTGATGAAATTAGCCAAAGATTAAAGGTTCAGAATAAGAGTTCGACTGAGCTTTTAGATTATTTCGGTGATGCCGATCTGGTTGTAATAGATGAAGCTCAAAGGGTTGAAGATATAGGACTTACGGCTAAGATAATTCATGATTCGTTACCAAATATTAAATTACTTTTAACAGGTAGCTCTAGTTTGGATTTAGCTAATAAAACTAAGGAACCATTAACCGGTAGATCGAAAGAATTTACATTGTACCCTCTTAGTCTCTCTGAAATTGCTAGCACCAACAAAGATAAAATAGATGCAATGAATAAGGCTCTAATTTATGGTTCATATCCTGGAATCTGGAACTTATCAACCGCAAAAGCTAAAGACACTCTTAGATCACTTTCAACTAACTATATTTATAGAGATGCATTTGCACTTCAAACAGTTTTTGATGATACTGTTATGTTCAATTTGCTTCAACTACTTGCGTATCAAATTGGCAAGGAGGTATCATATAACGAATTAGCAACTACGCTTCAAATATCACGAGATACTGCTATGAGGTATGTTGATTTACTTGAGAAGGCAAGAATAATTTATAGGCTTAGACAATATAGAAAAAATGAAAGATCTGTAATTGGAAAGTTACGAAAAGTATATTTTTATGACTTAGGCATTAGGAATGGTCTGATTGATAATTTCAATCCATTAAAACTAAGAGATGATAAAGGTTCCTTATGGGAAAACTTTTGCATTAATGAAAGACAAAAAGCTCAACAGAAGAATATGATATACACAAAACAATATTACTATAGAAATAGAAGCAAACAAGAAATTGATTTAATAGAAGAGTCATCTGGTGAGATTAAAGCCTATGAGTTCAAATTATCTTCAAATAAAAATGTTAACATTCCTAAAACCTTCCAAGAACTTTATCCAAATGTAAGCATTGAAGTCCTAAATAATGAAAATTTTGTAGGCCATCTCACTCGAGAGTATAAATAAAAACAATAAATTCTATGGCAGGGGATGAGGGATTCGAACTTTAAGAAACTAAAATGTGGATCTGTAACCAAATTGATATTTGAGGAATATCTAAATGATCAGCAGCGACTTTTACTGCATAATCTTCTATTTCCCCATTCGCAAACTTAAAATTTATGTTGTTTAGTTTTAAGAAGGTCAAGCCGGCAATTATTGCTGTTCGTTTATTACCATCCACAAAGGGATGATCAGCGATTATACTTCTGATAATAGCCGCAGCTTTATCTTCTAGGTTCAGGTATAGTTCTTGCCCAAAGACGTTCTGGCTTTGAGTGGCTATAGATGATTCAAGCCTCCCTAAATCTCGTAAACCAATACTTCCGCCGGTCTCCTTAATAACTAGCGCGTGTAATTCCAATATTTGTTCTAAAGTTAGCTCAATCATCTATCGTTTAAATTAACAAAATCAGATTTGTACTTATTAAGAATTTCTTTAGCAGTATCGATCACTTCTTGATCTTTCGGGTTAATAGAGTTTAAAAGTCTGATGATTACTTCAACTTCATCGCCGAATTGTATATTTTGTCGCTTAAGTTCTTTTGCAGGTATAGTTACTCCGCCACTTGTACCTATTCTTATAACCTTTTGTGTGCTTTGAATCATGAATACATTATAATGTTATTGTAATGTATTAGTCAAGGATCAAAATATCAATTATTTGCAGGGGAGGCAGTAGTTAAAACTATCAATGATTTATAAAAATATCAGGAGGTGTTAAGATATGAGTATGGCTGAATATGTAAATAAAGAAGAACTTAAAGAAATTCTCGAAAGTTCACTTTCCAAGCAGACAGATGAATTAGTGAATTTAATTCATGTATTCATGGATCAGGTTGATACTAGATTTAAAGCCGTAGAAACCGAAATCATTGAGTTGAAGCAATCACACAATAAACTGCTTAAAAGTATTGATGGTTTCATTTCCAGAATTGATAAATATGAAACAGAACTTGCTGCAAGAGATAATCAATTCGAAAAACTACTTGAATGGGCACGAAAAGTATCTGAAAAAACGGGCATACCCCTAGAAAATCTATAAATAAAAAATACTACGACATAATGTT
>CAIMFK010000003.1 GCA_903840315.1 uncultured Candidatus Saccharibacteria bacterium | reverse complement strand
CTCGAAGGCATACTTGGAGTCATTGGGTCAGTAGCTGGAGCTGCAGGCATTTCTGGAGCTGGTACACTTGGTGTCATTGGATCACTTGATGGCATGGTAGCGTTCATTGGGTCTACTGATGGAGTTGGCATAGGGTTTGGAGTGAATCCTGGAATGTTATCTGTCGTCATATCGTTGTTAGTGTTGGTGTCATTTTGATTGGCTAAATTTGTAGTTGGGCCCATATTTATTTCCTAAATTAATTTTATAAAGCTTTAGTTAATCACTAAAGTAGATATGAATTCATTTTAGCATAAGAGTTTTATGAACCAAATTATTGACTACTTAGACTCATTTGAGGCAAACCATTGCATGACAATTGTTGCTGTAATCCACACAGGAAATAGCTTAAATATTGCTTCTGGAAAACTCTTTGAGCTATTAATTGAATACATAAGAGAGGTGACAAGCACAAATATATACGGGACATAACACAGAAAGCCCTGCCAAGTATTGCCAATATAGCTCCATCGAACTTTTCTAAACCAAGGTTTTTGTCTTTTAGCCATTAGCAACATTATGGCACAAGACGATTTATATCTCTAGGAAATAGAATTGCCTCTTTGACGTTGTCGAGACCAACAATCTTTTCAACAAATCTGTCGATTCCAAATCCACAACCGCCATGAGATGGAAGTCCATATTTGAAAGCTTTAAGATATGATTCGAATCCTGGAGCATTTGGATCTATATCTTTTTCTTTCATTTGATTGGTTAATGTTTCAAAGTTATTTTCACGCATAGGACATGTGGCTAATTCAATTCCCCTGAAAAGTAGATCAGCTGCAAGTACGGTTTTGGGATTGTCTGGGTTTATTTTCTGATAAAACTTATGAGCTTCAATAGGTAGTTCGGTTGCAAATACCGCCTCAGATCCATCATGTTTTTTAGCATAGTCGCAGATCCAGCGCTCTTCTGCGGGGGATAAATCTTTGTCGTTTAGCGTATTCTCTCCTGTTGCCTTGGAATACATCTCATGAATCTGAGCAACGGTATATCTGGGGAACTTTTTGGTTAATTTAAGTTCAGGTGCATTAAATTTCTTAAGTATATCGCTGTAGTCTTCATAGATTTTAGTTGCTGCATCATAAACCATGTCCTGAATAAAATCCAAAAGCTCTTCATGAGTGTCTATAAAGCCCATTTCTATATCTAGCATAGTTACTTCCGATACGTGCCTGGTTGTTGCGCTAAGTTCAGCCCTAAAAGCCGGACCTATTTCAAAAACTCTTTCAAAAGCTCCAACCATCATTTGCTTATATAGCTGGGGACTCTGGGCAAGACTTGCCTCCTTACCGAAATAATCTAATTTGAATACTTCTGCACCACCCTCAGCGTTACCGGCAACAATTTTGGGAGACTGTATTTCTACGAAGTCGTTGGAATCTAGAAATGTACGAATGTTCTTTAGGATTTGGCTCCTAATACGAAATATTCCCTGTTCACTCAAGTTTCTAAGTCCAATTACACGGTTATCAAAAAGAGTGTCTAGATTTTCTGGCTTGTGAGATAGTGGCTTATCTATTTCAATGGGTGGCTCATCAACTACAGGAACAACGACTGTTATAACTCCTTCATGAAGCTCTGCTCCACCTGGGGCTCTTGTTTCATCTACTACGTTACCGCTAATTTCAACTATTGTTCCAACTTGAAGCCCTCTGAGTTTTTCGACTTCATCCTTATCGTTGATAACAATCTGCACTAGACCGCTTCTATCACGAACGTTAATAAAAGTTAGTCCACCAAGCAATCTTTTCTTGTGGATCCAACCTTTAACAGTAATATTTTTACCAATATTTTCTTTTGTTTCTCTGGCTAATACTCTTTGCATTTTTTTATTCTACCACCTCTGGTGGATTTTTCATCACCGATTCTTGCTAAAATGAGAAATCACGTCTTCGGGGTCTTTGTAATTTTCAAGCTCGGAGGGGTTAATTACTCCTATTATTTGCCGAAATACATCTGAAGCGGTGATAAGACCAACTATCGCTTCAGTGTTATCGATTGCCATAAATTTATTCTGATTAGTCTTAACGATTGCCGATATGACATCGTTGAGAGAACTTTCTTTGTGAATATAGAAAACATCTTTTTTAACATGATCGTTTATTTTGCCACCTTTTTTTACTTCGAGGATGTCAGAAACATATAATCCACCCACAATATTATTTTTTTTGCCTTCATAAACCGGGAAATATGAGTGGCCGCTACTGTGAAGTTCTTCAAGTAGTATTGGTCCAATGTCATCCTTAATGTCAACCTGGAAAACTTGATCGATTGGAGTCATGCTTGTTTCGACTAGTTTTTCCTTAAACAGAATTGACTCTATAGCTCTACTTATAACATCAGTATCGATACGATTATGCACGGCTACTTTTTGTTCTTTAAGAAAACTTAGTAAGTCTTCAACTTCATAAATTTTCTGCTCAATTATATTTTGATGATTGAGCGGCAAAACTCTTCCCAAAACCGGCTGAATAAAGCTCATGGTTTTATATACTACGGGTGATATTTTTTTTGCAGTTACAAGACCTAATTTTGTTTTTTGGCCCACAATAATTCCATAAACAAATCCAAAATATGCGGTATAAAAAACAATGGTTAGAAAGATTGGAGAATGGCCACCCATGATTAATATCGACCAACTCGTTAGAATTCCTATTAATACCCAGAAAAACAGATCAAGCTGTTTACCATAAAGTAGCACCTGATAAACATTGCTGGCTTCTTTGTCTGTCCTTCTAGCTCTTCTCTTGTATTCATTAACTGAAAGAAATTTGTATGCAGACAAAATTAGAATTAGGTATGTTGCAAGTATTAAAAAAATTAGCGCCAGCAATAAACTGCTCATACTTATATACTACGATGAGTTATCTCTATTTGGAAGTAAAGACTCAAGTCGGCTATAATATAAATAGATAATTATTAAGGAGTACGATGAGTAAAAGATTCTGGATTATATTAATAGCAATCGTGGTTGGACTTGGAGTTGTATATAAACTATCGTCTAAATCTAATGGGGGTGCATCTAACTCATCTCTGGCTGGAAGTAATCATGTTGAGGGTAAGGGCTCAACCGGAATAACCCTGCTCGAATATGGTGACTATGAATGCCCTTATTGTGCACAGTATTACCCAATTGTAAGTCAAGTCCAGCAGAAATATAATGATCAGATTTTTGTTCAGTTCAAGAATCTTCCCCTAACTCAAATTCACCAAAATGCATTTGCGGCCGCTCGGGCAGCAGAAGCAGCCGGACAGATGGGCAAGTTCTGGGAAATGCATAACATGCTTTATGAATCAAACATTTCATATCTAAATAATGAGAAGCAAGCTAGCTGGGTGACCGCACAAAATCCAGTACCATATTTCGATGCGTTTGCTAAACAGATAGGATTAGATCAAGCCAAATTCGATAGCTACTACACCAGCTCAACCGTTAATGATCTAATTAATGGTGACATTAATACCTTTGCTAAAACTGGTGCTGAAGAAGCCACTCCAACTTTCTTCCTTAATGGAAAACAGATTAAGCCTGAAGCAACTGTTGATAGCTTCTCTTCTATAATTCAGGCAGCTATAGACAAGCAAGCCAAGAAATAACAGCTCCTAATAAACTAGAAATTTTCGCCATTCAGGCTTCTGCACTCTTACAGAAACATTGGTAGCTTTTGATTGTGTCATTTTTATTTTAATTAGCATTTTCGCTCCGTTTTTTGTAACTCAATATAATTTATTGATTACTTTTTTATTTCCTCTTTTTGTCTCTTTATAGCAAAAAATTTATTGCTTATATAAGTAGAATTATATTAAACAAAATGATTTCTCGTGTCAAGCTTATGTTTTAACGGTTTTATCAAATCTTTCCTGGCAGGATCTACAAATACTACATGGGCCGACAAGCACTGTTTCTCCCTTGTTTGCGCAACTCCCCATAATGCAAAGCCCCTTGGTCCATTTCCAATTTTCTCGTCTATTGGCAAATAGGTCTATCATTTCAAGCATAGAAAAAGATCCAACTGTAGCACCAGCACATCCTCCACCAATCTCAATATTATAGCCAGCAATCATATTGTTGTTCTGATTAGATATTCTGTTGATCTTTTGAGTATCAGTATCTGGATCGTCTATTAAAATTTTGATACGTTCTTCATTTTCAATAATCCGTCTAGCCGATTCGTGACCAATTTTATTGATTATTTTTTCATTGCCAATACTGACAGCGGCATTTACCCATAAGGTATTCCTTTTAGCTTTTTCCAGCTCTACTGCAATTTCTTGGTTCATTCTCAGCAAACCACGGCTATCAATATTTTCTTTAATTAAGCAATTAAAGTGATCGTTCCATGAAGTTGATAGACTGGCGATAAAGTTAATTATCTCTTCTGTTGCATATCCACTATTTAAACTTTCAGATAATTCAATTTCAAAATCTAACCATCTTGTAGCAATTG
Organism: uncultured Candidatus Saccharibacteria bacterium; assembly: GCA_903840315.1. Taxonomy (GTDB): domain Bacteria; phylum Patescibacteriota; class Saccharimonadia; order Saccharimonadales; family UBA4665; genus CAIYEO01. The sequence goes on along the minus strand of CAIMFK010000003.1, from coordinate 167,120 downwards.
CCTCTGCTTTTTCGTGAATCTCATTTTGATCTGCACTAAATAAATCTAACTGTCTCTCAATGATCTGTATTTTTTCTTCCTCTACATATGGCAAGACAGCTCTTGCAATATCTAAGACACCACCAGGAAGATCATTCTCAGATATTTCAAGTTGAGCGTGTGTCTTCATTACAGTCAGAGCAGAGCCATCATCCTCCAAATCAAGAGACTTACCAAAAATATTATTTGGATCATTAAGCATCGCGAACCATGCAGAAAGGGGTATATCTTTTATGAGCATTGATTGCATGAACTTGCCTTCAATTGATCCATCAGGATTAATATTGAGTCCGTGGATTCTTATCTGATCATCATCACCAAGGTGTTCTCTTTTTGCAATTTCATATGGAGCATCTACTTCGCTCATCCTAGGAGAAATAAATATTTTGAATATTCCAGGTCGCAAATTTAGATTAACGTCTAGCGCTTCCTCAACCTCAACATCAACCCTGGCGATTGCTGATTCATGCGAGTGAAATTTGTATCCAGAAAATGCTACATCTCCAGGCCTTTGATCGAGCCAAAAGAATGAACCGTCCCTGTATTCTTGATGGGTAGTAGAAATAGCAAATGGCACAGCAGCCTCTTTTACTGCCGTCACTAAATTTTCATGAATTTCTTTAAGATCTCTGTATTCATAGGTTCCGTCTATATTTCTAAGACGATTTAAGTGGTCGACCTCACTAAGAATACGGGTGTCCAGATCGACAATCCTTGGCCTCTCGATAGTTAGATTTTCCATAAAAACACCTACATTTTTTCCTTCTTATGCCAAAGTAGGATTTTTATGTAGGTGTGCCCATCTAACCTATATTTTCCTGCTCGGGAATAAGATCGTTCTATTTAAAAGCTGTATCTGACTTTGTTCGCGGGCGAACTTACAGTTGCGGCACAGTATCGGATTTACACCGATTTCCAGCTATTTAATTGTTAACTATTTTTATATTATCACGAAAATATTTACTCAGCTTTTTTTGTTGTAAGCTTATTTAGCCTTTCTAAAAATCCACTTGCAGCACCGTCCATATTAAATACTCTAAGCGTACCAACCAATACATAAAGCTCATCTATCTTAGCCTGCTCCATCACAGATGCTTGCTCTACTTGCTTGAAGAAATGGTTAATTTTCTCCACCAACCATTTTTCTTCAGCTGGCTTAACAGTATTAGTAGTTATTTTTGGGTTTTCCGAAGGATTAGTAATTTCTAAGGATCTTGCCGAATGGTCTCTTTTTAATAAGTGCCCTCTTTTTATAAGATTATTTACGTGCAAAGAGACTGTAGCGACAGAATTATAATTAAGTCCAGTCATGATTTCTCGGTAGCTCGGACTGTAGCCGTGCTGATTAATAAAGCCTTCAATAAATTCTAATAATTCTTTTTGTTTTTTAGTTGGTCTAGTTTTTTGTTCCATCCTATTTTTTCCCTTTCTTTTTTGGATGTTTTTTGAATACCCATAGCTTATACCAATAAAAGTTCCATACGGTAAAGAAACCGGCGGAAACAAATTGGCCCAGGTAGGGAGTTAGGCCTTGTGTCTTAAGCTCTTTAACGATTAAATAATCTAGAACAAAATCTAAAAGTGTTATGATTGCATACTTTGATGTAACTCTTAGTTTCTGCTTGGATAGTTCGGGATGGTTGAATACCCAGTATCTTTGAAGAAGATAATTGAACGTCCAGCCAATTATATTTGCCGATAACTTAGCCCACCATAAGTTTAAATGAAGGCCTTTGTCTGCTACGAAAAATACAAAGTATCCAGTCCAGAAATACAGACCACCACTAATTAAATACTGAACAATTTCTTTTAGTAGTGATTTGGGTTGACGGTTTTTTTGTTTCATTAAAAAAGCATTAATAACTTGTGCTTAAAATTATATCAGTAATCTATTTATTATTTACAATGAATAAGATATAACTTATGTTTATTTTATGAATAAAATTAGAAAAAATGAATCAGGTTTTAGTGCAATAGAAATAATAATGATAGTTGTGATTATCGGCTTAATAGGTGCGGTTGGATATCTAGTCTTCAAGAACCATAACAAGAACACGAAAAATGTAGGTAGCACTCAAAATGTAAAGACATCGACTCAATCTTCAAGTTCAATGGCCGTTAATTCAAACATTATTAAGATTCCAGAGCTTGGTGTTGAGATAACCGTGCCCGATAGCATAAAAAACATTACATACACAACAGATATGAGCGGAAAAGACTCCCAAGGCAACCATTACGCTACTGCTATATTTAATGACGGGATACAAAAATGTAGCATAGCTAGCTTATCAAAGATTAATGGTCAGTATGCTGATTTCTCCAAAGTAGCTGAGGAGCCAGGTAATCTAGCAAAACAATACGGAAGCTACTTCATTGTTTACTATCACCCACAAGCAACCTGCGGTAACACGGCTTCTGATCAAACACAATTCGAAGCTGATACTTCGGCATTTTCTAAAGCCCTACCTACAATTAGACTGGTTCAGTAATTATTTAATCTTAGAGCTGAAGCTGTCCTTGAAGACTTTAGATGACAATGCAATTCCCGCAAGCCCAAACCAAATCAGCGATAAAGTATCGTCAGACCATGCATGCGACAAAAGGTTTACGAAAGATATTCCAATAAGTGACGCAAGTAATATGATGCTATTTTCTGAGCCGGTTCTATACAGATAGATACCGAGTAGTGCATTTATTGAAATAAACAATACTAGTCCTATTATTCCAGTCTCCTGGGCAATCTGTATGAAATAATTTTCAGATATTTTTGCTCCTTTATTGCTATATACAGATGCAGGTCCAGCACTTCCAAGTCCCTGTCCTAGCGGGTGTTTAATGGCATCTTTTATGGCACCAGTAGTTGCGCTAACATGATTCTGATCAGAGCTAGATTGTGAATGTGTAGTTTTGCTGGTATGTAGAAAAGTATCCTGAAAAGTTAGATTATTTCGCAGTGACATATACATTGCACCCATAATTATTACAAGCGCTGCTGCCGATATAAGCAATATCTTTTTCGCTTTCTTATTGACTAAAAGCCAAACAGTTAATCCGACTGATAGCATGGCTCCTATATATGCACTTCTGGAATATGAATAGAATAAGACAACGAGGCCAGACAAGAACAAGAATGCCCACATGACCTTGTATGTATTTTCCTTGGCGTTTTTTAGCTTAACAAGAAGCGCTGGTAGTATTAAAACTAGGTATGCACCAAGTGGATTCGCCCCCCTAAGGGTGCTTTGTAATCTTATGTATGCACTATTAGAGTCAACAGTTTGATAGGGCACGATAGTAGATGTCCCATAACCTAAGTGAGATAAAAAGTTAGCAGGCAGGATATAGTGCTGTGCAAGACCAAATAGGATTACTACAACCCCTGGAAATACGAGTAAATTGAGCCAATTTCTTTTTAAAAATTCACCGTTCTTGGAAACGAATACACAAAGCCATAAAAAGATAATGTATCTAAAGTTTGAATCTAGGCCATAGCCAAATGCTTTTAAGTTAACGTTGTGAGTTTTTAGTGCGAATAAGCTAATAAGCAAGCTGAGTACTAAATATGCAATCGTTAAATAAAGTAGTGCGCTAGAAAATGATATCTTCTTAAGCGAATAAGACTTAAATAGATAATATGTGGATGGGATAAGGATTAAGCCAATAATTATTTCCTTCCATAGTCTAACAATCGTGTAGTGTCCAAGATTGGATCCTATATAGACTGTGATAAGGGCATGGAAAGGAAGTATTATTAGGACTATTCCCAATGCGTACTCGCTAAATTTAATAAATGTTTTATTTATATGTGTTTGATTCATAAATGTTACAATCTATAGTATAGCGAAATTAATTTTTTTATGAAAAATAGCGCCTCACTTATATATAACTTCTTCCTGATAATCGGTGACTTCCTTGCACTACTGGCTGCCTTTACAGGTGCCTATATTTTAAGGGTTAGCTTAAGCCACGAAGTCATTTCCAATCCCGTTCATTCTTCAACCTATATTGGTGTATTTCTAGTTCTATTACCTTTCTGGATCCTAATATTTGCCATGCTTGGTCTTTATGACAGCAATATTTACGAGAAAAGATTCAATGAGATTGCTAGGTTATTCATAGGTTCATTTATTGGAATGTTGTTTGTTATTTTCTGGAACTACTTGTCAGTAAACCCAATTCTTCCAGCAAAGCTTATACCAATTTATGGATTTATTTTATCTTTCCTGTTGCTTGTCGTGTTTAGAACAATATCCAGAATCGTTAAAGAAATACTATTCAGATATAACATAGGGCTTACCAATATTTTAATTGTCGGTAACACTGCTATATCTAAGGAAATTATCGACTCACTAAGAAGCTCACAAAAGAGTGGCTATAAAATTGTCGGACTAGTTGGCAATGACAAAGTAGCTAGCGAATACAGAAACATAAAGCATTTCTCTAGTTTTGATGAGGCGATAAATACCCTAAATCCAAAGAAACTTCAAAGCATAGTTCAAACTGAGCTATACAGCAACGAAGAAAGAAACCGAGAAATTCTAGAGTATGCTCAGTCTCATCACATTGGATATAGGTTTGTTCCTGGTAATGATGAATTATTTGTTGGAAATATTGGAGTTGAACTTTTTCGCTCTTCAATCCCGGTAATTGCCGTCCATCAAACAGCTTTATTTGGCTGGGGCCGTGTCGCTAAAAGAATCTTCGATATTTTCGCAGGACTTATTATTCTTCTCATCGCTCTCCCTTTTATGGTAATTATTGCACTCATCACAAAACTTACATCTCGTGGGCCTATTCTCTTTAGACAAACTAGGCTAACTAGATTCGACCAAAAATTTGGAGTGTTTAAGTTCAGAACCCTGAATCAAAAATATTCAGGACTATCCCCTGAACAGGCCTTTGAAAAAATGGGTCACCCAGAATATGGGAAGAAATATAGAGATAATGGCGACAGACTAGATAATGACCCTCGAATTACTGCGTTTGGCAAATTCCTTAGACGAACAAGCCTAGATGAACTACCTCAACTATTTAATGTCCTGAAGGGCGATTTGAGCCTCGTAGGACCTAGAGCATTGGTACCCGAGGAATTATCTCTCTACAGCAAAAGACACACCATACTGAGCGTTAAATCAGGCCTCACGGGACTTGCTCAGGTTTCTGGCCGCCGAGATATAGATTTTGAAGAAAGAAGAAAGCTAGATATCTATTACGTACAGAACTGGACTTTCTGGTTCGATATAGTAATTCTATTTAAGACTATTCGAACTGTTATATATGGCAGCGGAGATTAGTGTAGTGAAAAAAATAGAGGATATGAAAGTTGCCATTGTTTGTGACTGGCTAACTGGTATTGGTGGCGCCGAAAGAGTTGTGCTAGAACTACACAAAATGTTTCCTAGTGCACCTATATATACATCTCAATTCGACCCAAACAAGATCGATTGGTTCAAAGATGCTGACGTAATAACCGGATGGCTCCAGAAACTACCAACCAGTCTTAAGAAATTCCTACCCGTGCTTAGGGCAATTTATTTTAGTAATCTGAATCTAGATAAATATGATTTTGTTATAAGTTCTTCGGGAGCTGAAGCCAAAGGCATTAAAACTGGTAAAAATACAATTCACATAAGTTATATACACTCGCCTACTCACTATTACTGGAGTAGATACGAGGAGTACTTAAAGAATCCAGGTTTTGGAGCATTTGACTGGCTAGCTAGAATTGGCCTCAAAGCCTTAGTGGGACCAATGCGAATGTGGGACAAGAAAGCAGCGACTAGACCCAACTATTTAATAGCTAACTCGACTCACACAAAGAATATGATAAAGAAATACTATGATCGAGATAGTGAGGTTATTTTTCCTCCAGTCAACCTAGAAGACTTTAAATTTAACGATTCAAAAAAAAGAAAAGGATTCGTAATTACAGGAAGACAAACTCCCTATAAAAGAGTTGACCTCGCAGTTAGCGCATTTAAAGAACTCAACCAAGAATTGACGGTTATTGGTGATGGACCCGAACATGATAAATTGGTAGCTAGTGCCGGAAAAAACATTAAATTTATAGATAGAGCCGATAATGAAGATTTAGTTCAAGCCTATCAGACGAGTGAAGCTTTTATCTTTCCGACTGACACTGAAGATTTTGGCATTGCACCTGTTGAGGCTATGGCTACCGGAACTCCAGTTATTTCCTACGATAAAGGTGGGCCTTTGGATTACGTAATCGAAGACGTTAACGGAGTTTTCTTCAGTGAACTAACCAAAGAGAGTCTAATTTCTGCAGTAAACAAATTCAGTTCCAAGAGTTTCGATTACTTGAAGGTTAGCAAATCGGTATCAAAATTTTCAATCATAGAATTCAATGATGCAATGAATACTTACATAAAGAAGGTTAGAAAATAGGAGGTTAGAATGGAAAATATATTTAAAGCTTATGACATAAGGGGCAAAGTTGGATCCGAATTGAGTGATGAGGTATTAGAAAAAATTGGAAAAGCATTTGCTGACTTTTTACCTAACAATGGAAAAGTTGCTGTTGGGCGAGATATGAGACCCGACTCAAAAAATCTAGCAGATAATTTAATAAAGGGTTTAGTCGCTCAGGGCCGTGACGTTATAGATATTGGAGAAGTAACAAGCGATATGATTTACTTCGCAACCGGCAGCCTTAAACTAGCTGGAGGTGCTATGATTACGGCTAGCCACAATCCAGGTGAATATAACGGAATTAAGCTCTGCCGAGAAGAAGCCAGGCCTATTGGTGAAGAATCTGGACTATTTGACATAAGGGATGCAGTAATTAGTGGTTCGTTTAAGACTTCATCAAAAACCGGAACAGTTAGTCAGAAAGATGTAAGTGAATCTTGGGTAGAACATGTGCTTAATTTCATAGATAGCAGTTCATTAAGGCCATTGAAGATTGCTGTCGATGCCGGCAATGGAATGGCAGGAAAAATATTCCCCGAAATAGAGCCATATCTACCCTTTGAGGTTGAAGAAATGTATTTTGAACTGGATGGTACTTTTCCGAATCACATCGCCAACCCATTAGAAGAAAAAAACATTATCGACATAAAAAAGAAGATAAAAGATATGTCACTTGACGCAGGAATTGCATTTGATGGGGATGGAGACAGAGCTGTTTTAATTGATGAAAAAGGTGAAGCCCTAAGTGGTACCGTAATGACAGCCCTATTATCTAAATATTTCCTTAAGAAGAGCCCAGGCTCTACCATACTTTATAACGCAATATGTGGTCTTGCCGCTAAAGATACTATAGAAAAGAACGGAGGAAAAGCATTTAGAACTAGAGTTGGCCATTCTTTTATTAAGTCTGATATGAGAAAATATGGAGCAATTTTCGCAGGAGAACATAGCGGTCACTACTACTTTAAAGATAACTTCATGGCAGACAGCGGCTTGATAGCAGCAATTATTGGACTCTATATATTATCTAGTAGCAAAATGCCTCTTTCAAAACTAGTAGAACCATTTAGAAAGGCATACTGCAGCATTCAAGAAACCAACTTTGAGATAGAAGATAAATCCAACATTATTTCTAAGATCACAGATGAATTCAAGGAATTTCCTCAAAATGATCTTGATGGACTAACCGTAAACTTTGATGGTGGTTGGCTAAACGTTAGACCTTCTAATACCGAACCCTTAATACGCTTAAACGCTGAAGCAAATAAAAAAGAGTTATTAAACAAATTTGTAGATAAGGTAAATTTAATTATTAATAAAAATATTTAGACTGTTATAATTAGATTAATGAAGATACTTGTTACTGGAGGAGCTGGTTTTATTGGGTCAAACTTTGTTCATTATATTTACAGAGAAAGACCAGACTGGCACATAACTGTAATCGACAATCTCACCTATGCAGGAAACAAAGCAAATATTGAAGGCTTAGATCCTAAAAGGTTTGATTTTATAAAGGCAGATATTTGCGACGCCGATGCAATTAATGAAGCTGTAAAGAATTGTGATGCGGTAATTCATTTTGCAGCCGAATCGCATAACGACAATTCCCTTCACTCGCCATGGCCTTTCGTTAATACAAACATTATTGGAACCTATCAGATTCTTGAAGCCGTCAGGAACCACGGAAAAAGACTCCATCACATCTCTACAGACGAAGTGTATGGCGATCTTGAGCTTGATGACCCAGCTAAATTCACCGATCGAACACCATACAATCCATCTAGTCCCTACTCCAGCACAAAAGCAGCTTCTGACATGCTTGTAAGGGCTTGGGTTAGAAGTTTTGGAGTTCAGGCCACTATATCTAATTGCTCAAATAATTATGGCCCATACCAACATGTTGAAAAATTCATACCAAGACAAATTACCGAAGTTCTAGAGGGAAGAAAACCTAAGCTATATGGAAATGGTGAAAATGTAAGGGATTGGATTCATACCGAAGACCATTCCTCGGGAGTTTTAGCAATTCTAGAAAAAGGCAAAATAGGCGAAACCTATCTAATAGGCGCTGATGGCGAAAAGAACAATAAAGAAGTTGTCGAAATGATTCTTGAAAATATGGGCAAAGACTTAAGTGACTATGATCATGTTAACGACAGACCTGGACATGATTTAAGATACGCCATCGACTCAACCAAACTTAGAAATGAGCTCGGCTGGCAACCCAAATTCACCAATTTCGAATCAGGTCTTAAAGAAACGATTGAATGGTACAAGGAAAATGAAAGCTGGTGGAAACCTCAAAAGAATGAGACCGAACAGAAATATAAAGGCATGGGAAGATAATGCATACTCCTTTGAGTGTTAAGGAAACGGTTATTCCAGGGTTTTATGAGATTGACCTAGTTCTTCATTCCGACAACAGAGGTTGGTTTAAAGAAAATTATCAGAAAGAAAAATTAGAAGCACTCGGACTACCATCATTCGAAATCGTTCAAAATAATTTTTCATTCAATAAAGAAAAAGGTGCGTTAAGAGGATTACACGCAGAGCCCTGGGAGAAATATATTTCTATTGCTAATGGTAAGGTTTTTTGCGCATGGGTTGACATAAGAAAAGGACCCAGTTTTGGTCGAGTATTAACAATGGAACTCACTCCAGAAAAAGCCGTCTTTGTTCCCCGTGGAGTTGCCAATAGCTACCAAACTCTTGAAGAAAATGTTAACTACACATACCTAGTAAATGATCATTGGTCAGAGTCGGCTCAATATGGATCAGTCAACTTATTTGATCCAGAATTAAATATTCAGTGGCCTATTTCAGAGAAAGATTCAATTGTTTCCGATAAAGATAGAAACAATCCGTTACTAAAAGATATTTCACCTATGGAGTTTTAATGAAGGAAGAAGAAATTATTATAATAGGGTCAAATGGTCAGCTTGGCACAGCCCTGAAGGAAAAATATCCTAATGCAACGGCAGTCGACTATAATGAGCTGGACATTACAGATTTAAAACAGTTAAATTCATTTGACTGGTCCAAATTCAGAATAATTATAAATGCAGCAGCCTTTACAAACGTTGATGGTGCCGAAACAAAAGACGGAAGAGTTGGCGCCTGGAAAATAAATGCAATTGGACCTGCAAATCTGTCAAAAATTGCAATCGAGAATAATCTCATCCTAGTTCATATTTCTACGGATTATGTTTTTGACGGAACGCTTGAAATTCATGATGAAAATGAGCCTTATAGTCCACTAAGTGTATATGGAGCAAGTAAAGCAGCTGGCGATATATTGGTCTCTCAAATTGAAAAGAGCTATATATTAAGAACCTCATGGGTAATTGGTGAGGGCAATAACTTCGTTAAAACTATGATGAATCTCGGAGCTAAAGGAATCAATCCGACTGTAGTTTCGGATCAAATCGGAAAGCTAACCTTCACCAGCGAGCTTGTTCGGGCAATTGATCATTTGCTTGTTAATAAGGCTCCATATGGGACATATAATCTAACAAATGATGGTTCAAAAGTTAGTTGGGCTGATATTACCCGGACAATATTTAAAATTATGAGTACTGAGAATAACGTTACTGATATCACCACCGAAGAGTACTATAAAAATAAGAATGGCATTGCACCTAGGCCCCTAAATAGCGTTTTGAATCTAGATAAAATACATGGAACTGGATTCGTATCTAGAGATTGGAATAAAGAGCTTAAGAAATATGTAGAAAAGGAGATTTCATAATGAAAGGAATTATTTTAGCCGGAGGTTCAGGAACAAGACTTTACCCAATTACTAAAGGAATCTCAAAGCAGTTAATGCCCATTTACGACAAACCGATGATCTACTATCCTCTTAGCACGCTTATACAGGCCGGCATAAGAGAGATCTTAATAATAACCACGCCAGATGATAAGGCGCAGTTTGAAAGACTACTGGGAGATGGTTCCGAGCTTGGTATTAGCCTAAGTTATGCCGTCCAACCAAGCCCCGATGGTCTTGCTCAAGCGTTTATAATCGGTGAAGAATTTATCGGCAATGATAAAGTAGCTCTAATTTTAGGTGACAACATATTTTACGGTGAATATTTTGGTAAAAGCCTAATGGAATGTTCTGATCCTGATGGTGGCATTGTGTTTGCATACCAAGTTTCTGACCCTGAAAGATATGGAGTCGTTGAGTTTGACAATAATAACCATGCCGTATCAATTGAAGAGAAACCAGAACAACCAAAATCAAATTTCGCAGTTGTTGGGCTATATTTTTATGATAACGATGTAGTGCAGATAGCTAAAAATATTAAGCCGAGTGATCGAGGCGAACTAGAAATAACCACTGTTAATGAAGAATATCTTCAATTGGGTAAGCTTAAAGTCCAGACCATGGACCGTGGTTCTGCGTGGCTAGATACGGGCACGTTTGAATCTATGAATGACGCTACTGAATATATAAGAGTAATTGAAAAACGAACAGGAATAAAGATTGGTTGTATAGAAGAGGCGGCATTTGGCCAAGGGTTTATAGATTCTAGCCAAGTTCGTAGTATAGCGGACCCACTTATTAAATCTGGGTATGGACAATACCTACTGGGTATCCTTAATTAATTGAGTCACCGCTCTTGGTGTAAGACTTAAAAACAAATTTCTTATAAAGAGTATAGTTCCAAACTAGGCCCGCGGCAGATCCAATCACAAGAGCTAGCCCATAATACAAATGTCCGTATTTTACTAGAACAACAACAAGGAAGCTATTGATAAGTAAGCCCCCAAGAGCGCTTGCATGAAATTTAATAAACTTGTTCCAAAAAGTATGTCGATGACGTCCTTTAAATGCCCAGTAGTTGTTACCGAAAAAAGTTGCTAGTAATGCGGTTTCGGCGCCAAATATTTGTGCAATAAGTATTGGGGTGCTGAGAATATCGTAAAATAAAGCGAGCATTAAGTAGTTAACGACAAAACCAATACCACCAATGATAATAAAACGTATCTTATCAATGGAAATAAGTTTATAATAGCTGTTAACTAACAAAGGATGTGGCTTGATGGACATAAAACCTATTCGATTACTCTCAGTAATTATACCATGTTATAACGAAGAAAACACTCTTGACCTTATCGTTGAAGAGGTTATTGCTGTTGATATAGGCGATACAAAAAAAGAAATAATTATTGTCAATGACTACTCTAAAGATAATTCGGAATCAATTATTAGAAATTTGGAAAAGAAACATAAAGAGGTAAAAGGATTTTCACAGCCAAAAAATATGGGCAAAGGCGCAGCCCTAAAGAGAGGTTTTGCAGAGTCTAAAGGTGATGTGGTTATAGTTCAAGACGCTGACAGAGAGTACGATCCAAGAGACTATAAAAAGTTATTAAATATATTTAAAGAAGATAGGGCAGATATTGTTTTTGGTTCTCGGTTTTCTGGTGGCGCACCCAGAAGAGTAGTGTATCTAGCAAATACGATGGCAAATAAGTTTATGTCGAGACTTTCTGCACTATTAAGTGGTTTATATGTAAGCGATATTCATACTTGTTACATTATGTTTAATGGTGATTGGATTAGAGGGAAATCATCAACTCTAAAATCTGATAGGTTCGGGTTTAATCCAGAAATAGTGGCTAAAGTAGCTAAAGAAAAAGATAATCTACGTATATGTGAAACCAGCATATCTTACTATGGGAGGACAAAAAGTGAAGGGAAAAAAATTGGATCTAGAGACGGGATTAAAGCAATCTGGGAAATTATATACTTTAATGTCTTAAAGAGATAACAAAAACCAACATAATTAATTATGGGTTGGCTTCTATAGTTTGCGGACACAGGATATAACATCAGCTATGCCTATGAAAAATACCTAAAAATTTGTATAATATACTTCATGCGTAAAAAGCCTATTCTTATAATAATCTCGATTTTTTTACTCGTTTTATTGGTATTGGGATATGTAACTTGGCATGAAAATGATAAAAAAGCTTCAACAAATAGTGTTTCCACTAGAAATGTAATAAAACAAGTTGGTATAGTAAAGACTCCTTCGAGTAACAGCTCTAATAGCGAAAATACCCCTGAGCCAGATAAGTCACCAAACGGGACCAGTTTGCAGCATAGTGAATCATCAGACACTAACGGAAAAGCTGCGGCTAATACTCCTCAAAATGAGTGGACAACATCTGTGTCGGGCAATATTACGTTAGAACAACCAACTGCAGGTACTACAATTACAAATGGCACTGAGATCGTAGGCTCCACAAAAGCCGCAACAACGGTAAATTACAGATTGAGTGATAATAGTACTGGGGTATTGACTCTAGGTACTTTAAATGTAGTTAATGGTAAGTTTTCAGGCATACTTTACTTTACGCCGAAATCTAACAAGGGACAGTTAGATGTATTTACCTCAAATGATAGAGGTGTTGAGCTTGATGAGATCCAGATAGGAATAAATTTCTAAATGAGTGTCATACAAAAATATGTAATCAAAATAGGCATGCCGAGCCTATCTATCATAGCATTTATATTTATTGTTATGGGCGGTCATGCAAGTGCAGACGTACCATATAACCCATCTCTGTTGATAGATGATAGTACATTTACGAATTCCAACACAATGGCAGCAAGTACAATCCAGAACTTCTTAAACAACATGAATAGTGGTATTAAGAACTACTCGGAGGTGGAGAATTGTAACCCAACAACTCCAGAAGCTCCTTATCCATCAAACTTCAACTATTATCCTCATTGTGGCCAGACCGTATCAGCAGCAACTATAATATATGATGCCAGCCAAGCGTATGGGATTAACCCACAAGTTCTCTTAGCGACAATGGAGAAAGAACAAAGTCTTGTCACAGATCCTTCCCCAACACAAGGAGCTATCAATTGTGCTATGGGTTATGAATCATGTGGTGGTGGTTTTAATTCTTTCTTCGCGCAAGTAGATAATGCATCTTGGCAGTTCCGAACTGATATTGACCTAATGAATGGGCAGAATTGGTGGGGATATACTCCTTCTTACTATGCTCAATATCTTTGTGGGCAAGCTTCTAGCCTTTATTCTGCTGGCCTATACCCAGGCAATACTGTAACTTTTGCAAATCCTGGTGGTCATGCTCAAACCGTAACTCTACTCAGTTCCGCAACAGCCGCCCTAGACTGCTATACGCCATATGTTGGACCTTATGCAACTACTGGATATTCAGGTAGCTATAACTTTGTACTATATATGTATGAGTGGTTTCAATATCCTAGTCAAATTTATATTCCAAATGGTAACTACAATATAACCGGTACTGGTTCGGGTAAGAGTATGGATGTGATAGGTGGTTCATCAACAGACGGCACCAATATTGATCTTTACGACAGTAATGGTAGTGGCGCGCAACAATGGACGTTTACTCGTGACGCTGATGGCTACTACACTATTGAAAATACATCATCAGGCAAATATTTAGATGTAACAAATGCCAGCACATCTGCAGGCGCTAGAGTGCAGATTTGGGATGGCAACAACTCCTGTGCTCAGGAATGGGCGATTCAGGCAGTTGGATCCAATTATATGTTTGTTAGTGCATGCTCTGGATTTGCGCTTGATGCATTTGGTGGCGGAACTACAAATGGCACACCGATTCAGATCTACACAAAGAACTTCTCATCAGCTCAGCTATGGTCTCTCAAATCATTAAATCAAGCTCCTATTGCAGATGGCTTTTACTCATTGTTGACCACAACTGGTACTAGTATGGATATTACCGGCGGTGGCACAACTAATGGTAGCTCTATGCAAATCTATAGCAGTAATGGCAGTGGCGCCCAGCAATGGCAACTTTTCCAGCAAACAAATGGTTTGTATGAGTTACGCAACCCACAAAGCGGAAAATACCTTGATGTAGTAGGCGGAGGAACTGTGTCAGGAACATTGACAGACATTTACGATGGCAATAACTCCTGTGCTCAGCAGTGGGCAATATCTAAAAATACAGATGGCTCTTATGGGCTAATATCTTCATGTTCAGGTCTTAATCTAGATGTTTCTGGAGGCAATGTTTCGATAAATGGAACGTCCATAGATCTTTGGCTAGGCAATGGCACAAACGCTCAAAAATGGAATCTCAGCAAGCTTACAGCCGTCCCTAACGGCTTATATAGTTTAATTACACCTGCTGGAAACGACCTTGATATAAAAGGTGGCGGCACAACAGACGGCAGTCCACTACAGATCTTTAGCAGCAATGGTAGCGGAGCACAGCAATGGCATATCATACAGCAAGGCAATGGAACTTACGCGCTATTAAATCCTCAAAGTGGTCGATATTTAGATGTAGTCGGAGGTGGAACAAACAACGGAGCTCATGTTGACATATATGACAATAACAATTCATGCGCACAGCAATGGTCTATCATAAATAATCCAGATGGGTCATACAGTTTCACGTCATCATGCTCCGCACTCAAATTAGATGTATCAGGTGGTTTAATAGGTAATCTAGGAATACCCGTAGATATTTGGACAAGTAACGGTACAAATGCGCAAAATTGGTTCCTTGTACCGTAGTAAAGATAAAGTTTTTCTACGAATTTGGTTTACTAATTTTCCTTGTCACGACTAGAACATATACAACACCGGCAATAATAATTACGCCACTGACCGTCACTGAAATCAATGCTATCGTCATATATTTCGGCCAATAATTATATTCTAATGTATGCTTACCTTTTGGAATGTTAATCTGTTGAAATAAATTATCAGTACTTGAAATTTTAGCAGATTCTCCATCAACTTTTACGTGCCAGCCCGGGTAGAATAGTTCAAGACGTGTAATCTTTGAAGGCTGTGAGCAATTTACGGCGGCCGTATCAAAACTATAATTCTTGGCAATTGAACAATTACTGCCTGAAAAATACGCACTATATACCGGCAATTCGAATATTTGGGATGTCTGATCACTATATACAAGTTTAAGTTGTCGTTGTTTTATAACGTTGTTGTCTATAGTGTTGGGATTGACGAGCATATATTTAACACCGAGGCGTTCATCCTGTAGTATTCTATTCGAGCTGAAATCATTCGATAAATATCCGATTGATGGAATATACGATGTAATATTCTTAGCAATATAGTTACCCCAAAGAGTCGGTATTGGCAGATCCATCATACTTATTTCAGAGATGTTGAAATAGGAGCCATAGTTTGGATTAAGCAAATTAGAATCAAATCTCTGAGATTTGATGTTTCGCTGTAGAAACTGCACACTTCTAGTATCAGCGTATGCCGTTTTTGTATATGCACCAAACTGCCACACACCAAAGCATATAAGACTTTCTAATATAAGAACAAAGCATATAAAATATTTTTTATAATTCCAATTTGTAAATATAGCCAAAAGTACCGCTATGCAACTGAAGACAGATAACTGCAGGAATAATAAAGCGAATATAGCCTGCTTTGCATCTGTTAAGGCAAACGTTTTAATATAGTGCCGACCACTATAAAGTACAAATCCATAAAATAATATTGCGAAAAATGTAACTAATACGAAAGTTCGCCGATCCACTTTTTTATTCTTTGAGATATCATTTAAGCCAAGGCAGACTAATACAATTAAGCTTAAAGACATAGATGCAGGTATGTACCTATATACAGCTGCCGATCCAAGCATGGGAATATGCGATATAATTACAGAAACTGCCGAAAATCCTATAATTCGAAGCCAACCTACCAAAAACCAACCTCCAAATAATAACTTAGGCCACAACCTAATGTTAGGATTACAGAGAGCAAAGAGGGCTATAATAATACATGAAACCGTAAAGAAGCCACCAATTGAACCATATACTGGGTTAGTGGAATTATAACCTATTATATTAGGTATAAATGATGATGGGTATGCAATAGTGTTACCGATACCGCCAAGTATTGTTGTGTTATGTAGACCAGTTAAACCATTGGCCGGCTTAATGTAATTTAGGAACTCTATAAGCCAGGGGAGCGACGCTAATAAGGCTACTGTGCCAGATATCAATAAACTTAATAGTCTAGAAATAATTGCCCTCTGCTCTGATTTTACAAATAGTATTATTACGTACGCCAAAACAAGAAGCATATTAATGAAAGCAATTTCAGGAAATCCTGAATTTAGAGAAAGTGCAATGCTTACGGCAAGTATCAACATTGCTGTAATATTCTGGCTATCAAATATTTTTCTATGTCCTGAAAATATCAGCGTAACAGAAAACATACACCATGGTAAAAATGCTATCGGATTAAAACATGCATTGGGCAACATCATAAAGGTTCCGAGAGTAGCAAAAAGACACCCTGCAGTGATAGCAATTGTGTTGTCTATCCTGTTTTGTAATCTTTTCATTAGGATCCTAATGAAAAGGTACATTCCAATACCAGCTATTATTTCAAGCACTATTTCATTAATAAGAAACCCATTCGGCAATAACAATAACAAAGTAAATGGGAATAAAGCAGCAGACTGGGTTTCACCAAGTAGCGGAGCCCCTACCCCCTCGTAATAATTCCATAACGGCAATTTTCCACTTAATAATTGGTGTGCTGTCTGAACCCCTAATGCCTGTTTAGTTATACCGTCATTACCTTCAATAGAATTACCGGCAGCAAATGGAAGATGCATGAATACGCTTCCACCCTGGACGGGTAGCCCTGATCTAGATAGTAATGGATTGGGGTTAGTGATAAATATATAGCCAAAATTAGCCAACAGCACAAATGCAATCAATATTAGTATTGAAGAAAGAACAGTATGTCTTCGATGAGTCAGCAATAAGTGACGTGCTACGGTATGTGCCCTCTTCATTGCTACATTCTACTATAAAACACGTCTATACAGGTCTACATATTGTATAATGTCTAAAGATGAGCAATAGCATGATCTCTGAAAAAAAGAATGTAATTAAAAATCAATTACGACAAAATACATTACTGGCGCGTAGTTATAGAAAAGCCAAAAGTCTTAGAAGTAAAATAAAACGTCGCAAACTATCCTCAGCACAACCTAGAGACCAACAGAATTTAAGTAATTACTCTAACTATGTGTTAAACAACCAGTTAGACAAAAAAGACTTTGTTCCAATTAGTAAATCGGATTATGTTGGTAAGCCTCCAAAGAAATTAATTGCCTATTATTTACCTCAGTTCTATCAAATACCGCAAAATGATATTTGGTTTGGTCGTGGTTTTACTGAATGGAACAACTGCGCAACGGCAGTACCACAGTTTACAGGACATTGGCAACCACACCTTCCTTTTGATGTAGGCTTTTACAACCTAGAAACAACACACACAATGTATCGCCAAGTTGAGCTGGCAAAAATGTATGGTATTCATGGTTTCTGTTTCTACTACTATTGGTTTGCTGGTGGTAGTAGAATAATGGAAAAGCCCATTATTAACTGGCAAAATGATGATGGGCTAGATTTTCCTTATATGTTGTTCTGGGCAAACGAAGATTGGACAAACACATGGGGAGAAGAGGCTCATACAGGAACAACAACCTATAGCGCTAAAGTAACTAAGGATGATATAGATAGGTTTGTTAAGGATATACTGCCTTTTTTCAAGGATAAGCGTTATATTACTGTTGAAGGAAGGCCCCACTTGATTATTTATCAGGCAAAAAAGAATCCGTATCTACCAGATTTCATTGATAATATCGGTAAACTTGTAGAAGCAGAAGGTATCAAGAAGCCTTATATCTCATTAGTATTTCCAGATGACTTTGATATAAACTTTGATCCTAGAGATTATGGCGCAGATGCTGCGGTAGAATTTGGTTCACATTTACCAGTAATGCCGAAGGAGCTGCCCGGCATAGAGACCAACAAGAAGTTGCTAAACTCAATGGCGCTAATAAAAGAATACGATATGGATAAATTTATCGATAATGAAATATATTTATCCAAAAAAGATTATCCTGTTTTTAAAGGGGCAATGACCTACTTCGATAATACTGCACGTAAAATATACAAGGGAGCGCAGCTATTCTCTATCCCCCCGAAGCTATATCAAAAATGGCTTACACGATTAGTCCAGGAGTCATCGACAGATCAAATATTTATTGCAGCATGGAATGAATGGGCAGAAGGCATGCATTTAGAGCCAGACAATAAATATGGCTATGCGTATTTACAGGCCACAAAAAACGCTCTCGAGGAAGACAAAACAGTACATCCTATCAAAAAGTAGATATGGCCGGTCAACCTACGTGCTTATAGTTTGCAGTGTATGATTTTTCTGGCAGCTGACTGACTATAGCCTTATCAACAACATACATTTTCTTTTGAGTCACAGTATGTAGAATTTTTCCAAGAATTCGCTCAATAGCATGGGCGGTAGTGCCATCTATCTGTCCTCGCTCAGTATTAAAGTCTGCGGGAGTTATACCACATTCCAAAAGCGGTGTCAGAAAATCTAACCTACCCCAAAACATAGTTCCCCCAAAAAATGGATACTTGCTAGGGCTATCTAGCATCTGTTTAACAGTTTTTTTATCAGTCATAGTTTCTGCGATTTTTCTGATACGTTCTTTGTTATCGCCCATGTACTTACTCAACGAAACTACATGATCGGCTGGACCCACAAGACCTGTCTTACGATCTTCCAAAACCTTTATGACATTAGATATGTCATTCGGTATTAGTTGCCCTAATAAACTATTTAGCCATTCATTACCATCGTCCCTGTGTAAGCTTTTTTTGCTGTGTATCTTAAGAAGATACCTATACTGATTGGTATCTTCACAAAGCTTACTAACTATCATCATAAACGGAAGCATATCTCTACCACGGTTTGGCAGTGCGACAATATTCGTCATCTTATGATACTTGTTAATCTTGTCTAGTGATATATCCTTATCTTTAATCTGAACTGACACGAAAAGATCAAAGGGTACATCTATAGAACTAAGCTTCTTCATAATCGAAGGCCACAGATCGATATAGTACAGATGCAACACCACAGCCAACTTGGTATTTGGTGATTTTTGTATAGCAAACGACCGAATAGTTCTTTTATATTTATTGTTTCTAACTCGCCAGAGTGTATTCCATGCCCATTTGTTATGTATCGCGACCTTACGAATTGCTTTGATGCTAGTGGTACGCGCACCATCCTTTTTAACTGATTCCATAACCACTTTTGGATACCGCATACTCAGAACTTTCATAACTATATTAGGGTGTCTCAACTTAACTAGTCGATTGGGATCTATTACCTTATCGTCGTATTTGTTTTTGTACTTTGTTAATATATCAACAAACGATTGCGTATCTTCTTTTGGATCATTACGTGAGCCTCGTGAACCTGTACTTATACGGTAATTTATAAAGTTATTTTTGGCTAATTTAAACTTCGCACCATCAAGCGACAATCCAATAAAGAAATCCCAATCTTCAGCAACTTTCTCTGTTTCAAAGCGATGATCTTTGATTGCCTTCTTCCGCACTAGTGATTCTGGTTTGCAATGTAATTTTTGCAGCTGTAAGAGTTCTGGTGTGAACTCCGGGAAATTAGTATCTGGGCGTCCAAGCCACTCACCAACAAAATGCCAGTTTGGATATACCACATCGGCACC
Source organism: uncultured Candidatus Saccharibacteria bacterium (assembly GCA_903840315.1). Classification (GTDB taxonomy): domain Bacteria; phylum Patescibacteriota; class Saccharimonadia; order Saccharimonadales; family UBA4665; genus CAIYEO01. The sequence continues at coordinate 147,044 of CAIMFK010000003.1, read as the reverse complement.
ATAGCGCTTAGCAATATTATAGTTTTTTTCAATGTAGTCATTATTAAAATAATCGTCTGCATCTAGGTAGCAAAGAAAATCGCCTTGAGCCAACTCCAGGCCTTGATTGCGGGTGTAGACAACCCCCCTATTTTCATGACTAACATAATTAATGTTTCTGTCAGGACATTTTGTTAATATTTTTTTTATAATTTCGTCGCTATTATCTGTAGATCCATCATTAATTACTATCAGCTCAATATTTTTGTAGGTTTGGTTAAGTACGCTTTCTATTGCTTTAGGAACATATTTGCCATAGTTATAGTTAGTTATTATGACAGAAATAAGAGGCTTATTCTTCATCGACACCCCTGTTTTTTAGACCACTTATCTTTCTATATGGTGTAGCGATTGATTGACCAAGCTTGTATGCCTTTGATTTAGTAATACTATTTACTAATTGTTCATAGTGTTGGATGGATTTTGTCTGCTCTGCAAACTGTTTCTTTTGATCTGCAATTATTGCCTGCAAAGATCTAATATTTTTATCCCTTTCTTTTAAATGTCCTTGATACCATAATGAAATTGTTCCTTGAGGATCAGGACTAAATCGCTCACGTGGGATTTTTGAACTTTTTGCCACAACAGCTTCACCCACATATTCAAATACGCGTGCATCTTCACTGTTAAGAAGTTCGTCTAATTTTTTACTTTTGTTAATACCTAGGCTTTTTAGTTGATCATCAATAAGTCCGGGGGGGTATGTCGCCTCCGTGTAATTTAAGGTTTTAATCTTGTAGCCAGCTTCCGCAAAGATCCGTTCAATTTCTTTAAGAGTATAAAAATGTAGATGAGTTTTATCTAATAAACCGGTCTCACCATAATCAAAATCTCCATTAAGAAGCATTAGCCTAACTGAAATATGCGCCATATTAGGAATTGAAAAAATTATGCTACCATCTTTATTCAGATGTTTTTTAACTAACTGAAGAGTTGCTACTGGGTCATATAAATGCTCAATTACATCAAGGAACACAACATTGTCATATTTCTGATCCACAAAAGTCGAGCTTAATGCCTCGTCAGCAAAAGTGTTCGCTACTCGTCTCAACAAATGGGTTGCCTTCTTGTAGTCTTCTAAATCCGGCTCGATACCATCGACTATGCATCTCTTGCGATCTATTAACGCAGAACCGAAACTCCCCCAACTACAGCCTACGTCTAACACAGTACTGCCATCCTTAACTAGGTCAAACACTAAATTCCAGGGATTATTTTCAGCTTTTGGTATAAATACACCTTTGTAATTAGACATTCGTATTAATCCATTCTTGTTTTAAATTAGCTACCCCCTCAGTTTGAACCGTCCTTCTTATCATAAAAGATGATGAATTGGGCTTATAGTCATAAATCTTAATACCATTTTCCCCCATAGTGGCCGTAGTTATAGTGTATTGTCCAGGTACGAGATCCAATTTAATTTTAAGGCTAACGCTGCCCTTTGATGTGCCTACTGGTTTCATGCCTTCTATTTTACTATTTGTGCCAAAACAGTATGTGCCTTCGTTGCTAAATATTTGAAATCCGAAATGTATTTTCATTAACTCAGGGTTTGAGAAATATAAAGTTATATAACAATAGTCTCCCGTATTATAGTTAGTTATATTTTTTCCATCTTGTGTTAGCTCAACTGAACTTATATGTGCTACTTTTGTATTTTTAGAGTTTTTTTCAATTTTCTTTTCATAATTTTTTTCAACGTAAGCATCAGCAATTAATTTGGGCTTACCGATCTTTTGTATGGTCCCCGTATCTAAGAACATTGCTCTATCGCAAAATTTTAATACGGAGCCCATGTCATGAGTTACCAAAATCACAGTTCTAGATTTTTCACGTAGCTCACTAAAATAATCAAAACACTTCTGCTGAAAATCTAAGTCCCCAACTGCAAGAACCTCATCTAAAACCAAGATATCCCCTTGCGCTCTTATCGCAATTGAAAATGCTAATCTTACTTGCATGCCAGACGAATAATTTTTTAATTTTTGATCCATGAATCTTTCTAATTCGGCGAATGATACGATGTCATCATACATTTTGTTCATTTCATTACGACTGAATCCAAGTAGTGCGCCATTGAGATAAACATTCTCTCTACCGCTTAACTCCGGACTAAAACCAACCCCTAGCTCAATAAAGGGTATTAACTTACCTTTAATATTTATTGCACCCTCTGTGGGACGATATATTCCTGCTAAAATTTTTAAGAGAGTACTTTTACCGCTGCCGTTCTTTCCGACAATACCAAAGAATTCCCCTTTTTTTACTTCAAACGATACGTTCTTTAATGCTTTTTGAATTTCGTACTTTTTATTTCTACTATAAAAATTTACTATCGCCGACTTTATAGTTTGTGTTTTCTCATGAGGTAACTTGAAATTCTTACTTACATTATCGACTTGTATGACTACTGAATCGTCCATAATTTATATATTCTCCGCGAAGTAATTTGACTCTTTCTTGAAGAAAAGCACGCCAATTATAAATACCACAAATACTATTGCGATTGGAATATACTGACCCCAGCCACCACCAAAAACTGTTTTTGATATTAGAGTAGACTTTGTGATTAAAACATATCTTAATCCCTGTAGCGCTTGGGCCACTGGGTTCAATAATATTAACTTCTGAAATGTTACATTTGTAATCTTTGATAGTGGGTAAAGTATAGGGGTAAGATAAAAACCAGCTTGTAAAATTACTTCCCAAATATAATTTATATCACGATACTTTACAAAGGCCGCGGAAAGAAAGAAGGATAGCCCTAGAGCAAAAATATAAATTTCTAGAAAAAAGAGAGGTAATAGAATTACATCATATGACACACTAACTTTTCCAATTATCATAAATATTACGATTATTATTAGGTTCAAGAATAAATTTATTAGTGCACCAAAACTACTGCTTATAACAATAATCCATCTAGGTATTTTAATCTTTCTAATTAAGTCGCCTCTGCCTACGATTGACCCTAAGCTTTGCATTGTCATTTCTACGAAAAAGTTCCATATCACAATACCTAACAGAAGATAGACTGGGTAATGTGGAACACCGTTTCCTAATTTTAAAAACTTAACGAATACGATGTAAAGAATAATGAATATTAGTAGTGGGCGTAAGAGCGACCAAGCGTATCCTAAAACAGAACCCTGATAGCGCAGCTTAAAGTCTGTGCGTACAAGTTCGCTAATTAGCGCTTTGTTTTCTTTGGATATATATCGAATCATTTTGTTATAAGTTATTATAGATTAAGAATGGAATTAAGTCGATGGAAAACACAGCAATAATAGTGCCAAACTGGAACGGCAAAGAAAGCCTGGGTGCCTGCTTGGATTCTTTGCTGGGTCAATCCATCAATTGCACTATTATTGTGGTGGAGAATGGATCTACAGACAATTCATTGGCTATTTTGAAAAAAAATTACCAAGATATTGAAATAATTGAGAATAGTAAAAATCTTGGTTTTGCAGGTGGAGTGAATCAAGGAATAAAAAAAGCGATTGATTTGGGTGCTGAATATGTGGCACTTTTTAATAATGATGCTGTGGCGGATAAAAATTGGATAAAAGAATTGGTTGGAGTGATGCATGCATCGCCCGAGGTTGGCATAGTTGCCCCTAAGCTTTTATCTTCGGATGAAAAACATTTAGATAGCACTGGAGACCAATATACTAGTTGGGGATTACCCTATCCAAGGGGCAGAAAAGAAGAGGATGCTGGCCAATACGATAAACCCGAGAGAGTTTTTTCAGCCAGTGGTGGCGCCAGCCTATATAGTGTCTCTATGCTGAAGGAGATTGGTCTTTTCGATGAAGACTTTTTTGCATATTATGAAGATGTAGATATAAGCTTTAGGGCCCAGCTTGCCGGTTGGAAAGTAGCCTATGAGCCTAGTTCTATTGTTTATCATGAGATTGGGGCAACAAGTTCTAAAATACCCGGCTTTACCACTTACCAGACAATCAAGAACTTACCGTGGCTTTTTTGGAAAAATGTTCCTAGAAAATATTTATTTAAAGTAGGAATTAGATTTTACATATCTTATTTTTCTTTTATTATTAGCGCTTTATTAAGAAGACAGTTTGGCCCGGTATTGAAGGGTATATTTGTTTCAACAATGTTGCTACCAAAAAAGCTGGTTCAAAGACACAAGATTCAAGCTTCTGCAAAAGTACCCCCAGAATATATTTGGAGCATTATGACTCACGACCTACCACCAAATGCTACTAAGCTCAGAAAAATTAGATCTTTTTATCACAAATTAATAAAGAAGGCGTAAAAAATGGCAAAAATAGTAATTGACGCTAGGGAATTAAGAACAACTACAGGCAGATACATAGAAAGACTTTTGTACTATTTACAGGAATTAGATAATAAAAATAATTACATAGTTTTATTAAAACCAAAAGACTTAGAGGGCTGGATACCTTCTAATAAAAATTTTAGTTCGGTTCCTTGTTCATATAAAGAATTTTCGTTTAGGGAACAAATTAGCTTATTTAGACAGCTTAGGGAGCTAAAGCCAGATCTTGTTCATTTTGCAATGGTGCAGCAGCCAATTGGCTATATGGGAAGGGTCATCACTACTATGCACGACTTAACGACGGTTCGTTTCAAAAACCCTTCAAAAAATTGGCTTATTTTTTCAATAAAACAATTTGTATATATATGGGTAAATAGAATTGTCGCTCACAAGTCTAGGGAAATAATTACTCCTAGTGAGTTTGTTAAGGAAGACATTGCAAAGTTCACGAGAATCAATAGTAGAAAAATAGCCGTTACGTATGAGGGTGCAGATAAAATAAAAGATGAATCAGAGCCCATAGATAATTTAGCTGGCTCTCATTTCATTATGTATACAGGTAGGCCTCAACCTCATAAGAATCTTGAGAGATTGATTGAGGCCTATTCTGAAATCAAAAAAGATTATCCTGGACTAAAGCTAGTTTTATCCGGTAAAAAAGATATCCTATATAAAAGAATTGAAAAAGAAGTGCAGGCCAATGGAATAAACGATGTAATTTTTCCAGGTTTCGTATCTGAAGCCCAACTCAAATGGTTGTATGAAAATTGTTTGGCGTACATATTCCCTTCGTTAAGTGAAGGCTTTGGACTACCAGGCATTGAGGCAATGGTGCATGGTGCTCCAGTAATTAGCAGTAGCTATACTTGTTTACCAGAAATTTATGGTGATGCTGCAGAATATTTTGATCCCTTAGATGTAAAAAATATGTCAGAAACAATACTCAAAGTTATCAAAAGTCCAAGAATAAGAAAAGACTTAATTGAAAAAGGATATAGGCAACAAAAAAAATATTCTTGGAGAAAAATGGCAGAACAAACATTAGAAATTTACAACAGAAATATAGGCTAGATATTTTTCTTCAAATAGTTTATAGTATCATTTTATAAAATGAACCATTTAAGAAAAACCAGGCTCGTATACAATTCAAGAAAATCATCCAAAGGCTGTCCTTTTTGTGCGGATGCTACTGGTGAGCGAAAAGTTATTAAAAATAAGCATTCTTATGTCGTTCCAAACTTAACAAAATATGACTTCTGGGAACTTTACAGAGTAACTGATCACCTACTATTGATCCCATATAAACATGTTAAACATCTTGGAGAACTCGGAAAAGAAGCAAAATTAGAAATAGTAAATATCATCAGTGACTATGAATCAAAGGGTTATAGCGTATATGCGAGAGGACAAGGTTTTAAAAGCCGTTCAGTTGAGCATCAACACACTCATCTCATAAAAACTGATAACAAAAAATCCAGAGGCGCTTTTTTTCTAGAAAAGCCTTATTTTCTAGCTCGTTTTTAATTATCTTATATATTAATTTATGCTAAAATTATACGAGTTAATTTAAAGACATAAATGGATAAAACAAAAAAATTAAAGACTACTGAAGAGATTATTAAAGATAGGGCTAATAAGTTTATTGGCTTATCAATATTTCCAAAGATATATGCTTCAATTGCTGTATTTATCCTTATTTTTACATCTGTTTTCTGGTCTTTTTTAGGAGCAAAAGTTCAGCAATTAAACAGCGATCAACTAGTTGGACCATTCTTGCTATCTAATGGTGATGTTTTTAAGCAAGCAAACTTCCCTGGCGTTCATAGCTTCCTGATTAAATGGCCGCTTTTTGAGCTCATAAAGCTATATCATTATTCAACGAACGCATTTATCTATACTACGATTGCGGTATCGCTTTTTACAGTAATAGCTCTTGCCTATATTCTCTATAGGATCGAAAGACGCTTAATCATATTCGGGACGCTATGTTTAGCTCTTGCATCAGTACTTCTTCTCACCCCCATACAGCCTTATCCCGGGGCACTACTTCCTGTAAGCATGGCAATGATAGCTACTAGAAATATTGAATATATTTTGTTCATTGCTAGTCTTATTCTCCTCATAAGACATAAGGGTGTGCGGAACTGGCAGTATTGGCTATCGGTGTTACTGCTTGCTCTTTTAATATCCTCAGATAAGCTATTCCTTTCATTAAGTATTGGTGGATCATTAATTGGTATTGTGGCCTACTCATTTACGCGAAAATGGAGATATGTTAGTTATTTTGCTCATTGGTTTGGCTCAGCTTTTCTTGCAGGTTTGGCTGGAACATTACTTCTTTGGTCACTGAATAAATTTGGAATTACCCATATAACCAGTAGCGAGGCAACAACTTACTATGGAGCCGCTACGGGTGCCAAAAACTTCGTTACAGGAACCATATATGCAACCTTGAGTTTATTTACTAATCTAGGGGCTAATCCTGGATCTTCCCAGGTTGTCGTTAAGCTAATACCCCACACATTCTTCAAGAACCTTTTCAGTGTGAGTTTCGTAAGTTATGTGGTTAATATCCTGATGGCAGTTTTTGCGTTATTCGTAGTTGTTTGGCTATTCTTAATAAGCTTCTTCGGCAAGAAAAAATTTGAAGAAAAAGACATCAAAGAAGACAACTACTTTATTCTATCCCTGATGTTAATCTTGTCATCAGCAATAATGTTCGGCCTATTTGTTCTAAGCAATCACTATTATGCAGTAGATGCACGGTATTTAGGGATATTCTTATTTGCATCATTCATAAGTGTCGCGACATATCTAAGGAGTAAAAACTGGAATAAAAATATATATGTTACAGTTGGCGCAATTCTAATAGTGAGTGTAATTTTTGGTTTGTTTTCTTGCTATACCAACTATAAGGAGGACCTTTCGGCCACAAATTTTGTTTCCGCTAGGGATGAGTCTATAAGCAGCGCCCTAGAAGACCACCCTGTTCCCGTTCTGGTTGGAAACTACTGGAGAGTAGTTCCTCTTAAAGATAGATTGGCGGGTTCACAGGATGTAATGCCAATAGGTGACTGTGGTGCTGGTGATTCAGCTTTTAGCGATAATGCATGGAAAAAAGACCTTAAAACTACGTCGTTTGCCTACATTCTTACTTTGAATGGTAATATAGGTGGCGTACCAAATTGTAGCCTAGACCAGGTCTCAGCATTATTCGGAAAGCCAAGCTCAAGCCTATTAATATCTGGTACATATGCCCATCCGAACGAATTATTATTGTTCTATGATAAGGGTATATATCATACAAACAGTAAAAAGCTGCCGACTCAATCCACAATTTTGCCAATTAATCTTTCCGATGAACCATACACTAGCTGCAAAGGCCCTACTATAATGAACGTAGTTGCTCATCAAGATGATGATCTGCTGTTTATAAACCCAGATGTACAGAAAGATATATCTGCTGGTAGATGTGTTAGAACTATATATGTAACTGCAGGAGATGCTGGAAGTAGTCAATTCTATTGGCTAACAAGAGAAGCCGGTGCTGAAGCGGCATATAGTGGAATGCTAGGTGATTCTAATGTTCAATGGATTAAGCATGTAGACAAAGTATCCGATACTGAATATATTGAAGTTGCCCACCCTAAAAATAATACAAAAATTTCATTAATATTTATTTTGCTTCCTGATGGAAACCTAAAGGGTGAAGGTTTTAAGAGGACTGGATACGAAAGCCTACAAAAACTTTGGAATGGTCAAATAAGTATTATTAATACAGTAGACCGGCAGTCGTTCTATTCTAAGGATCAGCTAACTTCGCTTCTTGAGACTTTAATGGTAACATTTAAGCCATCCACAATTAGAACCCAATCAACATTTAGCGGTGGGCCTTTTCGAGATCATAGCGATCATGGGTATGTGAGTAGATTTACTGTAGCCGCAAGGGATCAATATGAAGCAAATCAACTTCAATTCCTCTTGAATATTCCAATAATTCACTATAAGGGCTATACAGTGCTTGCGCTTCCAAAGAACTTAAGTGGAGATATTTTAAACAATAAAATTATGACATTTCTAAGCTACGGCAATAAAGATGGCGCCGCCTGTAATACTCAGTATAAATGCTTCAACAGAAGCGTTTACGGTGAATACTTATCTAGACAATACACCTGGCCTAATTGATAGATATAGGGATTTTTAAACACTAAGCACAATGTGGCGGTCTCTACCCTCGCCTGCAGATTCGCTGATGATACCGTGTTCGCTAGCTAGCTGATGGACAACCCTACGATCTGCCGGATTCATAGGCTTTAAGTGCATAGGTTCTTTGGATTCTTTAACCTTATTAACCCATTCTGTAGCCTGTTCAGTGATTCTGTCGGCTCTTTGTTTTTTATAGTCTGCGATGTCTACACTTACCCGGTTAACTTCATATTCATTATTTCTAAGCGCATTACTAACCATGAACTGAAGAGCTCTTACTGTTTCCCCTTTTTGGCCTATTAGAAAGCCGTTAAGATGAGATGAGGGAACATTTAGCTCAATTACAGTTCCATCACTTGAAGTAGCTGATATATCGGTATTGAGACCAAAGAAAGATAATAGGTCTTCCAAATATTTCTTGGCGTAGATTACTGATTCATCTAAACCTTTATTCATAGCTACTTCCTCCTTTTTTTAGTTTTAGAAGTCTTAGTTTTTTTGGCTTTTGTTTTTGTGTTTTTAGTAGTCGATATAACTTCTCCTTCAATAACCTTTGGAGTTTTTAGGGGCTTATCTGCGATAGCTTCCATCTCTTCTTCGTCTTGATTGAGAATCTTAGACTGCTGCCAGAATGCAACAACACCACTTGTTAGCCAGTAAAGACTTAGCGCTGAAGCTACGCTAACTGTAAACATGAAGATCATAACAGGTAGTAGGTACCGAGTGCTCTTACCGACTGCTGCGTTAACTTCACTAGTATCTGCAGTCTTACCAGATCCAGCATCTCTTAGAATATGTCGTAGTTTACGAGCGTTTTTATCGGTTGGCATTAATTGTTTACTTTGGTAATACTGAACGATGGCGCTAGCTAGAACTATAACCATAGCTGGCCAGTAAATACCTTTTCCTGCTCCTAATGCACTCTTGGAAAGGTCTACGATTCCAAACAGGGTGTTGTCAAAAAGGTGAATATTGGCAGCTAATTGTTTCATCCAAGGCAAATGCTGAAGTGGTGCATAGGCAAATGTAATGATCTGATGCGGATTATCTATGATTCTTCTAATTCCACTATATAGTGCTAGAAATATTGGCAACTGAACTAGAAGTATTCCGATTGATCCTAGGGGATTTATTCCTTTTTCCTTATATAGCTCCATCATCATTTGAGATTCTTTTTGACGATCACCCTTAGCATCAGCCTTTATCTTCTTAAGTTGAGGTTGCACTTGGCGCATAACTTTTGCCTGGTGAAGCTGTTTTTTAACCAAAGGCCAAAGAAGGAGCCTTATTATGATCGTAAATATAATTATGCTAATTCCAAAGTTATGGCCCGGAATTAGAGCATAGATAAGAACTAGTAGGTTGAAAATAGGTTGAACGATGAGTGTAGTAAACATATCTTTAATTAATCCTTTTTACATATTTTAACATGTTTACTTTGGTTTTTCCTCTATGAATGGCTAGTAAAAATACCGGCTTGTTCAAAAAGTTCAATTATTTGTTTTTCTAGTTTGTCTTGCTCGAGCTCGGCAATTATTGGACTGAATATTATTAGAGCAATATCAAATGGTTCTTTAATTCTATCCTGATTAAGTCTAACTATTTCATAAAGCCTTCTGCGAATTCGATTTCTAACAACTGCAGATTTGTGAACTTTTCTTGAAACTACAATAGCTAGTCTCCAAGTATCCCTACGATTATTTAGAACATACTTTAAAGATAATTGGTTATTGCGTACGGTTTTACCACGCATATAAACAAACCTAAGGCTACCGTGTCCATGAAAACGGTTTAACCTAAGTATCATTGCAAGCTATATTCCTTTCTTAAGATCAAAAAAGATTTTAGTGAGAAAGTTGTTTTCGGCCTTTTTCTCGGCGTCTTTTAAGAACCAAACGTCCATTTTTGGTGGCCATTCTTTTAAAGAAACCGTGTTCTTTGGCTCTGGATCTTTTTTTCGGTTGATATGTTCTTTTTGGCATATACTTTACTGTACCTAAGTTTCTTTAGTCCGGTCAAGTTATATTAGTCCGGTATTCACAGCTAACTATTATTAGTACTTTCCTTTTCTTTAACGTTATTTTAACAATATTTTACCTACTAATTCTATCAGTTTATCCACTTATAACCAAATTTTGTCCACAGATATTACAGATACGGGCTCAACATGTGTAAAAGTTTACCCTAGTTAGTGTATTTTTACTTAATTTAAAAAGTTATTGCTTGGATGCCTGTGGAAAAAAATGTATAGTTGTAAATACTAAGTTATGGGTAGCACAATACAAGAGGGAATATTATGGCAATCTGTACTCGGTGAAATCGAGTTATCTATTTCGCGGGCCAGTTTTGTCACTTGGTTTAAGAACACTCACCTAATACGAAACAAAAATGGTGTCATTATTATAGGTGTGCCTAATGTCTTTATAAAGCAACAACTAGAGCGTAAGTTTAATCCCATGATTCTTGAAACACTCAAAAAGAATGGTGTTGAAAATGTCGAGGTTGAATATAAGATTCAGGCCCTAGATAAAGAAAAAACTAATCAAAAAGAAGAATTAATAATCCTTTCTGATCAAAGTAGTGATAGACCAAAGAATAAAGTAAGTAGTTTATCTCATCAATATAGACAAGGATTAAATGAAAAATATACATTCGAAAACTTCATAGTTGGAGCTGGTAATGAACTTGCCTACGCTGCATGCCAAGCTATTGTTGCAAATCCAGGGTCAAAATATAACCCACTATTTCTTTATGGTGGTGTTGGGATCGGAAAGACTCACTTAATCCAGGCGGTTGGTAATGAGATTCTAAATAATAATCCCGATGCTCGAATAGTTTATGCCTCAACCGAACAGTTCGTTCAAGAATTCGTAGATGCGCTAAGATTTAAGAAAAATACAGACTTTGCAGGTTTTTATCGAGGTGCCGATGTTCTTATAGTCGATGATGTTCAATTTCTTGCAGGCAAAGAAAAGATACAAGAGGAATTTTTCCATACATTTAATGCGCTTCATCAAGCTAACAAGCAAATCATCATCTCAAGCGATAAACCACCAAGAGAAATTCCAACCCTCGAAGAAAGATTAAGGTCTAGGTTTGTATGGGGAATGAGTATAGATATGCAAAACCCTGACTTTGAAACTAGATGTGCAATTATCCAAACTAAGGCTGAATCTCACGGACTAGAATTAACTTCAGATGTTACCGAATATCTTGCTAACTATGTTCAAACCAATATCCGTGAACTTGAAGGTGCGCTAAATCAACTATTAGCCTTCTGTGAGATGAGAGAATTAGAACCAACTCTTGATGTTACAGTTTCGCTTCTTGGTAGTGGTAAATCTAGGCCAAAGCATATTAGTCCACGACAGATCATTGAAAAAACTGCTAAATATTTCCAAGTACCAATGGAAGATATTATGGGACCTAAAAGAGATAAAGATATTGTCGTACCTCGTCAAATTGCTATGTATATATTAAGAAGTGAACTTCATTTAAGTTTCCCTAAAATAGCTAGAGAATTAGGTCGAAAAGATCATACTACAGCTATTCATTCTATTGATAAAATTGAGAAAGAATCGGTTATAGATAATGGTGTGAAGACCGCTATAGCTAAAATTAAGGAAAAACTATATGTGTAAAAGCTGGGTACAATTTGTGTCTAATAATGTATTCAAACAAATAGTTATGAGCATGTTGGTTAGTAAAGTGGTTAGTGGTGTTCACAATACTGCTAGTTATACAAAAGTTGTTCGATATTTGTGCATAGTTTGTACTAGTAAAATTAGTGCTAATTTAAATCTGTTAAAAGGGTCTTTATACACATTGTCCACACCCCTAATAATAACTAAGAGTTTTTTAAATAATTTATTTTTTATTACTAATAACCTGGGGGTAAAAGTATGAAGATTCAAGTAACTCAAGAAAATTTAAATAAAGCACTGGGTAGTGTTGCTCGTGTAGCATCGTCTCGTAATACCCTACCCATACTTGCTAACGTACTTATTAAAACAGTTGGAACAAGACTTAGTATTTCAGCCACTAACCTAGACATCGCAGTTACTCACTATATTGGATCTAAAGTTACATCTGAGGGTTCAATCACTATCCCTGCCCGTCTCGTTCAGGATTTCGTTAGTTCATTACCAAGTGGAATTATTGAACTAAAATTAGATGAATATAAGCTACACTTTTCAACCGGTACATATAGATCAACTATTAACGGAATTTCTTCAGAAGAGTTCCCTGTTCTTCCAGATATTAAAGACGGAAAAGAATGGACAATTGATTCAGGTCTCTTAAAGAAAAAACTTCAACAGGTAATTATTGCGGCCTCAAATGATGATACTCGCCCAGTATTAACTGGTGTTTACTTCCATAGTAGTGAAGGTAAGTTAAAGATTGTAGCTACAGACAGTTATAGACTAGCTGAGGCGGTTGTTATGGACACAAAGCACGATATGAACCTTCTTGTACCAATCAACGCCACACAGGAGCTTCTAAGGATTGTCTCGGATTTTGAAGGTGAAGTAAGAGTTACTTATGACGATCAACAGGTACTCTTTAGTGTTGGTGATGTTGAATTAGTTGCAAGACTTATTGAGGGAAAATATCCAAACTATGAAAGTCTCATTCCTAAGAAATTTGATACAAGTGCAAAACTACTTAAATCCGAACTACTAAACATTACTAAGGTTTCTAGCTTATTCGCTAGAGAAAACGCCGGATCGATTACATTAGAAGTAGATGACCATGATCAGACATTAAATATTCACTCCATAGCATCTCAACTAGGTGAAAATATAGCTAGCACTAAAGGTGAAATTAAGGGCGAAGGATCTATTACTCTAAACTCTAGGTATCTATTAGATGCACTTCATGTAATGACTGGTGAAGATATTGTCTTTAGCTTTAATGGAAAATTAGAACCATCAATGTTGTCTAATCCAAAAGATAAAGACTACATACATGTTATTATGCCTCTAAAGAGTTAATATATATTAATGTTAACTGACATTAGATTACAAAATTATAGGTCATATAAGGACGCATCATTTGAGTTTAGTCAGGCTGTAAATATTATTGTTGGGCCAAACGCATCCGGTAAAACTAATCTTCTAGAATCTATACTTATTAATTGTGGCGAAAGCTCATATAGAGGTAAGGATATCGAACTGATATCTCACGCTTCAGATTGGGCTAAGATTGATTGTCATACAAATGAGGATATAGACAGAACTATTAAGCTTGTAAGAAATTTAGATAATCTAGAAAAAACATATGTTATTGGTGGACAAGAACTGAAAAGAATTAGCATGCAAAAAACTATACCAGCTGTGCTTTTTGAGCCTAATCATTTAAATATACTTACAGAATCACCAGATAGCAGAAGAAATTTTCTAGATGATCTACTTGAAAAAATAGTCCCTGGATTTAAGGAAACAAGAAAACAATATAGAAGAGTTTTATATCAAAGAAATACCCTATTAAAAACCGGATATTCAAACGCGAATAAAAATATTTTTGTTTGGAATTTAAGGCTAAGTGATTTAGGTGAAAATATCTATTCGCACAGAATTAAATTAATAGAACTTATAAATAAATCAGCTACTGAAATATATAACTCTCTAGCAAATAAGAAATATGATATTGAATTTAATTACGTAACTAAAATAAATAATAAAAACTATTCATCCAGCCTTATTAAGAAATTAGAGGATAATATTAAGACTGATTGTGAGCGAGGGTTTACATCTTACGGACCTCATAGGGACGATTTTACAGTATTGATAAATGGTCACATAGCTGAAGAATCAGCATCAAGAGGTGAAATGAGAACGTTAATGTTGGTTTGTAAAGTTATTGAAATGAGAATAATAGAAAATTCCAGAGGTGTTAAACCAATAATATTACTGGATGATGTTTTTAGCGAGTTAGACGGTAGTAGAAGAAAAGCATTAACTGGTTTTTTGAGAGAATATCAGTCATTTATAACTACAACTGATGCGGATATAATACTTCATCATTTTACTGATAAGGCTAACATTATTGCTCTTTCTAGTTAGTTTTACTGAAACCTAGCATTCGGATTATTAACATTAGATGGAGGTGCTGATGTTTGAATTCCGCTATCGTATGAATATAGGCTATTATTATCGCTAGAATTTAGTAAAATCTGTATTTTATATAAATCTGGATATTTTATTTTTAGATCTAAGAGTATATTGGAGTCTCCTAATCTCATCTTTGCGGCTATATTATTTCCATCACTTGTATATCCATTGTTTAGTATAGCTACTTGATTGTAGGTACCTGAAAGTTGTTTATTTACATAATCTGTTATTAATTTATTAAAAAGATTTAGTTGGGATGTAGTAAATCCTGAACTTATTAATTTATCAGTACCTAAAATTGTTACGTAGCCACTACTGTTTTCTTTTGGTTTATTTGGGTATGTGATTATTGTCTGACCAGTATCCTTATTGACTGTTTTTACTGAATACGAAGGGCTTTTTTTGTTGTTGCTAATACTGAACTGAATTATTCCGATAATGAAAATAAATATTACTATTCCAAATAAGATTAATTTATTTCGAGTAATTTTCATTTCGTTACCCCTACTAAATCTCTTAATCCCGCACTCTGTATTACCGATGGTGGATATTGGGTTTCCTGGTGATCCGTATCTGGATCACCGACTAGAATGTCGCCATTACTTGCAATACCTTTAAGAACTAATACGTGACCACCTGAAGTGAAAGGATCTGCACCATTCCCAGCTGCAATCACTAAACCACCTCCCTGAATAACAGAAATTGCCTTATTAATATCTGTGCCTAATTCTGTTGTATGCAATCCCCAATGTTGGGGACCTGCTGAAAAGTATGACCAAGAAGTTCCTGAACCTTTAATGTATCCTCCAATACTCATACTATAATTAGCGCTTTCTACAGGAGTAACTGATGAATCGGCCAATGTTGCAACAACTTCTGCTACTGATGTCGCACCACAGCCATTTGCACAAATTGTTCCATTACCCGAAGGTGTACTGTCATAATGCGTATTTGCCCATTTTGAGTCGCATTGATTATAGAATACAAAGTTGCCTGAAGGCGTGCCACAACTACCAGTTGGTGAACCTTGATCTGTTGGTGCCCCACCTGCTTTGGTTAACCAGGAACTGAAGTCCGGAGCTCCTGAATAATTAATTTTTATTGAGTTTATTGGACCTTTTCCTTCTAGTGTACCGGTTTGAACAGCGCCAGAAATTTGGTTTCCGTAACTTGCATATGTTAACCCACCATTACCTGGAGGAGCTATATTTAAAGAACCAGCGCTTTTATCTGGATATGCACTTGTTGCTGATGGTTGATACCAATTTATGGCCATCCAAAACGGATCATTTTTAAACTGTTTAGCAGAATCAAGATTTGCTAAATATGCTACAGCGTCTTGAACAGCCTCGGGTGCTAAATCCGCAGTGGCATAATGTTGAGCTGGTGGATAATATTTTTCAGCATATCCTTGCCATGTTGCTGGGATGAACTGATATTTTCCGTAAGCTCCATTACCACTATTTGCTGTTGGACTACCTCCACTTTCATGAAGCGCAACTGCTTGAAGGAATTTATCTATACTTCCGGCAGAACTTTGATTACAGGTGGTTGAGCATGACGAATTACCGGATGTTCCGGATGTTGTGGCAGATAGATCGGAGCCAGCATTTACCCCAAGAAGTATGTCGTGCATTTTTTGACCAGCTGGTGTGGAGACACCATCTTGACCAGGAGTAAAAGGGGCGTCCGTGTTGGGTTTAGCAAATCCTATTTCTAGCCATCCAGCAGGTGCTACTGATCCATTTTCATTTTCAGACTTATTTGCATAAGCAATAAGTTGACCAGCTGTGACATGCGTTCCTACTACATTAGGAATTACATGTACGTGACCATAGTATATCCAATCTGATGGTCCACCAATAGAATTATCTAATTGCTCAACAGGATAGTCGTTGCCAAAACCACCTGGGTCTGGAGCTAATTGCTTTATTGTGCCTGGAGATATAGCATAAACACCACCACCAGGATATGTTTGCATATCCCAACCCTGGTCTACCCTTTTGTATTGAGATTCTGATTTTGTTGAAAATGGCCAAACCACTTCTGAGTTACTGGGAGTGGTTGTTGGAGCAGGATTGTTATTTGGAGTGGTAGATGCTGGAACTAGTGCTGCCATTGCGCTTATGTCTGTTGCAGCGGATGCAGAATATCCGTTAGGATCATTTCCATCTGATGCTGGTGCATATCCTCCTGTACTTAAAATTGTAAAAATACTTGCGCCGGAGTCAATATAGCTACCAAATTGATTTCTAAGATATGATGCTTGATCTCCACCACCTGCAATATTCTGATTTTCAGTAGCAGTATAGTCCACGCTTGCTTTAACTGAAGACCATTTGTACCAACTTCTAGCACCTTGAAAACTTGGTTGACCAGGAGCAGCGCTTCTACCAAATGAGTTGCTTCCATGTGAAACATTAAAGTCTGAAGGGCTGGAAAGACTTGATTCTCTATGCGCAATAGCAACTATAAAAAACGGACTTACGTTAGAATGTTGTGCGCTGGCCACAATTGTTTGTCCGAGACCAGCCATTTCGCTTGAACCATTAGTCTTTGATATAAAGGAGTTAATAGCCGTTGCCATGCCGTTAGGATCCAGATTTGGAAAGGATAAACCAGTAGGTGTTCCGGTTCCTGGTGTAGGTGCGGTTGCTGACCCACTACCACTAACACAAGAATCATCTACCCAATTAACCCATCCGTTATTTATAGCATCGATATCTGATTGTGAAAGACCAAATATTTTTCCAACAGGTACAAGAGATGCAGTTAATAATATTAATAAGCTAGCAATAAACAAAGTTAGTCTTTTAAGCCCAGATAAAATCATTAATTACTCGCTCCGTCTGATTGTGTTAATAGGCTTGAGTCTGTAAAACCACCCAATGAACCAAACGTTGCCTGTAGTAACATGCAAGGCTCTGTATTTGTATTAGTGGGCATACCATTATTGGGATCAGGGTTGCCAGTAGCTGAATTATTATACCCATCAAGAACACTTTGTTTTATATTTACAGAATCAGTAACATTACTAGGATTTTCTGTACAATTTTTATTCCAATAATCCTGTGGGTCACCAATGTTATTTAAATCATTATCGTCATATCCGTATTGCGTTACACCAAAAGGATCAAAGCTAAGAGTTGCCGCAGAAGATTTACTTGTAATTTTGATTGTAGAGCTAAAGAAATTAGTTAAATTACCAAATGGATTGGCTATAAAATTAGATATACTGCTTTGAAGTTTAGATAATGAGCCATCAAGGGGTGTAATCATTGCTAGTTTAGTGACTAATGAATATTCTGAATCAGTACTAAAAATCTTAGCATATAATGATTTTTGACTAAAAGCTAAAAGATTATTTTTATCTTCCTCTGATTGTATTTTTGCAACAGTTTGAGAGCTTAGCTTTTTGCCACCCAAACCATTTTGAGCATAATTATTGCCTGCAACATCTGCTCCTGCAGCCATTTCATCAAAAGTTCTCGCTCCACTCATGTTATCTGAAACTGGATTAGGAATTACGAGGCTCATTACCCAATTAACCATTTTTCCAGACAAACTTTTAATTTCCGCAGCAGCATCACAACTACCCGTAGGGTCAATTGGGGTCGATGAACAGTAAGTATCGAAGGTAGATTGGGCATCGCTAACTGCACCACTAATTAACCATCCACCCACAGCATTAATTGCACTAAAGATATATCCGATAGTATGTGTCCACGCCCATACTATCGGACCTATTACGTCGGCAACAGGATTATAGGGACTATTCCAAGTTCTATCAGCAGCAACAAGTCCATTAACATTTGTCTGCCCGAGCATTTCATCTTGACAAACCAAATCCTTAGTTGTTGGAGGTTTATTTGTTCCTGGACAAACATATTGGTATGAATTATTAGTATTATTCCCAGAAGGACTAGCAGCAAAAACAGAATTACTTAATATGTTGCTGACTATTGATCCAGTAGTTGTTGAGGGTTTTGATGATGAGCCATCTATTAAATTGGAATATAAAGGAGCGTTTTCTGCACCAGCTTTACCTCCTAGGGATGTGCTGTCATTTGTTGATCCCAAGCTATCGGTAAAAGATCCAACCTCTGCAGCAGTTGAATGGCCAGTTTTCATTTCGCTTGCAAATGTATTGTATGTAGAAAAAACTGCTACTGCGGATGCCGCATTTTCTATATATGCTAACTTTGGAATTTTTAAAATACTTTCAGTAGTAGATTTATAAATATTTACACCCATATTAATCCATCCAACAACCGGCACAGCATCGGTAGCCTCATCTTCGCTTAAGCTAAATAATTGTTTTAAAACTGCCTTTATTAAGTAGTTCTGTACTCCCCCAGCATCTTTTATGGCCTGTATTTTAGATACAAGTTCATCAGCAGTTTTTGAACTTTCACTATCAGCTAAGTTAGCTGCATCCTTAGCGGCACTAGATTCAATATCCGATTCCGCACCGCCATTTGCTGCACAATTAGAGCCCCCCTCACATGAACTTGGATGTGAAGCTACATCACAATTACTAATTAAGCATCCCAGTATTTTTGCAGAAGTTGAAGATCTTGGTTCAATAACTCGATTTATTAGAAAAGCTTTAGCAGATTGTTTCTGTATGGCAATACTGTCTTTTAGTGACTTTGTCTTATCGGCTAATTTATCTCTACCCTCACAAAAAATAATACATCTTTTTATTCCATATTTACTTTCCAATAGTTTTCCAACCTTGAACCTGTACATGACTTGTTTCCACTTACTTTCGTTTGCTGTAGCCTCACCAATTGCTGACCGCATTGTTTGACGATCAGCCCTCTGAAACTCAGAATCTATAGATGATTCACTTATTGAGCCATCGGGATTTTGAGATATTCTATCTCCCTCAATAGATGTACCTGGAGCTTTTAAGTACCAGTCATTGCCAACCTTTTTAAATTCAATTCCGTATTTTTCAGCTAACGTATTTTCAAGTCTGGCGTTGTGCCAATCAGTATAAAGTTTTCCTATTGGGCCTTTGCCGTAATCCAGGCTAAATTTACAGTTTTTATCAATTGTTGATGAGCAATTCGCATTTTTATATCCAGTCACTGTTTTAGCAAGATATTTTTTTAGCATTGCTTCGCTTTCTTTACCAACAGCATTCTCAGATGTTTCAAAGAAATGATTTTGTAGGTTGCTTATAATGTGTTCAATTTTAAGAGGAATAAGCATCATAAAAATTGCAACTATTAACGCAATAATTCCACCGATTGCTCCACCGCCATATGCCGCTTTCTTTTTGTTGTTTTTTAAAACGTTTAGCGCCTTCTTCGCTACATTTACAGCACCACCACCGCTTGCACTAGCACCCGTCGTTTTAGCAACACTGGTTGCAGCACTTTTTAAGCCTTTTCCTGCCGAAGTCTCTTTGTCTGCTAAAGATTCAGAAGCACTACTTTGGCTATCTAATCCTTTTTTTTCAGCATCATTCAAGCCCGAACTCGTAATGGGCTTTTCTTTTTCCTTGTCGTATACACCGGGTTGCTGATTATCCATAATTTACTCAGTTAATGGAGTTGGTTGATCCAGGAGTTAGTGTATTTTGGAGGTCTATTGTGCCTTGTTCATATCCGGCCTGTGGCTGATTTGGATTTGAATTAACAAGATTCATTTCAGTCGCAGAGGCTACAACCTGAATATGAACGTGATTAGGCCCTGCAAAGAATAGACCTTGTCCTACCGGGAACTGGCTGAGTCTTTTTTTCTCTTCTTCTGTAAGCTTAAATACATCAGCAAGAACATCAACAGCCGAAGGAGACTGCTTGAATAGCATTTGCATCGAAGCGTTAGCTACAATTGCCCTCCCCATTCGACTTCCCATAAAGTCTTCAACATCCTGACTAATGGTCGTTATGCCCAGGTTATATTTACGAGCTCTTTTGGCGAGTGAAAATATGAAATTAGCCGAATCTTCATATTTCATTAATTGCCACGCTTCATCGATTATGAGCAGACGTTTCTTTTTGTCGGATTTAGTTTTATTCCATATGTAGTTAAGAACAATGTACATAGCAACTGGTCGCAGTTCATCTTCAAGGTCTCTAACATTGAAAACAACAAACGGGTTATTAATGTTTATATTACTTTGCTGAGAAAATATTCCGGCAAATGTTCCAGAAGTATATTTTCTAAGTCTCTGAGCCAGCTGTGGACCAGTTCCACCCATATGTAAAAGCGTTTCATAGAGATCTGCAATTGTTGGAGGAAGAGTTGTATGAGTTAACGGATCGTTAGTTATTCCAGCTTTAGCGTAAGTTTCAATTAGTGCGCTATCCAAATCTGACTCTTCAACAGGGTTTAGAGCTGGAGTAACAGTATTATTTCCTCCTACTAGTTGAGCCTGGGCTCCACCCATCATAAGCCTGAGCAACCCATGGAGCATAATTAAGTTACTTCTTAGAGCATTATCTGCCTCCTCTGGGTCAATAACCTGAGGCAAATCGAATGGGTTTATACGAGTACTCGAACTAAGGCTTAATCTGACATAGGCTCCGGCCACTGAGTCAGCCAGTTTCTGATATTCATTTTCTGGATCAATAATAATAACTTCAGTACCAAACATCATACTTCTAAGAGCTTCTAGTTTAACAGCGAAAGACTTACCAGCTCCAGATTTTGCGAATACTACCGAGTTACTGTTTTCTAGGCTGAACCTATCGAATATAACAAGGCCCGAGTTATGCATATTAATTCCATAAAGAATTCCATTATCTTGGCTTAAGTTAGCACTTGTGAATGGAAAGCTAGTCGATATCGCACCCGTATTCATATTCCTTCTAATTTGCATTTCATCAACAAATTGTGGGACAACTGTGTTTAGTCCCTGCTCTTGTTGAGAAGTTCCGGTTTTGGAATAGATAAGCTGCTGGCCAAGCATGGATTCAACCTTATGGGAAATAAATTCGAGCTCGTCCATTGAGCTTGCATAAATATTGAAATACAAGCCAAATCTAAAGAATCTTTCTTCGCCAACCTGAAGCTTATCTCGCATCTCTTCTGCGTCTTGGATTGCTGCTTGTTTTGCTGGATCTCTTACTCTTCCCTTTTCTGAATCAATCTGTATTCCCGCTTCAAGTTGAGTAACTTTTTTACGAAGATTTTGCATAACAACCTGACTTGCAACAGGATAAATGTAAATACTAATATCAATGACTTCATCTATATTGACCAAGCTACTGAGCCAGCCAGTATAAATTTGCCTTGGATACCCATAAACGTAATAGCTTCTAGCAAGCCTTGTTCCGATTCTGAAGTAATTACTACTAAGTTCAATTGAGCTTGGTGCAATGAAGTCTCTAAGCGCGGTTATGCCTTTTTGAAAAGCATTCATTACTTCTTGTTGCTCCTGTCTTTTTTGGCTTTCTGCAACCATTAAAGGGTCTACTTTTTTAGCTCCAAATGCCATTATGCCATCCCCGATATGTTAGGTTTAGGCGCATGGCCCTCACCCTTCTCGATTACATCCACAGTTAAGCTATCAATTGGTGCAAGTGGTTGAGCCGCTGCTGTATCAGGATTATATACATTATAGTAAAGCTCAATTAATTCTTGAGTATCGAGAGGTAAGCCTTTAACTCCACATTGCTGTAGACCCTGTATAACTGCCTGTACTCGGTTTCTTAATTCGTTTTTTGCGGTTTCCAAATCTGCTTCACTAACTACCACATGTTTTTCTTTAGATCCGAAAAGATCTGAAAAACCAGTTACAAAGTTACGACTACCGGTCGTAATATTCTTTTTTACCTCAGGACCAGGAAAAAAAGGTATAACAACGTAAAAGTCTTTGTCCATAATATTAGTCTGACTACTTATTTGTTCAATAAAACCTATATAGTCGTCCATTAGCATAGATAAAAGCATATTATCGTGTTGTGCTTTTAAGGTCTCTAATTTTTCAATATAGCTAGATAGATTGACTTGTTCGGAATGTATATAGATTTGAACAGGAAAATATAATGAGTTAAGAAATCCCTGATAACTAAACTCCACAGATTCTTGCTCTCTCTGGCTCATTAAATCAAAGTTAATAGCCTTACACATAATTACGGCTCTATATGAAGCATCATTCATTATTGCGATACCGTCTCTGATTTCGGCTATTTTTAAGAGATTTTGAGTACTATTGTTAGAAGATTTTTTACCGCTTGCAGTCTGTTGGGTGACGGCAGGTGCCATTCCTGGATTTACGGCTGAATTTTGATTATTAGGATTCATTTTTCACTTTCGCCACCATTTTAAATACTTTTACTTAGGTCTAGTGTAGATTTATGATTACTTCATCGCCCGAATCCAAATGCCCTTGTTTGTTAGCCTCATGTTGGATTGTGGCAACACTTAAATCGTTACTATTTGCCATACTAATTATAGCAGGGTCAATAGGGCGTGTCATCTTATTAGCTAAAGCTTTTTGAGCCTCTTCCTGTTCTTTTTTCTGCTCAGATAGTGGCTTTATAATTTTAATATGGCTGTTGTATTCTGACTCAATCCTATTGTGTTTTCGATGAAGATCCTCGCTAATGGCTTTTTCTTGTTCAGGAGTATAGAAACTTTTATCAACTTTATGCGCCACAACATTGTTTTTTTGTTGAGAATTTGAAAACCATTTCGGCTCATCTTTATTTTGATGTTTCTCTTTTTTTGCAAGCGATTCAAGCAGCTCCTGCCTATGTTTTTTAGCTGACTCTTGAATTTTTTCTGTTAACTTAAAGGCAGTAGGATTGTTCTTTTCATCTAATACGTCGTCATTTGCTTTGATTTCTGTGGCCTGTTCAGTTACTAAGCTACCTGTAGTAAGCCTATCGTCACTTTGGACCACCGCTATCGGACTGTTTGATGCATCATACATGTTAACATTAACATTTTTTGTAGCCCACCCTCTGGTGTCTATTGTTTCAGCAAGAGCCTTAAGCCTACCCTGAACTTCTTCCTGAGTTAATCCTTTTGTGTAGTTTACGCTGATTTTTTTTGGAGCAGTTATTGTGACTAGGTTGATGTTGCCACTCTTATTCCAAAACCTTACATGTGGATATAGAAGAAATTTAAGCTTTGCTAGTGCCCAAACCTCAGTTGGCTGTTCTCTTCCCCATGGAAATGCAAAGAATCCCGTAAAAAGAGATATTGGGAGAAAAACTAGAAGCAAAAAACTAGCATGCTTCACATAAACAATGTAGCTAAGATAAAGAAATCCTGCTGTTGCACACGCAAAGATGAACTGTACTGCCGATAAAGGACCAATTAATTTGTCCTCAGCTTCTATGTCTTGAATTACTTTATATGTTGCCATCAATCATTGTCCTTAGATTATTTAGGGATTATTCTGACCATTTCCATCATTGTTTGTTGGTGGGAGATTATCTCTAATTAAGTCAGCGTTTGCTTCGGCCACGTCAGCATTTTCGTAACTCATGAATTTACCAGATGGAGTTATGGGTCTGCCACTCGAGTCTATATCTATGATGTCATCAGACCATCTAGGATATGTAGGTGGAGTCGGTGGTGCAGGAGGAGCTGGTGGTGGAGCTGGTGGTGGAGTCGGTGGTGGAGTCGGTGGTGCAGGAGGCAGCCCACCATCGACTCTAACGTCAGTAATTGGTCTTCTTGCTTGAGCGATTGCCTCAGTAAATTCTGGAGATGGTGGGCCTGCTCCGCCCGGAACTGCACTCCCCCCAATTGATCTTAATATAGCACCAGCAGGACTGTTCAAAATTGCTTGATATCCAGCATTAGCAGCTTGTCTTTGCTCTGGGGTAGATTGTGAGCTTATAACAAGAAGCCTAAGCTCTTCTGCCGTTCTTGCAATTATTGCATTCGACTGGATGGCTGTATAATCTGGATTATTCATTGAGTCAATGGCTGACTGTGCTTGAGCTGTAAAAGCTGGCCCCCTATTATGTGAGTATTCTTCGGTATTTTGTCTTGCAATTCCAGCAGCAGGATCGTAATCAATTCCTGTATTGTTAAGGTGCCCAAAGCCTTTTGCTCCAAGAGATCCCTTGGCAACAATAAGTTTTTGACTAGCATTTCCAAAATTGGGGTCACCCTCATCGAGCTGTAGTCTTCCGGATGCTGCATCTACTGTTGTTCCGCAACCAGAAGCTCTTGCAGCTTCACGAACCAATTTGTCGTGTACAATTGCTCCATCTGTAGCCTGAGCGTTTAATCTGTTTAATTCTGCTTGTGCGGCTGCAAAGTTGGGGCCAGTAGGGTCAAGCGCTTGGCGCCCAGTTACGGGATCGACTACAGTCCTAGAGCCTGTTTGGGCTGCGGCTAATGCTGAAAGTCCAGATGTGGTTTCGTTTCTGTCTGTGTCGTAAACTTGGCCGTATCCGTATGCTGCTTCAACATTTTGAGTTCGGAATACTTCACCCATCCCCGCAGTCTGCCTAATTTGCCTGGCGGCTGCGACTGCAGAAGCGCCCCTGCCGCCGTCTCTTGCAGCTATTCCTGCTAATTCAGCCTCACCTTGTTCACGCGTTATTTGACGACTAGCCATCGCAGCAAGAACCATCCCTGCTTCATTATAGTTAGCATTTCCTCTGTTGGCTGCGTTAATAGGATTGTTTGCTATTTGATCCGCAGCATGGGCCGAAGTCATAGCCGCCTTCCTTTCGGCAACAGCTACGCTGGCTGCGCCTGCAGCTTCTTGTCTGCTTGATCCAGTTCGTCTAGCTGCCCTATATGCCCTTGCTCTTCTGGAATAAGAACCAAATGTCAAATTAGAATTTTCTCTCTCGTTAACCATGTTTGCTCTAGCCCTATTAATTCTGCTGTTAGGATCATTTCTATTCCCTTGTATTCCAGTTGCCAGTCGATTGCCCATCGTTCTGACTCCGTTAGCTACATTTCCAATAACTCCACCAGCCATTCTAAAACCAAATGGTATTAAAAAGAGTGGCGCTGCAACAGCTACAATCGCCATTAACTTGGTGCCTCCAAGCGTACTTGTTGCTCCAAGGTGGCTAAAAATTATTCCCATAACTTGGGACATGCAAATCAGTAAAACAATTACCGGATAGACTACAAGAGTTCTTAAAAGCAGATTCCACCATCTTCTGAATAATGACTCGGTATTGGGTAAGCAGTATAGCGCGAAAGCAATAGGCGATGTCATCACAAGAAGCACCAAGAGTCCCTGTCTTATCATCAACGTTATCAAAACACCGAGTATTGCAATTAGAACAGGCACAACAACCGCTAAAACTAGATAAAGACCAACTGAAGCAAATAAACTTGCAGTAAGTAAGCCATAAAGTCCAGCCACTACAACTGCGCCCCCTGCCACTGCCGTCGTAGTAGTAGCAGCAACAGTAAATAAAGACGATGTTGTGCCACCTATATCTAGCTTCCAAGCGTCACCGAAGGGCGTTTTAATAAGATCATATAATCCTGAACCCAAAATATTGAATACATCTTCAAGAACAGCAACAATATATATTGATAGATTAATTAAAATTACTGCAACTATGATTCTTGGCAGCATTTTTTTAATCGTGTAATTTGCAACAACACCACCACCAGCAATTTCTACAATAATTGTAATTAGAAGCGCAATTATTAGGACTACATTGCCGTATATTCTAAAATTTGACCAAACCTGAAAAGTACAGCCGGTTGTATTTTGTTGATTGCAGTTTCCAGAGAAAGGAATAATCGGAGTTTTTAGTAATGCAAAAACAAAACTTTCTATAGAACTTTCTGCACTAACAACACCGTTTATTACTGGGCACATCATCCAGGTTAAGGGATTTAGGGTGCTTCCGCCATCACAAGGAACGGTCGAATCAACCGCTGCAAAAGATATAGACGGCATACTGCTAACTGTTAGTGCCGAAGCTTTTTGTTGAGGAGCAAGAATAAGAAAATAAGACAGGAATAAAAATATCGTTAAGATTGCTGAAAGTGATTTAATTTTTTTAAAAACCATTTAACTAAATTCTATACCATAACCATTGTTTTTTTAAGACCCAGTAAATAAACTTACCATATCTGTTGTGTTGATTTAACTAAATCTTGTATATATAGTATCAATAAATGAAGCAATTAAATAAATACAAAATACAAAAAAATAAGCCACTTTTAGCCGTGATACTTGTGATGACTAGCATTGTGATCATCTCGGCCATTTCAGTAGACAGTGCATATGCCCGTGGCATACCTCGTCCAGCAGAAAATCCAACCTTTACCACCACTCAATCTAACACTAATTCTTGCCAACCTTCTAATCCCAACGGTGCACCGAAGTGCTGTGGCGAAGGAGGAAACGCTGTTGAAACTTCAATAGACCTTGGCTGTACTGGCAAGGGGAACCCTATAATGGATATGTTATTTGCAGCGATTAGGTTTTTATCTGCAGGAGTTGGGGTAGTAGTTGTATTCTCGACCATTTTAGCGGGCATACAATATACAACATCTAGAGACAATCCAGAATCCACGCAAAAAGCCAAAGGGAGACTTGTTTCGAATGTGATTGCTCTAGTTGTTTTTGTCTTCGCTTATTCAATAATGAATTTCTTAGTACCTGGAGGGTTTTTTAACGGATGATGAGCCACTTATTTAATTTAATTGCTTCTGGCTGCTCATTTAATGGAGGCGCATTCTTAACTCTTCCTCATTGGTACCAATACTTGGATGGAAGTACCGTAAACGGCGCATGTGTGCCTGTAGTGCATAAACTTACTGATATATGGCTTATCTTGCTTGCAGTGATCGATATGCTTCTTCAATTAGTCGCGTTTATAGCAATTGTTATCGTTATTTATGGAGGTGTTCAACTTCTTTCTAGTCAAGGCCAGCCAGATAGAGTTGCTAGAGCCAGAACAACCATAATAAATGCTCTTGTAGGTGTTGCTATTTCAATCAGTGCGGCCAGCCTAATAGCATTCTTGGTGGGGCAATTGTAATTATGATAAATTTACTTAAACAATTTGCCGCAAACACTGGCGTAAATATTCCCGGCAATCAATGTAGCGGAAGCTGTAGTGACACTGGCCTTCCAGGAAGCACCGTAAGCAATGGTACAATCTCAAATTTGCTTCAAATTGCCTTTGGCATAATAGGTGCTGTAGCGGTTATATTCATTGTAATTGCTGCACTTCAATTAATAACTTCTGGAGGAAATCCTGAGTCCGCAAAGAAAGCCAGAGAAACTATAATATATGCTGTTGTCGGTCTAGTAATAGCGATGAGCGCCGAAGCAATCGTAACCTTCTTTTTAAATAATCTATAAATATGAAAAAAATACTTATTTCTCTGCTAATGATAATAACGGTTCTGGGTTTTTCGCAGAACGTTTTTGCAGCAAATTATAATGGTCTTAACAACGTTTGTAATAGTGCTAATTACCAGTCTGGCAGTAAGCCAAGCGTTTGTAATGATGCCAATGCTTCATCGTCAAACCCAGTTTATGGAATCTTAAAATCGGTGCTTAATATACTATCTTACGCAATTGGAATTATAGCGGTGATTGTTATTATAATAGCGGGACTTAGGCTTATTTTATCTGGAGGAGATCCTCAGACCCTTAACTCAGCCAGAAATGCCATAATATATGCAGCTATAGGCATTGTAGTTGCTGCCCTTGCCCAATCAATTGTCGTATTTGCTTTAAAAAATGTGTAATAAAGGAATTTTATGTATAAAAGTATAAAAATAAAACAAATTTTCATCACAATGTTTGGTGCTGTATTTATAGCTGGATATTTTTTTGGATCAACTGTTTCAGCACAAAGCTTAGGATCTTCGAAATATAATTCCGCCGGCTTATTTGCGGCAACTGATAGCTCAGCATTTTCTGGATCAAAAGATGCGGTCTGTAATGGGGTTGGATTGGGTGGTAATGCTTGTTCGTCTAGCTCAAATGGATCTAGCAGCATTAATAATATAATTTCAAACGTACTGGATATTCTGTCTTGGATTGTGGGAATCGCTGCGGTTTTGATGATAATAATTAGTGGCTTTCGAATAATCGTTTCGGGCGGAGATTCAAATTCGTTTAATAGTGCAAAAAATGGAATTCTTTACGCAATAATTGGACTGGTCATAGTCGCCGCTGCACAGATAATTGTTCAATATGTGCTTAAGAGCGCTACCGGCTAAAAGCTATTGTTTAATTAAGAAATATAATGTTATATAATGCTAGTAAGAAATTTTAAATAATTGAAAGGTAAAATGAATGTTTAAAAAACTAAAAAAGAATGTACACATGCTTTCTGCAGCTATTGCACTCTTAATGCCTCTTGGCTTTGGGGTTGCAACTACTTATGCAGATTCAACATATCAGCAAAGCTTTAACAACAATGCCTGTGCGGGTACGCAAGGAAATATTGGCGGAAGTGATTCAAGTTCATGTTCTGGAACCGCAGCAGCAAGTAGCCTAAGTACTCTTATTAAGAACATACTTAACGTATTCTCATGGATTGTTGGTACAGTTGCAGTATTTATGATTATCATTGCTGGATTTAGATACATTGTATCTGGTGGTGAGTCTGGTGGAGTAACTGGTGCAAAGAATGCAATATTGTTCGCAATAGTCGGTATCGTTATTGTGGCAATTGCTCAAATTATAGTACAGTTTGTTCTTACTAAAGCAACACAAACTACAGTTGGCCAATAAATAATTTATTGGAATTTAAAAGAGCTCATGAAAATGAGCTCTTTTTTAATTGTTAGTTTTTGTTTATAAGATTTGAATCTTTTTAACAGTATCTTGTTTGATTTTATCAAAGCTTATTGTAAGAACGCCGTCCTTAAGTTGTGCCTGTATATCATCTTCTTTTACTGGTACAGGAAGAGCTAGGCTTCTTGAAAATTCACCCCAGTAACATTCTTGAACAAAGTAATTTTCAACATCGTCTTCATTGCCTGCCGATAGAGTTCCTCTAATACTTAAAGTATTGTCTGAAATACTAACATCAAGATCGCTCTTGTTTACGCCAGCAGTTCTTGCTTTTACAACTAATTTTTCGCGTGTTTCGTATACGTCTACGGCCAATTGACCTGGTAGTGCATCTTCTTCGTCCCACTCTTCATTGATTGCTTCTGGTGCCCCACTAGGTTGAGTTTCTACCGATGAATCATCGTCGCCCAAAAAGGCTGCAGTTAGCTCATCCTCTTCCATCAAAAGGTCATCGTCGCGTTTGTTTCGCGCCATATTGTTACCCTCCATTGATTAATCTTTTTTCGGCTATACCAATTTTTGTATTAACTATCAGTATAGTCATATTGCTTTGCTGTTGCAAGAAGCTATGCTTAGATTTACAACACAATAATTACAACATCCCCTATTTTATGATTTTATAGATGAAAAAAATAAATTTCTTGATATAATCTAATCTGTATTGGAATTGGAAGGGTCGCATAGTGGTCGAGTGCACCTGTCTTGAAAACAGGAGTACCGGAAACGGTACCGTGGGTTCGAATCCCACCCCTTCCGCCAATAGACCGCGGAGAGATACCCAAGTGGCTGAAGGGGACGGTTTGCTAAATCGTTAGGGGGGCGAAAGTTCCCGCGAGGGTTCGAATCCCTCTCTCTCCGCCACAATACTTTTAGAAAGCTCACTAATGCGACCAAGCGGTTTACTTAAATATCGTAATAATTTCAAGGAATTAATTAGAAATGAAGCAGTGCTTGCGTTGCTCATATCTTTAGGGATAATTCTTTTTGGTATAACCATAGCCCTTTCAACTAGCAAATATATGTTAGTAAATTCGGCAGATCATGCCAGATACTTACTAGAAACGAATAACAAACTTAGCGGATTTGCTAACTGGGATGGAGTTAGATATCTACTTATTGCTCAACATGGATATAATGAAAGCTTCGTAACTGGATTCTTCCCTTTTTATCCAATACTAGTTTCATTTCTTACCAAAATAACCGATTCATACTTTTTTAGCGCAATTTTAATATCTTGGACATCTTTATTTGGGGCAATTTATTTCTATATTAAAATTGTTAAAAAATTATTTACTCAAGTTAAATTCACAGAATCTGTAAGGGCCGTACTCTACTTTTTGCTATTTCCTTCAGCTATATATCTTTTGTTTGTGTATTCCGAGAGTCTATTTGCACTTTTGGCCTTATCGGCAATATATTTTGCATTAGATAAAAAATATATTAAGTCGTCTGTTCTTACGGCAATAGCAACCGCCACTCACATCAGAGGTGCTTTTTTGGTCATTCTTATTGGATCGATTCTATTTGAGTCTAAGGTTAAAATATGGAAAATCATATTATCGATGGCAATTGGATCGATTGGGCTTATTGCTTATATGGGTTATTTATATCGTTATTTTGGTAATCCTATTGAATTCCTCAAAGCTCAAGAAGTACATGGTTGGCTACATCAAAGTATCTTTAGTCAATTATGGGCAATCAATACCGTTGAGTGGTTCATAATTTTGGGTCTGATCTTATCAATAATTTATTGGTGGAACAAGAAAAAGAGCTTTTCTTTGTATTCATTTCTTTTTTTGCTAATTCCTTTGATTGGTGGCCAGTTTGGAGGCTTTCCAAGATATGCTTTAATGGCATTCCCCATCCAACTTATGATTTTTGAATATACAAGAAACAAGAAGGTATTGAGCTGGTTCCTAATAGGCGCGTTTGCCTTCCTTTGGGCTTGGTTCCTTATTCTATTCACGGCAGGATACGTAGTTAGCTAGCTCTACAGATAGAATTCAGGTTTTAAGGTATAATATATCTAATGAAGCTTGTAATAATGATTCCCTGTTTGAACGAGGAGACCACCCTACCTTTGGTTATTAGTAAAATTCCTCGAAAAATTAAGGGTGTGGAAAGTATAGTCACCCTTATTATTGACGATGGCTCTACTGATAAAACCGTAGAAGTGGCGAAGAATCTGGGAATTACAGAATTTATTTACCATGCAAAAAATAGAGGCTTAGCTCACTCTTTAAGGGATGGCATACAAAGATCACTTGAATTGGGAGCCGATATTCTAGTGCTAACGGACGGAGACAACCAGTATCCTCAAGAAAAAATTCCCGAACTAATTAAGCCAATATTAGATGGTCGAGCCGATACGGTTATAGGCGATAGAGGTGTTAATACGATTGATCACTTTAGTCCCATGAAGAAGTTTCTGCAGAAATTTGGGACTGGAGTTGTTAATTCACTAGCCGGCACCAATATTCCAGACAGCACAAGTGGATTTAGAGCCTACACAAAAGAAGCGGCTATTAAGTTTAATCTTATAGGTAGGTTTAATTTTGCTGCTGAGACTACTATTCAGGCATCACATAAAAAGCTAGCAATTGTAAGCATTCCAATAAAAACAAACCCTAAAACCCGCGAATCAAGACTTTTTAAATCATCATGGGAGCATGTTAGAAAAAGCGCAGTAGCTATGCTTAATAGCTTCACTATGTATAGGCCTCTAACTGTTTTTATGATAGTTGCTGGACTATTGTTTATCGGGGGTATGATTCCCTTCGGGCACTACCTTTATTTGGTATTAACCACAAAAAATGCCTACGGGGCTCACCACATACAGTCGCTAATAATAGGCGCTGTATTAATTAATGCTTCATTCACTACTTTTGCACTAGGCATAATTGCAAACCTAACAAGGATTAATCGTTCTTTAATTGAGGACGTGCTTGAAGTGCAAAAAAGAGAAATTTTTAAGTAGAACTTGCTAATATATATTTATGGAAACAAAAAAACATACAAAAAAGAAAGAAATACATCCTGCTGAATCAGTATTCACTTGGAAGGCTCCAGAATTTGTTTATAGCAAAAAAACTGCAAAATGGTATGTTTATTTAATAATTGTAACTTTAGTACTGCTGGTTCTTTATAGGCTTATATCTAAAGACATTGTAACCCCAATACTTATACTCTTAATGGCATTTATATTCGGATATTATGGCAGCAAAAAACCTAAAACTATTGATTATTCGGTTGGTCCAAACGGAGTAAAAATTGGCGAAAAGAAAATTTCTTTAGACTCACTTAAATCTTATTCTGTGCAGGACTATAAGGATCTTAGTGTGGTTATTTTTGTGCCGGTAAAAAGATTTGCCACTTTAGTTACTCTTTATTACCATCCCGAAGATGAGGATAAAATATTGGGCTTCATTGAGATTGTAGTTCCCTTCGACAATAGGCAAGAAGATCTGATAGATAGATTTTCAAGACATATTGGATTTTAATATCTCGCCTGAAAATAAAAACTGCTATACTTATGCTTATAAATTAGTCGCAAACTTATATCGTGAGCACAAATAAACAAACACCAATTAATATAGGCAAATGGATGATGAAAAATATTTCTGTACATCCAGAATCCCACGATAATCCTGTAAAAGAAAAAAGTCAAAGAAACATAAGTAGACGCGTTCCCCATTCTGTAATTTTTGGAAAAAATCTACACACTAAAGGTTTGGTCATGTCAGCAGCACTAGTCTTTGTGGTGTTTGTTGTTTATTTTATGGCCACACCTTATTTTGTAAGAACCAAGATTGGCAATAATATTATAATTGGCAAAAAAAGCAGTGTTGAATATCAGAAAATAATAAGCTCTACGGTTAACTCATATGGATTAAAGGTAGAATATGCAAATAACAAAATTACTAGCTATAAACTTAGTGATCTAGGGCTAGCTCCAAACTATACCCTAACTGAAAATAATCTTAAAAATATAGCCACAAATATTAAAAATAGACTAGAAGTTTGGAAAATTAATAAAACTAATATTGTGTTTAAGGTCGACAGCGCCAAATTGAGCGCGTTTAACTCGGCACACCTAACTCAGATTATTAATCCTCCAAAAAATGCCAACATAGCCCTCAGTAATGGCCAGGTAATACTTTCAGACAGTTCCGTAGGTAAAGAGTATGGATTTACCGGTGGAATAAATGCTGTTTTATCAAGCGCTAAATTACTGGATCAAAAACCAATTATACTGAGCGTAATATCTGTAAATCCACCTATTTCCACTGAGCAACTAACCCCCCAGAAAAGCATCTTAACTGCGATGCTTTCACAGCCGGCATCGATTAGTATAAACGGCGATATAATCACTCCCTCGGCTAACGATATCGGCTCCTGGATTAATGTCGATGTTAATCCAAAAAACGGTAAAGTAAGTACGAGCGTAAACCAGGCCAATATTAACGCCTATTTAAGCAGAATAGCCTATAGATACACTAAACCTACTAAAGATCAGCTAGTTCTGGCTGGTGCGGACGGCACAACTACTGTAATTCAACCAGGACAGGACGGCATAGGAATTTTGAACCAAGCTGCAGTTGCTCATTCTATTTCGGGTCAAGTTCTTCAAGCTAAAGGAATATCGGCTACAATTTCTGTACATGTGACGCCTTATGGAACAATTACCACCGATACCTATCCTAAATGGATTGAAGTCAATGTCGTAACCAAGAAAATGTATGTCTATGAAAATGCAAATCTGGTGAATTCGTTCCTTGTCAGTGCTGGAAAGCCATCTACGCCTACCCCGCTTGGCATGTACAAGATATTTTCAAAATACGCCGTACAAACAATGATCGGAGCCGACTATGTGCAACCCAATGTGCCTTGGATTAATTACTTTAAAGCCGGCGGCTACGCAATTCATGGCAATTATTGGCGACCTTCGGATTGGTTCGGTAACATAAATAGCTCACATGGATGCGTTGGTTTGCAGGTTAGTGACGCTGAGTGGGTATATAATTGGGCCCCAATAGGGACCCCAATTATAATTCACGAATAGTTTATTCCTAGGAATTAATTTTTCTAGCACCTGGTACTAGAATTGAATATAAGATAATTGTATCTAATATTAGGACGATAATTGACCAAATTGGATAAATTGGCAATGAAGTAATGCTGGCTAGCATACTTCCGACCAAGACCACGCTGGCGAAGAATCTACCCCAAATGTCACCATGCGCTAAGGAAACAGCTGCGGAAATAATTATTATTCCTGTTATTACGTTAATCCAACCCCATTTAGTATAGTTGAATAGCCAAACATTAGCTGAAGACTGAACAAACAATGTATGTCTTCCTAAATCTGCTATACCCTCAATCACATGAAAGAATCCTGCGAAAAGCAATAAAAAGCTCGCAAAGCCTACCCATCCAGACCATCCGCTCACAGTATTAAGTTTAGTTGCCATAATTATTGCTCCTTTGTTAGTAGTTATATTCTAGACCCCAAATTCAATCCAAGCAAACTGACAGTTATTGGAAAAACCTCGACTATATTATATAGTATATAAATGAAAGAAATTCCTAGCACCGAAATTATCCATGAACTAAGAATTGGTGAATGTTTCGAAGGATACATCATTGGCATATCTCCACCCGTAAGCAAAAAAATACAAACCTCAATATCTAAGTTTATATTGAAAGCGATTGAAGATGAGCCAAATCAAGGTGTCGAGGATTCAGCAGTTTTTGGCGAAAGAAGATACCATCAGTGGCTACTAAAGGGAATTACTGGAAAATTAGCATTGAAGACTGCTCACCAGCTGAAATATAAAAACGAGGTGGCTGACATAAAAATACTGCCCTCGGACTACAGAATTTATCGAGATAACCGCTACCCTCTATTTGATCAAGAATAGCTTACTGCAGTGAAGCCGTTAGTCTAGCAATATTGTCCAGCAATATTTTACGTCGTGATCTTTTCTGCCAAGTTTTCAAATTTATTTCTCTAGACCTTTTTAGGTATCTGCTAACCACTTCATTTAATCCATTAACTATCTGATTATCGTAAATTATTACAGTAATTTCTAAATCTAGTTCGAAAGATCTTATATCTAGATTGCTTGATCCAACTGTTGCCACCTCCCCGTCGACAACTATAAATTTTGAATGAAGAAGTATTGGTTGGCTATAGGAAAATATTTTAACACCTGATTTGAGCAATATTTCATAAAACGATCTTTGTGCGTGAGCTACCAGCCACTGATCTTCAGCTTCGGAATTTATTAATATTATCTCTACGCCCCTTTTAGCGGCACTGGTGATTGCCAAAAGTAGTGAATCATCTGGCACGAAGTATGGATTTACCAATATAACCTTCTTTTTTGCAGCATGAATTAGTGACGTAAAAAGTTTTAAGTTATTTTCATCCTCATACCCAGGCCCACTAGGTAAAATTTGCGCAATAGATTGGCCGGGAAATTTAATCTCTTCTTCAGAGTTTAAATACTTACCATAATCAAGCAAATTACCTGTCTCTGAATACCAGTCTGTTAAAAATATGGCGCCTAACTGTAAAACTGCAGGACCCTTGATTTTTACTACCAGCTCATCGTAGTAAATATTATCCTTTCTATGATAATTTCTCTGTACCAAATTTTGAGAGCCGGAATAGCCGATTCGTCCATCGATGACCACTATTTTTCTGTGGTTTCTGAGATCGGGTCTTATGTATCCTCTTCCTGGAAGTTTCAAAGGAAGCATAGGAACGGCTATGACTCCAGATTCTCTAAGCCTTGTTAGCATTGCTCGGTAGTCTTTATATTTCCTTGTTGAAAAGCTATCAAAAAGAACTCTAGCCTTGATTCCTCTCTTAACCGCCAATTCAAGAGCCTTAAAGATTGGTTCGGTGGATTCGTCCATAGCTATAATGAAATATTCCAAATGAACAAATTCTTTTGCTAAGTTTATATCTTTGACGATGGAATCAATTATTGAATCATAATCATCTATGATTTCTATTTCATTTCCTCCGAAAGGTGGAAGTTGGCTAAGTGCTTCGGATAGTTTCGCAATGTGTTCAAATCTCTCTGGGACTTTACTTATAAGTGATTTGCTTTTGTGGTGGTCTTTGAGCTCTTGAATAGTTTTTCCAATAACGTCATTTAAGGTTTTTTGAGCATTTCTTCTCGATTTAGGTAATTTTGGGTTGCCAAGAATTAAAAAAAGCAAAAAACCAAATGGCGGAAAAAAGAATATTAATAGTAGCCAGGCCATGCCAGATGATGGCTTACGATTCTTCGGAACAATATAAAGCGAAAGTAGCCGAATTGACCATTCGCCTAGCAACCACCACGATCCCAAAAACTCTAAATTACTCAAAGACAATACAGAATGCACAAATAAATTCCCCGTTTACTTAGTTGTTAGCTCAAGAGGTAATTGTATATGATTTATATATTATTATGAAGCTCAATAAGAGTTCTGGCTAAGACTATTCTCGCTGCAGAAGTGTTTCTTTGGAAATAGCCTATTGTCTCTGTAACCTCAGGATCATGATATGTTTCGCCTAGTGTGCTCGCAAAAGTAATCGCTGCCGCCTTAGTAGCAAACTTTAGTTTTGAAATATTTCTTCCATCGGATGATTCTGTTTTTGCCTTATTCCATGAGTAAGTCAATTTTTGAAATGAGTGTATTGGCTGAACTATATTCATTCGATGATCAAATTCTTCATCTGATTCATCTTTAAAACGAACAGTATCAGACTCTTTAGTAGGAGCAATATCACTAGCCATGAAAATCATGGCCTTGAATTTATCCATAGTATCATCGCTAAGGGCATTAAAATGCTCAATAGATAATCTGTCGACAATAACTGCTAGATTTCGAACCAATAATTCTGATGAGCTGTGAACATATATGTCAGGCTCGGAGGCAATTTCATCTCCAATCCTTACGTTTGCGTCCATTAGCTCTTGAACCTTATTTAACTCACCAACTTGGACCATAAATATACTATATAATAATTAAAGTAAATATACAAACAGTGAATATTTGGTGCACCACGCTGGCTGAGGTTCGAACCAAAATAATTACTGCTTCTTTTTAATCGAAACGACCATGAGCATTAACAAAGAAATAAGAAAAACTAACCAAATAGTTATATCTACTACGTGAAATGCAGAAAGTTTAAAACCACTTGCGTCATGATTGACGCACTTATTAGTTTGACAACTATATATACCTAGTATCGAAACAACTTCTATTATTGCTGCTATCGCACTTAAAATAAATGAGCCTACAACAATTTTGATTAAATTCTTTTGATTTAAGTGCATCAATTCAATCTTAGCATAAACAATATGGTGCACCCGACAGGATTTGAACCTACGACCTTCAGTACCGCAAACTGACGCTCTATCCAGCTGAGCTACGGGTGCACATAAGATGTAATGCTAGCATATTTCACCCTAGTTATCCAGAGTACTTCCCTGCTACAATGTCATATTAATGGAGAGGTGGCCGAGTGGTTGAAGGCGCTGCTCTCGAAAAGCAGTATATCGGAAACGGTATCGAGGGTTCGAATCCCTCCCTCTCCGCCAGATAGAAAGTGGAACTTTTACAGGGGTCAGCGTAAGGACAAGAACAATCAAAGAGGAAAGAAAACCTTGTAGGGGCTTTCCTTTTGTCTCAAGTGCTATTTAGCTTGACCCCACCTGGGACTGGAACTACTGGATAACTCCTTAAAACCCAATGTTTCTGGAACTTTACTCCTTGGCTGCTTTCTAGATCTGAGTGATTAGTTCTTTGTCTTTTAGATAAATCGTTTGATTAAGACAGGCTATCAAGTCTCGTTTTTCGCTCCTGGTGCCTTCTGTCAGAATATATTTAGCGAAGTTATGTAAGCTGATTTCAGGCTGACCTTCAGAACCGTTGAATCCTAGTACAGCAGACGATAAACGTATGAATCTATCAAGCTCAGCCCTTAATCCTTCTTTGCTCTCGATATCTTCCACAGTTATTTTGTCTAGCAATCTAACGAAAGCCTCAGCCAGCTTTTCTTCCCGGACATAGGCCTCGGGACAGTCAAAGTTCCTTGATTGGGTGCAATGGTAGTACACATAGCGGCTAACAGTCCCGTCTTTGTGCCTTTTAAGCTTTTCTTGAGCCGTAACACCAGATTCGCAACCGCCACATCTAAGTAGTTTGGTGTAGTCAAACTGCTTGGTACCTGGCTTACTCTTTGGGTTCACTTCCATTTGCTTTTGAACGGCATCAAACAACTCTCTTGAGATAATGGGTGTATACGAGCCTTTATACCATTTGCCGGTGCCAATCGGGAACTCGAAGATGCCGCAGTAATACGGGTTATTCAGCATCCGATAAACTCCACTTAAAGTCAGGAGTTTGCCGCTTTTAGTTCTAAAGCCTATCTCGTTCATCCAATCATAGATTTCTCGGCCACTAGCACCAGCTGCTACTTTCTCAAAAGCTTCTTGTATCACAGGGGCTCTGGTTTCATCGACAAAGACCTTCTTCATGCCTTTGCCTGAATAATGGTCATTTAGATAGCCTAGTGGTGTCATATTAGGCCTAAAGCCTAGCTCACACTTAGTTTTCATACCACGCTTAACATTGATTCCTCGATTATCGTTTTCGAGTTTGGCTTGAGAGCACAGAATCATCAGCAGAAATTTGTCATTAGGTGAATTGGTGAACGCCTGGCCATGGGTTCTGATCTCAACCAGTTTGCCTTGATCCATTAAGTCCACAAGAACGCCTAAGTCTCCAGCATTTCGTGAGAGCCTATCCGGTGCCGCAGCTGGGCTATTGGTAAATAACAACCCGCTAGCGGGAGCTTTGTGCGGAACGCTCATCTTTGCCTCAATCATTGGTGTACTTGGTGTGCGGGAAAGAGAACGGGACTCGGTTATAGGGGTTATTCTAGCCTTTGGTTTAGGCGTGGGCGTTCTACTACTGAGTTTTTACCATGGCTTTGCAGTTGAAGCCACGAACATATTGTTTGGAAACATCTTTGGGGTCAGTAACGGTCAGCTTCTAGCCCTAGTAGCAATTGGTATTGGAGCCACAATTGCCATGCTTATTATGTATCGACCATTGTTGTTTGCTTCAGTTGACCCAGACGTGGCAGAAGCCAAAGGAGTTCCTCTTAGACTGATCGGGTTACTTTTCTTGCTCGTCTTGGCGTTTGCCGTGACCGAAGCCGCCCAGATAGTCGGTACGCTACTAGTCTTAAGCCTGGCAATAACTCCAGCGGCAGCGGCTCTAAGGAGATCCTCAAAGCCCCTAATGTTGACTCTTATATCGATAGCCTTTGCTCTATTAGCTAGCATTGGCGGGTTATTAGTAAGCCTAGCCAGCGGCAGTATCAAGACTAGTGTTTCTATAACTTTTATTAGTTTTAGCATTTACATTGTGGCTAGATTGGTCGGTCACTCTAAAACTTTAAAGCCGGTTGCTGTAAAATAAGGGTTAGGTCTACAAAAATGAAAAACAAAAAGCTCATTATCCTGCTACTGCTCGTCACTGTTGGTGGCTAGTTTGGTTGCACAAGTTCCATCCGTACCAGACAGCTGCAGCTAATAATGTTACGCAAGCTTCACAGACTGC
Source organism: uncultured Candidatus Saccharibacteria bacterium (assembly GCA_903840315.1). Lineage (GTDB taxonomy): Bacteria > Patescibacteriota > Saccharimonadia > Saccharimonadales > UBA4665 > CAIYEO01. The sequence goes on along the minus strand of CAIMFK010000003.1, from coordinate 107,029 downwards.
TCTAAAATTAGATCACTGTGCAACTAGTAGTGATAAACAAGTCATTGTGAGCCTAAGCCAACAACATATGTGGGTATGTAATGGCAAGGATGAGGTTTACCAGCCAGCAGTTACCAGTGGAGCTACAAAACTGGGTGATGCTACACCCACAGGAACGTGGCAAATTTACGCCAAACAAACAAATCGATACCTGACTGGTTCGGATTCTAGGGGTAGTTGGAATGACTACGTCAACTATTGGATGCCTTTTTACGGTGACTATGGCTTTCATGACGCCAGCTGGCAGACTTTTCTATTTGGCGATCTGCAAAAGTACCCAATTCAAGGTTCTCACGGGTGCGTGCATCTACCCATGGCCTGGCTATACAACTGGGCACAAGTCGGTACAACGGTTTCAGTGCAATCATAAATTATATGATGCAGAAATAGCTTTAACCTAATTAGTTGTTGATTGACTACTGCCACCAGATGAGGGTGAAGCACCGCCACCGAAACTAGGGTTCACTAAAATGCGTGATGCCTGAGTTGAATCAGAACTGTTCGCAATTACGGCAACGGTCTCGCCAACGCTAATATCAGTGGTCGTAACAGTTTGGCCATTATCGGTTATGGTCGTACTGCTAGTAATGGCTAGCGTTGTGCTTGTGCCGCTTTGATTCTGTACAGTTATACTAGTTGGGCTAACGGCTGTGACCTGGCCACGGGTTGGCCGTTGGCCACCGAATCTTCCGCCACCCGAACCAAAGCCACCGGTATAACCTGATTGCCCGCTATTACTTGAGGCCGTGGTTTTTTGATGCCCTTTTTGGTATTGAACACCACCAAAGAAGCTCAGACCTGCAATCACCAACACAACAACTATCATTAAAATTGGTTTCATGGAGCTGCCTTGACGAGTCTTTTGGCTGCGCATAGCATGGTGCTCTTCAGCCGATAAGTATTTTTCAGCCATATCATTTATCCTTTATTAACTTTCCGTCTTGCAACTTAAAGACTACATCCGTTTTACCGGCAATAGATACGTCATGTGTGACTGTAATGATTGTAGTATGTTCGGTACGTGACAGATCTTGCAGTAAGTCAAAAATCATTTTACCAGTTTGGCTATCAAGATTACCGGTAGGTTCATCGGCCAGAATTAATTGGGGTTTATTAGCGAGTGCGCGAGCAATCGCCACGCGCTGTTGCTCGCCACCACTCAATCGACCGGGCTTACGCTTTTGTTTATCATCTTTAAGGCCGACCTGGTCAAGCAGCTTTTTGGCTCTTTCTTGACGCTTCTTTTTGGGTACTTTAGCAAACTCCATAGGCAGCATAACGTTTTCTAGTGCTGTGAGGTTAGGCACAAGGTTATAGCTCTGGAAGATGAAACCTATTTTACTGCCTCTGTAACTTATTAAGGCATGATCACGAAGTTTAGTAATGTCTTTGTCGCCAACCATAATGTGACCGCTTGTCGGTTTATCCAGTGCGCCTAGTAAACTAAGTAGGGTACTCTTTCCGCTCCCGCTTCGGCCAATAATCGAGGCAAACTGCCCGTCCGGAACACTAAAACTTATGTCGTCAACAGCTAATACTTTTGTATCGCCTGACTTAAAAACCTTCTTTAGTTCTGTAACCTGTAACATATTATTCAGCCCTCATTACTTCTGCTGGCCTTACCTTTGATATAAAGAACGAGGCCAAGCTGCTGCCAACTATGGCGATCACAATCGCCGCAGCCAAACCGTAGAAGATGATGCTATAGCCGATTACTCCATGAATATTCGCAAGACCACTTCTGACACCGCCAAAGGCTCTAAAACCTCCACCACCCCTGCCTGCGGTAGTTGCTGTGCTGGTGCTGTTATTGACCAGTAGTCTAGTTATAGGGTTGCCCGCAACAACACCCAGTCCGATACCAATGATTGAGCCTAGCACGGTTAAGGTAATGGCTTCCGTAACGAACTGGGTCATGATTTTTAGATTGGATGCACCAATAGCCTTGAGTACACCAATCTCTTTTCGACGCTCACGCACGATCATGACCATGACCAGGAAAATGATGACGGCTCCAGCCGCAATCGCACCAAGTAAACTGTACAGAGAAATTGTCTGGATGTTCTTTAGTGGAGCAATGGCAGTCTGGGCTTGCTGGGCACCGTTGGTCACGTCAGCAGCAGAACCGAGTGACTTTTGAACAGCGGTGGTAACTGAGTCGACATTAGTTATTGAGTCAACATTAACAGTTGCGCTAGTTATATCGCCTGGCTGGGCGGAGAGTTTCTGTTCGGTCGCCAGAGGCACTATTACCTGATTATTAGAGAACGTGTTACCAGCGTCAAAGATACCGACAACAGTTATAGTCGTGCTGTAGGCAGTAAAGGTTGAACCGACTTTAAGGTTGTTCTTGGTGGCCAGATCACTACCAACTATGGCGACATTCTCCGTACTGGTAGGCAAGAAGACTTGTCCAGAAGTTAGCTTAAAGGTACCGCCGCCCTGTGTATTTGCAAGATTAGTCGGGTCGTTCGTGCCGACTACCGTGACTGGTGGGGTAAATGTAGTTGAGCCACCTTGGTATCCTCTACCGCTGAAACCGGCTGGGGGAGTGAAAGTTTGCCCACTATTACCTGCAAACCTTTGGCCTAGCGATCCAGCAGTTATTGCCGACTGCAGATTAGTGTCACTGGTAGTTAATCTATCACTTAAACTTTCATCTAGCGAAGTAACGTGTGCCAATTTCTGCACCGCGGCTAGCTGTGTTTCCGTAAGTGGATTGCCACCGCCTTCAAAGCCTCTAGAACCGGCAGGCGAGATAGAAACGGTATTCCCAACTGAACTTTCCACTGAATTTATTTTTTGGCCAACAGCCTGATGAGCTACCAACATGGCCAGTGCCAAGCCCATACTCAGACCTAATATGACAATTATTGAAAAGGTCCGTATTTGGTTGCGGAAAGCATTGCGCATTCCTCTAGTTAATACATTCACGTTATGTAGTTCCTTTTATTTATGTAATAACCCAACAATAATAGCTAAGCTTTAAAATTAGCTTAAAGATTTTACTAGGGGGAGCTTAATGGTAAAGGTTGAACCCTTGCCCACAGTGCTTTCCACTAAGATTTCACCGTGTAGTTGTCCTATCAACTTATCTGCGATAGATAATCCCAGACCATAGCCATCCAGTTGTTCTTTAGAGCGGGATTTATCAATTCGGTAAAAGCGCTTAAATACATGCTTCAGGTCAGTTTCACCGATTCCAGCACCGTGGTCACGAACGTGCAGATAAGCAAACTTACCTTTTACTGTGCTGTCTAGGGAAATTGTGGTTTTAGGATTGCTATATTTGATAGCGTTATCAAGAAGTATAGTAATGATCTGGACTAGGCTTTGTTTATCACCGAGTACACTAATGTTATCTAGCTCATTATTGACTGCGATATCTTTAGCCTGGGCAGACTGTATTACTTGATTCATGGCCTGTGCAGCTACATCTTGTATAGATAAAGGTACTATTTTACTCCCTGGTATATATTTGTTATTAGCTAGGCGTAGAAGTCTATCCGTAAGCTCCTGCAATTTAGTGACGTCTTCAGTGTTGCTTTTGATAACTTTCTTTGCTTCCATCAGATTCAACTTTGGTTTGCGTAATGCTACCTCGTTACTGGCTTTAATTGCGGTTAGTGGCGTTCTAAGCTCATGTGAGGCATCGCTCACAAATTGACTGTGTGCTTCCATAGCTTCTTCTACTGGGCGTAAAGTACGACGAGCCAGTATGTAACTTAGTGCGGTTCCAAAAACCAAGGCAACTAGGTTGAGCCAAATTAGTTTCACTAGTAATGCTTGTTGTCCCTCTTTGATGCGTTGATGAATAAAACTTTCAATACCAGGGCGAAATTCATTAACAAAGGGGCTGTTACCATAAAGTGATCGTGGGGGGAGTTGCCGCATTAAGTGATGTGAGGACGTATTGTAAAAAACTATGCTAAAGCCAACGCTCATAACCATAATGATTGCTAGGTATGTTAACGCAAGTCGTCCTCTTGGTGAACGCAAAAATCCAAGCACTTTATCTATATCTATGTTCATGATGAGCTTTCACCAATCTTATAACCGAAGCCTCGTTCTGTTTGGATGAGCCCCGGCTTCTTGAATGGTTTATCAATTTTGTTGCGAAGAAAGGTAATAAAGACTTCAACTGTATTAGGTAATATGTCAGCGTCAAAATCCCAAACGTGGGTCATGATATTGTTTTTACTTAGCACGTTATTCTTGTTCCGAAGCATATATTCTAATAGTGCATATTCTTTGCTAGATAACTTTATGGTTTTGCCAGATCGCTTCACTTCGTGCGTTTTAGTATTCAACGTTAGATCATCTGCTTCCAGTATTTCGCCAAGAGATTCATGAGGTCGACGCAATAATGCACGAACACGAGCTAACAGGACTTCGAAAGAAAAGGGTTTTGGTAAGTAATCATCAGCGCCAGTGTCTAAGCCGTGAACGATGTCATGGTTTTGATCTTTTGCTGTCAACATAAGTATGGGTGTGTGGTTGCCACCAGCCCGCAATTTCTTGCTTATCTCAAAGCCATCCATATTCGGCAACATTACATCCAGAATAATTAGGTCATGTTCGTCGGCACTGGCAGTATTATAGCCATCTTCACCGTCATAGCAGGCGTCTACAGCGTAAGATTCCTGCTCCAGCCCTTCCTTAAGAGCCTGAGCAATACGATGCTCATCCTCAACTATTAATATTCTCATTACATCTATTATAGAGTGTAGAACTTTAAAAGCAGCTTAAAAATATTGTGTAGATACTTGTTTATTACATAAAAACCGAGCCCGAAGACATTCAGTACGTCCTACCAATGCAGGCAGAGAGATTAATACCACAAATAGAGGCATTAGAAAAACATATCTCGGAATATGGCTTTGAGGAAACAAAGAAAATTATCGACATTTTTGGCATATATCATTTTTCGAGATATCCAGACGGCATTCTTCACAAACAACTAAGACAATGGGAAAACTCAGAAGCCCCCATTAAGAACATCGTAGTTACGGCCAGGTCTGACTGGAATGGGTCTCTAGATGATGCAGGGAAACCTTATGTTAATGGTATAGAGGAAGACGGACTTTTTTATTTTGAAGTGAATGATAAAATTCAGCTGGCTAAGGTTGCGGTAAGCGTTGGCAATAGAGAGCGTTCTATGGGTCGAAATCCAGAAAAAGAAAGCCAATTAAAAAACTTTAAAATTAATGCTCATGCAAGCCCTAGTGGAATATTATTTGGGGTAAATGGGGAAAGATTGAGTGTAGAGGATTATCTCTAAGAGCCTTTAAGCGGCTCTAAGGCCAATACCTATAAGAGGCACTTAGGGAGTAACTACAGAGTTATTCTAAAGGCTTGTTCGACTGCTGGCGAGGTTAAGGACGGCAAAAATATTGCTGAATCAATTAGTGATGGTCATGAAGTTAGAGTAGATGGAACTAGCGAATTAACGTATGGCGCAATAATAATTGATCCTGATGGAAATGTTAGTTTTAATGGTGGTAAAGTTAGGGCTATTGTCTACGAATAAACCAAAACTTAATTACTCCCCTTTGTTTATTATTGATGTTAATATATCGATATGTCAGATTTCGTAATTTCACTCATGTTTTCAATAGGTGCTGGGGCTTGGATTTACTCTAAGGCTATGAAAAGCACCGGAAGTCAGGTTAAGCCGAGCCTTATGGTGTCGAGCAGTGCCGGACTTTTAATTTTCATCATCCTCTTCTATTTGCTTTCAGTTATTTTAAAAAAATAAACCAAGCAATTCTTTATTTCTTTAATCCTAACTGGTAACATATGGCTATGGATGAGAAAGGGTTGGGCAAGCGCCTTCAAAAAGCGCGTCAAGATGCGGGTTTAACACAGCAGGAGCTATGCCAGAGATCAGGCTTGAGCTATTCTACGCTAGCAAAAATAGAGAGAGGAGCCATAAAGTCCCCTTCTATTTTTACTATTCAAAAAATAGCTGACACCATAGGAATTGATCTTGATGCCCTAGTGAGTGGTAATACTAGCCGGATTAGGCAAAGAAAGAAGTCTAAATCAGGCGTTAGTTTTATTTACTTTGATGTTAACGGTTGCATAGTTCATTTCTTTAACAGGGCATTTACAGAACTAGCACACTTAAGCGGTAAACCTTCGGATCTTATTGAATCTTTTTTCTGGCACTATAACGATCAAATTTGTAGAGGCGAATACTCCGTCGAGGACTTTAATAGAGAGCTTGCGAAGATGCTTGGCATAGATAGTGTTGACTGGAAAGAATATTACTTTAATGCAATTGAACCAATCAAAGATGCCTATGACTTAATACTTTGGGCTAGTGAGCACTATAAAATCGGACTTCTCACAAATTCGATGCCAGGTTTTCTAGAGGAGTTAATGGCCAGAGATATCGTACCCAATATAAAATACGATTCGATTATAGATTCATCTAAAGTCGGGCACATAAAACCAGAACTTGAAATATTTAAGGTTGCCGAGAAAGCTGCACTATGTATGCCTGAAGAAATATTGTCTATTGATGACTCAAGGGCTAATTTGATGGCAGCTGAAAAACTAGGTTGGCATGTATCTTGGTTCGATGACTATAACAGTGCAGAATCAGTTTCAAGAATCAGAAACTTACTAGAACCGACTAGCTCTTAAATTTAGTTAACTCACCTTCTAAAAGTTCGAGAGACTTATTGATGCTTACTAAGCTGTCCCGAGTCTCTTTTACTAGCTTTTCAGGAGCTTTTTCTATATATGCTCTGTTCTTTAATCGTCCTTCAAGGCCCGATTTTATTTTTTTGGATTCACTAATCTTAGACTTAAGGTCAGACAAATAGCCATTTAATACTTCCCTGCTAACTTCGAGTGAAGCAATAATATCTGTATTTGTTAATTGAATTTCTTCCTCGAAAGATTTATCTAATATTTCACCAACCCTGGCTAGCTTCTTGATGAGTTCTTCAGATTCCTTATCGATCTGACTAGGCTTCACGACAAGCCTTCTCTTTGTTAATTTCATCGTATTGCTAATATTTCGAATCTCAACAATCAAATCTTTTACGGTTTCAAATTTTTTAGACTTAGCCCTATCGAACTCAATAATAGTGGATATTTTCGCTCTACCTAATATTTCTGATTCATGGACGGGCTTAAGTGATTGCCAAATTGCCTCAGTGACGAATGGAGCATAAGGATGGAGTAGCTTGAGGCTTTGAACTAGAACATAAGCCAATATGGAGCCGTCTGACTGGCTTTTAGATGCTTCAACGTACCAATCGGCTAAATCATCCCAAATGAAGTGATAGAGCTTCTCATGGCCCTCAGCAAAGCCATAACGATCCATGTCTTTGGCTAGATTTTTTTCTAATTCATCTAGTTTGCCAATAATCCAATTGTCGGCCATAGTCTTTGGTTTTGGATTTTTGATATATGAACTAATCTTATCTTGTGAGAATCTAGCAATATTCCAAAGTTTGTTACAGAAGTTTCTTGCATCCTCTACTTTTCTTGGATCATAGCCCCTGTTAACTCCTGGTACGCGTCCGGCAATCATCCCCATTCTTAAGGCGTCAGAGCCATACTCGTCAACCACATCAATAGGATTTATAACGTTGCCAAGGCTTTTGCTCATCTTGGCGCCATCTTCGGCCATTACATAGCCATGAATGTACACTTCCTTGAATGGAATTTCTCCGGTCTCATAGAGACCCAACATTATCATTCGGCTTACCCATGGGAAAAGTATCTCTCCACCAGTGTCCATGAGACTAAGTGGATAGTATTTTTTAAATAAGTCGCTATCTGGATAATCCGTAGCCACATAAGGCCATGAACTACTCGAAAACCAAGTGTCGAAAACATCAGGGTCTCTTTTATAGGTTTTGTTGTCAGTTTCGATGAGCTCCTGCTCTACCCTGCTATCAAATATCCAATCATCTGGATTTTCTGTATTTTGAAAGGCTGGAATTGGTATGCCCCAAGAGATTTGACGACTTATATTCCAGTCCCTAAGTTGATTAAGATAATTTATTAATTGCGTTTTTTTGGACTCAGGATAAAACACAATTTTGTTGTCTCGAAGAACCTCAACTGCTTTTTTTGCTAAAGGTTTCATATCTATAAACCACTGTTCTTTCAGTAGGGGCTGTATAATTGTTTTGCATTTATAGCAGTGACCAACGCTGTGAGTATAGTCTTCCGTCTTGGATAAAAAGCCTTGATCTTTAAGGTCTTTCAGGACTTTGTTTCTTGCGGTTAAAACATCTAGGCCTCTGTATTTTTCGGGCATTTCATGAGTTATATTCCCCATGAAGTCAATTACTGAGATCATAGGCAATGAATGTCGTGATGCGGCCTCGAAGTCATTTGGGTCGTGTGCAGGGGTTATCTTCACTGCTCCGGTTCCAAAATCTGGGTCAACAAAATCATCAGCAATTATTGGCACTTCTCTTCCGGTTAGTGGCAGTGTCACTGTTTTGTTTATTAATTTTGAATATCTTTTATCGTTCGGATTAACCGCTACGGCTGTATCTCCTAGAAGGGTTTCTGGCCTTGTCGTTGCAACAACTATATTTTCATCGGCACCGTTTACAGGGTAATTAACATACCAAAGGTGCCCCTGTTCTTCCTTATATTCAACCTCAATATCGGCGAATGCAGTCCCATGTAAAGTACAAAAATTTACAAGCCTTTCACCCCTGTAGATTAGTTTATCGTCCCACATTTTTTTAAATCTTTTGTATGCAGAATCTACTACCTTTTTGTCTAGAGAAAATACATGTTTAGACCAATCAAAGCTCGCTCCCAATTTCTTTAATTGATTTTCGGTGTTGTTTTTATTTGCATTAACGTAGTCGTAAATTTGCGAATACAGCTCTTCCCTACTAAAATCAAAACGACTTTTTCCTTCTTTTTCAAGAAGCCTCTCATAAACAACTTGAGTTTCAAAACCAGCATGATCCGCACCTGGTACAAATAAAACACTATCCCCTTTTAATCGGGCATATCTGGCAGCTATATCTTGGATTGCTAGAGTAAAAGCATGGCCAATGTGCAGGTTCCCATTTGCATTGGGAGGAGGAAAGACCATGCTGAAAGGCCTCCCTTCTTTACTTGGTTCAAAGACCTTATTTTGCTCCCAAAGATCGTATATCTTGCTTTCGTATTCTTTTGGATTATATGTTTTTGATAGTTCCATGTAGCTAAATAATAACATCAGAGATAATTTTTGACCACAACAGAGATGACTTCACGTGAAATTACATAGATAGGTTTGGATCTATCTGTAGCTTATAGGGGTCAACAGGGGTAGAATTTAGCATAGCTTTGAAGCAACCGAGCGTGGCAATCATAGCTCCGTTATCTGTACAAAGCTTAATGTCGGGGTATTGTAGTTTCGCGTGAAGTCTATTTTTAAGCTGTTTTCTTAATTCTTGATTTGCGGCGACGCCACCTGCAATAACAATAGTTTTTGGGCTAAATTCTTTTTCGGCAACTTCCATCTTATCTACAAGTGTTTCAATTGAAGTCTTAAGAAAACTAGCTGCAATATCCGTTTTCTGAGAGTCATTGAGCAGGGCAGAGAGCTCGAAGGATGGAAAGTCGAATGATTTACCTACTTCGGACTGAGCTAGCCTTAAAACGGCCGTTTTAAGGCCTGAGAAGCTAAAATCGTATTTACCCTCAAGCCGTGCTTTAGGTAGCTTGTATTTTTCTGTGTCTCCATCCTTGGCGGCAATCTCAATATTGGGGCCACCAGGATAGGGAAGGCCCAAGAGTTTTGCAACCTTATCAAATGCTTCACCAACTGCATCATCGCCAGTTTGCCCCAAGAGTATGTAGTCGAAATGATTTTTAAATATAACTATTTGGGAGTGCCCACCAGATACTATCAAAGCTAGCATAGGGAACTTGGGCTGTTCGTCTGATGGCGTTATATTGCCTACAAGTGATTCGGTTATGAAATTCGCATAAACATGACCTTCTACGTGATTGATGCCGTAGAGGGGAAGATTCTTGGATATTGCTAGAGCTTTTGCGGTTTCGACGCCAACAAGTAAGCTGCCTCCAAGTCCTGCTCCATAGGTAACAGCAATACCATCCAGATCGGCCCAGTCTAGCTGCGATTCATGCATACATTGGTCTATTACTGGAATTATTGACTCTATATGACTTCTTGCAGCAATTTCTGGAACTATTCCGCCATATTTAGCATGTTCATCCATGCTTGTTGCGACTACGTTGCTAATAAGTTTAAAGCCATCTTCTACGATGGCAGCCGCAGTTTCATCACAACTTGTTTCAATTCCTAATATTTTCATTACGTTAAATAGTATACTTAGAGGCATGAGTTTTAGAAAATTTGTAAAAATGTTCATACCAACAGGGTTATTTAAAAAAATCGAACCATATGGCCATCTGATTGAAGCCATTATTTTTAATGTTATTTATGGCTTTCCTGCAAGGAAGCTGAAAGTGATTGGCGTTACCGGCACAAATGGAAAGACTACTACAACATTTTTAATTCACAGAATGCTACATGAAGCCGGCTATAAGGTTGGACTTAATACTACAGTAGCTTACGGTGCCGGCATGGACATAAAGTCTCAAATGCATCATATGACGAGCGTACCAGTTCCTGAATTTATGCGTAGACTCAAGGAGTTAAACAAATCAGGCATTGAGTACTTGGTTCTCGAAACTACTTCTCAGGCATTGGCACAGTACAGAGTTTGGGGCGTTAAATACCACATGGCTGTAATGACCAATATTACTCACGAGCATCTCGATTACCACGGTAGTTTTGAAAATTACAGATCAGCAAAGGTTCGGATGTTCGAGTGGGCAAATAAAAATATATCTGGGCTCAGAGCTGGCGTTATTAATGCAGACGACGAGAATTATGAATTTTTTAAATCAGCAATAGCACATCCGTTACTTTACGGAGAAAAAAATGGTGATTTGAGAGCCTCTGAAGTTAAACTTTCCTCAAATGGAGTTAGCTATAAGGCCAAACTTAAAGATGTTGAATACGATATTAAATGTAAACTGAGCGGCATGTTCAATGTATATAATTCACTTGCTGCAGTAGGTTGTGGTGTTTTGCTTGGGCTGACCAAACCCCAGATAGAGCAGGGGATTATGGCATTAGAGAGTGTCGAAGGTCGCATGACTTCAATTAATGAGGGTCAGAACTTCTCTGTAATTGTAGATTATGCCCATACCCCAGATTCATTTGAAAAGCTTTTTGAAGAACTTAGACCTGTAATTAAGGGCAAGCTAATTGTTCTTTTTGGTTCTGCTGGAAGACGAGACGAGGCGAAAAGAGCTATTCAGGGACAACTTGCAGGAAAGTATGCTGATGAAATAGTTTTAACTGAAGAAGATGATAGAGATATCGACGGTAATGAGATACTAAAGCAGATTGCGAGTGGAGCAGAAAGGGAAGGGAAAAAAGTAGGCGAAAATATTCACTTAATTCTCGATAGAACTGAAGCCATTAATTTTGCCCTTAAAATCCCAAAGAGCAAGGATGATTTGGTTTTGCTTCTCGGCAAGGGTCACGAGAAAACAATTGAAAGGGCTGATGGCGAACATCCTTGGAACGAAATAGAAGTTGCTCATCAGGAGCTTAAAAATATTCTAGGATCTTAGTTCTAGAGTTAAACACTTAACTCCACCACCACTTTTTTGATATTCACTAATTGGAACTGGATATACATTCATTTCCATTTCCCTGTATTTTTCTATTAGTCCAATTGCTTTGTCTGATAAAACAATATTCTCACCATCGCTCATGGCATTTAAGCCATATGCTAACGTATCTTCATCGCTCGCTTCGATAACATTTGGAACTATTTTGCGGATAATATCTAGGCTTTCTTCGGTGAATGCTTTTGTCCAGACGGCAACGGTTGTTTCATTAACGATAGTAAGACAAGTGTCTAAGTGGTAGAACCTGGCATCAGCTAATTGAATAGGCACAATTTTTATTCCAAAAAAGTTTTCGAGTTCTTTATGTGAAGCCTGATCACTACGCCATGGATACCCTGCAAAAAGGGTATTGTTCCAGAGAAGGGCATCTCCTTCTCCTTCAAAATCATATTTAGGCTCGATAAACTCGCTGTAGCCGTTGCTTTCAAACCATTTTCGGAAGTATTCAGTTTCAGGTTGTCGATCTGGAGCTCTGAAGGTAGGCAGCGCAACCTTACCTTTGATTACAAGCGCACCATTAGCCGTAAAAACCATGTCCGGAAGCTTTTCAATAGGATTGATGAGCTTAACATCCCAGCCCAGCTTATTTTTATATACATCATATAGTGTATTCCATTGCTTTTTGGCTTCATCAGATTGAACCTGATTTTGTTTGTTCATCCAGGGGTTAATTTCGTATTCAATGTCAAAGTAATCAGGGGAGCACATTAGTATTTTTTTAATCATGAACGATATTATATCAAATAAATTCACTTTCCAATTAGACTATTGACGCCAACTTCCTATTCTAATATCATTAAATCTGATAGCTGGCACTCTCACTATTAAAGTGCTAGCGACAATACTAAAAATAAGAGGAGTAATAATTATGAAAACTAAGATTCACCCCCTTGCAGATTATGTTGTCGCTCAAAACGAGGAACCTGCAACCCGAACTCTAACGGGAATATATCTGCCCGAAAATTCTGCACAAAAATCACAAGTTGCTAAAGTTTTATCTGTTGGTAAGGATGTAAAAAATGTAAAAGTTGGAGATCGGATAATTCATAAGGGTTACGCTTCAACTGAAATAAAAATGTCAGGTGAAGAATTCATTCTAGTCAAAGAAGAAGACATTATAGCTACTGTTAACTAATATTCTGGAGAAATATATTATGGCAAAGAAAATTTTTTACGATGAAGATGCAAGAAGAAGAGTTCTGGCTGGGGCTCAAATACTTTATGACGCTGTCAAAACAACCATGGGTCCAAAAGGTCGCAATGTAGTAATTAGTAAAAGTTATGGAAGTCCAACGGTAACCCATGATGGTGTAACTGTTGCTAAAGGGGTAGATATACCTGAGGTTGATGATGAAACATTAGGCCAGAAGGTTGGCGCAGAGCTAATTAAACAAGCAGCAAGCAAAATGAATGACGTTGCAGGTGACGGAACAACAACTGTTACAGTGTTGACATACAATATTCTGAGTGAGGCAAACAAGCTTATTGCTGCAGGACACAATCCAATGCTTCTTAGAAAAGGTCTAGAAGCCGCTGCAGATGATGTGGTTAAGAAGCTAGGCTCAATGAGCGAATCAATTACTGGCAAGAAGAGTAGAGTTGCAGAAGTCGCGACAATATCAGCTGGTGATAAAGAGATAGGTAATCTTATTGCAGATGTTATTGATAAGGTCGGTAAAGAAGGTGTGGTTACTGTTGAAGAGGGGCAGGGGCTTAATCTTGAGAGTGAAGTCGTAGAAGGCTTCACGTTTTCAAGAGGATTCATTAGTCCTTATATGGTTACAGATACTGCACGTATGGAGGCAGTGTATGAAAAGCCTTCTATTTTGGTGACAGACAAAAAGATCGGATCCGTTCAAGAGATTCTACCAATTCTAGAAAAATTGGCTCAAGCTGGCAAAAAAGATCTTGTAATTATTGCAGAAGATGTCGATGGTGAGGCTCTTGGAACTCTAGTCCTTAATAGGCTCAAGGGAGTCTTCAATACTGTTGCAATCAAGGCTCCTGAATTTGGTGATAGAAGAAAGGATGTTCTTACGGACATTGCTGTTCTTACTGGCGCCACATTAATTAGCGAAGAGCAGGGCTATAGTTTTGAAACTGCTGAACTTGCCATGCTTGGTAGTGCTAGAAAAGTAATTGTAACCAAAGAAGATACCACAATAATTGAAGGATCAGGCTCAAAGAGTGCTCAAAAAGAACGCACTCAGCAAATTGAGGCTCAATTAAAGGCATCTTCAAGCGAATATGATAAAGAAAACCTAGCCAAGAGACGGGCTGCCCTTGCCGGTAAAGTTGCTGTTATTAAAGTTGGTGGCGCTACAGAAACTGAAATCGAAGAGAAGAAGTTTAGAGTTGATGATGCGGTTGCTTCAGTAAAGGCTGCACTAGATGAAGGAATTGTTGCTGGAGGTGGAGTGACACTTATAAATCTGGCTGAATCAATAAAAACAGAAAGAAATGACCCTAAGTCTAACGGAGCTCAAATACTTAAAAATGCTTTAGAACAGCCATTTAGAATTTTATTATCTAACTCTGGTATTAATCCCGATGAATGGTTGCCTCAAGTTAAAAAGGCTAAGCCTGGAATGGGTATAAATGTTAACGACCCTACTAAGCTAGTAGATTTGAAATCTAATGGTGTAATTGACCCCGCCAGAGTCACTAAAGAGGCATTACAAAACTCAGTAAGCATTGCAGGTACAGCCATGACTATGGGTGCCTTGATAGTAGATATTCCACAAAAGAGCGAAGCTACTGCTCAGATGCCAAGTGGCATGAGTGATATGGGTTATTAGAGACCATATCTTCTTAATTAAATTTATTCAGTAGTTGAGTTAGATTTTTGAGTAAAGTAGTTAATTTCATTGACTACGTCTAACAAGGCTTGAGCCTTTTCTTTTTCGTCTGATATTTTTTGAGCTGCTTCAAAAGCATCCTTAACCAAATCCTGATTGTCTGATGCTTGTATCATCATCATAGTTGTATGGAATTTTTCTTCTGGTGTTTGATCTAATTTTCCTACTAGTGGTGAGAGTTGTTGAAGGGCATTCTTCTTAATTTCCATAAGATCATTGCTAGAATTTTCTTCGGATTGCGGCGCATCCTCCGAAGCAGCAGCCACAACTGACTCACTTGATGAGCTGTTTTCTGTGCTGTCTGTTGAACTAGTGGATGGAACTTCTGGAGCTGTATATATTGGTGATTCGTTGGTTTGTGCTGTTGGTTCAACCATTGGAGCAGACTGCGGGTCCGATGTCATTACGCTAGGCATAGGCATTGGTGCAGGAATATAAGGAGTTGGCATAGCACTCGGCATTGAAGGATCCGATACTATTGGTTGAGTCGTAGAAGCGTCTGTGCTCATCCCTTGATTATCTTGTCCAAACATTTCACCCCCTAATTTGTTTCGTAAATATATTATAATTAAATTACATTATATAAATAATAACAAATTTAAAGCATAAAAGCTTTGATAAAGGGGTTGCATGTTAGACGATTTAAAGTTCATTCACGAAAAAGACGCCGATGATGTGCTTGGCACGGCCGGTAGGCAATGGCAGCAAGTCCTTGAAGAATATTCAATAAAAGTGGACAAAAAGTCTTTCAATAATGTTGTGCTCTCGGGGATGGGCGGCTCAGCCTTAGCGGCTGCTTTAGCCCAATCTTGGCCAGGCTTTAAGGTTCCATTTGTTATTTCTAGGGACTATTCAATTCCACAATTTTTGGACGATAAAAGTTTGTTCATTGCCTCAAGCTACTCAGGAAATACAGAAGAAACTCTCACCGCCCTAGCAAGCGCGGAGGAAACCGGTGCCACAATTGTGATCATTTCTTCAGGGGGAAAACTCGAAGAAATCGCTAAAGAAAAATCCTATACTTTTGCAAAATTACCCGGTGGCTTGCAGCCTCGACATGCAACACTTTATGGCTTGAAAGCATTGGTAGAAATTACTGATGGATTCGGACTTACGGATAATAAGGCTAGTGAATTAGCTGCAAAAAGCGATTATTTAAAAAAACTCTGTGAGCCTTGGGTCGCCGAAAAGCCAACAAAGGGTAATTTGGCAAAGGAAATAGCTCAAGAATTAATGGGCAAGTCCGTTGTTGTTTATTCCGGGCCAATACTAGCTCCCGTTGGCTATAAATGGAAAATTAGTTTTAATGAGAATTCGAAACACATAGCCTGGTTTAATCAATTTCCAGAGTTTAATCACAATGAATTTTTAGGCTGGACCAAGCAGCCTACACAGAAACCTTATGCTGTTATTGACCTTAGGTCGTCCTTTGACAATCCGAGAATTTCTAAAAGATTCGAAGTAACTAAGAAATTACTTAGTGGTCTCAGGCCAAACCCAATAAAAGTTGAAGCTAAAGGAGAAGATAAGCTAGAGCAGATGCTTTGGACAATGCTATTAGGAGACTTTGTAAGTATTTATCTTGCTCTGTTGTCGAATCTGAATCCTTTCCCGGTTGCTTTGATTGAGGATTTGAAAAAAGAACTGGCTGATTAGGCTTTTGTTTATAGATTATAAAAATTATATAATAGTCTTATGAGCGAAAAGGCCATTGATGGCTATAGGGGAATATATTTTGCGATAGGCTTACAGGCTTTGGTCGCAGTTTTATTTATTTTAGCCGAGGCAATCTTAGATAGAACAAACCAGAATCTATTCATGATTTTTAACCTTTTTCTTGCTTGGGTTCCTCTAATATTGGCAGTATTAATCTATAAATATGTTAAAAATAAGCCTTTAGTAAGCCCTTTAGGTATCGTCCTTTCAATCGCTTGGCTATGTTTTTTGCCAAATAGTTTCTATATTGTAAGTGACTCAATCCACTTAATTAACTTTAATAGCACCGATATTATTGTGGGCATTGTGGCATTTTTCATGATGGCGATTAATGGCCTCCTTGTCGGATTAATCAGTGTTTATTTAATCAACCTAGAGCTCAATAAGAGAATGAACAGCAAATCATCGGCACTTATTCTTATAACTATATTTTTACTATGTGGTTTTGCTGTTTATTTGGGACGTTTTCTAAGATTCAATAGTTGGGATGTTATAACAAATCCGATTTTGTTAATATTTGATGTTTCAAATCCAATTTTCGATTCAAACACTCAAAAGAATGCTATTACAACTAGCATAGGTTTTTTCGGAATTATAAGTACTTGCTACTTAATTTTATGGCGATCAATTAATTATTTAAAATCTCTTAAGCAGGGGTAGTGATATACTAATCTAGATGAAAGATAAGATACAAAAAGTCATAAAAGACGAGATATTTAAACACTTTAAGGTTACTGTTGATCCTGTAATAACTAGGCCTTATGAAAAGTTTGGTGACTATACAACCAACGTAAGTTTTGGACTCGCTCACCAGCTAAACAAAAATCCTAAAGATATAGCAGAGACTTTGATTGAAGGAATTAGGCATTCACTTGCATCTGATGCTGACCATGTCACAAATGTGTCCAACTTTATCAATATTAAGTTGAGTGACGGAGCGCTTCTTAAAGATTCAGAAATATCGCTTGAATATAAGCCTAGCTTATATTCTGACCAGGTAATCGTTTGTGAATATTCTGACCCAAATCCATTTAAGGTTCTGCACGTCGGACATCTCTATACATCAATAGTTGGTAATGCTATAGCCAATCTTTTCGAAGTAGCTGGCGGTAAGGTATTCAGAGTTAATTTTGGTGGAGATGTTGGAAGGCATGTCGCAATAAATATGTGGGCAATATTAAATAATGCTGGTCGAGGTGATCCTAAAGTTGCTCTAGAGTCATTGGCTAGTCTTGAGGCTAAAACATTGGACGAAAAAGCTTCTTGGCTTGCTGATCGTTATGTTGAAGGAACTCAGGCTTTCGAATCAGAAGATTCCGAACCGCATACCCAAATCATGAGCTTGAACAAACAACTATATGAAATAGTTAATTCAAAGGATCATGACTCAGATATTGCAAAGATTTATTGGCTTTGTCGAGACTGGAGCTATGCATACTTCAAAAAGTTTTATCAGGACATAGAGATAAAGGCTTTTGATCGATACTATCCAGAAAGTGAAACTGCACCTATAGGAATTAGTACCGTAAATAAGCAGTTGAAGAATGGTGTTTATGAGAATAGTGATGGAGCTGTGGTATTCAAGGGCGAAAAATATGGCCTTCACACCCGAGTGTTTATAACTTCACAAGGTTTGCCATCCTATGAGACTAAAGACCTGGGGTTGATAATGGCTAAATACAGAGACTTTAAATTCGATAAATCTATCGTCATTACTGGTAATGAGATAACTGAATATATGAGAGTAGTTTTAAAAAGCTTAGAACAATATGAGCCTAGGTTAGTTAAGGCAACGACACATCTAACCCATGGTATGGTTAAGATGGCCGGAGGAGTAAAGATTAGTAGCCGCAAAGGCAACGGCTTAAGAGCTAAGCAGGTTATTGAAGACACAGCTAGAATTAACTTTGATACTACAAACACAAAAAATATGGATACAACTCTAGGCGCCATAAAATATGCTTTTTTAAAGCAGAGACTTGGCCCAGATTTAATTTACAACCCGGAAGAGTCGGTTAGTATCACGGGAAACAGTGGTCCATATTTACAATATTCACATGCAAGGTCTCGAAGTATTTTAAAGAAAGCCACTGGAAAAGTTATCCCCTCTGAATATTCCCTCGACGAACAAGAGAGGCAACTTGCCCGCAAAATAAGTGAATTTCCTGATTATCTCGACAAGGCGATAGTCGAGATTATGCCTCACCACTTATGTACATATCTTTATGAATTATCTCAATCTTTCAACAAGTTCTATGAAGTGAGTAGGGTTATTGATGACGAGAGAGAAGCTATTCGCTTAAAATTAGTAAGCCTTTACTCGGACATTCTTAAGAAAGGCTTAGAGCTATTAAGTATTTCAGCTCCTAATCAGCTTTGATCAGTAGAGTATAATATTTATCAGATGAATTTTAGAGGAGATATATAAATGGACAAGGTATTAAAAGGTGGTAAGCGAGCGGTATCAAAAGTTGCTCCAATAACTTCAAAAACAATCAATGACCAGGTGGGAGGATTCGGTGAATTTATTAGGGAGTATGGCATAGTCGGTCTTGCTATTGGTTTCGTTTTTGGTGCTCAGGTTAAAAGTGTTGTAGATGTTTTTACCGTCAATATAGTAAACCCACTAGTTGGATTAATACTACCTGGAACTGGTAGCCTAAACCAGAAGTCCTTAACTGTGCATGTTTTTTCCAAACAAGCCGTGTTTGGCTGGGGACTATTTCTGTCAACACTAATTAGCTTCTTTATTGTGGCAATAATTATTTACATGACATTTAAGACATTGAAGCTCGATAAGCTAGCCAAGAAGAAATAATATTTATGGATGATTCGGCTTTTAGAAAAAATCTCACCAATGAGCAGTATCATGTTCTAAGAGAGGCCGGAACTGAAGCGCCATTCAGTGGACAGTTTGATAATTTTTGGAAAACTGGAAATTATAAATGTGCTGCATGCGGTAATCTTTTATTTAAATCCAACAATAAGTATGATGCAGGCTGTGGTTGGCCTAGTTTTTGGGATGCGATTGATGATTCAAAGATTAAATTAATCCAAGATAATAGTCATGGCATGATAAGAACTGAAGTTCGATGTGGTGTATGCGATAGTCATCTTGGCCATCTATTTGATGACGGCCCCAAGGAACATGGCGGTAAAAGATACTGTATTAATTCATTATCGCTAGATTTTGATAAAACTAAAGATTAGCACATCCTGAATCGTAATGCTTGTTCCCCCATTTAGCCATTTGTTTGAGTAGTGGAATCAGATCTTTTCCTTTTTCTGTGAGACTATATTCAATTCGGGGTGGAGATTCGCGAAAGCACTCCTTTGCTATTATTCCGTGACCTTCGAGTTCGTCTAGTCTCTGCGACAAAGTCTTTGGGCTTATTCCTGTTAAAGACTTTTCCAAATATGTAAATCTTTTACTTCCGCCTGCTAAGTCACGCAAAATTAAAGCAGTCCATTTGCTGCCAATTATTGTCATGGCTGAAGCTATACAGCCGGTTCTTTCTTCTAAATTGGCATTATTAATTTTCATACTTTACTTTGTATAGTATTAAGACTATTATATTAATACTACATAAAGTATATCATTAAATAACAAGGAGAATATATGAAACTACAAATAATTGTTGGAAGCACCAGAGAAGGAAGAAAGTCCTTACAGTTTTCTAAGTGGATTACTAATACCGCAAAAGAATTAAAGGACGTTAATGTTGAAATGGTTGATCTAAAGGATTTTGATTTACCTATTTTTAATGAAGCAGTTTCGCCTAGATACAATCCTGATCGAAAAGTTGAGGGTGATGTTAAAAAGTTTCTAGATAAAATAGCCGAGGCTGATGGCTATGTATTTGTATCTCCTGAATATAATCACTCAATTTCAGGCGCCTTAAAGAATGCGCTCGATTACACCGGTTTTGAGTTGAGCAAGAAGCCTGCAGCTGTAGCTACGCATGGTAGTGTTGGGGGAGCTAGAGCAGCAGAACATTTGAAAATGATTCTGTCAGAATGTCAGGCAGTTATAGTACCGATTAACCTTCATTTTAATCACTTCATTGATGGGAATATTGATGAAGATGGTAATTTGATAAAAGAACTCAAAGAACTACAGTATGGCCCTCATACTACAGTAAACACAATGCTAGGTGATTTAGTCTGGTATGCAAACGCTCTAAAAGCCGCCAAATAAAAGAGATATCACTCTTGTAAAATTAGCTTTAATGTGCTAATGTATATACAGATAAATTAAAACAAAAATTACAAAAATGTCAGAAACTTTAAACACTTCAAGTCAGGAAAGACCAGAAATATCCGATGCCGATGTTGATAAGTTTATGTCCTCCGTTGATGATAAATATCCAGGCGGTACTGCTGTTGAGTATGATGGTAAAATATTGCGTTTTGACGACGCTGTAAATAAGTTCATTACTGATGATAATGGTAATAAGACCGGAGAAACGCAAAAAATTGTAATACTCTCTGATGCTCATGGAGAAAAAACTGTTCTTGATGCTAAAGACTTTATTGAGTCTCAGGGTATTAGATTTGATGATGTTGCTGATGTCCCTAAACAGGACGATCCAAATGTTCTCGAACAAATTCGTGAACTTACAAAAAAGCCGGACACTGAATATAGAAAATTCAGACACGAAATGGTTTTTCGGCCAGCAAATGAAACTAGCTCTCGTGAAGAGTCCAGCTATGACAGTCTATTAAATCCAGAAATTGATACTTCAAATAATAGTGTCGAGAAAGCGTCTATCAGAGAAACGGTAAGAACAAGGGTAACTCCTGAATCAAAGAAGATGGCCGAAGAGCGGCTAGAGCAGGCATATGCTGCAGATTCTGGCCTGGCTGAAATATTTGATAACTACTTGAACGCAAAAGGTATTTCAGACAGAAAAGACCTCACTGAAGCTATGAGAAGTGATAAGGACTTAAGGATTGCAGTAGGCGGTTATTTAATTGATAAAATTGATAGACTTTTTCGGGAGATGCCTGAAAGAGTTCAGGACGATACCGAGAAAAAACCATCCACAGAAGGCTATGACCACATTCCTAGAATGACAAGCAGGGAATATGCAACTTTATTAGCCTTATCAATGCTTGATGGAACATTTGACGATAAAAGGGTTGGTGGTGATACTATTGAATACCAGGAAGGCACCAATAAGGTAATTTTGGGACAGCATAGAGCCGCTGCCCAGAAATTAATAAGCTTAGCTTGATTGAATTATGACTGAAATTGATAAAACAATAAAACCAACAAAACTCTTGTGGGTTGACCTAGAAATGACGGGTTTAGATCCAGATGAGCACGTAATCATTGAAGTAGCGGCACTCGTTACGGATTTTGATTTTAAAACACTTGCAAAATATGATGCGGTTATCAAACAATCAGATGAAAAAATGAATAATATGAATGAATGGTCTGCAATTCAGCATAAAAGTAGCGGACTGATTGAAAAAATACATCAAAACGGCAAAATCGAAAAACAAGTTATGAATGATCTGGTTGAATTCATTAAAATTAATTTCAATGGTGAGCCAGCTATTTTGGCGGGAAACTCTATATATAATGACCGAAAATTTATAGAAAAACATTGGCCAGAGGTTACCAAGTTACTGCACTATAGAATGCTAGATGTTACATCATTTAAAATTTTGATGGAAAACAAAACTTGTGAAAAGTTTGAAAAATCCGATAGCCATAGGGCATCTGATGACATAGAGGCATCAATTGACGAACTAAAATTTTATCTAAATAATCTTTTAAAAATTAGTGAAAAAGACTAGATTAATTTATAATTTCTTTTCATGTTTGAGTATTCCCAAGTTAAAGAGATAATTACATCTTATGATGGTATAGCCAAAAGCTATCCTTATGGTGATGAGATTGAGGTTTTTTCCCTTAATGACCAAATGTTTGCCTTACTCTATAAAGATTTAATGCCACTGCAATTATCTCTTAGGTGCGACCAACTGCTTTCGAAACATTTAAGAGAAAAATATGAAACTGTATTATCTGGTAGGGACCTAAATCCCAAATCGTGGATAACCGTAATACTTACTGGACAGCTTAGTATAGAGGAGGTGAGGGATCTAATAAGGCACTCCTATGAACTTGCTAAGGAATTAGACTCTAATTAGACTCCAAGGTCTTTGAATATTCAATTATAACCTTATTTTGTTTATAAAGAGTGCTGAGTAGGGCTTTGATTTTAGCATTACTTTCAGCGTTATAAGCGAGGCTCAAATTATCCTGATACTGATTAATTTTTGTCTGATAATTTGATATATACGCAGCATCAAAGGTACCGTTTAAGATGGCGGAAGCAAGGCTTGTGTTTACCGATGAGCTTGAGTAGTTTTTTTCTGGCTGCGTAATTGGTACGCCTTTTGCTGCCGCTGCTTTTATCAGTTGTGATTGGGCGCTGAACATACTGAGTTGAGTAGTAGCAGAAAGATTTAGGATAGACTGATTCTTTGAGTTTGTTGTGCCCTGGTTTGCAATTTGCATCATTATGGCTTGATCTTCAACGATATTAATTATGTTCTTGTTATTGGCGTTTTTTGAACCCGAAAGTATTAGGTTCAGTATTATGGCTACGATAATTATTATTAAAATTCCACCTGCTACAACAAAAATTCTAGATTTAATGCTACCATTACCTCTGGAAAAAGAATTTTGGTGAGGAGAATGATTATCATTCATGAAATAGAATTGGTCGTTATTGGAGGATTGATTTGGTTGCATATCTATTATTTAACCATAACTGACTTCATGTACCCAAGTAACTTTAGCGTACAATAGAAATATATGAGTGCAATTGATGAGATTAAAGAGAGAATTTCTATCGAGGATGTTGTTAGCCAATATGTCCAGTTGAAGCGTGCCGGAAGAAATTTCAAGGGACTTAGTCCATTTAATTCAGAAAAAAGCCCAAGTTTTATCGTTAGTCCAGAAAAACAGATTTGGCACGATTTCAGCAGCGGGAAGGGCGGTAATGTTTTTAGCTTCATCATGGAGATGGAGGGCGTTGATTTTAGAGGCGCTTTAGAGATTCTTGCTCGCCAATCGGGGGTTGATTTAACCAAGTACGACAATAAATCTTATGCGCGTGATGCAAAGATTAAAGAGAAGCTATTCGAAGCCCTAGAAATAGCTACTAAGTTTTACCAGATTCATCTTTCAAGGAACACCGGAGCCCAGGAATATGTATTTAAAAAACGCGGAATAGATAAGCCAACAGCATTATCTTTTCGAATAGGATATTCGCCAAATAATCGATCAGATTTGTCTGATTATCTAATTAAAAAAGGTTTTAATGCTGCGCAAATAAAAGGAGCGGGACTTGGCATAGAAAGGGATGGCAAGCTTATCGATATGTTTAGGGGAAGGATTATGATTCCATTGACCGATCCAAACGGTAGGACAATAGGTTTTACGGCTAGAGAATTGGTTTCTAGTCCCAATTCACCCAAATATATAAACACACCCCAGACTATGCTATACGACAAAAGTCGGCATATTTTTGGTTTCAACAAGGCCAAGGAGGCGATTAGAAAACTCAATTATGCGGTTGTCGTTGAGGGAAACATGGACGTCATATCTTCTCACCAGGCTGGAGTGAGCCAGGTTGTTGCAACAGCCGGAACAGCACTTACGGAATATCATCTGAAAGGACTTAACCGATTCACATCAGACATTAGACTATGTTTTGATCAAGACCCTGCGGGAATAAAAGCAACTGAGCGATCTATACCAATAGCCTCTAAAGTCGGAGTAAGCTTATCGATGATAAATATAACAGGAGGCAAGGATCCCGATGAGCTACTTAAGTCAAATCCTGATTCATGGCTGGAATTCATAAATAAGCCTATTTATGCCGTTGATTGGCTAATTGAATATTATAAAAATGTTCTAGATCTAAATAGTGGTCAGGGAAAAAGAGAGTTTAGTGATATCGTTCTTAAAGTTATTCGAAGCATTAGCGATCCAGTTGAAAAAGATCATTATTTAACAAAAGTGGCTGAAATCATTAACGTTTCAAAAGATGCTCTCGAAACTAAAATAGGAAATCAGACAATTGAAAAAGTGGCCCTCAGACACAATAAGGTTGAACACCAAAAAAATCATCGCAACTATGACTTGAGTAGATATCAGAATCATTTCCTGAGCATTGTTATAAATCATCCTGAGCTTAGAATATTGCTTGAACCAATGACGGAAGAAATGTTTGCAACTGAAGAGTCAAAAAAATTATTCAAATTCTTAGTTAAGAACAACGAAATTACAGATTTCAGCATACCCCTTGATGACTTGCAAAATATCGGTGACTATATTAAAGTATTGTTATTACAGTATGATGAACTATATAAAGTTCAAACTACGACAGAACTTCATTATGAAGCAAGCCTTTTGCAGGCACAGATAATACAACAATACGTAAAACAAAGAAAACAAGCCATTTCAACACTGCTTAGTGATGCAAATCCTAGCCAGGCACAACAATTATTAACAGAAGCAAAAGACCTAGATAAACTATTAAGAAACAATAAGGACTAATAAATGAGCAGAAAAGCTAAAGTAACAATGCCAACACCTGAAGAGATGGATGCATTAAAACAGCAACTATTTGATAAGGCTAAAAAAGATGGCCAGATTGATCAAAAAGAAATCCTAAAAGTATTCAGTGAATCACCAGAAAATGTTGAAATCCTAGATTCTCTTTATAGTGATTTAGCAGAAGCAAACCTTGAAGTAGTTAGCGAACCAAGTACTGAAGAATTTTCCGACGAATGGGTGCTAGAAAATGGTGAAGAGGAAGAAGCTGTTACTAATGATACAAGCTACATAGACGATATTGCTGATGATTCAGTTCGTCTATATCTTAGAGAAATAGGTAAGATTCCTTTACTTTCATCAGAAGAAGAATTAGCTCTCGCACAGAGAGTTGTTGCAGGTGATATGGAAGCTAAAGCTAAGATGGCAGAAGCAAACATGCGACTAGTTGTTTCAATAGCAAAAAGGTATGTCGGAAGAGGACTAGATCTTCTCGATTTAATTCAGGAAGGTAACACTGGTCTTCTAAGAGCGGTAGAAAAGTTCGATCCTGACAAGGGATTTAAATTTTCAACATATGCCACCTGGTGGATTAGGCAGGCAAT
Organism: uncultured Candidatus Saccharibacteria bacterium; assembly: GCA_903840315.1. GTDB lineage: Bacteria > Patescibacteriota > Saccharimonadia > Saccharimonadales > UBA4665 > CAIYEO01. The sequence goes on along the minus strand of CAIMFK010000003.1, from coordinate 81,527 downwards.
AACACGTGCTATTGCCGATCAGGCAAGAGTTATCCGTATTCCAGTACACATGGTTGAAACTATCAATAAGCTACTTAGAACTCAGCGAAGATTAACTCAAGAACTAAATCGCGAGCCAACGAGCGAAGAAATAGCAAAGGCTATGGAAATTGAAGTAGATAAAGTTGAGCACATCATGAAGATAAAGCAGGACATAAGCAGTCTTGATGCCAGCATTAAGGATGATGAAGAAGAGTCAGTATTGTCTGATTTTATTGAAGACGAAGACACAATTAGTCCGGAAGAGTCTGCCACCGGTCAGCTGATGAAAGAGCAAATTAAAACACTTCTTGGCGCTCTAACAGAGAGAGAACAGAAGATTTTGAAACTACGCTTCGGCCTTGAAGACGGTAAATACCATACTCTTGAAGAAGTAGGCCAAGAGTTTAGTGTTACCAGAGAAAGAATTAGGCAAATTGAAGCCAAGGCTCTTGCTAAACTTCGAAAACACAAAGATTCAAAGAAGCTACACGACTATATTAGTTAATATATGAACAAGACGGAAAATATAGTGGGAATTGGGGGGTATAGCAGATCAGGCAAGGACACCCTTGCTAGTCTTTTGTTGGACGCAGGTTATTTTGGTATTTCTGTGGGCGATATTGCTCGAGAATATTCTATGGAACGCCATAAAAACTCTGAATCGCCCATATCAAGAATTAATTTAACCGAAACCTCTAATTGGCTGAGGAAGAAAAATGGCCCAGATGTTTTCATGAAGTTAGCTTTAGAAAAATATAGACAGGCCTTAAAGAAGAAGAGCTATAAAGGAATACTCATTTGGAGTATTAGGGCGCCTATTGAAGCGGATTTTATTATAGCCAATAAAGGAACCCTAATTTGGATAGATTCTGAAGCAGAAACTAGGTATAGACGATTCTTAGATAATTTGCGAAACGGAGAGATTAAATTAGATTTCGATGAGTATATTAGGCAAGAGCAAACTCAAGTTGTACCTCAGTCAGGAATTGATCCTTCAATACAGATGAACATGGACTATGTAAAAGAAAAAGCAAACTTGGTTCTTGTAAATAATTTCAAAGGAGCCGAAAAGTTTCTAAATTATGCAAAACAGAGACTAGCTAGTATTTTATAAAGCTAGAGCTAAGCTATTTCCCGTGCTAGGGTATAATTAGATTAATGACTGAGTACAAAAAAAGACTTGTAATTATTGACGGCAAAAGTGTTTTCTACAGAGGGTATTATGCAATGCCCAATTTATCGACAAAGGATTGCATTCCAACTGGAGGAGTTTATGGTTTTGCTGTTATGGCTCTTGAGGTTATAAGGAAATTAAAACCAGACTATGTTGCTGTTGCGTGGGATAAGCCAAAAACAAATATTAGAAAGCGACTAGAGTTATATCCAAAATATAAGGCCGGTAGAAAACCTGCTCCGGCTGATTTTTATGATCAAATACCAATTTTGCATGAGTTGCTTGATGCTTTTGGTTGGCCACTTTATGAGCTAGATGATTATGAGGCTGATGATATTCTTGGAACATTGGCAGCCCAAGCGAAAGAGCAGAATATAGAAACCCTTCTAGTTACAAGTGACATGGATGTGCTGCAGCTCGTGAACTCACATACACATGCATATCTATTAAAAACCGGATTAAGCAAAATTGAGCTTTATAATCCAGACAATTTTGTAGAAAAATATGGCTTACAGCCAAGCCAGTTTTTAGATCTAAAGGCGCTAATGGGCGATAGTAGCGATAACATCCCTGGAGTTCCTGGAATAGGCCCAAAAACAGCTATTGAACTACTAAAAGAATATAAAACATTAGACGGCGTTTATGATAACCTGGATCTCATGAAAAACACTGTTTCTGCAAAATTAAGAGCCGGCAAGGACCTTGCATATTTAAGCCATAAGCTTGCAGAGATATGGCTTGATGCTCCAATAAAACTAGACCTAAATGAAGTTGATGGAACAAAAGCTAAGCCAGAATTAATTTTAGAGTTATTGAATAAACTGGAATTTAAGTCTTTAGTTAGGCAGCTACCTGAAGTTATGGGAACAAAAGAAATTATCTCAGAAAAAGCTCAAGAGGCATCTGACTATCAAGTAAAAAGACATTTGATTAATTCTGACGAATCTTTAGAAAAGTTAGACATTTCGGGATATAAAAGGGTAATTATTAGCTCAAGGAGCAAGGGTAAACATGGTACGAATCCAGAAATTCTACTAATCAGTCCAGACCCAAAGAATGTCTATATCCTAGAATTGGCAAAACTTAAGCCAAAGAATGTCCTTAATAAGCTCAAACCACTCATTGAAGATAGTAAAATTTTGAAGATAGGCTATGATCTCAAAAATACAATTGAGGCATTAATCAACATTGGATTGACCCTGTCGAAAATAGATCATGATGTCATGATAGCGGCCTTTTTACTCAATAGCCTAAGAAGAGACCAGTCAATTAAAGCACTGGCATATGATGAACTTGATATTGATTCTGTAGATTTTGGGAATCTGAGTAGTGATGAGCTAATCGAACGATCTGATCAAATGATTGGAGTTATATGGGCGCTTTACGAAAAACAAGCAGCAGCACTCATTAGAACTGGAAAATTATCTAATTTGGCAGCAGAAATTGAGTGGCCAATAATACCGGTTCTCGCCAAAATGGAATCAGAAGGCATATTACTTGATACCGAATATTTGAAAAATTTCTCCCATGAAATTAACGATCTTGTAAATGATTTAGAAAAGAAAATATATTCTCATGCAGGGACCGAATTTAATATAAGTTCTCCTGCCCAGCTGTCAGATATTTTATTCGATAAAATGAAAATATCATCCGAGGGAATAAAAAAGGGCAAAACCGCGTTTTCTACTGCTGCAAGTGAGCTAGAAAAACTCAAGGATACTCACCCAATTATTTCACTTATATCAAGCTACAGAGAGGTTACTAAACTTAAGTCTACTTACGTGGATGCTCTGCCTAAGATGGTTGACGCTAATTCAAGGCTTCATACAACTTTTAACCTTACCATTGCTCAAACAGGTCGATTGAGCTCCACAGAGCCAAATTTGCAAAACATCCCAGTGAGGACAGATCTGGGTAAACGAATTAGAACCGCCTTTATAGCAGGACCCGGAAAAACTTTTGTTAGCGCTGATTATTCACAGTTTGAGCTAAGAATTGCGGCTCATCTATCTCAAGATCAAGATGTTATTGATCAATTCAATAACGATGTAGATGTTCATGCCACTACAGCGGCCCTAATCTATAATCGTGAAATTGATGATGTTACGAAAAACATGAGAAGAGAAGCAAAGGTTGTTAATTTTGGTGTTATGTATGGACTTGGGTCCCACGGATTAGCATCTGGCACTGGAATGAGTTATGCCCAAGCAAAACATTTCATTGATAGGTTTTTTGAGGTGCGCCCAAAGCTTAAAGAATATATCGAAAAAATTAGAAAGCAGGCCCTTGAAGATGGTTTTGTTGAGGATATTTTTGGAAGAAGACGACCAACTCCCGATATTAAGTCTTCTAATTTTGCTGTAAGAGAGGCGGCAGTTAGGGCGGCAGTTAATATGCCATTTCAGGGTTCAGCTGCCGATATTATGAAAAAGGCTATGATTGATTTAGACGGCAAACTAGAAGAGTATAATGCAAAAATGCTTTTACAAATCCATGACTCAGTTCTTGTGGAGGTTAGTGACGAGCATGCCGAAAAGGTTGCCTCTATCATTAAGGACACAATGGAAAATGCTATCAAGCTATCCGTAAAGTTGACGGTAGATGTCGTTACTGCCAAAAATTGGGGCCTTCTTTAGAAGTCTTGTAAAAACATAACTAATATGTTATACTACATTTAATTAAGAGGTATTTATGAGATATATTGTTGCAGCTCTAATAACTATTGGCCTATTAGCCACCGTTGTCGTACTTATTGTTAGGGGCATATCCACTCCTGCAACGAAGCCTCTTGCCGTTTCTTTAAACTCACAGTCAGATACGCCAATTCAGCTCGAATACGTTCAGGACGGCATTATCAATAACAATATTTTGCACAGATCTATTTCTATTTCGGTAAATCGATCAAATATTAATATGACAATTCATAAGGGTTATCAGGGCGAAGTTTTAAATAGTTTTAATTTCCCCAATAACACAACTTCTTTTAAAAACTTTTTAGGATCTATGGGTTCATTAGGTTTTACTAGCAAGAAAACTTCACCATACAAAGCCTCTACCGGTCTTTGCCCCTTGGGCTACAGGTTCAGCTTTAGCATAGTTAACTCTACTGTACCTGCATTGAATCAGAGTCTCTGGTCAACTAATTGTGGTCAGGGAACTATGAATGGAAATGTCAGTCAGATACAGTCTGTTATGCAAAATCAAATTCCAGACTATTGGACATTGATCAACAATGTTAGCCTAGATCAAACAGCTATCCAATCTTAAACATCATTTTTTTGTTCACACTACACTCTCTAGCAATTTGACTTGATTCCAGTCTGAGCTCGTTGATTAGTGCTGCTCGAGGAGATGATATTATTAGTGAATTATTTTTGATTGAAATCTTAACCTCTGTTTCGAATTTTTTAAAAATGTAATTTTTAATTACTTTAATTTCATCCGGTTCTTCGATTCTTCCACGCCCTAATATTTCTGCAATGTCATCCATATGACTATTATAGCTGATACAATAATTAGACTATGCCAGAATTACCAGAGGTTGAAACCGTCAAGAACGGATTAAATAGACTATTAATCAATAAGAAAATAGTATCTGTTAAATTTGATTGGCCGAAAGGCTTCCCAAACAGTGATGCTGACGTAAATAAATTTCTTGTTGGTTCTAGAATTATTAAAACTAGAAGAAGAGGAAAGTCATTAATAATTAACTTAAGTTCAATGTATTGTCTGGTTATTCATCTTAAGATGACAGGACAGTTGGTTTTCAGGGGAGATGAGCAATTCGGTGCAGGGCATCCAAACGATTCTCTTATAGGACCACTACCAGATAAATCCACTAGAGTAATCTTTGAATTTGACGATAATTCTAGGCTATTTTTTAATGATCAGCGCAAGTTCGGCTGGATTAGATTGATGCCCGAAGTAGAGGTAGATAATTTAGATTTTATGAAAAGACTTGGTCCAGAGCCTTTGAATCCGGATTTCAAAGCAAATGAATTCAGAGGTAGGGTGAGAAGAAGAAAGAATAGCTCAATCAAGGCTACGATTCTTGATCAGTCTGTTCTTGCAGGAGTTGGAAATATATATGCCGATGAAAGTTTGTGGATGGCTAAAATTCACCCGAGTTCATTAAGCGGAACATTGTCCGACGCTAAGCTAAATTTATTGTTCAGCTCAATCAAGGACGTACTTAAAAAGAGCATAGAACTCGGTGGATCAACCGATAGAAATTATGTTGATGCAGAAGGTAAAAAGGGAAGTTATTTAGAGTTTGCAAATGTATTTAGAAGAGAAGGTAAGATGTGTAGCCGGTGCGGTTCTGAGATTCTAAAAATTAGAGTCGCAACGAGAGGCACTCATTACTGTCCTAAATGTCAAAGGAAGACTAAATGATTACGGTAATCACGGGCAACAATGATTTGCTCAGAGGAGAACATTTACAGCAAAAAATCGCTGAATTCATCAAAAAGAACGGTGACTTTTCTGTAGAGAAAATAACTTCTGAAAATTCCGATTACAATACTATTAAAAGCTCTATGAGCAGCCTTCCATTTTTAGTAAGTAAAAAACTAATAGTCCTTTATGAACCTGGTAACCTAAAAGAATTTGGTGAAAATTTAGAAGAAATTCTAAAAATGGTTAGTGATGATGTTGATGTGATAATTTACGAGCCTAACATAGACAAGAGAACTACTTACTTCAAAAAGCTCAAAAAGCTTGAAAATTTCAATGAATTTTCCAAGCTTGATTCATTCAAACTTAATAAGTGGCTTGTAGATTATGCCGATAAGATTGGTGGAAAAATTTCTAATTCTAACGCAGAACAATTAATAAGTAGAGTAGGGGATAATCAGCTTTTATTAAAAAATGAAATAGATAAGTTGGTTTTATATGAACCCGAAATAACTATAAACAATATTGAAGTTATGACTGATCAGGTTCCAAGCAGCACTATTTTTAATTTATTGGACAGTGCACTTAGTGGCAATAGAAAAAATGTTATAAAAATTTTTCAAGAACAGAAAGATTTAAAGGTTGATGCTGGACAAATAATGCCATTAATTGCTTGGCAGCTTCATGTTCTTGCTCTGGTTAAATCTGTAAATTCTAATAATGTCGGCGAGGTTGTTTCTACTAGTGGACTTAGTAGGTATACAGTTGAGGGCGCGCTTCGACTATTAAATCGCATTGATATGAATGAATTAAGAAATATTGTTAATCGAGCGCTTGAGTTGGATGTAAAATTAAAAACTGTAACAATTGATGCCGATGAGGCAGTGTTACAGTTTTTATTGACTATTAAAAGCTAGCTATTTTTTTGCTGTCTTGGCTTTTGGCTTAGCTGTAGTTTTCTTTGGTGCAGCTTTCTTAGCGGGGGCTTTTTTTGCAGAAGAAGCTACTTTGGTAGTCTTCGATGCAGCTTTAGCTTTAGAAGCAAGTTGTTTTTGAATTCTTGCAGCCTTATTTTTGTGAATAACATTTTTCTTTGCAGCTTTTGATACTGCACTTTGTGCTGCAGAGTGTGATTTGTCAGTCTTTTTTCCTGTAGCTATGTCTTTATAAAGTGACTTAATAGCAGACTTAAGAGTTCTTTTAGTCTTCGAGTTTCGAACAGCAGCTTTTTTGGCCACCTTTACTCGTTTTTTTGCTGATTTGATAATTGGCATTTATTGTTATCCTTATTTATTAATTCAAGAACCAACTATACTAAAGAATTACCCCTTTTGTAAAGAGTGGGCTGAAAATACTCGACAAGCTATAGTATTTATGCTAATTTAGATTTAACAAAGCTAAACAAAAATATGGATAATCAAAATCAACAATTAAATCAAACCTCAGGTGTTCCAGTGGCCCCAGCCCCAGCACCTATTACTGCATCTTCAACCGTTTCAAACAGGGCTAAAATTGCTGCTAAATTAAATGAGTCTTATAACATTCTTGTTACTGTTAGCAATAACCCAACAGTTGATCAATTAACTGCTTTATTAGGATTCACTTTGCTAATGGGTAAAATGAAAAAGCATGCTAGCGCAGTATTCAGCGGTGAAATACCCCCAATTATTCAATTTTTGGAACCCGAGAAAACCATTGAGAAAAATACGGATAGTTTACAGGACTTTATTATTGCCATAGACAAAGCTAAGGCCGATAAACTTCGCTATAAGGTTGAGGACAATCTGGTGCGTATTTTTATTACTCCGTATAAGACATCTATAAGTGAACATGATTTGAATTTTACTCTAGGTGATCTTAACGTAGATGTTATTGTTGCCCTAGGAGTAAAAAAACAGGAAGAAATTGATCAGGCAATAATGGCTCATGGAAAAATTCTTCACGACGCCACTATTATTGCTCTTTCGAATACCCCAGAACCTTTAACTATTGGCAATCTAAATTGGGTGGACACAACTGCAAGTAGCTTATCTGAAATGGTAACTTTAATTGCGAATGATCTAGGTGCTAAAGATTTAATCGATGGTCAAATCGCCACATCATGGTTGACTGGAATTGTATCTAGTACAAAAAGATTTGCCAATGAAAAAACATCACCAACTTCACTCAGCGTCAGTGCTCAGCTTTTATCTTCTGGCGCAAACCAGAGACTTGTAGCTGATCAGCTTGAACCTAAGCCTGCTTCAGCACCAGTACAAACGACTCTTCCGCCGGTTATAGACGTAAGATCTCAGACGGTCACTCCGACTAGTGGGCCTACAAGCTTAATTAAGTCAGCTGGCCAGAAAAAAGCTGAGGCAGAAGCTAAAGCTAACTTAGGCGAACTAGATATAGAGCATGCGGATGATCCATCTGTATCTACACAGGAAGAAATTGAGAAGATTAGAATTGATGATAGGGGAACTTTACATAAACTTGGCGACGAGTCGGAAACAGAGCCAGCAAAGCCACCAGTCGTCTCGAATCCACTGACTACAACTAACTCAAGACAGGGCGGCTATTTATCCAATCCCCCAGCATCTACGCAAGATTCGGTTGCTAATAATCCAGCTTTTGAAGAAAAACCATCAACTGGACAGGACTCCCACAATAACTACATTTTGAGCAGTCAAAAACCAGCGCCGGTTAACCAAATACCAAACCCAGTTATTCAAAATAGCCAACCTAGTCCAAGTCTTGAATCTGCAAGACAGGCAGTTAATTTAGCACCACAGGTAGATCACCAAGTTCCAGCAGCTTTTAATGCATTACCCCTCGGCAATGATCTTCACCCAAAGGCTAATTCGTTTCCTGGTCAAACAATGAGCATGCCATTGCCTACAAACCTAGTACCTCCGGCTCAGGTTCCTAGTGCAGCACCAACATCAGTACCTGGCGCACCATCTGCACCACCACCAATTCCACCTCCTATGATAAATCCGACCCCACCAACTAACTAGTAATTACTTTGTTTTAAAATATTAGTGTAGAATCCCAAGCTGTATGACCACTAAAGTTGAAGGCGATATTTCCAATCAAAAAAAATCATTAGAAAATTACCAAAAAGAAATACCATTCTTAACACTGCCAAGCCCTTTGCAATTCTTAGCTTACCTAGAAACTCTTTACGCACTAGAATCACCGACAGCACAGAAAAAAATAGCTTAATCGCGTCTCCTCATTTGGACCTTCCTTTGGCAAATATTGGTACAAATAAAAATCCCCAATATTCATCAGCAATAAGCTTTCTTGAAGGAGACCGCTTGCATCAGTTGCAAGTACCCGTCAGTAATACGTTCTACACAAAAAGATTGCGCATCGCCGTAGGGGATTGCCTCCCTTTATAACTTCTTTTGGTTTTCATGTATTTAAGGTACAATAATGCTAATGGTAATATGATTAACTAATTTTAATATGTCTAAATGATGGGGAAGTAATGAAAAACAATTCGTGGGCAAAAAAAATAAAAAATGTTGGCTTTCAAACTAGGGTAATCGGCGCTTCACTGGCGATTTCACTTATTCCATTAGTTCTTCTTTTTGCATACCTAATATCTCAATTCAATAACACACTTCTTAGTAACTCCAAAAATAGCCTCAACTCAAATACCCAAATTGCGGTAACGGAAACAAAAACATACATGCAGGGCGTAATTAACCTCACAGCAGCAACGGCAGACAATGCTTTCCTTACAACTAATAGTCCTTTAATTGATGCAAGCCTTAAAAGTACGGTGAATAGTTCAAATATTTTTAATGCAATAAACATATACAACAAGATAGGCCAACCAATCGGTAATAGCGATCCCGAGGGTGATGGGGGCCACACATACCAAAGCTACTATGGTCAAACCGATGCAAATGACAATGTTTTTAAGCAAGCCCTTACGGCATCCAATGGTTCAGTATACCTCGCAAATGCTTACCCGGGGGATACAGGACCAGCTTTTCTAGCAGAAACACCCCTCACTGATCTTAGTGGAAACGTGGTTGGAGTCCTTGTTGGTGAAGTTAAAACATCTAGTTTTAATGATTTGATTGCAGGAATAGACGCCCAACTCGTAGGAGGGAAACACGCTCGTATTGTAGACGCGACGGGCCAAGTGCTAATTTCAAAATTACCGAGCGAAAAAGCATTTACACCATACTCAGAAACCAAAAGTTCCTCTGTTTTGTCATCGGCAATCACTAATCCAAATACTTCAGGAATCACTCAATACAAAGATAGCACAGGAGCTCAGGTGATATCGGGGTACGCAAATCTCGGCAAGTACGGTGCGAACAATGCGCTTAATTGGACACTTGTAGCCACTGAACCAACTTCAGCGGTACTCGAACCGGCCACAAAGCTAACCACAACAGCGCTCAGTATCTTAGCTGGAGTAATTATTGTAATTGCGGTGATTGCATATTTCTTAAGTCGTTCTATTTCAGGTATGATCCTCAATCCAATTAGAGGTGCAATTAACAAAATAACAGAAATTAGTCACTCATTGGCGGCAACCACCCAGCAAGCATCAAGTGCATCAATACAAAATGCTTCAGTTTCCAAGCAAATTGCAAGTGGCGCATTAGAACAATCAAACCAAGCACAACAAGCGGCTAAATCTGTTAGCGAATTATCAGGCACCATTGAGCAGATTTCTGCTGCAGCACAAGAAGCGGCATCAACCGCAATAACGACTTCTAAAATTTCTCAAAATGCAGGAATATCTTCTGAAAAAATTGGTACTGCTGTTGACGCAATTACAAATGTTTCCGAACAAACAAATCTCCTTGCACTTAATGCAGCAATTGAAGCAGCCCGAGCTGGTGATGCCGGAAGGGGATTTGCAGTAGTAGCAGATGAAGTTAGAAAACTAGCGGAAGGATCAGCCAAGAGTGCCGATAATATTCGCCAGATAGTTGAGGAAATAAGTACGTCAAGTGTTAACGCTGCACAAGCTGCTCAAGAAACATCAATGAAAATTCAGCAATTATCTCAAGGAACAGTGAAACAGGTTGGAACTGTGACTAAAATTAATGCCAACGTAAAAGCTATTTCTGGTGTCGCAAACCAAAGCGCCGCTGGAGTACAACAATTGGCTGCCTCGATAGAACAGCAGGCTGCCTCAAACCAACAAGTAGCCGCAGCAGCCAATGAATTAGCCTCATTATCTGCGAGCCTTCAAAAGCTTGCAGGTGAGCGCGTAGAAGAAATACTTAATAACAAAAGGGGCTCAGATACTGGACCCCGGGTTGAAGAATCTATCGAAAGTTTCAATGAACGCCATGCCAATATACCAGAAACTCAAATAGAGGAACCGAAAAAAGAAGAAGAATCTAATCTTGATCTTCCTTCACTTCCTGAGTTAGAAAACAGATCAGAAACTCCTTTAGATACTAAGGCGCCAGGATCACAATAATACTATGCAAGACGATGACAAACTTCAGGTAAAAATGACACAGGTAGTAGTCTTCGAGGTTGGAAATGAAACCTTTGCCGCTAATATTCATTCAATCCGAGAAGTTGCTAAAGTTGATACCATAACCCCGGTTCCGAATAGTAGTAGCTATATTTCAGGAATCATTAACATTCGTGGAAAAATTGTTCCCATTATTGATCTTGAAACTATTCTCAATATTGGTAACAAGGAAGATCCAAGACCATATATCATTCTTATTGATGCGCCCGGAAATGATGAGGAGATAGTAGGCATGCTTGTGACTTCAATTCAGGAAATCACTTCTTATGCAGAGAGTGAATTTAAGGTAGCCCCTAAGCTCATAAAATCAAAAGTTGATGCTGAGTACATTTCGGGAGTAATACTTCCCGAGGGCGACAAAAATAAGGATAATGTTCTGCTTTTTCTGAACCTCGAGGCCATCATCACCAAGTCAGTACAACGAGAAATTGAGCACGTAACATCTGAACAGACAAATGATACTATAGTTAAAGAGGAGTAAGTAAAATGAAAATATTAATTGTAGACGACAGCGCCTTCATGCGGGCAATTCTCAAAAATATCATCTTAAAAAGTAAATATAGTGATGCAGAACTCGATGAGGCGGTAGACGGTAATGATGCACTTAAGAAATTCGATCAAATGCAACCCGATGTCATGCTCCTTGATATTATTATGCCCGGAAAAGATGGTATAGAAGTCTTGAAAGAAATCGGTTCATCGGCAAAATCTATAGCAATTATTTCTTCCGTCGATCAAAAAGAAATAATCGAAGAAGCCAAGTCATTAGGTGCACGTGGGTATCTCGTGAAGCCCTACGATGCAACTGAAGTGATAGCAATGATAGACACATTGGCGTAGGAGCCCTAACGTAATGGCATCCTCCAGTAGCATAACAAGACAATCCACTGACCTTCGTCCTAAGAAGGCTATTGTGATTGGCTCATCAACTGGAGGGCCAAAAGCTCTTACGACTATTTTCGATGAATTAAACGATACGTCAGTTCCGACAATCTTCATCGCACAACACATGCTTGCAAATTTTTTACCCGACTTCGTAAAACTGCTTAAATCCAAGTTTGATATTAATATCCAACTTGGCTCAGACGGACTAATCGTCGAGGAGGGTGTTATTTATGTAGCGCCCGGGGATGGAAATATGGAGATCGTAAAAGACGATAACGACGTGCTGCGCGTTCACCTCCTTACGTCAGACGATTCTCTTACTCCTTCAATTGACATACTCATGAAATCTGTTGCAAAAATATTTGGTGAAAAAACTCTCGGGATTATTTTAACGGGTATGGGGGAGGACGGCTTAGAAGGAATGCGAACACTGAAGCAATTTGGAGGTCACACTATTGTGCAAGACCAAATTACGGCAGAAATTTCGAGTATGCCGCACGCAATAATTGCTAGCCATTTAGCCGATCAATCACTTTCGCTTAAAGAAATTCCGGACGCGATTAAACTCTGGAGCATGGCAAATGAATAGCGATGAAGTCGCCCAATATAAGGACTTATTTGTTACAACTGCAAAAAAGTATCTTGAGACACTCAATACGGAGCTACTTAAACTTGAGAAGGAACCCACTAGCAATGAAGCAATAAACGAAATATTTCGCGCAGCTCATTCACTAAAAGGTCAAAGTGCTGCAATGGGCTTTAAGGAAACTGGCTATCTATGCCATGTAGTCGAAGATGTTTTTTATGAAATTAAAGAAAATGGTAAAAAAGTAGACCCTGCGCTTGCGGATCTTTTATTCGCATCGCTCGATGCACTCACTACTTCCGTTCAGAAAATTGAAGCCGAAGGAGTTGAACAGGGTAACGAAACACTCATTGAAGAGCTGAAAAAGGCAGCCGGCGTTGCAACTATTGGAGCAGGCAAAACTGAGCATTTGCAAAAGAGTGAGCAGCAGGAGACTGCCCCTTTAGCAGAAGCTGCAACACCCGCTCCCAAAGTTGAAATCAAAAAAAATACCACTGCTGCACCCCCAAAGCCTGAATACAAAGAAACTGAACCCATAAAACTGTCTATAAAAACAATCCCCGTTAAAGTTGAGCAACTAGATAACATAATTGGATCACTTGAAGAGTTAATGGTTGATCGGCTTACTATGCAGACATTACTCAAAGATCTAGATGATCCATTATTGTCTCAAGCTCAAGACAAATTAGATAAAATAATTGAGGTGATACGGTTTCAAATAATGAAAATTCGTACCGTACCACTCAGTATGGTTTTTGATCATTTTCCGCGAACAGTGCGTGATATTGGCCGAATGCTCAACAAAGAGATTGAGCTCAAGATTGAAGGTGGCGATCTGGAACTCGACAGAACTATCGTAGAACGTCTTGACGAACCTTTGACACACCTTGTGCGTAATGCAGCTGACCATGGAATCGGATCAAAGGGCATAATAACAATTTCTGCGCGAGCTGATCGTGATTTTGCTGTGGTTGAAGTTAGAGATAATGGAGATGGTATAAACTGGGAAGCTGTCGCAAAAAAATCTGGAGTTGCTAGTAACGACCAAATCGGGTTACGAAAAGCTCTCTTTTCCGGTATCTCGACCGCTAATGAAGTAAGCCTTATTTCTGGACGTGGCGTTGGTCTTGAGGTCGTCAAAAGAACGATCGAAGAATTTGGTGGTTCGATAGATATAGAGACTGCAAAGGGCCAGGGAACGACTTTTATCCTTAAGCTTCCGCTAATGGTATCGGTCGTTAGAACATTAATCGTTCATATTGGATCACAAGACTACGCACTCGTTGCGGCGGGAGTTGAAATTTCTCTGAGAATATCTGATATTGAAATAATAAATAGCGCAGGCCAAGAAGCCTTCCGCTACAAAGACCAAGAAATTCCAGTTGTTCGCTTTAATTACGCGGAGAACAACGGTGATTCAAGTAAAAATGCTTATCTGGTCATACTAAATATCGATGGCGAAAAGATTGCACTAGCGGTGGATCAAATCGTTTCAGCAATTGAGACGGTCATTAAGCCACTTCCGAAATTAATTAAAGATGTTGATTATTTTTCAGGAGTAACAATAATCGGTGATGGTCGCAGTATTTTACTTATTAATCCAAGGAGCTTTATACAATAATGGAAACTCTTGACTCATTTTCAAAAGATTTACTAAGAGAAACCGCCAATATTATGGCCCAAAAAACGGTGCGCCCAATTGAGAATATTCTCAGACAAAAAACAATTGTTACTAAACCTGAGATCATAATGCAAAAAATGGAATTCGTGGCTGACAGCCTTGGGCAAGCAGATGAAATTAAAGACAGCGTATTTATTCGAATCCTAGGTGATGGCCAGGGGGCGGTAGTCCTTTTGATGAAGCCTGAAGATTCAGCAAAGCTTTTAGTGGAAGTTGATAAAGATATGCGTATGGATGCTCTCAGAGAAATAGCTAATATTATTGCGGGTGCGTGTCTCGGAGGCATAGCAAGACTTTTATCATTAAAATTAATGCAGTCTGTTCCAACCGCTGCGACAGACATGTCGAGAGCCATTCTTAATGAAATAGTGAGTGAGGTAGGTATGACGAACGCAGACCTTCTGTGCGCTCAGGTTAGCCTTTCAATTGGGGCAGGTAAAATTCCACTTTCAATGGTCTTTATTTTTGATAACGACACAACAAATCTAATAATTTCAAAAAGTAAAGATCTGACAAAGCTCTAACATGTCGAGAATAATTCAAGTACCAACTGCAGATTATGCGATTGCAAGTGCCCCAGACGTACTTTCAACCATTGGCATAGGTTCCTGCATTGTTATTTGCCTATACGCTCCTCAAGCTAAAATAGGCGCATTACTTCACTGCATGTTACCCAGAGAAGAGAATGATTTGTCTAATTCTCTAAGAAACGTTGATACGGCGGTGAATCAAGTCGTTGAACAATTTATTGCTAAAAATATTCAATTAACCGATCTAATTGCAAAAATAGCTGGCGGAGCACAGATGTTTACCGGCCCCGAAGACAGCAATGGCAGCATTGGAAAAAGAAATATAGAAGAAACTAAAAGACTACTGACTACATTAAAAATTCCTATTATGGGCGAGGAAATAGGGGGAGGTAGGGCACGAAGTGTTTTATTTGAGCTCGAAAACGGTAAAGTTACCATTACCTGTGCGCAGGTTAAAACAGATGATACATTTGACACTGAGCTCGTTAAGATAATATAATACTCTTATGACTAAAGTACTCGTCGTAGATGACTCAGAATTTTTTAGGGAAATATATCAGACAGCATTAACTCAAGGTGGGTTTGAAGTTGAGACCGCTGAAAACGGTCAAGACGCTATGGATAAAATGCTAGCGAGTCCGCCACAATTAGTTTTTCTGGATCTGGTTATGCCCGTAATGACAGGAGAAGAAGTCCTCTCGGCAAAACAAAAACATGATGAATTGAAAAACATTCCTGTCGTCATGCTTACCAGTATAGCTGCGGATGTTAAGGGTGCAGAGGTAATGAGCGCAGGACCTATCGTTGCTTATTTCACGAAAGATAAGACTTCAACTTCCGACATTATAAATAAAGCTAAGGAAGTACTTGGTACTTCAGAGAAACGCTTCGAACCAACCAACTAACTAGTAATTACTTTGTTTTAAAATATTAGTGTAGAATCCCAAGAATGAATGGAATTTTATTAATAGACAAACCAGAAGGCTGGAGTTCTTTTGATTGTGTTGCTAAGATTAGGTCTTTTGCGAGAATAGCTGAATCAAAGAAGGTGAAGGTTGGACATGCCGGAACGCTTGATCCGCTTGCCAGCGGACTCATGATTCTATTAATTGGTTCATTTACAAAAAAAGCCGATTATCTAACCAAAAAAGACAAGACATATGAAGTAAAGATGAGATTAGGAGTTAAGTCTAGCACCGGAGACGAAGAGGGTGAAAAGTTTAGTGTTTCAGATGAAGAACCATCTGAAGAGAAGGTCAAACAGTCCATCTCTAGCTACATTGGTAAAATTGACCAAATTCCTCCGGCATATTCAGCAATTAAGATAAATGGAGTTAGATCCTATAAGTTAGCTAGGGAAGGCAAGGCAGTTGAACTAAAATCCAGGCCAGTAGAAATATACAGCATAGACAAAGTAATTTATGAATATCCTCATATTAGCTTTACCACTAGTGTAAGTAGCGGCACCTATATTAGATCACTAGTAAATGATATTGGGGAAAAACTAGGAGTGGGAGCTTATGCGACCCACATAAGAAGGACTTCTATAGCTGACTATGATATTAGTAAATCTTACGCAATTAGCGATATAGATTCTGATAACCTAGAACAGAAATTAATTACTCAAGATATAAATAATGAATAAAATAATAAGACATCTTGATTTATTGTGAAGTTTTTGTTAAAATAACCCTTAAGTATGATAACTCGTGAGAAGAAAAATGGCTTAGTAGACAGCCTACAAGTAAACAAGAAAGACACTGGATCTGTTGCAGTTCAGGTTGGTATTTTAACTGAAAGAATTAAAGAGCTAACTGAGCACCTAAAGGTTTCTAAAAAAGACTTTTCAGCAAGAAGAGCTTTATTACAGATGGTCGGACGAAGAAGAAGACTATTAAAGTATCTAGCCGATAAAGACGGCCAGGCATATCTAGATTTAATCCAAAAAATCGGACTCCGTAAATAGTGCTTAAACTTTGAGTTTCTTTCTTGCGAAAGAAAAACTAAGCTTGTGCATTTTAACAAACTAAATAAAGCTAGTACTTTTACGAATAGAGACCAGATATATTACTTACTAAAATTAGCCGCACAAGGTAATTTAAAGTATATATTTGCACCTTATTCGTAAAAATACTGAAGAACCTGTCTTAGAAAAGACAGAAAGGTTAAAAATATGAGTCAAATAACAATAAATCCATACAACAAGGATATTCTTAGTGTTGAGACTGATTTTTGTGGACGAAAACTTAGCATGGAAGTTAACCGTGTCGGTTTTCGAAGCACAAGTTCAGTTATTGTTCGATATGGTGACACAGTTGTTCTTGGAACAGCTATGGTTGGTTCAGAATCCAACCCAAACATGGACTACTTTCCTCTGAGCATTGAATACGAAGAAAAGATGTACGCAACTGGAAAAATTAGCGGTAGTCGATTCATTAAAAGAGAAGGTCGTCCAAGTGATGACGCGATTTTAATCGGAAGATTAATTGATCGACCAATTAGACCACTTTGGCCTAAGGGTTATAGAAATGAAGTACAGGCAATAGCTACAGTTTTATCTGCAGATCCAGATTTTCGTCCTGATTCAATTGCAATGATAGCTATCTCTACTGCATTGATGCTAACTGGAGCTCCATTCGATGGCCCTATAGCCGGTATTAGAGTTGGAAAGGTAGATGGCAAGTTAATGGCGCTACCTAGCCTAGAACAGCTTGAAAAGGGTGACCTTGATCTTGTGGTCGCTGGAACAGAACATGCTATCACTATGGTAGAAGCTGGCGCTAATGAAATTTCTGAAGCTGAAGTTGTTGAAGCTCTAGAATTTGCTCAAAATGCAATTCAGCCAGCCATTAGTCTTCAAAAAGAACTTATTGCTAAAGTTGGTGTTAAGCCAATGGACTATTCTGTGATTGGTATTGCTGAGGAAATCCAAGAAGCAGTAAATAAGTTCCTAGAAGGTAAGATGGGTGCTAAAATCCGAGTCGACTACCCTACAAGGAACGAAAAAATTGCCGAACTTAAGGCCGAACTACTTGGCCATTTCCTAGAAAAGGATGGTGAAGAGTTTTTCGCAGAGAATAAGTCTGCGTATCTTGAAGCTTTTGGCTCAGCAATCAATAAGGATGTAAGAAAAGGTATTCTTGAAGATAGGGAAAGACCTGATGGCCGTAAACTTACAGAAATCCGACCTATTAGTGCTGAAGTTGGGCTTTTACCAAGAGCTCACGGCTCAAGTCTATTTACAAGAGGAATGACCCAGGGATTAAACATTGTAACGCTAGCTCCTACAAGCTATGCACAACTTGTTGACACTATGGAGAAAAGCTCTGAGAAGAGATACATGCATCATTACAATGCACCTGGCTACACAGTTGGTGAAGTCCGAAGACTTGGTAGTCCAGGTAGGCGCGAAATTGGTCATAGTGCCTTAGCTGAACGTGCTTTACTTCCGGTGATTCCTTCAGAAGAAGTGTTTCCATACGTAATTCGTTCAGTTACTGAAATTATGAGCCAGCATGGTAGTACCTCAATGGCTGCTACTTGTTCAAGCTGTTTAGCACTTATGGACGCAGGTGTTCCTCTTAAAGCTCCTGTAAGTGGAATTGCTATGGGTCTTATGATGGATGGTGATAATGTAGCCATTCTTAGTGACATAGCAGATGCAGAAGACTTTGCTGGCGACATGGACTTTAAGGTTGCGGGAACTTCCAAAGGAATTAACGCACTTCAAATGGATATGAAGGTTCATGGTCTAAGCATAGATATTCTTGCACAGGCATTAGAGCAGGGCAAAGCAGGAAGAGCTCACATTTTAGATATTATGCTCAAGACTTTAGGGAGACCTAGAAAAGAGTTAAGTAAATATGCTCCCCAGGTTGTGGCCATAAAGGTTAATCCGGATAAGATTCGAGAGATCATTGGAAAGGGCGGCGAGACTATCAATAAGATTATTGCTGAAACTGGTGCCGAAATCGATATAAAGGACGATGGCACAGTAATGATTGCAAGTCCTAACAAAGAATCAATCGATGGTGCAATTGCTTGGATTAAGAACATTACTGATGATCCAGAAGTTGGACGAATTTACACTAACTGTAAGGTTGTAAGTGTCTTAGAGTTCGGAGCTTTCGTTGAAATTATGCCAGGTAAAGAAGGCTTGGTGCACATTAGTGAGCTTAGCGAAGAGCGCGTAAACAAAACCACTGATGTTGTTAATGAGGGTGACAAGGTAGACGTTAAGCTAGTTGCTATCGACGACAGAGGAAGACTACAATTAAGCATGAAAGCCGTAAAAAAAGAAGGGAATTAAACCTTGGCAAAGAAAATAAGTTCTCGAAATATTAGATACTGGAACTTGGGTGGAAGCCTGGTTCTAGTTGGCCTTATTTACTTATTGGCGTCCAGGGCAATTTTTACAGGAAGCTGGTGGGAATATGGCGGAACTTTTCTTTTGATAATAATTTTTATTAATAGATTAATAAAAGTTTTTAAACCGAATAAGTAATTTATGGAATCAGGAAATAAGAAGCATTTATTAGACAAGCTTAGTGCGACAATTGTCGGAGACAATGTTTGTCCCGAACTAAGGTCCGGAGCTACACAGCTTGTTTTTGGCGACGGAAGTCATGATTCTAAGGTTGTATTTATAGGAGAAGCACCAGGCAAAAAAGAGGATGAAATGGGTAAGCCTTTCATTGGAGCTTCAGGCAAGCTTCTGAATGAAATGCTTGAAAAGATTGGTTTAACTAGGGAGGAAGTCTATATTACTAATATTGTTAAATATAGACCTCCCGAAAACCGTGATCCTTCAAAGAAAGAGAAGAAAGCTTTTCTGCCATATTTAAAACAACAAATCTCCATAATCGCACCAAAGCTTGTTGTTACATTGGGCAGGCATAGTATGGATTGTTTTCTACCAGGCAAGAAGATATCTGAAGCTCATGGAGTTCCGGAAAAAGTAGATGGAATTACTTATTTACCTTTGTATCATCCAGCCGTAGCATTATATAACGGCTCGATGCGACAGACGTTAATGAATGATTTTCATAAAATTCCAGATTTAATTTAAAGAATCATAAAATTCAAAATCATATAACTATAGAAAGGAAAATATGACTAACGATAAGAAAAATAATAGAGGATCATCTCGAGGAGCTGCAATAAGAGCTCAGAGAAGAAACCAAGATGATGCTCAAAGAATAATAAATCAGTACGCATCTTCAAATGCTTCTGATGTAAAAAAGCGAGCTAATTTCATCGATGACACTCCAGCTCTTAAAATAACCGCTCTTGGCGGAATGGACGCTGGTGGATCAAAGAACATGATAGTTCTAGAGTATATGAACGATGCCCTAGTAATTGATTGTGGAAATGAGCTTGGAATTGATTTGCCAGGTATAAATTATGCAATTTGTGACATTACCTACTTAGAGTCTATAAAGAATAAGGTAAGAGGCTATGTAATTACTCACGGACACCTTGATCACATTGGAGGATTACCTCATATCGTGCCAAAGGTTCCAGCACCAATATATGGATCTAAATTTACAATTGGTATGATAGCCAAGCATTTTGAAAACTTTGGCCAACCTATGCCCGACGGTTTCGAGCTAAGAACAGTAGTATTGAATGAAGTAACACACGAAAAATTAAAAGTAGGTCCATTCTTTTTGGAACTAGTGAGAATAACTCACTCAATCCCTGGAAGTACCTGTGTCGTTGTTGACTCACCAGTAGGAAAAATTATTTGTACAGGTGACTATAGACTAGATCCAAACCCGCTTGATCATGAAAAATCTGACACCGATAGATTAAAGCAGCTTGGTGATGAAGGAGTATTAGCGCTTCTTAACGAATGTTTATGTGCATCAAGACCTGGACGTACTCCAAGTGAAAGCACAATCGAACCAACATATAATGACTTATTTCAAAATGCTCCTGGAAGGGTTTTTGTCGCTGTTTTCTCAAGCAATATAAATAGAATTCAGATGCTCGTAAATGCTGCCGTTGCTCATGGTCGTAGAATTGCTATGGACGGAAGAAGCATGATGGGAACTCTCGAAGTTGCGGTTAAATTAGGCATGATCAAGATTCCAAAAGGTACTTTTGTGCCAATTGCTAATGTTAATAGTATGAAAGATGATGAAGTGGTCGTTGTATGTACAGGAAGTCAGGGCGAACCAAACTCCGCATTACAACGAATGAGTATTGGTGATCACAAGTATGTGAAACTAAAAGCTAACGACACTGTAGTGCTTAGTTCGACTCCAATCCCCGAAAGCGGTAACGATAAGCTTATATCTAGAATGGTTGACGAGCTTAATATTAAGGGAGTGTTTGTTAAAAGACATGAGACACATGAAGTTGATGGATGTGGACCTTTGCACGTTAGTGGTCACTGTTCAATTGATGAATACATGGACATGATTGAAATGGTTAGGCCAAAATTCTTGATTCCAATCTACGGAACCTACACCGCTCAGAAATATCACAACGAAGCTGCAATTGAGAGGGGCTTTCCTCGAGCCAATACTTCACACATATTCAATGGAAAGACCATAAATCTTACACAGGATAAAATGATTACAGCAGGTGAAGTGCCTCATGGAACTATGCTTGTTGATCAGACTGGTTCTCTTGTATCTAGCGTAGTTATTAAAGACCGATTAATGCTTGCTGAAGAAGGTTTGGTAGCAGTAGTACTTACAGTAGACAAGAAGAATGGCAATCTACTGACTAGCCCAGACATAATTTCTCGTGGATTTATATACATGAGAGATAATGAAGACCTTATGAACAATCTAAGACAAGAGCTAAGAAGAGCATCTCAGCAAAGATTTAAGCGTGTTGAGCTAGACAGATTCAAAGTTGAGCTTAAAGATTTTATAACTCACTTCCTATTTGAAAATACAGGCAAGAGCCCAATTGTAATACCGGTGGTTAATGTTATTGGTGGTAAGGGTGACATTCAAAAGAATCATTCAAATGGTAAGCAAAAAACCCCAGAAGAAATAGCTTTAGAGCAGCAAAAAAGATTTGCTCAAATGAGAGAACGACTTCTCAACCAAGATCCAAGAAGTTAATAAGCTTTAGCGGCGACTATCCCATCATAGCAAGTAGGTAACCGTAAGCTCGTTAGTATTCTATTTAGTCATATCTGAGAATGGGTCAATTTTATTATCTGTTTTTGATTTAAGACCTTGCTTCTTCTGCTCATAATTAACTGTCATTATTCTTTGAGTAATGTATATAATAAAGCCAAGAACTGCAAACCCTATACCGCCAATTACACCCCATATTGCAAATCCGATAATAAAGGGAATGACGATCCAAACAAAAGATAACAGTCCTGTAGTTTTAGATAGATGCGATCAGTCACCTGGACAGGTTTGGATATTATATAAAAGTGGGTTTATCAATCCAAATAGTGGAAAGTGCCTTAGTGTGGCCGGTAGCTACTCGACAAAAATTGTTATTGACAATTGCCCTGATAAATCCCAGCCTAACTCAATTTGGGAATATAGTGATAGGTCAAGTATATATAACTGCATTGGGAGTAAATCGGAGATACTAGCCTGTAAAGCTACAGAACAGTGGAATATTTGGACTAGTGGCTCGATAAACCACGAAACTTTGCTTAACGAGTACACAGATGGCAATCCAAACGAAGAGTGGTGTGCCGATTTTGTTAGCTACATCTACAACATTTCCGGGTCTCCATTCATTAATGGAAATAATGCACCATGGGATGAAAATGACGCCAACCAACTAAGTGATATGGGTTTTTCTTATCATGACCTAAATTCAGGATATTTACCCAGTCCAGGTGACGTTGCTTTCTTCAATTATCCTGGAGGACATGCAGAGATCGTAATAAGTGGGTGTAAACATCCGACGTTTATTTATGGAGATTCTAGGAATATTGATCCAGCTACTGGAAATGGTCAGATGGAAAGCAATACTACGACAAGTGTTGATGGACTAGGTCAGCTAGCTTACTACCTATCTCCTAACTTGTTAACAAACCGTATTTTTGTTAATATAAGATTAATGAGCGATTCTATAATAGATGTTAAGAATTTAACAAAAATATACGGTGAGCATAAAGTTGTAAAGAACATTTCTTTTAGTGTAGCTAGAGGGGAGGTATTTGGTTTTCTGGGTCCCAACGGTGCCGGAAAAAGTACAACCATAAAAATGTTAACCACTCTACTAAAACCGACGAATGGGACTATTAAGCTCGATGGTACTAACGTAATAGAAGAGAAAAATGAAGCACGATTTTCATTTGGGATTGTGTTTCAAGATCCCAGCCTAGATGATGAGTTAACGGCTTACGAGAATATGGAACTCCACGGTGTCTTATACCACTTACCAAAAGCCGATAGAATTAAACGAAGCGAAGAGTTAATGAAGCTCGTAGAGTTATGGGATAGAAAAGATTCTCTAGTAAAAACTTTTTCCGGAGGTATGAAACGGCGACTTGAAATAGCTAGGGGATTATTGCATCACCCTAAAGTTCTTTTTCTTGATGAGCCGACTCTTGGCCTGGACACACAGACGAGAAATCTACTATGGGATTATGTTGAGAAATTAAACAAGACCGAAGGTATGACAATTTTCTTTACTACCCACTACCTTGAAGAAGCTGAAAATGTAGCGGATAGAATAGCAGTAATTGATGATGGAAAAATAATAGCCAATGGTACGGTAAAGCAGTTACTTGCTCTTACAAAGACTAAAGACTTAGAAAGCGCATACCTCAGGTTGACTGGTAAACAGATTAGAGAAGAAGAAGTAGATCCAAACGAAGCTTTTCGATCACGTGTTCGTTCAAGAAGGATGAGGTAATAATGGAAATATATTATTTATGGCTTAGGCAGATTAAGAGATATACCCGCTCAAAGTCTAGAATGATTGGTGCCGTTGGACAGCCCATACTATTCCTTCTTGCATTAGGCTATGGTATTGGTTCGCTATATAAACGAGCAGGTAATGGAAATTATATAGAATTCTTAGTTCCAGGCATTATCATTCAAACTATCCTTTTTGGAGCAATTTTTTGGGGTATAAATATTATTTGGGATAAGCAGTTCGGATTCTTAAAAGAAACTTTAGTTGCACCAGTTTCAAGGCTTAGAATTTTAATGGGCAGTGCGCTTGGAGGATCGACCACTACGCTAGCGCAGGCCACAATGGTATTCTTCCTTTCGATGCTTCTCGGTTTTAGGCCATATAACTGGCTTCTCGTTCCGCTGGCCCTAATTGTGGCAATGCTATTTACCTTTGCTGTAACCTGTTTCGGTGCTGGGCTAGCTTCTCGGGTAAACGATTTCCAGGGCTTTCAGGCTATCAATCAATTTCTAATATTTCCACTATTTTTCCTATCTGGGGCACTCTTTCCAATACAGGGTTTTCCAAAGGCTTTAAAAATTATAGCTTCTTGCAACCCAGTATCGTACTCTGTTGATGCAATGCGTCATCTTCTAATTAACCAAGGATATTTCCAGCTGTGGAAGGATCTAGCAGTGCTTGGACTAATGGTAGTAGTAATGGTATGGTTTGGGGTGAGTAGTTTTAAAAAAATTGAAACCTGAAATATTAAATCCCTAAACACTATAAATATCTTTGCGCTTAAGTTAATTATGAGCCATAATTAAAGAGGTAAACAAACAGGAAAGCTAGAGGGCAATTTTGCGCGTAATTATGCTTGGTTGGGAACTTCCACCGCTTAACAGTGGCGGGTTAGGGGTAGCTTGCTATCAACTAAGTAAGTCTTTATCAAAAACGGCCCAAATTGACCCATTCTCAGATATGACTAAATATAATACTAACGAGCTTACGGTTACCTACTTGCTATGAGGGGATAGTCGCCGCTTTAGCTTATTGACAAGTTCGTAATTTGTTTATATAATAAGCGGATAATTAATATCCAAAATAAAAATAAGTATTTTCGATTTTAACAGATAAAATAAATGTTATAATACTTCCAAATGGCAAAAAAGAAAAAGCAAACAAGATCAAGAAAAAATCAACCAGCTGAGGGATCCAATTTTTGGCCTCTAGCTGGTGGCATAATTTTAATTCTTCTTGCTCTTTTTGTACTGCTCGGGGGTTTCGGAGGGGGTGGTCCATTGCCAAATGGTCTATTTCACGGTGCCTACTGGACATTCGGATGGGCTGCATATTATTTATCAGCAGTGTTAGTTTATTGTGGTGTCATGAAGTTTATGACCGAAGACAACAAGATTCCTCTGTCTAAGCTTATAAGTATATTAATATCATTAATATCATTATCCACATGGTTCTTCATTATTGGAGCCGTTAAAACTGATGGTGGTTGGATTCTGGGTCATGGTGGTGAGCTGGGTAAATTAGTCGGAAATGTTAGTTTACTTGCACTAACCAAAACCCCAGCTTCATTGGTCTTCCTAATTTTGGCAATTCTATCTATGTTCTTTGCTTTTGGCGTATCACCAAAAGTAATCACTAAGGTTGGTGATTTGCTAAAGACAAAAGAGAAAGAACCAGATGCAGATTTATCTACTCTGAAGACCAGTTCAACATTTAAGCTTAATGAAGGGGTGCCAGTAGAGCACAGTGCTGCTCCAAAACCAAGGCTTTCAAGTTTCAAGAACGCTGCTCAAAAAGTTAATCCTGAGGATAATCAGCAAGCTTTAACTACTGCTAGGGATCCAGAATGGAAATTTCCTTCAATTGGATTGCTTGATCAGAATCAGGACAAGGCTGATGCTGGTGATGTTGCGGGCAATGCTCAAATCATTCAAGATACTCTATCAAACTTTAATATCGAGGTTGAGATGGAGGGTGCAAACGTTGGGCCAAGAGTTACTCAGTTTACGCTGAAGCCCTCAACCGGAGTTAAGCTAACTAAGATTGTGAACCTTGAAACTAACTTAGCTTTAGATCTTGCAGCTCATTCAATCAGAATTGAAGCACCGATTCCTGGTAAAAAGGCGGTTGGCGTTGAAGTTCCAAATGTTAAGCCTGCAATTGTAAGGGTGAGTTCTCTTCTAAAGTCTAGGGAATGGACTGACATATCTAGTCCCCTTGGTATGATAATCGGTAGAGATATTACTGGTGCACCAATAGTCTATGATTTAGCAAAGATGCCTCACTTATTGGTAGCTGGACAAACCGGTTCAGGTAAGTCGGTAATGATTAACGATATCCTAACGAGCTTGCTTTATCACAATAGTCCAAGCGACCTTAAGCTAATATTAGTGGATCCAAAACAGGTAGAATTAGCACCATATAACGATATACCACACCTACTAACCCCAGTAATTAATGATCCTGAAAAATGTATTAGCGCATTAAAATGGGCAGTGGCAGAGATGGAAAGACGACTTAAGGCTCTTGCTGAAGTGGGTCGAAGAAATATTGGAGAATATAATGACCTTAAAAAAGAAGAAGGAATGCCTTACATTGTAATTGTTATCGATGAGCTTGCAGACCTTATGATGATGGCTGCAAGAGACGTTGAAGCTTTGATAGTAAGGCTAGCTCAAAAAGCTCGAGCTGTTGGAATTCACTTAGTGCTGGCAACACAGAGACCATCGGTTGATGTTATTACGGGACTAATTAAAGCTAACGTTCCAGCTAGAATTGCTTTCACTGTAGCTTCACAAATAGATAGCCGAACAATTATAGATCAAATGGGTGCTGAAAAATTGCTTGGACAAGGAGATATGCTATTTCTTACATCGGACATGCCTAAACCAAAACGTGTTCAAGCAGCGTTTATTTCTGGTGATGAGACCGCAAAGGTTACCGATTTTATCAGATCACAAAGACCTCCACAGTATGATGACGAAATCATTAGCCAACCAGTGCAGCTCAATGGTAAAGGTGGAATCGTAGCAGATTACGGCGCTAACGATGCCGATGATGAAATGTGGAAGGATGCGCTTAGAGTTGTTATTGAGGGCAAGAAGGCTAGTACGAGCTTGCTACAAAGAAGACTGAGGATTGGCTATGGAAGGGCAGCAAGACTTATAGAAACCATGGAAGAACAAGGAATTATTGGTCCTGCCGATGGACAGAGACCTAGAGAGGTCCTAATTAGTAGTCTTGATGAAGTGTTCGGTGGAGACAATGAGATTGGTGGTAATGTAGAGCCTACAGAAGCCGAAATAGATGAATCTTGACCAACAGGGGTGATTAAGCTATAATATAGTCATTATTAACTCAGGCTTATGACTAATAGGTACATAGGCTAATTAACCAGAAGGAGAAAGACTCATGAATCAATACGAAATTGGATTACTTTTTGATCCAGGTCTAGAAGTAGATATTGAAAAAGCTACAGGTATTGTTGAAAAGATTTTCAAAGACAATGGTGCCAAAATTTCCAAAGTGGACAATTGGGGCAAGAAAAAATTGGCTTACACAATCAAAAAACAAGACCATGCCATTTACGTATTCTATACACTAGAGATTCCTGCGTTGTCAGTTGTTAAGATTGAAAAGGTTTTGAACATCACTGAAGAAGTATTGCGTTTCATTATCGTTCGCCCTGATCTTAAAAAGATTGCTAGAGCAGAGGCTGCTCAGGCTGAACGAAAGAAGAAGCAGGCTGAACGTGGTGGAAGTGATTCTTCAAAAGAAGAAAAAACCTCTTCAAAAAAGACCGACGATTCTAAAACAGATGTATAATAGGGCTTAAAGAGGAGAATTTATTATGGCGAAAAGTATTAACCAAGTAATGTTAATGGGTAACTTAACAAGAGATCCTGAACTCAGACAAATCCCAAGCGGACAATCTGTGTGCAGTTTCAGCCTTGCGCTTAATCGAAGCTATAAGGATGCCAGTGGAGAGTGGAAAGAAGCAACAGACTATATTGATGTTGTAGCATGGGCTAATCTTGGCGAAAGAGTCGCGCAGTACGTGACAAAAGGTCGTAGAGTATTAGTACAAGGTAAACTTCAAAGCCGAAGCTGGGAACAGGATGGGGCAAAAAGAAGCAAGGTGGAAGTGCTAGCAAGCGATGTAACATTTCTTGATTCACGAGGCGGTACAGACGCAGAGCCAAGAGATAATGACTCTCAGAGCGCTCCTGCAAGCAAGAAGCCTGCCAAGGAAGACAGCGTAGTCATCGATGATATAGGTGACGAACCAATTAACTTAGACGATATACCATTTTAAGGAGATAAATAATGGCAAAGATTTTTAAACAGCAAACAGACTCAACATATTTTGAGTACAAAGATTACAAAAACCTACAGAGATTTGTTGATATCTATGGGCAGATTGAATCTAGAAAAAAGACTGGCTTGACTGAAAGTCAGCAAAGACAACTTGCAAAAGCTATTAAGCGAGCAAGGCACTTAGCACTATTACCATTCGTTGCTAATAACTAAATATTTCTACAGGTAAATTATGACTCTAAGTAACACCGAATTAAAAAAGGGTACCATTTTTCAAATGGATGGAGTGCCATATAAAGTAATTGACTATTCTCAAAAAGTAGTTGGTCGTGGTGGTTCTATTGTAAATGTTAAAATTAAGAGCTTAATTGATGGCAAGGTAATGGAAAAAACCGTAAAGAGTAGCGAGTCAATTGAACGAGCAGAAGTTAATAGTTTAAACGTTCAATATTTATACAATGACGGAACAAAATTTTATTTTATGAACCTCGATAACTATGATCAATTCGAAGTACTTAGAGAAGATATAGAAGAGCAGGTTGATTACCTGAAAGAAGGCGATAAAGTTACCGCTCAGTTTTTTAATGATCAACTTATTGGTATTGAGCTTCCCAAGACTATTGCGCTTGAAGTTACATATGCTGAGAGTGTAGTTAAGGGCGATACAACTTCAAATGTGCTTAAAGATGCTACTTTAGAAACTGGAAAAATAATTAAGGTCCCAGCTTTCGTTAAGACTGGCGACGTTATTAAGATTAACACTGAAACTGGTACTTACTTAGAAAGAGTAAAATAAGAGTTTCTTGCAATGGCTGATCTTGAATACGTTGG
This sequence comes from uncultured Candidatus Saccharibacteria bacterium, assembly GCA_903840315.1. Taxonomy (GTDB): domain Bacteria; phylum Patescibacteriota; class Saccharimonadia; order Saccharimonadales; family UBA4665; genus CAIYEO01. The sequence continues at coordinate 52,751 of CAIMFK010000003.1, read as the reverse complement.
CCGTGGGGGACTCAAAATACAAAGCGTAGCGGATAAGCTAGGCTTAAATTTTCGAGACAAAATAATCTTAGATGTTGGAAGTTCAACCGGTGGTTTTACGGACTTTGCTTTAAAGCACGGAGCAAAAAAAGTTATAGCCGTAGATCTCGGTGTAATGCAGCTCCATAAATCATTGAGAGAAAATCCTAGAGTTGAAATTCATGAACGAACCGACATCCTTTCTATTCACAAGCTATCTAGCCAACCAGATATTATTTTAATGGACTTATCCTTCGTCTCTTTGAGAAATATACTCCCCGGAATGTTAAATGTTATTCCTAAAAACGCTGAAATGGCAGTTCTCGTAAAGCCTCAATTCGAAGCAAATAGAAATGAAAAAATTAAAGGTATTATAAAGAATGATAGAATTAGACGCCAAATACTTAAAGATTTTGAGTCTTGGGCGTCTAAATACTTTTTAATTCTAAATAAGGCCGATTCGGAAATTCATGGTTCAAAAGGAAACAGTGAAAGGTTTTATCTTTTAAAGAAAGCTTCTTAGTTTAACGGGATCAATTAAGAGAATATATGAATTGTGTTTTGATACTAGATTTTGTCTTTCTAGAATTGCCAGTTGTCTGCCTGTAGTTTCTCTTGTTGCGTTAATCGAGCTTGCGATGTCCTGTTGTTTTAAGGGGACGCTAATTGAAATTGCGCCTGAATCATCTAGTTGCTGCCCAAACCTTTCGGCACAGGTCAGAAGATAGGATATTAGCCTTTCTCTAACTGTTCGGTATTCAAGATTTAGTATCCTATCAGAATGCATTTTGTACATTTCTGTAACCATGTCGACTATGGGTAGGCTTAATTTAGGATCAGATTGTATATGTTTTAAAAAACTTTCACGGTCTATACAGTGAACTGTTGTCGGCTCCAGAGCTGTATAAATAATTTTTCTATCTTCACCAGTAATAGCCCAAGTTATACCTAAAAATTCACCAGCTTTACGGATAACTAGTAAGTTTTCCTCACCATATTTTGTTATATCGTAAGCCTTAACGAGGCCGCTATCGACAAATAAAATACCCGGCGGAGTTTCGCCGGGCCTGATGATAAATTCCCCCTTAGCATAAGTCATTTTCTTCGCCCGACGGAATATTTCTATCAGTGAAGCTTTCTGTTTATCAGACGCTAGCATACCTTCATTATGTCAGAATTAGGCTTTTTGGGCAAATATGTGACTTATATCTCTTAGTTATGGTGAGCAATATAACATACAGCTTCAACTCAGAAGTCTAATATATAAGTATAAGGAAGGAGGGTAGCGATATGGTAAGTATGAGTACTGTAGAAGAGCAATTGAGACGTTCCGGAAGCCGAATTGGGCTTTGGGGTCGTTCTGAACTCAAGGAGCTGTGTAATATTTTATTACCAGGCGAAGTGATTAGTGACTGTGTAAACGGCCATTATTTGAATGGTTTCGCAATGCTTTGCGCTACCAATCAAAGAATCATATTAATTGATTCAAAACCTATGTTTTTGACAGTAGAAGACGTCAGGTATGACATGATTGCAGAAATTGATTACTCTCATAGACTACTTGATTCAACTATAAAGATTTTTACGCCAACTAAAACACTCCATTTTACGAGCTGGAACATTCAGAAAATGAGAAAATTATCGATGAGCGCTCAACAGCACGTGCTTGCAATTAGGCAATTTCAGCAAGCCCACTCACAAGCTTTTTCTCAGACTTATCAGCAAGTCGCCCCAATACAACAAGCACCTTCAATTCCCATACAGCAGTCAACTATTCAGGCCACACCTAAGCCAATGTCATACTTCATAGAAAATAACGACGAGGATATTTCTCTAGCAACAATAGCATTGAATCATGCTATGAAAGATGACCTTAGGGCTAGTCAGCTAAATCCAGCTCTAGATCTAGGAACAACTAATGAGTCACCTTATCCAGTCAATCCATTTATTAAATCATCTTTCAAATCTAAAAATAGGCAATGGCCTAGACAGGGAATTATTCCTAGACGTTGAATCTGAATTCAACTACATCGTCTGGCTTCATAACATAGGCCTTGCCTTCTGTTCTGACCTTACCGTTTGCCCTAGCAGCCTGCATGGAGCCAGCATTAACTAAATCGGTATAGTTAACTATTTCAGCAGCTATGAAGCCTTTTTCGAAGTCTCCATGAATTACTCCAGCAGCTTGAGGTGCTGTATCTCCTGAATTTATTGTCCAAGCCCTCACTTCTTTCTCGCCAGCAGTCAAATAGCTTTGAAGCCCAAGAGTTGAATAAGCCATTTTTATTAGTATGTTCAATCCGTTTTCAGTCTGACCGTAACTTTCCAATAATTCTTTTGCATCGGATTCATCAAGGCCTCTAAGTTCATTTTCTAATTTTGCTGATATGAAAACAGAAGGGTAGTTTGCAACTAATTTGATGAGTTCTTGTTTTTTTGAATCTTTATCAAGGTCTTTTTCATCAATATTGAATACAAATATTTGAGGTTTTAATGATAAAAGCTGTAAGTCGGTAATCTCTGAGAAATCCTCATCGGGAAGTGAATTCGGCATAATTCCTTGGTCCAAGTAATCACGAACTTTTTTAATTTGTTCAACAATTACACGAACTTTAGGATCCGACCTGGCCTCTTTTTCGAGTTTTGAAAGTCGTTTATCTATAGATTGAATATCAGCAAGCATCAGTTCAGTATTGATAACTTCAATATCCTTTTTTGGATTGTGATCTTCGTCTACATGTTGAATATTGGAATCACTAAATGCTCTTACGACATGCACAATAAGTGCTGTAGATCTAATATGACCCAGGAACTGATTGCCGAGTCCTTCGCCTTTAGAAGCTCCAGCTACAAGCCCAGCAATATCTGTAAATGTAACAGTAGCAGGGATTATTTTGTTGGTCTTATAAAGATCAGCCAATACCCTAAGTCTTTCATCCGGTACTGCAACAGTTCCACTATTTGGTTCTATTGTCGCGAAAGGGTAGTTGGCTGCCAGAGCATTTCCGTCGGTGAGTATGTTAAAAAGTGTAGATTTACCTACATTTGGAAGACCAACTATTCCTATCTCTAAATTTTTTGACATGAATACATTGTAACAGAGATAAAATCATTTTTTACTCTTTTATATACCAAGCATTAGTACTATACTTAATTTATTGAGGAATTAAATAAGAAATGAAGTTTTTGGAGCGACATAAAAGCACCCTACTAATAACATCATTAGCTGTTATTTTGGTATTACTGGCATCTTTAATTTATATAAGTAAAGTCGACAAATATTACTCAAAAATTAATGGAATTGCCACTACCAGAAATTTTTATCAGAATCTAGAGAAATATTATCAGTTTCAAGATGCTAAAAATAAAGTAAATAAACCTCTAAGTAGTTATGCCGACACTGCCAAAAACGCAATTATAAGCAATAACGCATATGTTAGTGAGGCAAAAATCGCAGGTCTTGATTATTCGCAGGCTGCTACAGATAAATACATGAAGCAGTACTACGACATCAATGGTGGCAAGGAGCAATATTATCATTATGTCTCCACCCAATATGGTGAATCAAAAGAAATTGCTAACTATATTAATCAGACAACCTACTTGCAGGATGCCTTGAAGGATAAAATATTTTCTCAAAATCAATTGTTTGGAGTGACAATTAGGTGGGATCCTTTTTTGCACGAAACAACCGAAATTGATAATGAAATTAAATCTAAGCTTTCTGCTCAGTTTTTACCACTCTTTAATAGTGGACTCTCTTCCGAATCAATAAAAGAGCAAACTGATGCATATAAAATTGATAATAATTTAGAAAAAACAGCTATAGGCTTACCTACTAGCTATACCTACGTCACTAATCTTGTGGACAGTTATTCTAACAATTCAAAGTTTTCTAATTTTGGAGGCGGAGGAATCTCTAATTATGATGCAGTTAGTAAGCTTTCAAATGTTGGACAAAATACAGGAATATTTAAGTCCACTGTTGGGTATTTTGCTATTTTTAGACTAGAAAAATCTAACAACGGAAAGTTTACAACTGAAGAGAATATGTTAAATGTTTATTCTAAAAAAGGCGTTTATTTTAAGACGCCAGGTGACATATTGAACAATCTCAAAGCAATAATTGCAAAACCAATTGGCTTTGTATTCGGCGAAAAGGCTTATGCCGCTACCCTTAATTACGGATCTTGTTTTAATAAAGATGGAGGGCACGTTTATTCCGTCGGAGTTCAGTTTAAGGATTCGAGCAGTGGTCAGATTGTTTCGCCTAGCTATGCAACCCTAAAAGAGCATTATCAGCCTAATGGAGGGTCTTTTACATATGGTTCATGGACTCAATATTCTGGATGCTGGGACTATGACTCCCAGGGTACGGGAATGCCTCTTGAGTCAATTACAGGAAATGATAATTCAATTTCCACTATTGATATAAATTGTGCAAATAATCCTTGCGAGAGTGGGGCTGAGTCTGCTACATCCACATTTGTTGGCGGTACAGCAAAGAATAATATGGTAATAGGGGTAAATTGTCTAGTTGGCGGAAATAATAAATTTTTACAGATACAGCCTCCATCTGGATATGATTTAGATATATCAGCGAGTCCTCAGGCTACAGATAGTAATGTTGTAGGCACAACTTATTATAATTATGATTTAGGATCAAATGGATCTTTGGCAACAGTGAGTGGAGCAGTTTTGCTTAATAGTAGCGACAATGGTGCCTATGGTTTTCTTACAATTTTTGTTAAGCCTGCCAAAGTAAATATTGGAGGGCTGGTCTATTACTATAATGGTTCTGGAAGCAGAGTTCTTTCTGGTGTGCCAATAACAGGAACTAACTGTAATTATAATGCCACTACGAACAATACAGGCTCGTATACCCAATCTGTCACCATTGGCACTTCATTCTGCATTAGAGTTCCTCAAATTTTTACCGATCCAGTGACAGGTAATTTATTGAGTAACCCGATTATTACTCCTGATTATATCAAGAATGGGGCTCCGCCAGGGGGCGCACCACCGTCTGGAGTTAAAGATCATTGCAATACCAATTATAGTGCTTATGAGTCTCAATTAGCGGGCCTCAAAGAAAGCCCCCATGCCTGTAATTATAATTTAGGAAATAATACTGAGTATAATTTTGCATATACAACTGCCGATCATAAGCCAACCATTGTTTCGCCGGTTTGTGATGTAAATGATAAACTTACAGCATCGATTGCTGATGCCGATGCTTCATCGAATAAAAACATAGCCTATACTATTGGACAACTGAATAGTTCAGGAGGCTATACCCAGATAAACAGTTCCAGTACTATTAGTAATGGAGTTAATCTAAATTATGATTTGAGCAGTACATTAAACAGTAATGGAAAATACAATCAATACCAAATATCTGTAACAGATTATAACACCGCTAGTTCTGCTAGATTTGCAAATGTCACCACTGTAATAAAATGTCCTGTTAGAGTAGTTTACACGTGCTCACCGCCAACATTTTCTAGTCCAAATCCTAGTCCTGGGCAGATACAAACCGTTTATGCTAGTGTAGGATTTATGGAGCAGCCTAGCACGAGCGCCAATCCTGGCTCAAGTAATCTTATTAGTGGAATTGCGGGCACTTTTAGTGTTAATTTCCTAAATGTAACAACATCAGTAAATGGTAGTCTATCGGGCTCTAATTTAATAGCCAATGTTACAAAAACGCTAAGTAATAATCCCGGCTTATATCCAGCTTCATTTACATTCACATCTACTCTTCCAGCTTCCGGTATCACATATCCCAATTTTAACTCCTGCGCTTCAAATTTCACTATTTATAGTAAGCCATTTATTAAAGTATCTGGCGGCGACATCATAACCGGAACTGTAATAGGGGCTCAACCAGGTAGCTGTACCGATACTTCTCCAGATCCTGACGGAATACTCGCTTGGAACTCAAATACTAACACCAGCGTCCCATCATTTAGTGGCTCAGGCACAACCATGGCAGCTCAAGCACTAGGACAAATAATTGGCTTTGTTTCTAACCAAAACAATACAGCCAATGGGAATGATCTCACCTTTGCTAATGCAAACACTGGCGGAGCCCCATTTACCTCACCAATTTATGGTGGCATGTTCGGAACAGCTCCATGCGGACCAGATCTTAGCTCGTACTCTGCTCTAACAACATCAACAAGTCCAGGAACAATAAATTCAATAGGGACGGGAACAGTAGCATACACCGGCAACTTAACCATTAACTCCAACACTGTTACTAACGGCACCAAAGCGGTAATATATGTCACAGGCAATGTATACATAAATGGAGACATCAAATACAACACAACCGGATGGACTGACATAAGTCAGATACCATATCTTAAAATAATAGCCAATAATATTTATATAGCACCAGGCGTTCATCAGTTAGATGGAATATACATTGCCACGAATGACATTAGAGATTGTGCAGATTCTGGGGGTAATTTCCAGGGAACGAGTTGTTATGGAAGTTTATCATCACCCAATCAACTAATCGTAAATGGATCATTCATGGCTAAACAAATATACTTAGAGCGAACTGGTGGAAATATAGATAGCTCAGAATCTGTAAGCAATACCCCTGCAGAAATATTCAATTATACACCAGAGGATTGGTTGGCGCCGGTTGGCACTCAGGAAGGTAGATTGACAGCATTGTTTAGTCTATCGCCAACTTTATGAAAAAGTTGAATTCACTTTAAGCACTTATGCTATAATTTTACTAATATGAGTTTATTGAGTGGGATATCTGATTTTTTTGGGCTAGACATCGGCACAACAGCTATTAGATTAGTGCAACTTGATGGCAATTATCCCAAGACTTTAGTTAAATATGCATATGTCCCAATAGATCCTAAAATTTCCTTAAGCGATTCCAAGGCCGATCAGATACAATTGGCTCAAATAATTCTAGATCTTTGTAGTCAGGCCAAGCTGACAACTAAAAATGTAGTAGTGGGTCTACCTACCAAAAAAGTATTTACAACTGTTGTAGACATAGATAGGGTTTCGCCTAGAGAGCTAGAGAAAACAATTATGTTTCAAGCCGATTCATTGATTCCAACTCCTATTGGTGAATCTAAAATTGATTGGGCATTAATTGGCGACTCGCCTAAAGAGACTTCTAAAGTAGAGATTTTGCTTAGTAGTGTTAGCGATAAATACATTGAAAGTAGACTGGATAGCCTTGAGTCGGTAGGCCTAAATGTAATAGCTTTCGAACCTGAAAATCTTGCTGTAGTAAGGGCTCTAGTAACTCCAGGTTCTGCTTCACCTGTAATTGTTTTGGATGTAGGGAGCTTAGGGACTGATTTGATAATCTCCATGAGTGATTCGCCAAGATTGGCTAGGTCAATCGCTGTAGGAACCCAAGCAATAATTAGATCTGCTGCTCAGAATTTGAATATAGATAATCAGCAAGCTCAGCAATTTATTTTCAAATTTGGCATGGATCCAACAAAACTTGATGGCCAATTAAATAAGGCAATTCAGTCCACTATAGAACTTTTGAATACCGAAATCGATAAATCAATTAAGTTCTTTGAGTCAAGATATTCTGGCAAGAAGATTGAAAAGATGATTATTACTGGAGGAGCCTCTCTAATTCCCAATTTTGCAAATGAAATTGCTAAGAGATTTGGTCTAAATGTAGAAATTGGTAATGCATGGCACAATGTTTCTTTCCCTCAAACCCGTCAATCTGAACTTATGACCGTATCAAATCAATTTGGTGTTGCTGTTGGCCTCGCAGGGAGAAACGAATGATACAAATTAATTTGCTTCCAGACGTAAAGATTAAATTTATGAAAACCAAGCGCACTGAAAGAATCGTGGTTTTTATCTGCGGAATATTAAGTGCTATTTCAATTGTTGCCATTGTAGTCCTTTATTTAACAGTTGATGTCTTTCAGAAAAATCACCTTAACTCTGTTGCAACACAGATCACTTCTGAGAGTGCATCCATAAAAAATGATGCTGATGTTAATAAGATTATTACAATTCAACAGCAATTGAAGTCATTGCCAGGTCTTTATGCAAATAGAAACAACCCTTATGAAATATTTAATATATTGCAACAATCTACATCAAAAGGAATCACTATCTCAACTTTCAATATTAATTATCAAACTGGTGCCTTAACATTTGATGGAAGCGCAGATAATTTGTTAGACGGTAACGTATTTTATAATCAGTTATTATATTCAACTTACTCACTAGATAAAGGCCCTCAGGAGCCACTATTTGGTGGAGTCACTATTTCTGGCTTATCAGGATCAACAAGCTCATCAGCATCATCGGGCGCCTCAATTAACTACAGTGTTAAAGCTACTGTTCCAGTTGCGTTATTTAAGACCGGGGCCAATATTGCAATTAGTGTTCCCAATAAAGACGTTACCCAATCTACTCTAAATCAACCTAGTGCCAGCACATTTACTAAATAAGGAACTATTATGGATAAAAATACTTTAGGTAAAAGAGTTCAATTAGATAAGGCGAATCAGCTTATATTTGGCTCACTAGCATTTACGGTCTTTATTTTTATCTTTGCATTATTTGCCACTAAAGATTTAATCAGTCAGGGTGCATATCAAAACCGAATAATCAGTCAGCAAACAATAGCCAAGAATAATTTAGACACCGACCTAAGTGCCATCACAAGCCTAAAATCATCATATGAAGCATTTGTAGATCAGCCTCAAAATTTATTAGGTGGAAATCCTTTGGGGTCAGGGAATAACGATGGAAATAATTCAAAGATAATACTCGACGCGTTATCTACAAGTTTTGATCCAAATGCCTGGAATTTAAATTTATCCAATTTAAATAATTTATTAGGACAGGGATCTGGCTTCATTTCCTTGGCAGCGACTTCTTCCGCTTCATCTGCTGCTGGTAGCAGCAATCCCAAACCAACACCCGTTCAGCTTACAGGAACATTTAGTACGGGTCTAAATAGCATACAGGGTACTTTTGATTCGCTTAATAAGTCTATTATCCCGATTCAGGTAACTGGAGCCATATTTACTGCAGCTACTGCAGGTCAAAGTCCTACGATTACCTATACGGCCCAAAGTTATTATCAGCCTGCGTATCAATTTAATATAGGTCAGGTAGTAGTCAAATGAAGTCTAAAGATATAACTACATTGATATTAATTGGAATTATTAGCGCTATAGCTTCCGTTGTCATTTCTTCTAAAGTTTTTGTAACCCCTACATCACGCCAGCAAAATGTTGAAAGTGTACCAATAATAGAAACAAGTTTTCCAGACGCTGAAGTAAGACCATATTTAAGTAGTAGCAATGTTGATCCAGTTGTTCATATTCAAATTGGTGGACAGCAGGGAAGCAATACGTTTAGCTCAGGCAGTAATTAGGAACTAGAATGAGCGTATTATCTGCAGATACCGAACAAAAGGTAGAAAATTTTCTAGTCAAAAAGTGTGGTATTAATCCCGCTCAGCTTAAAGATCTAAAAATTAAATCCGAACATGAGAACACACCATTCATTACTTTACTTATTAATCAGAAGTTAATATCGGAAGAAAACTTAACTGAAGCAATCGCTAATGCCAACTCAATTCCTTATGTCAATTTAAGCGAGGCAACAATTAGCGCTCAAACTCTAGATTTACTACCTAAAGATATCGCTGAGCGATTTATGGCTGTACCGCTGGGTGAAATAGGTAATAGGCTTGCGGTAGCCATGCTTGACGCCGATAATATTCAAGCTGTCGACTTTTTAGCAAGCAGAGTGAATAGGCCAGTAAAGGTTTATCTTGCTAGCGAAGGCGGTATTAAGCACATATTCAAACAATATGATGCTCAGATTAACAAGTCTTTAATTGGTGACTTCAGTTCAAGTGAACAAAAAAATAATGATGCTACCGGGGGTATGAATTTGGAATCAATGGATGTTCAAAACATATCCCAAGATTCCCCAATAAGTAAAATCATAACTTCAATACTTATGTTCGCTGCAAGAAACAAGGCTTCAGATATTCACATCGAGCCAACCAAGAACTTTATGAAGATAAGGTGTCGAATCGACGGCATATTGAGAGAGGTAACAAGGTTACCTAAGATTGCTGAGCCACCCCTTATATCTAGAATTAAAATCCTATCAAATCTAAAAATAGATGAGCACCGAATACCACAAGATGGTCAGTTTTCAATTAAATCTGGAAACAAGGATATTGACCTTCGTATTGCCATATCTCCAACGATTTGGGGTGAACAGGTAGTTATTCGTTTACTCGATAAATCTGGCACAAGTTTAAACCTAGAAGATATGGGTTATGTTGGCAGAAGTCTTAGGCTAATTAGAGATGGAATGAAGCAAACCAGTGGAATGATACTAACTTCAGGGCCTACCGGTTCAGGTAAGTCTACGTCTCTATATGCCCTTATAAATGAAATAAAAAGTGATTCAATAAATATTGTTACTCTTGAAGATCCCGTTGAATATAAAATGGAAGGAATAAATCAGATACAGGTTAATCCCGAGGTTGGCCTTACTTTTGCTAGTGGACTTAGGTCTATACTTCGTCAAGACCCCAACGTAGTTATGGTTGGAGAAATTAGAGATAAAGAAACGGCAGAGTTAGCCGTTCAGGCCGCGCTTACAGGACACCTAGTGTTTAGTACTCTTCACACAAACTCGGCCGCCGGAATTTTGCCAAGACTCTTGGATATGGGAATTGAACCTTTTCTAATAGCGAGCACAGTAAGAACTGTAATTGGACAGAGATTGGTTCGAAGAATTGGCGAGAATAAAGAAAACTATGTTTCTGATCAGATTGAAACAGGACTAATAGACCAGACTCTCGGGAAACTATTGCCCGAAAAACAATCGGACATCGAAAGAGTAGGAGCAGATTTAGGATTTAGTAACTTGCCACTGAGGGGCAGTAAAGCTTATACTTTAACAAGAGGAATAAATTCCTCAGAAGCTCCGGGAGGGTATAAGGGCAGAATGGGAATTTACGAAGTATTTAGCGTAACCGAAAAAATCCAGGATCTTATATTAAAGAGATCTACTAGTCTTGAAATTGAAAAAATGGCCAAAACTGAAGGCATGATAAGTATGCGCGAAGATGGCTTCCTAAAAGCTCTCAGCGGCCTAACAACACTAAATGAAGTTAATAGAGTTGCGTCTATCAGCAAGGATTAGTAATGGAAAATATAAAGATTGAATCAATTCTAGAAGAAGTAGTCAGAAGAAAGGCATCAGATCTACACATACAGGTAGGGTTGCCTCCAATTATGAGGGTTGATGGTGCATTGGTTCCTATCGGAGGAATAACAGATTTAGATAATAAAACTATAGAAGGGCTTATCTTTTCTATTCTTGATGAAGAACAAAAGGCGATACTTATCAAAGATAAGGAATTTGATTTTAGTTTTGCGTTCGGTGACCTTGGAAGATTCAGAGTTAATCTGTTTCATGAAAGAGGAAATATTGCTGGAGCATTTAGGCTCCTAAATAATGAGATTCCTTCCATTGAACAATTAAAACTACCTCCCATAATAGAAAAGTTTTCTGAATTTCCTAGAGGACTAGTACTTGTCACTGGCCCAACCGGATCAGGAAAGTCTACGACTCTAGCTGCCATGATCAATAAGATTAATCAGGAAAAAGCCGTTCACATTATTACAGTAGAGGATCCAATTGAATATACTCATCGGTCAATTAAATCTATTATCGTCCAACGAGAAGTGCACTATGATACTTATTCATTCAGCGCTGCTCTAAGATCTGTACTCAGAGAAGATCCAGATGTAGTTATGCTTGGCGAGATGAGAGATCTCGAAACAATCGCTAATGCCATTACTATTGCTGAAACTGGACACCTAGTCTTTGCAACCCTTCACACTAACGGAGCAGCTCAAAGTATTGATCGAATGATAGATGTGTTCCCACCCCATCAACAGGCTCAGGTACGTTCACAGCTTTCGAATATATTAATGGCCATTGTTTCTCAGAGATTAGTCCCTTCAGTTGGAGGTGGAAGAATTCCTGCTGCTGAAATTTTGGTTGCAAATCCAGCGGTACGCAACTTAATTCGAGAAGGCAAGATTCAGCAGATGGAAGCCATAATACAGACTGGTGGTGAATTTGGTATGCAATCTATGGACAAAACACTTGTAGGACTGGTTCATAGCGGGGAAATTACTTATGATGAAGCTCGTAATTTTGCCGTTGATCTAAAAGAACTAGATAGACTGATGAGAGAATAAGGATGATTGACTACAATTATACTGCTAAAAATCCTAAAACTGGCGCCAATATAAAGTCTCGGGTTCAGGCTGAAAATGAAAGAGATGCTTTTAAGGCTATAAAAAATTTAGGCTTAATTCCTATAGATATTAAGGCTGGCAACACTGGAATTTTGGCTATGTTCAATAGCTATACCCATAGGGTAACAACTAAAGATAAAGTACTTTTCTCTAGGCAATTATCTACTTTAATTGACGCAGGCCTTCCAATTATTCAGAGCCTTAGTAGTGTGGCTACCCAAACAAAGAATAAGGAGCTTAAGCTCATTATTAGTCAGATTGTTACTGATGTAGAAGGTGGTTCGTCATTTTCGAAATCGCTAGCTAATTACCCAAAAGTTTTTTCACCAATATATATTAACCTAGTGGCTGCTGGTGAAACCTCAGGAACAATCGATAAGGCCCTTGAGAGACTAGCTAATCAGCAGGAAAAAGAGGCTGAAATAATATCCAAAGTAAGAGGAGCATTGATTTACCCAGCCATAGTTTTGCTTGTTATGGTGGCAGTTGTTGCCTTTATGCTCATAGAAGTATTACCTCAAGTCCAAATCCTATACAACGGACTTCCAGGTGCTTCATTGCCATTAGTTACAAAAATATTACTCTGGGTCTCAGCTAAGACAATTAAGTATTGGTGGATAGTGCTCGTATTTATAGCAGGCATCATATTTGGACTTAATAGGCTTGCTAAAACAGTTAAGGGTAAAAGATTTGTCGATGGACTCAAGATGAGTTTTCCTCTATTTAAGGGTCTTATGATGAAGCTTTATATGGCAAGGTTTTCAAGAATGTCATCGACACTTGTAGCAAGTGGAGTTCCTTTAATTCAGGTGCTAGAAATTACGGCAAAATCGGTAAACAATGTTCTTATAGAGGAGTCAATAAATAAAGCGATTACCAAGGTCAAGGGTGGAAAGGCGCTTAGTCAATCTCTTAAAGGCGATCCAAACTTTTTAGATTTAGTACCAAATATGCTTAGTATTGGTGAAGAATCTGGAACAATTGAACAGATGATGGGTAAGACAGCCGATTACTATGAAAAAGAAGTAGATACTGAAATTAAGAATATCTCTACAATAATAGAGCCAATCATGATGGTTATTCTTGGCGGAGTAGCTCTTGTAATTGTGGCGGCGATACTTCTACCAATATATAGTCTTGCAGGCAACAGCTCGTTATCTGGTAGCCACTAAAAAAAGTGTTGCATTAATAAAATTTATAAGCTATTATTTAAAGCATAACAATTAAACATAAGCAAAGGGGGCATTTGCATTATGCAAAAGCAAACAATCAAATCTAAACAAGAAGGTTTCACAATTATTGAAGTCTTGATCGTACTAGCGATTGCTGCATTGATATTACTGGTAGTATTCTTGGCAGTTCCTGGGCTACAGAGAAGTCAGGCTAATAATTCGGCTAAGAATGATGCAACGAGAATTTCATCAGCAATTACTACCTATATTAGTAATACTAATGGAACAATTCCTACCGCACCATCAGCTACAGGTCCCACAGCATTTGAAACAGCAGTCATTCAAGAAGCTGGTTCTTTAGGTAAGTTGTCTAATTTGAGCACTAAAACAATTTGTGCTTCTGGTTGTGACGGAAATAATTTAACAGTGGCTCCTTTAAATGGTTTAATTACGACTTCTAATGGTCTTTGGGCTCAAGTTAATGGTCCCATAACTCTCCCACCAGTAGCTAAGACTAACCAATTTATGGTAGTTTTGGACACTAATGCAACATGCCCAGCTCCTGCATTCGGAGCTAGTCTTCCGACAGTTGCCTCGACGACTAATCAAATAGCTCTGCTTTATACTACCTTGAGCGGCGCAGGAAATATGTACTGGAACTGTATACAGTCTCAATAATAATCGCAATTCGATTAGTAATAACACTCCCGCCCGGGAGTGTTATTATATTTAGGTCATGTTTTTACTAATTATCATAATCCTCGGACTTTGCTTAGGTAGTTTTCTAAATGCATTTGTTTATAGATTGCATGAGAATACTAAAATAAAATCCAGGACTAGAAAGCTGTCAATTACTCGTGGTAGATCTATTTGTCCATCCTGTAAGCACGTATTAGGTCCCATGGATCTAGTTCCTGTCTTGAGCTGGATATTACTTAGAGGGAAGTGTAGGTACTGTCATAAACCAATATCTATCCAATATCCACTAGTTGAACTATTAACTTGCGTGCTTTTTATAGCTTCATATCTTTACTGGCCATTACAGCTTAATGGTTTCGGCATTATTGGGCTCATAGCCTGGCTAATTGTGTTACTTGGTCTGATTGCGCTTTCTATTTACGATTTCAGATGGATGGAGCTACCCAATAAGGTAGTATTTCCTCTAATCTATTTGTACTCAGTCTATTTGGTATATATAGCTATTTTTTATCATGCATTTCATCATGCATTACTCTCATTTTTGGCAGGACTCATATTATTCGTACTATTTTATGCTATTTTTCAATTATCTCAAGCTAAATGGATTGGGGGAGGGGATGTTAAGCTCGTATTTCTGCTTGGGCTGCTGTCTGGGAGTCCTGTGATGGCTTTTTTGCTTGTTTTCATAGCATCACTCCTCGGAACAGGATATGCGCTTATTCTTTATCCTATGAAGGGCAAGTTGATGCATACTAAAATACCATTCGGTCCTTTCTTGATTCTAGCTACAATAACAGTTGTTCTTTTCGGTGCTAAATTGCTTTCTTGGTATTCTGGGTTACTTGGCTAGTCGGCTATCTGTTTATGCTATAATTTTTATATGATATCTGTGGGCAAAAGAGTAGGTGGCTTTACTATTATTGAAGTGATGATAGTGCTTGCATCTACAGGAGCGCTACTGATTATTGCAATGACTGTGATAGGTGGACAGGTTGCTTCAACAAACTTCCAGACAGGAACAAGGTCATTCGCAACACAGCTCCAAAATATTGCCAATCAGGTAACGTCAGGGCAATACACTTATGACAATAGTATAAGCTGTTATGTAGATAATCAGAATCCACCTGAAGTTCAAATCGATGGGAACGGGAATGCGAATCAAGGCAGCAATCAAGAATGCGTATTTCTGGGTAAAAATATATATATAGGACCAACACCCTCTAATATGATTTATTCCTATATTGTTGCAGCTCCTTCAAATAATGCAACCATATCCACATCTGATAAAATTATTGTGAAAAATAATGAGATAGATAAATATAGTTTAAGTAGTAATTTAAGAATCAAATGTGTTTTTTATGATTCAGGATCTTGCGGAGGAACAAATAATATGTGCGGTCTAGGCATAATTGCTTCGACCAATGACCCTAACAATGGAACGAGTCTCGATTTGTACAAAATGAATAATAATGATCCAGATCCTTCTCCCCCATGTTATTACCCGGATCCCAGTCAAGGTGGTGGAGCTACTTGCGGTGGTGAATCTACAAATCAGCTTTGTTCAAGAAATGATTCTGGGTTCTCGACTACAAATAAAATAAAAACCGCAACCTTTTGCGTTCAGCAGATTGGCTCTAGTCGAATATTGGGCATAACAATTACTTCAAATGCAAATAATACATCAAATTCTGGCAATACAAATATTCAAGGCTCAGGATTTTCAGTGAATATTGGAACAAACGCCTCATGCTAGCGATCAATCAAAAAGGCGATACGATTGTAGAAGTATTAATTGCACTTGCTGTGATAGGATCAGTCATAATTACTTCATCATTGGCGGTTGATAGTATCGCAACAAGCAACCGTAATAACTATTTGCGGCAACAGGCAATACAGGTTCTGCAGAATCAGATGGAATTGGTTAAAGCCGCAAATATGAATCTTCCAGAATACTCACTTAATAGCATTTATTCTACTACTCATGTAAGTAGTTTCTGCACCTACGTTACTACTTCTCCCGTCGTTAAGTTTAATATTACTACCTCAAACTGTAAATTCGATCAAACAGGGGTTACCAATGGAAGTACTGGCTTTTATGACATTAAGCTAAATCTGGTACAGGCCATTCCATTAAATTACTACAATCTTCAAGGAGAGATTGATTGGTATGACCAAGGACACACTTCTCCAAGTAATGCAAAATTAACATACGAATTGGTGAGTAATTAATAATGAAAAAAAACACTGATTCTAATTCCAAAGGCTTCACAATAATTGAGCTATTAATAGCTACAGTGGTTTTTTCGGCTATATTACTTGTTCTAACCCAGGTGGTAATAAGACTTAGCGGCACATATTATCACGGAGTAATCCAAAATCAGACTCTAAATGTGGCTAAAAATATTACTAACAACATAGTCCAGCAGATACAGTTTACTGGTGGAGATGTTATTTTTCCAGGAAATCCTATTCATTTTTGGTCTAATAATAATTCAGATTTATCGAATTTAGAGAGCTATTTATGCATTGGAAATAACCAATATGTCTATCAGATTGGTGGTAGGTTTGATAACACCACTTCAAATGGCTCTTTGGTATTGAGCTATAATACTCAGTGTTCCAATGGTGGACCAAAAATTAGTTCTAGTAACTGGAGTTTTATTACAGCTGGATCCATATCATCACATTACTATGTTAATTTAATCCCTAACGGAATGAGATTGGCAAAATTCAAAATTGATAAGCAATTTGGCAATTTATACAAGGTAGATGTTATGGTTGCTAGCGGTACAGATGGAATCAATCCTAACGGTCCTGGCTTCAATAATGATCAATCTAATTACAACAGTACTAACTACAATCCGCGCTGCTATCCAAATTCACCTTATTGTGCAACTTCCGAACTTGTAACTTATGTTGAAAAAACGGTTCAATAATGATAAACATAATAGTAATGGACGGTTCAAAGTTGAGAACAAACGAAAATGGGGTTATTTCAATAATAGTGACAATGGTTTTTATTATTGTTGTTGGGCTAATTGTTCTTGGTTTTGGTGAAATATCCAGAAATCAATCTAGGCAGACCTTAGACAATCAGTTAAGTACAGCATCATATTATGCTGCTCAGTCTGGAATAAATACAATATTAAATAAAATTATAAGTTCACCAAATTCAAGCAATAGTAGTTGCAACGCCCCTGGATTGTCTTTTAGCTCTAATTCAAACTCAAATATTACATGCGCTACCTGGCAAACAAGTGTTTCAACATTAATATGGGATGATATTTCAGTTAATAAATCGCAAACAGCTTATATACCTATTCCAAATCATTCACCAGCTCAAACGAGTTACATTTTAAATATTCGATGGAATAACATTGGAAGTTCTCCTTATATTAGCAGTTCCTGTGATGGTAAACTTTACGATTCTGCTTCTTGGTCAAACAAATGTCCCAGTGCCGGAGTTTTAAGGCTGAATATATCTTCAGGCCCTAGTTCATCTTGTTCAGATAGGAGTTGCCTAAAAAATAGTTCACAAACCTATTATTTGATTCCAAAGTATGGCCCATCTAGTTCTAGCCCAGCTATTTTTAAACCTTCAACACAGCCAAAAATGTATTACAGTAATAATCTAGTTTTTAGTATTCAGTGCGATATTGCCAATCCGTGTAACTGGATTAACATGAGGTCTATTTACTCCGATTCTAGCGTTACGATTGATTCGAATGGAGCTAATTTTGTTGGCGGTCAGGCTAAAATCGATGTAACTGCAGTTACTAACGGTGTAGCCAGAAGAGTTGTGGCTCAAGCTAATATTGCTCAAAATACTCCAGATGGAGTTTCAGACTATTCGATAGTCTCTACCAAGAGTTTATGCAAAAATGTAGCAGTGTCAGATACTTCGGGGAGTGAATTACGTTATCCATTAGACTCTGCATTGTCTCCATCTCCAAGCACTGGACCGTGTAAATCATACTAGCTTTTGTTATGAAATTGTTCGTGAATCTTTTTTAAGTGTGGATCTGTAACGTGGGTGTATATTTGTGTTGTTGCAATGTTGCTATGCCCAAGTAGTGCCTGAACGCTTCTTAAGTCCGCTCCATTCATTAGAAGATCGGTTGCAAAAGAGTGTCTTAATGTGTGTGGGCTTACGTGCTTAGTTATTCCTGCTAGTTTGGCATATCTTGCAATTAGTCTTTGCACGCTCCTTACGCTAAGTCTCTGGTAGTCTCCGCTCGTATCTAAATCTTTCTTTCCATTATATCTAAGAAAAAGGGGGGTCTGACTATCCTTTCTGGCATCCAGATATTTTTCTAGCCAATAGGTTGCATCTGGACTTATAAATATTGGCCTATCTTTTTGGCCCTTACCCCTTACCATAAATTCACGTCTCTTTAAATTAATATGATCCTTATCTAATTTAACAAGTTCACTTACTCTAAGTCCGCTTGAAAAAAGGAGTTCAATAATCGCCCTATCTCTTTTTCCAATGATTGTGGTTAGGTCGGGCTGATTAATTAATCTGTCAAGTTCCTGCTTTTCAAGAAAAGTCACTTGCTTGCGTGTAGTTTTGGCAAGCTCAATTTTTTCCGGGGGAAGAGATTTGATATCTCTTTTAGACAAATACTTCAAAAAGCTCCTTAGGGCTATAAGATGGTAATTCTGAGTTGTCTTCTGTAGTTCGTCACTTGTATTTGTCCCTAATCGGTTGAGCCATAGTCTCCATTTTCTGATAAGCTCACTATCTATATCCGAAACTTTAATGTCTCCAGCATAATCTATAAGTCTAGTCAGATAATGATCATAGTTAGCAATTGTTTTATTTGATCTGTTTTGTTCTATTTCTAAATATTCTAAGAAATCTGTTTTGAGCGAGGATAATTCCATATCTATATTGTAAACCTTTTTGGGAAGTATTTTCTTATTTAGAATAGTTTAAGCTGGTATAATTAAAGATATAAATTATAAAAAAGGAACATAATGGAAAAGACTTTAGTTATTTGCAAGCCGGATGCGGTTCAAAGAGGAATTGTTGGTGAGATTATTACTAGATTTGAAAAAGTTGGTCTAAAGATTGTTGGTGTAAAGATGCTACAACCTGACACAGCTCATTACTATCATCATTATGAGACCATTAGCAAGATGGCTACAAGAAGAGGGCAAAAAGCTCTAGATGTTACCCTAAAGATGCTTGAGGCTGGCCCTGTTATTGCTATGGTACTTGAAGGCGTGGAAGCAATTGAGCAGGTTAGGAAAATGACCGGAACTACTGAACCAAAATCTGCTCTACCTGGAACAATCAGGGGTGATTATGCTCACGTAAGTTTTATGCACGCAGATAATTTACAATTAGGAATTTCTAATATTATTCATGCTTCTGGTGACGCAGTTGAGGCTAAACAAGAGATTGCACACTGGTTTAAGGAAGATGAATTATTCTCATATAGTACAACTCATGATGAATTCACTCAGCCAAAAAAATAAATCTCAAGAAAATGTGTATAGAGAAGTATTTTCGGATTTTTGGTGCCCCCGCCACGATTCGAACGTGAAGCTTCTCCTTAGGACGGAATTGTTTTATCCATTAAACTACGGGGGCCAATAGTAAAATAGTATACATAGAATGCTTTATATGTGCTAGAGGATGAAAAATTATGGCAAATAAATATTTTGAAGATCAGTTGGAAGGGGAAGAAGTACTTTACGTATTTCACAAGCACCCAATCGTTATGCGAAGGGGTCTTATATTGTTCATGCTATCACTTCTTGGTGGAACATTGCCATCTCTTGTTAATCCTGAGTTTAGTTGGTTTTTTGGTGGACTAATAGGGGGGCTACTAATAGGAATAATATTATTTATGCCATCCTGGATTACATGGCATTTTAGTGTTTTTGTTTTTACTAATCAGAGACTCATACAGATTACACAAAAAGGTTTATTTCATAGAAGTGTAGTCGACATGGGGCTTAATCAGATTCAGTTGGTGAATTATCAGGTGTCGGGAATTCAAGAAACATTATTGGGTTCTGGTACAATAATGATGCAGACGTTTGTTGGAGATTTAATAATTCATGATGTCCATCATCCAGCGAAAATACAAAAGAGAATTCTCGAAATATTAAGAGATCAGGGTATTATCGCCAATTCCTATGGCACCAATCAAGAAAAAAAGCTTATAATTAATCAACAAGAAGGTGAAGAAATTGAAGAAGCCTAAGCCAATAAAATTTATCCGTAAACAATTTACTCGAAATAAGGATAAATTAGTTGCGAGTCAATTCAAGGAAGCTCTTGAAACATTACCAAAGATTACCAATGAAACAGTAAATGACCATCGAGAGGAAATTCTTTCAACTGCGAGAAAGTATATATATCCACTGCAGCATTCAAAACACAAAGTAGTAATAATATCCTCATCTATTTTTTCGGTAGCGCTGCTTGCATTCTTTATATATTGTGGACTGTCCCTATATAAATATCAGAATTATTCATCATTCATATATGGAGTATCTCAAGTCGTTCCATTTCCGGTTGCCAAGGCAGGGCCTAACTACGTTGCTTATGAGAATTACCTATTTGAGCTAAAGCACTACATTCATTATTATCAGACTCAGCAAAAAATTGATTTTAAATCAGTTGAGGGACAGCAGCAGTTATCTAACTTCAGAAAACAGGCTCTACAAATGGTGGTCGACCAGTCTTACATTAAAGAGTTAGCCAAAAAGAATAATGTTAAGGTAACTACAACAGATGTAAATAATGAAATTACCCTCCTTAAGCAGCAAAATTTACTCGGTGACAATAATCAGGTTTTGGACAATGTGCTTGCTCAATATTGGGGTTGGACTCTCGGCGACTTCAAAAGAGAGCTAGCAAGCCAGATTTTGGCTCAAAAAGTTGTAGCTTCATTAGATACCTCAACCAATCAGAAAGCCAATCAAGCATTATCGGCCATAAACTCTGGAGCGGATTTTGCCACTATTGCAAAGAGTTATTCTGAAGACAACACAACTAGTTCTAATGGTGGGCAATTTCCTTTCACTATCGCTCCAGGCAATAAAGATTTATCTCCACAGGCTCTAAATGAAATATTTAAACTGAAACCCGGTCAGGTTTCTGGAATTATTAACATTGGATCAGGCCTAGAGATTATCAAGGTTATTTCTATAGACAATAATCAGATTACGGCTGCTCACATACTTTTCAATTACAAAAGCATAAATACATACTTAGATCCTTTGAAAAAATCACAAAAACCCAATTATTATATATCCGTTAGATAATAAAAAAATTGCATTTTTATCGGTGTAATGATACTATGACCTCTGTTGTTATTTAATTATGGGCTCGTAGTGCAGTGGTCTAACACGCCTCCCTGTCACGGAGGAGATCGCCGGTTCAAATCCGGTCGGGCCCGCCATATAGACAACATCTATCTCTCTTTTAAGAGAGATTTTTTCTTTTACTTGTAGGTTTTTCCCAAAAATTCCAATAACATAATTGAAAGAATTGGAACAATTTCTGTTATATCGGAAGATAGGCCTTTTAATTAAAATTCTGACAGTGCTCAATTAGAAGGTGAATGATATTATATGTATATGGACAAGCTAAAATCTCACCCACATGTTATAAATCCAAAAGAATTAGTAAAAAGGGAAAATAATTTTAATGATAAGTTTGCGGTATGGATTGCTACGCATGTGGGGAGTATGTACTGTTTTTACCTATTCAATGTAATTGCTCTACTTTCCGCCAAATCAGCATTCGGCACGCATAATCTTGTTCCTATTGTTAATTGGATATCTTCTAATTGGATACAACTTGTATTACTTCCTGCTATTATGGTCGCTCAGAATGTAGCTCAAACGGCGACTGATGCTAAATCTCAATCAGATCACCACACATTAACATACCTAGCCAACTTGCAAGATGAGCAAATGATAGAATTAAAGAATCAAACTGAAATGTTGAACAGATTGAAAAGTAATGAAAAATGACCCACTCAATCTGTTAGTAATGAATAAAATACTTACTCAATACTCAATAAATAATTCGCGAGGTACCTATGGCCAGTAAATATTTCAGAGCACAAAATTCTTTAGATAAAGTATTTGAAGTTGGAATCATCTTAAAAGGATTGAATGGTTTGGCTGAAACAATTAGTGGAATATTTCTCTTACTAATAAACCCCGACACTGTAAGTTGGGCTGTTAATTGGCTAACACATTCCGAATTAAAGTCCGATCCCCATGATTTCATATCCAATCATTTAGTACATTGGAGCAGGGATGTATCCAAGGGTTCTTTAGTTTTTTTGGGGCTTTATTTGCTTTCTCATGGTGTAGCAAAACTAATATTGGTTATCGAAATACTTAGAGAAAGATTATGGGCTTATATAGGGCTAATTGTGCTAACTATTTTTTTCATCTTATATCAAACTTATGAAATCATTTTCAGTCATTCAATCGGTATGATTTTGCTAACAATTTTTGATATTGTGATTGTATGCCTTACTTTTATTGAGTATGGTAAGCAGAAAAAAGTTCTTGGCAAGGTTGAGGGCGAGTAATTTTCAGCATTGCTGTTGTTGATTGCCATCTTAGCTCAGTTGGTAGAGCGGCGCTTTCGTAAAGCGTAGGTCGCCGGTTCAATCCCGGCAGATGGCTCCATTAAATTTATGCGGGTATCGTATAGTGGTTAATATGTAGCCTTCCCAAGGCTGAGTG
Organism: uncultured Candidatus Saccharibacteria bacterium; assembly: GCA_903840315.1. GTDB lineage: Bacteria > Patescibacteriota > Saccharimonadia > Saccharimonadales > UBA4665 > CAIYEO01. Next base: position 29,806 of record CAIMFK010000003.1, on the reverse strand, counting down.
GAGAGTTCGATTCTCTCTACCCGCACCAAGTATTATGGTTTGACCACAATACTCATTTTTTTCTCGACTAGTCTTTAGATTAAGGCTACAATATATAGGCAATGAAATTATCTAAAAAGTATCTTCACGATAAGTCTATCCTATTACTGATAACCTCTAACATTTTATTAGCACTTTTGTCCGCAGCATTAATCTTTCTAAGACTTAATAATGGTAGGGCAGGCATTTATATAGTTCAAAGACGAGCTAATCTAGGTATCGATCAGTACACCCAAGGTGGAATATCGACTATGATAGGATTTTTAGCTTTCACCTTGCTGATTATGGTTATTGGTTTTGTTTTGAGCTACAAGTCATTTGATGACCAAAAACACGTATCCATAGGGGTTTTAAGCTTAACGCTTCTTTTGATTGTTTGCGTGATAGTTGTTAGTAATTCGCTTTTGGCAATGCATTAAAAATATGACTGATATAGAAATACCACTTCAAAAGGATAAGACAAAGGCATATCGATTTTTTGAAATGTTGCCAGGACTCTTGAGCTGGTCTCTACTTTTATTGCCATTTGCTCTGAGTCTTATTAATACAACATTGGCAGTAATCTTTATTTTAGGATATTTATTGCTCTGGTTTGTAAGATCAATCGGAATAGATGTTAGGGCATTTCAGGGATATCGGATTATGAAGCTCCATAAGGAATTAGATTGGCAATCTATGTTGCACGAGCTTCAGGTTGGATCGGTTGATGAAGGTGCTAATAGGCCTGACTGGCATAATTCAAATGTACTAAGACTAAAAGAGTATCCAAAAGCAAATAGACCCAATGATCTATACCAGGTTGCTTTAGTAGCCGTATATAATGAAAGCAAGGAAGTTGTGGAGCCAACCATTAAGTCCATACTCGCCTCGAACTATGATCCAGGTAAAATGATATTGGTTATAGCATATGAAGAGCGTGGAGGTAAGAGGACTGAAGAGGTGACTAACGAGATAATAGCTAAGTATAAGCACAAATTCTTTCATGCTATGGCCGTAAAGCACCCTTCAAACATTCCTAACGAAATAATCGGCAAGGGTGGCAACATTACATATGCTGCAAGAGAACTGGAAAAGTTGTTAGAAGCAAAAAAGATTGATCCCATAAAAGTAGTTGTCACTACCTTAGATTCAGATAATCGACCAGATAAAAACTATTTTGCAGCATTAGCTTATACTTATGTGGCGTGCATTGATCCACTTCATATATCGTTTCAGCCAATTCCTATGTATACGAATAATATATGGGATGTTCCTGCACCTATGAGGGTTATAGCTACAGGTAACTCATTCTGGAATGTAGTTCTTTCACTCAGACCGCATATGCTTAGGAACTTTTCTTCTCATGCTCAAAGCATGAAATCACTTATTGACACAGATTATTGGAGTACAAGAACCATAGTTGAAGATGGTCATCAGTTCTGGAGAACTTATTTTAGATATGATGGAAAGCATCAAGTGTACCCAATCTATACTCCTATTTATCAAGATGCAGTTTTTTCTAATACGTACGTTAAAACCTTGAAAGCTCAATTTATTCAATTAAGAAGATGGACTTATGGTGCATCAGATGTGGCATATTTTGCTCAAAAAGGTTTTTTGACAAAAAATAATGTACCCATGCTTGATAAAATATTCAAATTTCTAAGATTGCTCGAAGGGCATGTTACTTGGGCGGTCGCACCAATTTTATTAGCTTTTTCTGCTTTTATTCCAGTATTGTTCAATCCTCAAAATTACGCTGCAAATGAGCTTCCTATATTGGTAAGTCAGATACAAACTGTTGCTTTAGCAGGAATTATAGCTACTTTGTTTATTAGCTTTAAAACTTTGCCCCCTAAACCTGCACATTACAAGGCGCATCGAAATATTTTCATGATACTTCAATGGGTTTATCTGCCGGTAACAACTATAGTATATAGCTCGCTATCTGCATTTTATTCCCAAACAAGGCTAATATTTGGACTATATTACGATAAATTTGATGTAACCGATAAGGCAGTAGTGGTTAAGGATAAGACGGGGACTAAACGAACAAGCTAATTGGTCTTAATGGGGTGGTAGGCCGAATAATAAGTACCAGCTACTTTATCAAATTTTTCAAGTGTATTTAAGCAAACCATCTTGAGGTCTGATAGTTTGATGGCTCCGTCTGTGCATTCTAGTAATAATTTTGTAATTATGGTGTTGGTTAGATGCCTTGCGTCATTCAGAGCTTCTTCTCGGTGCGATAAGGCTTTAAATAAACTCATATATAACTTATCTGAAGAAAACGTCTCTAATGCGCCTATATTATTAATTATCGAGACTGAGCGTGATAGGTCAGGGTATTCATTGGTCGTAAAAACAGCCTCACAGGAATCACACTGGCGTCTTCTCCATATGCATGAATTTTTTTTAGAAGATCTCGAATTTACCACTTTTGTATTTCCGCTACAATATATACATACCATGTCTATATATTGTCATAACGCAGGGAAAAATGGTAGTGGAAAAGAAATAATTTAATGTGTAAAAAAGCCTCCTTTATCTTATAAGGAGGCCTATATTACATTTTATATAACTGATTATTTTGTAGATCTAGATCTTTTAATTCTATCTAATGATTTTGAAGTAAATAATTCTTCATAGAATAGCTTATAGCCATCCAAAAAATTTTTTTTGGTACTCACACATTTTCCCTGTTTAACCTATTAATGCTATCATAACATATGTTTTGTGTCAATTTGCTAACAGATAGAGCTTATGTAAAAGGGGGTTGAAAAACCGAGTATTATGGAGTATATTTTCATATTCAGTGGACTCTTAGCTCAGTTGGCTAGAGCGCTTCCTTGACGTGGAAGAGGTCAGAGGTTCAAGTCCTCTAGGGTCCACCATATTTCAATCCCCATACAGCAGGGGATTTTTTATATCACAAACTGTATATTCAAAAACTATTTATCCACAATTAGCTTTGTATAAATAACAATAGTATTTTACTAGCCTTATACTACCAATACTGATATATTAATTGGAGTGAAGTTTTAGGTAGTGGTTTTTATCACAAGAATAATCGGTTTGAATGTATTTGCGATGACATTTAAGCCGATTTTTTCTTTACATCCTTATCTGTTATTATGAATGAATATGACAGATAAAATATTGCATTCTCAACGTCACTCTCTAGCTCACATTATGGCTACTGCTATAAAACGTCATTGGCCTGAAGCAAAATTCGGTGTTGGTCCAGTGATTGAGAATGGTTTTTATTATGATGTCGACCTTGGTCAGAATAAGTTATCAACTGAAGATTTTTCTGTTATAGAAAAAGAAATGAAGAGAATTATCTCCTCAAAAATTCCATTTGATCACTTTGATCTCGACATTGATTCGGCAATCAAATGGGCTGAAGACAATAATCAACCCTATAAACTCGAACTTCTCAATGACCTCAAGCGATCGGGAACTACGTCTGCAAGCGACATTGATTCAAATGAGCTTGGCATTGAAGCGAATGGTGACAGTATGGTTGATAATGTATCTTTCTACAGAAATGACGATTTTACTGATTTATGTAGAGGTCCACATGTCGCAAATACATCCGAAGTAGGCGCTTTCAAATTAATTAGAATTTCAGGTGCTTACTGGAGGGGCAAAGATACAAATCCTCAAATGCAGAGAATTTATGGTGCTGCTTTCAAAACCAAAGAAGAATTGAATAATTATCTTCAAGCTGTTGAGGAGGCAAAAAAATATGATCACCGCAAACTAGGGCAAGACCTGGATCTATTTTTTATTTCTCCTTTAGTCGGTTCTGGTCTCCCATTGTTTAGCCCTAGAGGTACAGTTTTAAGAGATGAATTAAATAAATATTCTCAGGAAATAAGAAAAAAACTTGGATATCAAAATGTTTGGACTCCTCACGTTGCCAAGCAAGAACTTTATGAAGTTTCAGGCCACTGGGCTAAGTTTGGAGATGAATGGCTAACTGTATCGAGCAAAGAAACTAAAGATAACTTAGTTCTTAAGCCAATGAATTGTCCTCACCATCAGCAAATATATGCTTCTAAACCTCGAAGTTACCGTGATCTACCCATTAGATACATGGAAACCACAACAGACTATAGAGATGAAAAGGCAGGTGAGCTAATAGGTTTGGCTCGCGTCAGATCCTTAACTCAGGATGATAGTCATACATTTTGCACCCCCCAACAAATAGATGAATGTATCAATAATTTAGTTTCTACTGTAAAAGAATTTTATGAAACTTTAGGGATGAGCCTTAAAGCAAGACTTTCTTTCAGAGATGATTCTGATAAATATCTTGGAGATAGGGAATTATGGGATAGAGCGCAATCTATTCTTAAGAACATAGTCGAAAAATCAGGAATTGAGTACTATATCGGTGAAGGCGAAGCTGCTTTCTATGGTCCAAAAATTGATTTCATGGGGACTGATGCTTTAGGTAGAGAACTACAATTGGCAACACCTCAACTAGATTTTGTACAGCCAGAAAGATTTGGTCTGAAATATACTGATGAGGATGGGCAGGAAAAGACTCCAGTAATGATTCATTTTGCTTTGATGGGCTCCATAGAAAGATTTTTGGCTGCTTATATCGAAAATTCTAAGGGAAGATTTCCTGTTTGGTTGGCGCCTGAACAGATAAGGGTAATTACGGTTAATCAAGAAGACAACACTGTTGAATTCGCCAACAAATTGAAAGAAAAAGCCCAGGAGCATAACTTAAGGATTGAAATCGATAATTCTAATGAATCTGTAGGCAAAAAGATTAGATCATCTGAAGTAATGAAGATTCCATATACGGTAGTCTTGGGCGAAAAAGAAATTCTTTCTGGCAAAGTTAGTCCGAGAATAAGAGGGGACTTAAAGAATGGCCCAGAGGTTGAACTATCAATCCAAGACTTTATAGCACATATTGCGCAGGAATCCACAAACAGAGATAAGATCTCTACTCTAAATGAAGCTAGCTAGAATTCCTACAATTGTTGTGGTTGGTCCGACTGCAAGCGGAAAGACACTTCTCTCCATAGAATTAGCCAAGATTATTGGCGGCGAGATAATATGCTGTGATTCTAGAACAGTATATAAAGGCATGAAGATTGGCACATCGGCACCGAGTAAGGAAGAGCAATCTGGAATAGCACATCATTTATTAGAAATTAGAGATCCCAAACATCCATTAAGTGCATCTCAATTCAAGGAATTGTGTTTAGTTGAAATTGGGAAAATAAAAAGCCGCGGCAAAATACCTATCCTGGTTGGTGGTAGTGGCCTATATATTGATTCGGTTATATTTGACTACTCATATGCACCCATAGATAAAAAGTTAAGAGACTCATTGGATGGTAAGTCTGTATCTGAGCTTCAAGAGATCATAAAAATAAAGAATTTATCAATGCCGATTAATGAAAAAAACTCAAGACATCTAATTAGTACGATAATGAATAATGGCAGGGAAAAGGATAAAGATCTTATTGATGACTGTTTGGTACTTGGTTTAAAAAAAGATAAAGAATCGCTCTATGCGTCTATTAAATCTAGGACGGATAGGATGCTTGAACAGGGTCTGGAAGATGAAGTTAGGCAACTTGAAAAACTTTATGGATGGAACATAGAGCCCATGAGAACTATTGGCTATGTGGAATTCAGGGAATATTTTGCAAAAAAAATAAATATTTCAGAGCTAAAGGATAGAATAAATAAAGACACATTAAGTTATGCAAAACGTCAAAATACATGGTTCAAAAGAAACAAAAATATTCACTGGATTGATAAACAGAGCGAAATGGTAGCGATAATAACAACATATTTGAACAAATACAGTATTTAACTATTCATTACTTTGATACAATATCAATATGATTGATCAATTATTTGGCTCAAAAACACGGGTAAAGTTATTGCAGCTTTTTTACTCCAATCCAAATAGATCCTTTTATGTAAGAGAGATTACTCGAAAAATTGATGAGCAAATAAATTCCGTCAGAAGAGAATTGGCTAATTTGCTCACTATTGGAATAATTATTTCACGCAATGATAATAATAAACTTTTTTATGAAGTTAATAAGAAGTTTGAGTATAACAGGGCCTTATCTGAAATATTTTCCAAATCGCCTACTGCAAATATGAGCGGAGTGGATTCCGACGGTTCATCTTCAGATCACGGAAACATTTTCAAAGGTATCGGCAATGTCGAGTTAGCTTTCTACACGGGGCAATTTACTAACGACGAAATATCAGGGATAGATCTTATGATTGTTGGAGATGTAAATAAGAATAAATTAGATAAGTTTATTTTAGAGCTTGAAGCACAGGAAAATAAGGATATAAGATATGTTGTCATGGATCTTGATGAGTATAAGTACAGAAATCAGGTTAAGGATAAATTCATATCAGATGTAATTACTGCTAAAAAGCAGATCCTGATAGATAAAAACGGTATTTTGATTAACGAATAATAAATAATAGAAAAGAGGTTCAAATGGAAATTCAATATTACGGAGCAAACTGTATAGCTGTAACCTACAAGCAAACTCGAGTGGTTATTGACGACAATATTAAGACCTTAGGAGCAAAATCCGTAACTAAATCCGGAGATATTGGCCTTTATACTTCTGAATTAACTGAAGGCGATATGAATAATTCTATGGCCAGGGTTAAAATAAAGACTCCTGGGGAGTATGAAGTTGGTAAAGTGTCTATCTATGGAATTGAAGCTAGGGCACACACCGATGAATCGAATAATAAGACTGCAACTATATACAAGATAATTGCAGGAGGTATCAATTTAGTTGTTTTGGGACATGTGTATCCTGAATTCACAGAAAAGCAATTAGAAAGAATGGGAATGGTGGATGTATTGGTTGTTCCAATTGGAGGACATGGTTATACTCTTGATGCACAAGGGGCACTAAAGGCAATCAAGCAGATCGAGCCCAAACTAATTATTCCTTCGAATTATGACGATAGCCAATTAAAATACCCAGTTCCTCAAGATAAGCTCGAAGACGCTCTAAAGGCCATGAACTTACAGGCTAAAGAAATAGTACAAAAACTTAAAATAAAAGCAGGTGAGCTCAGCGATATTCGTGAGCTTGTGGTGCTAGAAAAATCTTAGTTTTTTAGTACTAGATTAAGTTTTTCTTCTTAAGAGTTCTTAAGGCTTGAGTAGAAATCTTTAGTTTGGTTTTTTTGCCGTCTATAATAAGAGTTTTGGTTTGAAGATTAGGCTTCCAAGTTTTTTTAGTGTGTCTCATTGACGCACTAACGTTACTTCCAAATTGTTTACCTTTACCGGTTATATCACAAATATTCATCTTATTTCCTTTATAAGCAATTAGTTTACTATTTTATATTGTTTTCTGCTATTCGTCAATAATTATAATAGAGGTAATGCAATGAAATATTGATATAATAATTATATGTTTACTAATCTTAGCGTTTCCGATATTGCTGCGGTATTAATAATAATTCTAATATCAATGGGGCTTCATGAAGCGGTTCATGCATTTGTTTCCCATTGGCTAGGAGATACAACAGCTAAGGATGAGGGCAGGCTAACACTTAACCCATTAAAACATGTAGATTTATATACAACTATATTGCTACCAATGATGATGATACTGATACATGTACCCCCGATATTTGTTGCCAAGCCAGTTCCGTTTAACCCCAATAGGGTCAAATATGGTGATTATGGTGTCGCAATGATAGGAATCTCAGGCCCCATAACAAACCTCTTGTTGGCAATTATTGGCTCTTTTGTATATAAGATTATAGGTTTGAACTCATTAGTCGCATCCAACTATTTGACCCTGTTTGTAGACGTAAATATTCTTTTCTTCATCTTTAATATGATTCCCATTCCACCCTTGGATGGATCTAGATTGTTGTATGCTTTTGCTCCAGAGGCATTACAAAGAATAATGTTGAAAATAGAAGAATTTGGATTTATTTCAATACTAATTGTATTTGTCCTCATGATTCAAATCCTGTGGCCACTAATTTCGTATCTTGAAATAACTTTAAATAATTTATTACTTGGTTAAGGCTTAATAAGCCAATATAATATTGATTGACTGATTAGTTCTGATAATTTGATTATCTTAATAACATTTTATCGGGAGTTCAATATTTCTATAAGCCGTGGCATATAGGTGAGGACACCCACCTGGTTTCTTCCAGGCTAATCAATTCAGACTAATCAGTCGTAAAATAATATCTACGGGGTGTGGCGCAGTTGGCTAGCGCGCACGGCTGGGGGCCGTGAGGTCGCCGGTTCAAGTCCGGCCATCCCGACCAATAATAAAAAAGAAAGAAATCAATATGTGGAAAGAATTAAATAATCAACTTTATAGAAAATTTGTATTTACTGATTTTAACGATGCTTTCAGTTTTATGATTAAAGTATCTGAAGTAGCAAATCGGCTTAATCATCATCCAAAATGGACTAATGAGTGGAGCGTCGTAGAAATTTGGCTTACTACTCACGATAGCAATAATGAAATAACAGACAAGGATAGGGAAATGGCTTCTCATATTGATAAGATTATTGACCAACCTAAGATTGATAAAAAAGGAGTAAAACTTTTCACAGACGGAGGGTCAAGAGGTAACCCAGGTCCATCTGCAAGCGGTTTTGTTATTTTGGACAGCAATGATGATGTTTTGTTTAGTAAAGGAATTTACTTGGGGGTCATGACCAATAACCAAGCAGAATATTTAGCCTTAAAATACGGCTTAGAAAAGCTGCTTGATATGGGGATAGAAGAAGTATCTGTATACATGGATAGCCTGCTAATTGTTAATCAGATGAATGGTAAATTTAAGATCAAAAATAAGGATTTGCTTATAATTTTTACTGATATAAAAAACATACTTGCATCTTTCAAAAAAATTGCGTTTACTCACGTCCCAAGAGAGAAAAATAAACTTGCAGATGCCGAAGTCAATAAGGCATTAGATAAAGCTATAGCTTAATCATATTTATTATGCTATAATATTTAAATCCAGATTATTGACTAGTCGCTTGCATATTCTGCAAGAGGAAAGTCCGGGCAGTATAGGGAAAAGGCAGTTGCTAACGGCAACCAAGGGCAACCTTAGGGAAAGTGCCACAGAGACGATACCGCCCATTTATGGGTAAGGGTGAAAAGAACAGAAGTAAGAAGCTGTTATTCTGGCTGGTGACAGCTGGAAGGGGTAAACCCTGCCTACTGCAAGGAGATGGATTTTGCCATTCATGGCTAGTTCCCACTATATCCATCAACATCCGCTCGATTTAAGTGGCAACACTTAGACTAGATAGATGACTAGATAAAACAGAACCCGGCTTATGGATAATCTGGAACTAAAAAAGAGCTCTGATGAGCTCTTTTTTATTAATACTTTAAAAGTTTTTAATTACTTTTTGATGCAGTATCTATAATGGCCTTAATAGCAACTGGTTCATTAACTGCTAATTCACTTAAAATCTTCCTGTCTACAATAATATTTGCCTTTTTTAAAGCATTTATTAGTTGACTATATGTTGTGCCATTTTGTCTTGCAGCCGAATTAATTCGCGTATTCCAAAGTTGTCTAAAGCTTCTTTTTCTATTTTTTCGGTCCCTAGTAGCATTCTGTAAAGATTTTGTGATTGCTTGTTTACCACGTCTAATACTTGCCCTATTGGAATGAGTCATTCCTTTGGTAGCTTTTCTAATCTTTTGGTGTCGTTTGTGGGTTGTAACCCCTCGTTTAACTCTCATCTATCTATACTCCTAATTTGGTCTTAATCATCTTACTGTTAGTAGGGTTTGCAGTGTGCATCTGTGAAATTTGTCTTTTGTTAGAGGCTGATTTCTTCTGCAAGAAGTGGCTAGCATTATTTCGACGTGTTCTAACCTTACCATTTTTTGATATTTTTACTCGATCTTTTGTTCCACTATGAGTTTTTAGCTTTGGCATTCTGATTGCTCCTTATGACGAAGTTTAGTTGTTTACCGGCAAATTGAGGCTGCTGATCAATAATTATCGTTTCACCCATGATTGCTATCATTTTGTTTGCTAGAGTGAAGCCTAGTTCCTTGTGGGCTAGCTCTCTACCTCTATACACTATTGTTAGCTTAGCTTTATGGCCCGCTTCAAGGAATTTATTCACCTTATTGAGCTTTACGCCTAAATCATGGTCGCTAATCTTGAGTCCGAATCGCATCTCTTTTAGTTCAACCACCTTTGTATTGCGTTTTGTCTTCTGGATCTGTTTAGTCTTTTGATAGTTAAACTTTCCCCAGTCAATAATTTTAGCAACAGGCGGGTTGGCGTCGGGAGATATTTCAACAAGGTCTAAATCTCTTTCCTGGGCAAGATTTAAAGCCTCTTGTCTGGAAAAAATTCCAAGTTGATTTCCGTCTTGATCAATAACCCTTAATTGTGCTGCCCGAATTGATTGATTCAGGCGAGTGTTCTTGCTGATATACAGGACTCCTTGATTCTTAATTAATAATTATTGGTTCAATTATAACAGATATGACCTAGATGAGCAATATCATTTCAAATTTAAATTAGCTCCTGGAAGGGAGCTAATTATTTTTTGTTAGTATTTTGTTTTGAAGTATAGGTTGTTTCTTTTTTGGAACAACGGCTTGCGAGAAGCCGTTGTTGCGATGTCGTTTTTGTTTTGAGCACTTTTTTTATTCAGCGCCACTAACATCTTATAAAAGCATAAAAGGCATGTCAACACTATTTAATACTATTTTTAAAATAAAACTGTGCATAACTTTTTTTATTGTGCAATATAGCGTTTTATTAAAGCGTTTTTCATTTATATTTAACAATCATGGCAGTAAAAATCTACTTCCTCACGATCATTTTTTATTACTGCCTCGTTTAAGAAATCTCTTAGTTAAAATAATATAAGCTCATAAGAACTAGGCAATTAAATGATCTTGGTTCTAAAAATCTACATTATTATGAATTTCTAATTTTGAATAATTTCCAAAAACTATATTTTTAATTAATACTGACAGAACTTGATTCTAAAATACTGCAACCAGAATTCTATTTTGATTAGTGCACAAAAATTCTTTAGCACAATATTTGTATGAAAATATTGTGAATTATTATGTGATCAATAATAGAATCAATTCAATATTTCCAATTGTTGTTTTTACTATTGTTTTTGAATCAAAAAGGCTATTTTGTCAAAGTAATAGGCTATTTTTATTTATTAAAATGTATATAACACAACGCACAACATAAAAATATAACAGATACATGATGTGAACGATACTACATAGTTGTATTGACTTTATTAAATTCTTATGCTAATTTGAGAAGGTAGTTTATTTTGTTTAACTACACCGGAGCAAGAGGGTCCGTTAACGCTCTAACTGTCATAACTGTCAGTTGAGCGGTCAGTCTGCCGAGGACGATAAGCGCTAAATATTTTTTTTAAAGAGCGGATTTATCGTCCAAAGCTCCAAAATAAACTAAAAAAGTACTCAAATTTATTGAGTACTTTTTTAGTTGTTATTTGTGTTACATTATATTTGTATGAGTATAAAAAATAATAACCTAATATTGTTGGCCTCATTATTTGTTTTTCTATCAATTATCTTCCTAACTAGTCCTAATACCATGCCTGTTTACTTCTTTATGGTGCCATTCATATGTATATTTTTAATTTTACTCAGCACCTCAAACATTATCTCTAAAAAATTATTTTCTAGCTCCAATGCGCTAATCTTTAAGAGGAGGAAACTAATAATTTTAGCTTTCTCATTCATTATGACAATGCTTATAGCTCTACAATCAATCGGGCAATTAACAGGAAGAGACCTAATAACCGTAGCTGTACTAGTTTTAATTTCTATTTTTTATATAAACCGATCTTCTTTTGCGAAATGAAATACAGCCTACACTTTTAATAGCTGATATAATATATCTCATATGGACAATAAGCAAAACTACCACTCGAATATGGTCTTGCCACCACTAGGTGGGGAGACTAAAATTGCTTCAGATGTTTCAGCTGAGAACTTGGTTAACCACCAAGAAATAGGCAATAATAATGTTGTTCATGTTGAGAAAGATAACAACAGCACACCCATAGATATTTCTTCAATAAAATTTAGTCCTCAAAATGTAACTAGTACAACAAATTCAGTGGTGGATAATGTAAGTCATATTGATGATAATGATACAACAAGCATTCCTAAAGAATGGATTGTAAAGGCGAAGCATATCATCTCTTCTACGAGCAATGATCCCAGGGAGCAAAATATTCAAATTAATAAGCTTAGGGCTGAGTATATGAAAAAGAGATTTGGTATTGACTTAAAACTGACTGATGATTAAAAGGAAATGATGGCATGACTACTGTAATTATTATTATTTTTGGAATATTGCTCATAGCAACAGTGCTATCAGTGCCAATTTTTCATTACCTCAGAAGAATTGCTAGAGAGCAAAAGAATTTCGAAAGAGGCCTTAAGATGGTCACTCTTCTAATTAAAATTCCTCCAATGAGTGAAGATATTGATTCAAATGGTAGAGACAATAGAGATATCACCGAAGAATCTATTTCTCAGGCTCAAATCATGTACAACATTCTTAATAGCAGCTTCAAAAAAGGATTCAAGAATAAATTTTATGGCCAGAGGCACTTTTCATTCGAAATTGTCGGTACAGGCTCGCTGGTATACTTCTATGCCTCTGTTCCTATTTCACTTGTTGATCTAGTAAAACAAGCCATTATTAGCTCATACCCATCTGCAATACTAGAAGAAATCGAAGATCATAATATTTTCAATAAAATAGGAAAGATTAACAGCACTATCGGCGGTGAAATAACCTTAAAGGAAACATTTGCTTATCCTATAGCCACCTATCAAGACATAAAAAGAGATGCTATTCAATCTCTTCTTAACTCATTGTCCAATCTTACAGAAGAAGACGGTGTTGGAATTCAAATTTTGATGAGACCTGCAGATCCTGAATGGCGCAAAGAAGCATCGATGATTGCTAGTGATAAGCGCAAGGGTAAAAAGTCTAAAGCTGGTTCCGACCTGATTATCGAGTGGATTAAACATCTGCTAATAGCGTTTTATAAGGTTCCTGATGAAAAAAAAGGCGATGGATCATCCGAAAGGAAAGATTTATCGTCAACCGAGCAATCATTGGTCGAGGCTATCGAAGATAAGACAAGACATCCGGGTTTCGAGGTTAGCATAAGACTTATAGCTTCATCGAATATAAATCAAAGAGCCCAGGCGATCATAGGCAATGTTAAGGCGGCATTTTCATTATTTGATGCTCCAGGTAAAAATGGATTTGACTATAGACCAACTGAAAACATTGAGAATTTCGTTACTTCTTACATAATGCGTACATTCCCTGACAGGAAGAAAAGAAATATACTTAACTCAGTTGAGCTCTCTACATTGTTCCATTTCCCTGATCAAAGAAATATTCCAACATCTCAGCTTCAGCGTCAGAGCTCAAAACAAGTTGATGGCCCTAGAAATATTCCTGAAAAGGGACTACTTCTTGGATATAATATTTTTAGAGGAATCAAGAAGCCAATACGAATTAGTGAGGACGATAGACGACGCCACATCTATACCTTGGGTCAAACTGGAACAGGTAAGACTACACTGCTTGAAAATCTAGCGCTCCAAGATATGATAAACGGAAATGGCTTCGCTTTTGTTGACCCACACGGAGACATAGCCGATAAGCTACTCTCGATGGTGCCTAAGGAGAGAGCCGAAGACGTTATTTATTTCAATCCATCAGATATGGATAACCCTCTAGGACTAAACATATTTGAATATACTGATCCTCAAAAGAAAGATTTCTTGATCCAAGAGTCAATCAATATGCTATATAAGCTCTATGACCCAAACAAGCAGGGCTTTGTTGGTCCAAGATTTGAGCACATGTTCAGAAATGCTGCGTTGTTACTTCTGTCGGATCCCGCTGGCGGAACATTCATTGATATACCGAAGCTATTCACAGATCCAAAGTTTGTTCAGCAAAAACTAAAGTTTTGTACCGACCAGACAGTAATAGATTTTTGGACTAAAGAATTTCCTCAGGGACAAAGATCTAATGAATTCGGTGATCTTATAAGCTGGGTGCTCAGTAAATTCGGCGCCTTTCTATCGAATGAGATGATGAGAAATATAATCGGTCAGACGAAAAGTTCTTTCAATCTGCGCGACATTATGGATAACAAAAAAATTCTATTAGTGAACCTGAGCAAGGGGTTAACGGGAGAGCTGAATTCTAAATTGCTGGGTATGATATTTGTTATGAAGTTCCAGGTGGCTGCGATGAGTAGATCTGATATTCCAGATCAAAATGATAGAGTGGATTTTTCTTTGTATGTTGATGAGTTTCAAAACTTTTCTACAGATTCATTCGCTGACGTTATGAGTGAAGCAAGAAAATTTAGACTGAACCTTATAGTGGCAAACCAGTTCACTACTCAATTATCTGAAGAGATAAGGGGTGCTGTATTCGGAAACGTCGGAACTATAATTGCTTTCAGGGTTGGACAGGATGACACTGAGCCCCTGAAGCAATATTTCCAGCCATCCTTTGATTCTGATGATCTTCTTAGATTAGCAACAGGGGACACAATCGTAAGAACATTGGTTAATGGCGTTCCTTCTGCGCCTTTTTCTATGACATGTTTATTACCCCAGGGTAACCCTAATGCGCAGCTAGGAGATGCTCTAAAGCAGCTCTCAGCGGCAAAATATGGTAGGCCTAGAGCAGTTGTCGATCAAGAGATTAGAGAAAGGCTTAAGACTTTTATTGTTCAGGAGCCTACGAGACCTTCTGATATTTTTCAACAAAAAAGTCCTTTATCTCAAACTACAGCGCCTTCCAACGCAACAAATAAACCCATATCTCCTAAAAGCGGAGCTGACTCTTTCCTGGATCAATGGCTACAAAAAAGAAACAAAACAACAAAGTCAGTTGAAGATGCAGAACCTTCCAATAGGAGTGGAAGTAGCGGTTTGGACAATAGACCAGCATTGTCTCCCAATGGCTTAGATTTAGAAAAAAATGACATAGTCAGCAATCAAGAGCTTCATATAAATCTTGATGAGCCTACATCTAATAATGATGAAGTCTTTCATATCAAAAAAGATTAATAACTATTCCTGAATGTCTTGTAAAATACATGTAATAGATTTATAATATTTAAGACAATTAAGTTGGGTGGCCTTAATATAAACAACTCAGAGGGTACTTAAATAGTGACTAAACAAAAAGATTACGATTCAGATGATATCCAGGTACTAGAAGGACTAGAACCTGTAAGAAAAAGACCGGGTATGTACATCGGTGGTACTGGTTTTGACGGTCTTCACCATCTAATAAAAGAAATTGCAGACAACTCAGTGGATGAAGCAATTGCTGGATTTGCTAAAGAACTAAAAGTTATTTTATTAAAAGACGGTGGGGTAAGAGTTGAGGATGACGGAAGAGGTATTCCGGTAAATAAGGTTGCTAAAACTGGAAAAAGTGCCCTAGAAACTGTACTTACAATTCTTCACGCCGGTGGTAAATTCGGCGGCGGTGGATACAAGGTATCTAGCGGTTTACACGGAGTAGGAATTAGTGTTGTTAACGCATTATCTAATAAGTTATATGCTGAAGTGCATCGAGAGGGTTTTTCATATACTCAAGATTATGAAAAAGGTGTCCCAAAGACTCCCATTAAAAAAGGAGACAAAGCAGATGACACAGGAACTAAAATTACTTTTTATCCAGATGAAACTATTTTTGAAGTTACTGAGTTTGACTATAACTGGGTGCTTGATTACTTAAGGCACCAGGCATATTTAACCAAAGGTCTTAGGACGTTTGTGTATGATGAAAGAACAAACAAGAGTTATGGTTTTTATTTCGAGGGTGGAATTCAATCATATGTGAAGCATTTAAATATTGGAAAAGAGCCAATTGATGAAGATATCTTCTATGTTGATAAACAGGCTAAAGAGACTCAAGTAGAAATAGCTTTACAGTATACAGATTCGTATACCGAAACCATTAAAGCATTCGCCAATAACGTATTTAACCCTGATGGCGGTACGCATTTAACAGGTTTTAGATCTGCTCTTACTCGTGTCGTAAATGATTACGGAAGAAAAAATGGATTCATAAAAGAGAAAGATGAAAATCTATCTGGAGAGGATTGTCGTGAAGGATTGACTGCTGTTATTTTAGTTAAGATTCCTGATCCGCAATTCGAAGGACAGACTAAAAATAAGCTAGGAAATCCTGAAACTCGAGGTTATGTAGAGCAAGTAATGACCGAACATCTAAACTATTATTTGGAAGAGCATCCAGCTATAGCAAAGAAAATTATAGACAAGGCATTGTTATCTGCGAGAGCCAGAAAAGCTGCAAGAGCAGCTAGGGAAAATATCATTAGGAAAGGTGTCTTGGAAGGCGCCAGTATGCCTGGTAAATTAGCTGACTGTTCATCTAAGGATCCAAAAAACTCTGAGCTTTATTTAGTAGAGGGAGATTCAGCTGGTGGATCTGCAAAAAGTGGTAGAGACAGCTCAACTCAAGCAATACTTCCTTTAAGAGGTAAGGTTCTGAATGTCGAGAGAGCAAGGCTTGATAAAATGCTTGCGAATAATGAAATTCTTAATCTTATTAAAGCTATGGGCGTAGGTATCGAAGAGTCATTTGACGTGAATTCTTTAAGATACGACAAAATTATTATTATGACCGATGCCGATATTGACGGTGCACATATTAGTACGCTATTACTAACATTTTTCTTTAGGTTCATGGCACCAGTCATTGAAGGCGGCCACCTTTACCTAGCCAAGCCACCTTTGTTTGAACTGGTAAAACCAGGAAGAAAATCTTCGGTTTTCGTTTACGATGAAGCAGCACTTGCTGAAGTATTGGCAAAGACTATTGAGAAAAGAAAAAACGAAGGCTCAAAAGTAGATCCTAACGACGAAAAATTCAAGCAAGCTGGATTCGTTGAACAGAAACGATACAAGGGACTTGGTGAGATGGATGCTGAGCAATTATTCGAAACAACCATGAATCCAGAAAAAAGAGTCCTTGTGCAGGTAAGGATAGATGATGCAGAGAAGGCTGATGCAATTTTCAATAAATTGATGGGCACAGAGGTTGAGCTTAGAAAGAATTTTATTCAGACGCACGCAAAATTTGTTAAGGACTTAGACATATAGGATTATTATGGAAGAAAAAGAAAAAGAAATAGCAGCAGTACCACATGTAAATATTGAACCAAGAACTATTGAAGAGGTCATGGAGAGTAGTTACTTAACCTATTCCATGAGCGTTATAGTATCTAGAGCCCTACCAGACGTCCGTGACGGCCTAAAACCAGTGCATCGAAGGATTTTATACACTATGAATCGCGATGGTCTCAGATCGTCCGCAAAGCACCGAAAAAGTGCCAATGTAGTTGGTGCCGTAATGGGTGATTATCACCCTCATGGTGATGCATCAATTTATGATGCTATGGTTCGTATGGCTCAACCTTGGTCTCTGAGGTATTTACTAGTAAACGGGCAGGGAAACTTCGGTTCTATGGATGGAGATCCACCAGCAGCTATGCGTTATACAGAAGCTAAAATGTCGAAGTTATCTGAAGAGCTATTAGTAGATATCGAAAAAGAAACTGTTGATTTTAGAGAAAATTACGATGGTAGATTGAGTGAGCCTTCAGTTTTGCCGGCAAAACTTCCAAACCTATTACTTAACGGCCAGCTTGGTATTGCAGTTGGTATGGCAACAAACATTCCTCCACACAATTTGGGAGAATTATTGGATGCCACAATTCATCTCATAGATAATCCTGATGCAACAGTTGATGAATTGCTGGAATTTGTTAAGGGTCCAGACTTTCCTACAGGTGCCGTTGTATATGGCAAAGATTCGTTAAGAACAGCATATGCTACCGGTAGAGGTGGTGTTGTTGTTAGAGGTGTTGCTGAGATTATAGAGAACGTTAAAGCTCGTAATCAAATTGTCATAACCGAAGTTCCTTACGGACTCAATAAGGCATCCTTAATCGAAAAAATAGCTGAACTCTATAAGGATAAGAAAATAACGGGCATTAGTGATATTAGAGACGAGAGCTCTAGAGGCGCCGTTAGGATTGTTATAGATCTTAAAAAAGATGCATTCCCTAAAAAGTTACTCAATCAATTATATAAATTAACACCATTACAAGGCATGTTCCACTACAACATGCTCGCTCTAGTTGATGGAATTCAGCCGAAAATTCTCGGTCTTGTAGATATAATAAGCGAACACATAAAACATCGACAAGTTGTTGTTAGAAGAAGAACAGAATATGAATTAAAGAAAGCTAAAGAAAGAGCTCATATTTTGGAGGGGCTCAAGATAGCACTTGACCATATCGATGAAGTAATTACAACGATTAGATCAAGCCAAACAACTGACGAAGCTCAGCAAAACTTAATAAAGAAGTTTAAGTTAAGCGAAATACAGGCTAAAGCAATATTGGCGATGCAGCTTAGAACCCTAGCTGGCCTAGAGCGTCAAAAGATTGAGGATGAATTAGCCGAACTACTTAAAATAATCGCTGGATTAGAAAAGATACTTGCTGATGAGAAAGAGATATTGAAGATAATCAAAGAAGAATTTGAAGAAATCAAAAAACTCTATTCTGATGAAAGACGAACTAAGATTATCCCAGGTGAGCTCGGAAAAATGAGCGACGAAGATCTCGTGCCTGATGAGCAGGTTGTTGTAACGCTTACATCTGCTAACTATGTTAAAAGAAGTCCAATCGCTGATTATAAGAAGCAGGGGCGTGGTGGAAAAGGCCGAAGAGGCATGGTTACCAGAGAAGAAGACGTAATTGAGCATGTAATTAATGCAAGTACCCACGATTTCCTACTATTCTTTACTAACAAGGGTAGAGTATTCAGAATAAAAACTTACGAGATTCCTACAACAGGTTTAAATGCCAAGGGTATTGCAATAGTTAACTTGCTTCAGCTTCAGCCGGAGGAGGCGGTTAGCTCAGTAATTAACGTTAGCAAACTTAATAACACCAAATATCTGTTCATGTGTACTGTAAGAGGAGTTGTTAAGAAGACACCTTTCGAGCAATATCAGAATGTAAGGAGCTCGGGACTAATAGCAATTAACCTCGACGATGGTGATGAATTGAAATGGATTAGAATGACATCTGGTGATAACGAAATGGTTATTTCTACATCAATGGGTCAAGCAATTAGATTTAATGAGTCTGGAGTGAGACCCATGGGGCGAGCTTCAAGAGGCGTCAGGGGTATTAGATTAAGAGCAAATGATAGAGTGATTGGCATGGATGTTGTTCAGGATAATTCAAGCGTGTTTGTTATAAGCAAGTTTGGGTATGGTAAACGAACAAAGATTTCACAGTTTACGCCTCATGCAAGAGGTGGTGTCGGTATTAGATCTGCGGTCGTGAACACAAAAACAGGTGACTTAATTGGTGTTCAAACTCTCAAGGATGATTCTCAAGAAGTAATTATATTATCCAGCCAGGGCCAGGCTATCAGATTAGGAATCAAGGATATTCCTGAATTGAGTAGAGCTACACAGGGTGTTCGAATCATGCGAATGAATGATGGCGATGAGGTAGTTGCATTAGCATTAGTCGATAGCGAAAAAGAAAATGAAGAAATCGAAGAAAAATAATAAAACTTTTCTTGACATTTAATATAGTAACAGGGTAAGATTGATTTTGAGATTTAGAGGTATTGTTTAATTGTCTCTAAACTGGTCTTTAAAAACTTGAGTAGTGCAAATCAACGTCAGTTCATTTTTTTGATTTTAAGTTAAGTTTTAAATTCTTTTTTTGGAGAGTTTGATCCTGGCTCAGGATGAACGCTGGCGGCGTGCCTAATACATGCAAGTCGAGCGGTAAGGCCTCTTCGGAGGTACACGAGCGGCGGACGGCTGAGTAACGCGTAGGAACGTACCCCAAAGTGAGGGATAAGCTTCAGAAATGAAGTCTAATACCGCATGTGCTCTAAGGAGTAAAGCTCCGGCGCTTTGGGAACGGCCTGCGTCCGATTAGCTAGTTGGTGAGATAATAGCTCACCAAGGCTACGATCGGTAGCTGGTCTGAGAGGATGATCAGCCAGACTGGGACTGAGAACGGCCCAGACTCCTACGGGAGGCAGCAGTAGGGAATTTTCCACAATGGGCGAAAGCCTGATGGAGCAACGCCGCGTGCAGGATGAAGGCCTTCGGGTTGTAAACTGCTTTTATATATGATGATTATGACAGTAGTATATGAATAAGGATCGGCTAACTCCGTGCCAGCAGCCGCGGTCATACGGAGGATCCGAGCGTTATCCGGAATTACTGGGCGTAAAGAGTTGCGTAGGTGGCATAGTAAGCAGGGCATGAAATCGTGTGGCTCAACCATACATCCATGTTCTGAACTGCTAAGCTAGAGGACGAGAGAGGTAACTAGAATTCCTAGTGTAGGAGTGAAATCCGTAGATATTAGGAGGAATACCGATGGCGTAGGCAGGTTACTGGCTCGTTCCTGACACTAAGGCACGAAAGCGTGGGGAGCAAACGGGATTAGATACCCCGGTAGTCCACGCCGTAAACTATGGATGCTAGCTGTTAGAAGTATCGACCCTTCTAGTAGCGAAGCTAACGCGTTAAGCATCCCGCCTGTGGAGTACGGTCGCAAGACTAAAACATAAAGGAATTGACGGGGACCCGCACAAGCGGTGGAGCGTGTTGTTTAATTCGAGGATAAGCGAAGAACCTTACCAAGGCTTGACATCCTGTGAAGGTCTCCGAAAGGAGACTGTGCCTTCGGGAATACAGTGACAGGTGCTGCATGGCCGTCGTCAGCTCGTGTCGTGAGATGTTTGGTTAAGTCCATCAACGAGCGCAACCCTTGTAGTTAGTTGATTTTTCTAGCTAGACTGCCCTGGTAACAGGGAGGAAGGAGGGGATGATGTCAGGTCAGTATTGCCCTTACGTCTTGGGCTACAAACACGCTACAATGGCCGGTACAAAGGGCTGCCAAGTCGCGAGACGGAGCAAATCCCATCAAAGCCGGTCTAAGTTCGGATTGCAGGCTGAAACTCGCCTGCATGAAGCTGGAATCGCTAGTAACGGTAGGTCAGCATTACTACCGTGAATACGTTCCCGGGTCTTGTACACACCGCCCGTCAAACCATGAAAGTCGCCAATACCTGACGTGTTCGCTTGCCGAGCCCTAAGGTAGGGGAGATGATTGGGGTTAAGTCGTAACAAGGTATCCGTACCGGAAGGTGCGGATGGATTACCTCCTTTCTAGGGAGAAAACTAGCATCGTTTCAATTTATTGATTCGAGAGCTAGGTCGATCTCGGTAAACTAATGCAGTACTGTTAGTTTACTTATTATATTTATATAACGAGACACAGTTCTGAAACACGATGATTGACGTTGATTGCACTACTGAAGTTTTTAAAGCTAAAAAGCTCCCTTTTTAGGGAGTTTTTTATTAAAAATAAAATTGCTTATACCTGTTAGTTTCGATACAATACGTCCGATGACATTAAGGGCTTGTAGCTCAGTTGGTTAGAGCGCGTCACTGATAATGACGAGGTCCCAGGTTCAAGTCCTGGCAAGCCCACCAAATTTCATTAACATATGGGGATGTAGCTCAGTTGGCTAGAGCACCTGCTTTGCAAGCAGGGGGTCCGGGGTTCGAGTCCCCGCATCTCCACCATGTGTTAAAATAAAATAAATTACAAAATAAAGTTACGGGGTGAATTCATGAATAAAATAGCACACTACCTTCAGAACCATCTTAGGGGAGAGGTCATGGATTCAAAAGACGCCAGACTTTATTTCTCTACCGATAACAGTATTTTATCTTTAACACCAAGCCTAATAGCATATCCAAAAAACGAAAATGATGTAAGAAAAACAGCTAGATTTAGTTGGCAATTGGCTGAAAGAGGAAGACTATTGCCAATTACATCTAGAGGATCAGGGTCTGACCAAACCGGTGCCGCTATAGGTGACGGTTTAATAATGGTGTTCCCAGCTCATATGAATAACATCTTAGAGATGGATTCCAAAAACGGAAAAGTAGTAGTGGAACCAGGTATCAATTTTGGAAAATTACAACAAACTCTTAAAACCCACGGTCAATTTTTGCCATTTTATCCTTCATCACTCGAATATTCGACTATAGGCGGAGCAGTAGCCAACAATGCAGGTGGAGAAAAATCTATAAAATACGGAGATGCTCGAAATTACGTAAGTTCTCTAAGAGTAGTCCTTGCTAACGGTGAGGTAATAGAGACTAAACCGCTAAGCAAAAGAGAGCTGAAGGGTAAGTTAGGCCTAACTACTTTAGAAGGAGAAATTTATAGATCTCTCGATGCCTTGCTTGAAGAGAATAAAGGACTTATCAAAGAGTCTAAAATATCTGTTTCTAGGAATGGGGCGGGTTATGATCTTACGAATATCATCACAAAAAAAGGCTTTGACTTAACGCCACTTTTTGTAGGTTCTCAGGGGACTCTAGGAATAATTACTGAAGCGGAAATTTCAACCGTGCCATTTAACGAAGATACTTCGCTAGTTTTTGGCTTCTTTAACGATCTTGAGTCATTACAGCAAGCTATTAACGAATTAAAAAAACTACCCGAAATTCCGAGTGAGATGGAGATTGTAGACGATCAATTTTTAGGTATGGTTAATAAAATCAATCCCAATCTACTAAAGGATGTATTGCCCGAAGAATTGCCAAAATTTATACTTTTCCTTGAGTTCGATGATGCTAATGAGAGAAATAGGCGTAAGGTTTGCAAAAAAGCATCAAATATTCTCTCTAATTACGCGATATCTAATCAGATGGAGAATGATGAAGACAAAATAGAAAACATATGGAAGATAAGGGACGCTAGTTCTGTGATATTGAATCATGTTGATGGCAATACACGACCACTCCCGCTACTAGAGGATGGAATAGTTCCCGTAGATAAGCTTTCGGAGTATATTGATAATCTTTATCAAATCTTTAGTAAAAACCATATAAATATTGCTATATGGGGACATGCTGGTGAGGGTAACTTACACATACAGCCATTTTTGGATCTTAGTGTTGTTGGAGATCGTCAGAAAGTATTCAAATTGATGGAAGAATATTACCCAATGATTATTGAAATGGGCGGAAGCACTAGTAGCAGTTATAATGACGGAAGATTAAGGGCGCTCTATCTAGAAAAGCTTTACGGCAAGGATGTATATAATTTAATGGCAAGAGTTAAAGATATTTTTGATCCACACAACATTCTTAATCCAGGGGTAAAGATAAATGTAGACATAGAATCTGTTAAAAACATTCTAAGACAAGAATATACCAGGGGATTTAATAATTATTTACCAAAATCCTAGAACTAGACTTGAGTTTTCTCTCATTTAACAGTAATATAACAGGGTTCATTAACTTTTTTGCTCTCACACTCGCGCGAGTGGCGGAATGGTAGACGCGCTACCTTGAGGTGGTAGTGGGGGCAACCCTGTGGAAGTTCGAGTCTTCTCTCGCGCACCAGAGAGGGCGGTTAGCTCAGTTGGCTAGAGCGCCTCGTTTACACCGAGGAAGTCGGGGGTTCGAGTCCCTTACCGCCCACCATATTTTGATATTTTGTTTTTCGATTTGATAATGATATTATTGTTCTAAGTAAGCTTAAGGGGTGTGATATTTTAAAGATTAATATCTGGGGCCTAAATAAAATTGGACTTAGAGTGGGACTATTGATTCCCGCATTTTTAATTATCACATGCACCTTTACTATCGGTCTTGTATCAGCAGCAACTTTAAGTTTTTCGGGTGGCTACTCTAGTAACGATAATTTACAGGTTGGTTCGATAGTAAGTCTAAATTCTAAAAATGCTCAATCTGTTGTTACTGCAAACGTAAATAATATAAATAATCTTACTGGCGTAGTAATTCGTCAGAATAGTTCGAACATTGGTTTTAACACAACAAAGACTTCGATAGACGTAGGTACAACAGGAACTTATCCTACAGATGTTTCAACAATTAACGGAAGTATTTCTAAGGGTGACAAGATAACAGCTTCTATAATTGAGGGTGTTGGACAAAAAGCAACTAATGCCACAAGAGTGATCGGAACAGCTTTATCATCGTTTGACCCAAGTACACAGGGAGCCGTTAAGGAAACTATAACCACAGATCAAGGTAAGGCCCAAACTATATTTGCTGGTCAAATACTGGTGAATGTTGCTGTAGCGGATTTTGCAGGAACTCCAATATCTCTTTCCGATAACTCATCAATAAGGCCATTTCAATCTTTTTTTTCTAAGATTGTCCATAAGACGGTAACTCAAAGCCAAACAATAACTGCACTCGTAATCCTATTGATATCAATCGGAATATCATTACTACTTATTCTTGCTTCGACAGTTGTATCGATTAGGTCTATCGGAAGAAATCCGCTCGCAAGTCGAGGAATAACTAGCCATACTATTTTGATAATTGTTATGGTTGTAGCTATAATCTTAATAAGTTTCGTCGCATCATATTTGGTAATACAGGGGTAGGGAATGTTCAATATATCTGAATCAACAAATTCTAACTTAAAACAATGGATTATAACCCTAATTATAATATTTATAATTTTTGTCTTAGTGCTAGTTCTTACGGTTAAAAGTGGTAAAAAAACAAATAAGCCGCGCAAGCAATCAAAAATCAAGGAAATGGATATTGACCCAATTTCACTTAAAAAAGCTTCAGAAGAGGCTTTAAATATGGCTACAGACCAAATGATAAGTAAGTATAAGGTTCAGTTTGATAGTCAACTTAAAATGAACATGTTACAGCTTGATCAAACTTTTAGGACTAGCCTGGAGTCAATAACAAAAGAATTTGGAAAATCACTAGAAGATTTTAGGGTTAAATCTCAAAAGATTGCAGAAGATACACAAGCTAAAATGCTCACCTCTTCAACATCTATTAATAGCGCAACTCAAGAAGCTATTAGTGCCAAAAAAGACGAGGTAGTTAAAAAGGTTGAAGATAGACTAAATAACATTTTGGTTTCTTATCTTAATAATAGCCTTGAAGGCACGATTGACTTGAATGACCAGGAAGACTATATATTCGAAAAGCTTGAACAAAACAAAGCTGCTATTTTAGAGGATATAAAAAATGTCGGAGTATAAGTTAAAGGGTCTACCAAAACAGATTTCAAATTTAGCTCAGATCTATCAGTTGATTTCTTTTATAGATAGTGCAATTTCTGAAAAGCGATCAGTTGAGGCCGCTAATAAAGCCGGGATAAAAGCAAAAATTACAAAAATAGAACTTCCAGAAATGATGCAATATTTTTTTGAAGATTCAATTGAGTGGAATCACCTTAGTGAGTTAAAAAAACAACTTGAAGGCATTATATCTTCATCACCAACCGTCACTTTAACATTATCGGGAATACCTTCGAATAAATTTAAGACAAAAATGGTTAGTTGGCTTAGAACAATCAATCCATTTGTTCTTGTTGAGATAATCGTAGATGAATCAATAATAGGCGGAGTTATCTTAAAGACTGACAAAAAAAGGATTGATTTGTCCATATCTTCAGTGCTTTTAGGTAACAAAGATTCGATCAAGGGGATATTGAATAATGTCTAGTTCACAGATTTTTAAATCCCTAGTTGAGAAGGGCAATGATTCCGGTGAGGTTATTTATAGCGATAGATTCTTGGCAAGAGTTAGTGGCTTAGATAAAGTAATGATGGGTTCAGTAGTTGTTTTTGAGGATGGGAGCAATGGTCTAGTGGAAAGTATTTATGACGATTATATTGAAATTTTAAATCTTAACACAGAAGTCATCAATATAGGCAGTTTGGTTGTGGTAAAAGACGAAGAAATTAAAGTTAAGGTTTCCAAAGAAATGCTTGGAAGAATAGTTGATCCGCTCGGAAAGGCAGTTGATGGTCTTGGGATGTTGCCGAAAACTAGTGAACAAATAGTTTTCGGACAAGCGATAGATTTTCAAGATAGGGCAATACTTTCTAATCAGCTTGAAACTGGAGTTACTGTAGTAGATACCTTATTTCCAGTGGTTTATGGCCAGAGAATTGCGGTTATGGGCGACGCTAAGTCTGGAAAAACAACCTTCTTAACTCAGCTTGCAATAAATCAGGCCAGAAAAGGCAAAATTATAGTTTGGGTACTTATCGGTAAAAGAAAATCAGATGTTGAACAATTAATTCAAAGATTTGAAAACTCTAAAACAAGAGACAGAGTTATTTTTGTAATTGCCGATGTATTCGATTCTTTGCCAATGACCTACATTGCTCCCTATAGCGGCTGTGCTATAGCTGAATATTTTTGGGAGAATAATGAAGATGTAATTGTTATTTATGATGATCTCAGTAGCCATGCCAAAGCGTACAGAGAACTGTCTTTGCTCATGAGAAAAAACCCTGGTCGAGAGGCTTATCCTGGAGATATGTTTTATGTGCATTCATCGCTTCTTGAACGAGCTGGCAAAAAGAGCAGTAACGGGAAAACATTAACCTCATTGCCAATATCCATAACTCCTAATGACGACATTACAGGGTTCCTTTCGACTACCCTTATTTCCATAACTGATGGACAATTAATTTTCGACAATAGCATCATGAGGCAAGGAATAAAGCCTGCCCTAAATGTCGGTTTATCTGTTTCTCGTGTTGGCGGTAGAGGACAAACAAATACTGCTAGATACATTGCAAGAATTGTTTCTTCATATTTGGCAAATTATAGGTCTACTCTAGAGACTTCTCGTTTTGTTAGTGAGCAATCTGCCGAAACAAAGTCAATTCTTAGAATTGGTGAGAGGATTTATGGTATTTTTGGTCAGGCACCTAATGAGCTATACACACTTATAGAAGAGCAGATAATGCTTCAAGTTGCTCTTGGAAGTGGTAGCATAAATAATTTGGATATTCCTGATCTGAAACAGAGAGTTAAGGCGCTTCCTACAAAAGACAAGGGTGATAGCAATATAGAATCAATTTCTCAAAAATTAATTGGGCTTTACTCCTAAGGATTTCGTATGGCAGATAACATAAAAATAATTAAAAAGAATTTAGCTGATACGACCACTATAGCCAATCTCAGTTCAATCTTTGAAATTACCTCAACTATAAAAATTAATGCGACAAAAAATGATGTCTTTCTGTCTCAGAGGTTTTATGTTGATCTATGGGCTCTATATGAAGAATTAATTAATGCAAAGAGTGTTGAGGAGGTCAATCAGCGCGATTTTGAATTCGATAAAACTATCTGTTTAGTAGTGACTTCTTCGGGCAGCTTTTCGGGTCCCGCGGATGACGAAATTATTCGATTACTGGATAGCGATCCAGATACTGCAGGCAGTGACATAGCTGTAATTGGCACAAAAGGAGTTTCTATTCTTACCGCAAAGGGAAGAAAAATAATTCTAGGATTTGAATCTCCAGATATCACTAAGCCAATAGATGTAACACCCCTATCTGATTTGGTATCTAAGTATAAAAAAGCATTCTGTATTTATCAGACATTTATATCTCTAGCCAGTCAGAAAATAACTAAAACCAATCTAATACCATCACAAAGCGTTAGTGAGCTAAAATCAAGGATAGATATTGATGATTATATTATTGAGCCAGGATATACGGAGGTTATGGAGTACCTAGAGTCAGTAATCTTAAATATTAGCTTATCTCAAATCATCTTCGAATCTAGACTAAGTGAATACGCCAATAGATTTAAGACTACTACAGTGATAAATGAGAAGGCAAAAGATACCATTAAAATGCTTAAGCTACAGTATAATCAAACAAAGCGGAGACTCAAAGACGAAGCTCTTAGACAACAGTTATTTCAAGGTAACGGACGATAGTTATGAATAAAATGATATCCAATAAGGCAATAGAATGTTAGTCATAGGAAATATTAAATCAATCAATGGGCTTATTGTAGACGTATTAACAACAGTAGTAGACAAACCCTTGATTAATACAGTTCTTTATTTGGATGAATTTCCAGAAGTAATGCTTCAAATTATCGGTTATAGCGATAAGAATATAGCAAGATGTCTGAACCTGTCAGGATCAAGTAAGGTTTATAAGGGGGCTAAGATATTTTCTTCTGAAAAAGGCCTTAGTATTCCAGTTGGCGATGAAATCATTGGCCATGTTTTTGACTCTCTTGGGAGATCGATTGATGTTAGGCCTGATGAATTTAAGAATTCGACATTTGTAGATGTATTTACTGAAATTAAGCCAGACAGAAAATACAGAACAAATAATAATGATATTGTTGAAACCGGCATAAAGGTTATAGATTTCCTGACACCATTTGTTAAGGGTAGAAAAATTGGAATTATTGGTGGAGCTGGAGTTGGTAAGACAGTCCTGACTACCGAGATCATGCATAATATAGGTAACAAAAAAGACAATCTTACGTATTTTGTTGGTATTGGGGAAAGAATGAGAGAGGGGCACGAGCTCTTTAACACCCTAAAAGAAGAGAAATTACTTGAAAGTACTGTAATGTATCTTGGACAAATGAATGAGAATGCCGCCCTTAGATCCATAGTCGGTCCAACTGCTGCTAGATCGGCGAGGTATTTCAGAGACAAGAAGAAAAAAGATATCCTATTTTTCATAGATAATATATACAGACATGTTCAGGCTAATAACGAACTCTCAAGCATGATAGGAGAAATGCCAGCCGAGGGCGGATACCAGCCATCAATGTATTCGGATCTTAAAAAGCTCATGGAGC
Organism: uncultured Candidatus Saccharibacteria bacterium; assembly: GCA_903840315.1. Classification (GTDB taxonomy): domain Bacteria; phylum Patescibacteriota; class Saccharimonadia; order Saccharimonadales; family UBA4665; genus CAIYEO01. The sequence continues at coordinate 949 of CAIMFK010000003.1, read as the reverse complement.
AGCTAGATTCCAATGATAATGGTGCCATAACAACAGTGCAATCTGTATTTATCCCGTCTGATGATTTATCTGACCCTGCAGTAGTAGAAATATCTCAACAATTGGACGCTGTCATAGTTCTTTCTAGGGCGGTTTTCGAAAGCGGAGTTTTGCCAGCTGTCGATCTACTACAGACTAACTCATCGCTCATAACCGAAGAAATTGTCGGTAAAGAGCACTATGACTTGGTTGGTAGGGTGAAAGCAATTTTGCAAAAGTATGAATCTCTAAAAGGCATTATCGCTGTTATTGGTGAATCTGAATTGTCTCAGAGAGACCGTGATGACTATCATTTAGCTCAAAAATTAATTAAATACTTCACTCAGTCCATGTTTGTGACTCAGGATTTAAATGGTGCACCTGGGGAATATGTCAGCAGAGAAGATAACCTAAAAGCTATTAAATCTTTATTGGATTCGGGAACAGGCAATGAATCAACCAGCCAGCAATAATCTAATTGTTCGTTTTATTTCTCCGTTTGAAACTTTTTTTGAGGGTGAGGCAAATTCAATATCTGCAGTCGATCAAAATGGTCCATTCGATGTTTTGCCTGGACACAGTAATTTTATAGGTATTTTGGTTAATGGTGATGTCAAGATACTTTCAAAAGATGGTTCAAAAAGTATAGGAATTAGCAGGGGAATAATTCACGTTACCAATAATATGGTAGAAGTATTCGCCAATGTGTGATTAATTTCATCCTGTGGAAAACCTCACCCCTGTTAACCTAAAAGCCAGTATGCAATCTGTAAAAACAGAGGTTGAATTGCGCTTATGTAGCATCTAAAATATTAGTAACCATTTAAGGGAATTAATTGATGCTACCAAGTGACAAAACACGAGTTAGCGGGGGTAATAATACAACAGAACCTCGTAGTGACAATAACCAGAATGGCCGGCTTTCTACTGG
>CAIMFK010000002.1 GCA_903840315.1 uncultured Candidatus Saccharibacteria bacterium | reverse complement strand
TGATTTGAGTAGTATTAGTGCAAGCTATCAAGGAATGGTTCTTCTAGCCTGCGTAAGTGTAGCACTTCCTCTACTCAAACTGCTTATTCGAAATAGTAAATACGCGACGATTCAGTATGCAAATGCATTCTTCTTTGAATTCGTACAGGCCTCTGGGGCCTTGCTCGGTTCTCTTGCAAATATTCTCATCTTTGCCGAACCGTGGGGGCCTGGATATATTGTCTCACTTCTGCTTCTTACGGCCAGTTTTGGAATCTATATGAAAGCACGGCTTGTATCGAAACAGGCATCGGTTGAAAAGGTTGTGCCGCCTAGAGCGGGTCATATTGAGATTGTAAATCCAATTGAGATTAAAATTACATATGTTCAAAAGGGGCCGGTTGAATCTTGGAAGTAAGGTTGTACTCTTTTTATTGGAAATTCTTATAAAGTCAAAGAGTTGAATATTTCTATTTGCGTTTTGTATATCTACCTGCTCCAATCATATTTAGATTTTTACGTATTTTTTGTGTTAATTTTCGTCTTATTTTACTAATTTTTTTTATTTTGTTACTTAAATTCGATAATTTGTCACGTAGTGTTTTTGCTGGGGCGAGTTGAGCTCCTATAGGAAGAGGTTCTGGAGGCACTGGAGGTGGTACAGGTTCTGGAGGCACTGGAGGTGGTACAGGTTCTGGATGTGGTACAGGTTCTGGATGTGGTACAGGTTCTGGATGTGGTACAGGTTCTAGAGATGGTATTAATGGCACGATTTTATGTTTTTCATTATATTTTTCTTGAAGTTTTAAGAATAGTAGCTCTTGTTCACGCCCTCCTACTTCACTTGGCAAATCGATTAAATCCATCCATGTTGTTTTATTATTTGGACCTGAATCATCTTTACATTCAAATCCGTGAAATGTATAATTAAATCCAAATAAATAATCAATTGATTGAATGTGTGTAGCCTCTACTTCTTTGGCTGGATTTTCTCTATCAGATTCTAGTACAAAAATAGCTGTTTTTCCTGCAGAATTGTATTTACAATAATTTAGTAATGAATCCATTTTATCTATAAGATTTACTGTTTTTTCCATAAAAAGTAATTTTAATACATTAGGAAAGTCTATCTTACCTTTATCTCTAAAATAATTACCATAGGAATCAAGAATAGAAATAGTATCTGCGAGTGGATTTTTACCAACTGTAAAAATATTCATAAGCACAACAACTTCATAGTATGTAATAATCAAGATTGAATTTTGATATTTTGAATTATATAAATAATACCATGTATTATCATTAAACTCTAAGTTTGAAAGATTGCTTTCAATTTTATAAAATACAGGCATTGAAACAAAGATAGACCATTCTGTGTTGAGTTCGTCTGCTATTTTTGTTATTTCTACAAATCTATTAGGTAGAGTATGATTATAATAATTCTCAATTGTCAATATTTTTCTAATATTACCGAGCTCGAGATTACGTTCATATATAAGCTGTGTATTGACTTGTATGTCAACTTGTATGTCAACAGCTGCATCAACTTGTTCTTCAATAGCAAGATTCTGTGAAACAGCGGTTGATACCGAATTCTTTTGTTTGAGTTCATCTATAAGTGCCTGTTTGTATGTTATTATTGTTTTAAATTTATTAAACATATATTCAATAAACTCAGCATAATTTTTATATTCATCTATAGGCATTAAGTCAAAAAATATTTTTTCCAAATACGATTCACTATCTAAATTTTTCGCTTTTCTATATACATACTTTGAACACTGTAACTTACTTTCTTTATTTGAAGATTCTAAGAATTTTTTATCATTTTCCTCTAAATATTTATAGAGCGCTTTATTCTGCTTTAATTCAGATTCTGTAGATACTTTTGGTATAGCCTCTTTTAAATAAAAATCAATAGAATGACCTATATTCACAAATCGTAATCTAAATATACCCTGTGCAATTTCAGTTAAATTATTCTTATTTTTAATTGTGACAAGACCATGTATTTTAAAGGGCTGTTTAAAATCAGTTCCAACACAATGCTTATGATCGTAATAAATAAATAAATCATTAAATGTTTCATTGTTATATTCAAAGAGTTTCCCCTCTTTTATAAATCTTCTCCTATCATCTTTGGTTACAAATAAAAATACTTTTTTATTTGCTGCATCCAGATTCGTTGACTTTATATCTTCATAGAGAATTCTTACCAACTCTTCAGGTTCAGTTTTTAATATAATACCTGCCGTATCAATTAATGCACCGTATTTTTTAGTTGTATCATTGATTCTAGCTTTTACATATGTAATAAGCTTCTCTTCAGGACTATCCTCTTCTCCTATAATTAATTCAGGTGTACGTGAAACAGTAATTCCATAAAAGGCTGCTTCGATTGACGCCTCAACAGTTGCGTCGATTTTAATATTACTAATTTGACCACCCCAATATTTTTTTGAATCTCCTCCTTCAACAATATCGTCTTTTATAAGTGTGCCAGGTTTATTTAGATTGACTGTTCCAGAAAATGTAACCTTTTTATTACTTATCGTTGGATTAAATATGTCAACCATACTTATGTTATTTTGTTCTTTATAGATTTTTACAAATTTAGGGAAGACTATTCTTGAAAGATAGAAATTAAGAAAGGCTAGTTTATTTTCAGGAGTTTCATTTATTTTAGATTCTATTCTAAGAAGAGCTGTGTCATATGGATTATTTATTTTTAATAAATTATAAATATCCATATATGATTCTTCTAAAAGATGACCAATTTCAGGGAAAAAACCTTTAATTATAATAGGAAACATAATTTTTTCTTGTAGAATTTCATCAAATGAATGTATTTTATCATAAATATAATTTACTGCAATATCTATATCAATTTTGCGTATTTTATTTGATAGATACGAATAGACTGTCAACATAACGAACAATTCAAAATCAGTAAATTCACTCTCTTCAATTGGAGTTAGATTTGCACTATAAGGGATGGCTACAAAATGGTTCTTTTTATTATTATCAATGTAGGCTCCAAATCCAAAATTCTGATTGTACTGCATGGAGAGGATTTGTGAAAATGTCAGTTTTATTTTATTTTGAATTAATGGAGCGAGTGTTTCATCATGCTTATTACTGTAAAGTATACTTGCTCCATGTTTAATAGTGACATTAGCACCTGGAACAGGTGTAGCTACTTTCTTATATATATAGTTCTGAATTATGGTAAAACAGATGGATAAAATCATAGAATTTTTCTCATGAACGCCTTTTGTTGTATTTTCAGGAATATTTAAATCACTTTTTAAGGGATTTATAAGTGAATCCACTTCATCAAAGATAAAAAAGTTGGGTTTTGCTAAGTTCTTTTTATACTCTGTATTTTCTTCTTCATCTGAACTATCAAGTATCCTTTTTAATAAATTTTCTTTCATTCGTGTATCGCTTATAATCTCTACTATTCTGAGTTCATCATTTGTATCTTTTAAAAACTTTTCTTTTGATGAATCCATAGTAACTAAACAGGGAGTCTCCTTGCGTGCAGTAAAATTAGGAAGTATATTAATTAAAGTAAAGACAATTTTATAACTATCCAATACTAAATGGCTTGGTAGAATAACAAAAAAATATCTAGGCGGCTCCTCTTGGTTTGCGATTTTTTTATAATATTCATGTAAAATAATCATAGGTGTTATAGTCGATGTCTTGCCCTGCCCCATTAAAATTTCATTTGCTACAATTGCATCTATAGCATCTTCTTGATATATACCTTCTAAAATATCTTTCTGCTTTTTACGAATAAAATTACCATTTTGTAGTTCAAAGAGAATATCTTCAATGCGCCGAAGCTCGTTCCATGAATAGAGGAGTTCACTGTCAAGTGGCTCCAACATTTTTATTATATATCCGCATAATTCTCTATCATCGCAAAGTTTCTTTGAATGTAATATACTCCATATTTGTTTATACTTAATATAGATTAAATTCTTATAGAATACGCTCCAATGCGTAAGATAGAGAAATGAAATACTTTTTTCTTTAGTATTTCCGTTATAAAGGAGTTCATTGAAGATTACATCAAATTCGTAAGGAGAGGAGGGGATAGTTTCTGGAGGTGGCGGACGAGGAGACGGATGAATCGCTGCTTCTATTGGATCTACACTACATGGTTTTACCGGATCACATGAATATCTAAAGTCTTCTAAAAATTTTTTTAATGCTGCTATTTTATGTGAATTATTATTAGAATTACTAATTGAATCAGGAAATTCCAGTTTCTTTCGAATCTCTGCAAATTTTTCACTCGTTTTCTTTACCTGTATGTAATTTAGATCTCCATCAAGAAGTCCTAATCTATAGTCCCTTTGTATCATCTCAATTGATGGATTTTCTTTCTTATAATACATATCTCTAGCAGGATTATAATCACTTGAGGCACTATCAATATATAATCCCCATGCTGGATTATCCATATTACTTTTTAATATTTTTGTAAACGTATCATATAAAAATGAATATTTTTTTATTTTTTTTTCTTCTATACCATATATATTTTCAATCGTCGCATGAAGTAAGTTAAGTGCAACATAATTATTTGCATATTGATAGGATATAAATAATGATATTAAAGTATCATACTTATTTGTTTCTAATGAAAGATATGTGTGATGTATATGAACTATACTGTATGTACTTTCAAAAATAACTTCAGTATTTTTTATTTCTTTTACTATATTAGCGACTATAACTGACTTTATAGATGCCCAATACCAGTGATAGTTTACGGTTGTATGCAAGAATGTTATCGGATCTCTGCCATATCCTTTTGTTGCCTTACTATAATAGTTTTGATAGAGGTTTAGTATTTTTTTAGACATTAAAACAAGTAATTTTTTTATTCCAGCTTTTGTTTCAAGTAGAAAAATATTTGTTGTACCGACTAACCATACACCCAACATTGCTTCATACTTATCTGTATATACACTATATTCAGTATCAGATTCATCAACAAATACAATTTTTTTTGTATCCAAATTGTATTTAAAATAGGATTTTTCATAATTTATTAATTCAATAATATATATATCATTGTGATACCATACAAGTATATCATCAATTTTTGCTAGTTTGATAACTACTTTACGTAATCCGCTATTATAGTAATTAATAATATCAATAAAATTTTGATCTATCTCTATTAATCTATATTCTTCTGTTCCAAATTTTTTAATTAGAGTTCCATTTTGATTTTCTATACGATTTGGTATAGATTTTCTATAATAATAGAGTTCTGTAATTTCTTGTGTATTTCTTTTTTTATATAAAGGATATTGTATCACTGGGATAGGTGATCCTCTAGGATAAATATATACAGGTTCATATTCTTCATCTACTATTTCGTTGCGTTCATTTGTTTGGCGAATTGCTTTTATAATATTTTCAACGGATGAGTTTAGTACTATATTATAAATTAAATAATCGTCGCGTGTTTTATAAAATGCATCTCCCTTTTTCTTTTTTCTAAAGTTATAGTCATTCTGATTATTAGTTTCATATACTATATCAAGATTCTTTTTATATGCTTTATATAAATCATCGTTTAATATATGAAAGAGTATATTTTCTTTATTTAAATATTTTAAAAATTCTTTTTTATTTGTTATAACAAATTCATTTTTATAAAGATATAATAAATAAAGTAGTGATTCATACACTTTATTTGGTAAGAATTTACAATTTTGTATAAAACTATCTGTATTTAAATTTTCAATTGCAGTCTTGATTAAATCATTACGTTTATCAACTTTAAAATAATTCTTGATATAATTTAGATTTGTTATATTAGTTGGAGGAGTTCTTGTTATAATATCTTCCATATCATCGCGCTCATATGGATATCCATACTCTTTTAAGCATAAATAATTACATCCATTTATTAAGATATTAAAGTGTCGTACTCCACTTATATCAAGAGTACTTATATCACCAAAGTTAAGTAAACTTATTACAGTATTTATATCAGTCATTGTCGACATTATTATATGAAGAGAATGAGCAGTCTTTCCTTTATAATAATATCTTCTTTTCATATCCTCATTTACAAATTCATTTCGTGTAAATATATTGTTACCACCCCCCTGTTCATGTGGAAATTGTCGCCCACTTGTTAGTATAAATGTATCTTTTAGTTGATCACTAAGTACACTTGGAGTTGGAACTATATTTACAGCTGCTAAATATCGAATGAACTCGTTTGATATACTGCTAAAAATATTATATCCCATTTCTCCATTAAAATACTCTCTTAATTTAGTATCTAGCGTATCATGTACAGGAATACCACTAAACAAAAGTCCTCGTTTTTTATATAACTCTATAAATATATTACGAAATGAAAATCCGTATAAATATGGCATACTTATATTTACACCACTAGAATATAATACAAGTATAACTTTTTTAAGAAAGTTATCATCAATTGTATATTCTTTGTCATCTTCTACTGCACGTATAGTTCCAATAAATGGTATATCTATATCATCTGGTATTTTATATATATGAAAAAAACACTGACATGCTATATTTCTAATAATATAATATGGGTTATATACATTTGCATTCATTCTCTTCAAATATGGCTGGTCTCTTTCGGCTACAGATAGTATATTACAAATATCTGTTATTTTAATTGCGTGCCTTGTATATTCTTCAATAAGAAATTCATTACCTACTCTACCTTGTATAACTTCAGGTGATATTTCATAAAAAGCATCACCATTATCTGTTCCAATTGAATTATAACATTCAAGACAGCATTTTGTAAGTACAATAAGTGACCAGTCAATTACATACTGATCTTCTTCAGCAATAAAAAATGCATAAAATCTATCAAATACATCTTTTAACTCATCTAATTTCTTAGACCCTGTTAAAAAAGACTGAACTCTTTCAATATACGTATTAACAAGTAAAATTGTAGGGGGCCTTTCAGGTATAACTACTTCTTCTAAGTGTGTAGGTGCCGTCCAATCAAATAAGCTGTACTTTTCTTTAAGAATTATTCGTATTTTATTTTTAGTTTCTGGGGATAAATCAACATCTTTTAATAACATACTCATTATATTCAGCGTATTTATCCACTTGTTGTCAAATTCATTTGGTGTGTTATTTTTAATTCTATCAAAATCTACTTCTAATCCTAAAATCTTTTCATTTACTTCAGTCTCTTTTATATTTTCGATAAATCTCTGAAAAAGGGGGCTGCTATTGAATATGAAATGTTTAATAAAATAATAAGTAGAGAAAAAAGTACATGAACTTGATAATTGTGCGTCATCATATAATATAACAGTATGTGTATTTCCGTTTAGTATTCGTTTTATACATTTATAGAATAAATCCTCACCAATAATAGCTATTTGTTTCTCTTTTGATTCTGCAGATGCCTCAAAATAATAGTCTGCGATTAAATCCCAGAACGGATCGCCTAAATCAAAATTAAGGCGGTACCCGCCACTATCTACTCCATATTTATTTCTTTTTAATTTTTGAATTTCGTCTGCTAAAGTAACTGGATTTGTCTTACGGTCTTTTATATAGTCTATATGACGTATACCATAAATATTTTGTAGAGCAGGCTCACTATAGTGTATATAGGTATTTAGATTTTCTAACATGTCACTTCTTGTTAATAAATCTGATGGATTTAAGAACGTATGAACATAATAAATTGACTCTATCTGTTGAACTGAAACATTTTCAAATTGAATAATAATTGGGTATTTGCCATCGTCTCGACTAGCTCCATGATAACCAATACCTGCTCCAGAATTAACAATATACACATTATAATATGGTGATAAAAGAGATTGTATTTTTTCAAAATAGAGTATAATCGCATGACCACCACCATATTGAGGCTCTTCACTCCAACCAGATAAAAGTATAAATCCATTTTTTTTATCAAGTACTTTTTGGAATATGCTATATGCATTGACTCTTAAATTATACAAACCTATATTATCAAATTCTTCTAAAAATAGTTGTTTGCCAAGTGTGTTATTAAGTGTTTGAGATCTACTGTATTGGTCTAGATAGTTCTTAAAAGTATTTGCTACAGTATATGCATATGAACCGGATGTATTTCTTAAATATTGGTCAAAAAATAGAAATTTAAAAAAATCAGAAGGGGTATTATATTCATCTTCAGCATTTGCACCCCCTGTTTGTATTTTTTTTGGGGTTCTTGACCTCATTCTAAATAGACTTACGTTTTTTTATACCGGAATTAACTTGTTTATAATAGAAAACTTCTTGAATATAAAAGTAGAGTTGATGCTATAACTAAAAATAAATTATCCAAGTTGTAAAACTGCAGATAGTTTAATCTGGAAATTCTTATAAAGTCAAAGATTGACATCATAAAAAAATCTATATACTCTCAGGCGGAATCGAACCACCGACTTTTGCCTAACATGCATGCCGTAACTGACATAAGAGCAAAGCTCTACCAACTGAGCTATGAGAGCAAAGATGTCCATGTAACCCAGGACTGGGGTTTTGCCTCAACTGGGGATTGAACCCAGGACCTACCGCTTACCTGAGGTCGCGTCTACGACACATACAAAGCGGGTGCTCTACCACTGAGCTATCAAGGCACTTTAGGATACTCCTGGTGGGGGTCGAACCCACGGTCTTCCGCTAACACCGAAGGCTAACCTTAGGATAGAAGGCGGACGCGTTATCCACTGCGCCACAGGAGCTTCCTAACTATCTATTGTGCCACCTCCTTAAGTCAAATTTTATCCGTGGGCTTAAGTAGAATGGATAACACTGCAAAAAAGAAGTCCAGGAAATCTGTAAGATGCATCGCAACTAAAGCTCTCTCCGAACTTGCTCCAAGAGTCGTCCCATCCGATTCCTGCCACAACCATTCGGTCCCGACCCCCAATAGGAATCCCGAGGCATCTTTTCAATGAGCATAGCAGTTCCTGTAGAGCGTAACAACTCTGCAAGTTGCGGATTCTGTCCGAATTTTGCCTTCAGCCCTTCAAGCATTACGGTCTCCTTCACTTCCTCCCAATCTGGGCGAAAATGCTCTGACTTTGTGCGGCCAGCGCGCTTTGCACCTACAGGTGTCTTTGCAAGGCGAATCTTCTCCTGGAGTACAGGATCGCCTGGAAACTTTTTACACTGGAAGAAATGTTCTACAGTCTCATAACGTTTACCGTCAAGTGTAAACGGTGCTCTGTAGAAATTACTGAGTTCAGAGAAGGCTTCTGACTTTGAATTGAATTCAATAGCCTGCATTGTATACTATAAATTTGAACTAGGTATACTTCAAATTTTCTAGTAGAAAGAATGTCATTTGAAATCGTCACCTTCGAGTATTCAGATGCTTATGACAGAATCAATACTGTAAAGCTAGAGGATGTTGTAGAGGAGTTTATTAGCCAATACAAGAGATACATATCTCCCGAGTTTTATCCTGAAGAGGAGGTGTGGTTTTCTCGAGGACGATTGTGGATTGCATATACAGATAAGACAGGTGGTGATAAGCCTATGATGGTCATGCTTATGGGGCCTATTACGGATGAACTTATTGCGCAGATTAAGGAGGCTGTACGTGTGTTATATGTGAAGACGTGTGGAGACTGCGGGAAGGAGATGTCAAAAGAGAGATCACGCAAATGGGCTCTTTGTGAGCCCTGCGCGAATGCGTAAAGGCGGTCAATAAAATTTGAAGTTTTTTGCAGGCTATGAAAAGGTATACAAAAATGTCTGAACGCACTCGTGTCCGCGCCATTCTCAGTGCTCTCACCGCCACCGAGCGTGCTGATTTGAAGAAGTTACTTCCAAAAGTCAAGATGCCTGCTACAGAGGCTGTTCGCTACCCCAATGCTCTACTCACTGTCTTTCAAAAGGAGGAGTCATATTCGATGCTAGGGTGTGTAGCGGAGGAACTTCTACGCCTTGCGCCTGATGCAGTCACCATGGATGCTGTCTGTGCCGCAGCAAAGACGATGGACCCTAGTCTCACGGAGACTCTGCTCAATAAGATTCGCGTCTCCAAGACAACCCAACCGTTCATTGACCATATTGTCGCTACGCGACGCAAGATGGATGCAATTACACGTGGGGCAACTCTTCGCTACGACGAGGTGGTCTCCTTTGATGCAATCGAGGGACATCCAGATGGTCGTACAGACACACAAATCTTCGAGGTGAAGTTGACTGGACAGATGAAGGAGAACTGGATGAGTTTCCTCTATCAGGTCTTTGCGTATGGAGCCCTAGCTCCTGAAGCGACTGACCTCTTTCTGGTCTTTCCACTCCAGGAACTCATCTGGCATGCGAACATTCGTGAGTGGGAGGGCCGTGTAGCGTATCGTGACTTCTTGAATGCCGCAGCAAAGAAGAAGACTGCAAATGCCGCCATGGATATGATTCGTGGAGCCATGATTCGCGAGACCTATGACATCGGGTTTCATGCGGCCAAGCAGAAGTCGCTTGTAACTACCATTCTGGGTCTTGCGGCCGCTGGCGTTGAAAAGCCGTACCAGATTTTCCTGGGAAGCACACAGAGTTCGCACATGAACATCAAGGATGAGGAACTCGCAGCGGCTGCGAAGGCTATGCAGGAGACTGGCCTGAAGCTCTTCATTCACAGTCAGTACATCATTAATCTCTGTGCGGATCCTACCATTCAGGATGGTTATCACACGGCGCTGCTCATCAAGAATCTCGACTACGCGAGAACCATTGGATGTCGCGGAGTTGTTGTCCATGTAGGTAAGTCGACAGATAAGCCGCTACCACAGGCTCTCGCAAACATGCGTACCAATCTACTCGCAGCCATGGAGCATGCAAGTGTAGAGTGTCCTATTCTCCTGGAGACACCTGCTGGTCAAGGTACAGAGACATTGACAAAGTACGAAGAGTTTGTAGAGTTTGTGCGCGACTTTGCTGATTCTCGTATTCGTATCTGTATTGACACCTGCCATGTGTTTGCCTGCGGCTCTGAGCCGATTGACTATATTCAGAAGGTCTCGACTGAGCCTGGTATGGTTAAGCTGATTCACTACAATGATTCGGCTACGCCATGTGGTTCCTGTGTTGACCGTCATGCCTACATGGGCACGGGTCATATTGGGTTCGATAAGATGGAGACAATCGCGAAGTTCTGCCACGGGCGTACATACCCTATGCTAATTGAGTAAATACACCATAAAAAATACTTTTAGTTTACTTGAAGTGAATCTTTGCCAGTGCCTCAACCTCATCGTAGGGAATTTTTGCGAGAACAGAGATGTTTCCAATCATGCGATCCTTAATCGCATGGCGATCTTGGAAGTTCCGTGTAAAGTTGGAAAGGCATTGAAAGACTTGCTCGGCCGTCATATAGCGATTCTGTTTGTAAAGTTCAACACCCCATGCATTGTCGCCTTCAACAGGAAGAGTAGCGTAGTGCGTGTTAAAGGCACTAATAATACTATATTCATCATAGGGTACAGAGAGTTGGACGGATTCATGTACGAGAGATGCATGAATACGCTGTGCCATTTTGTTACAATGAGTAACTAGGAAAACCTACTTCAAATTTTTATGAACTCAAACATTGGTTTCATAAAAAATATGTAAGATACCGATTGCGGGGCTCGAACCCGCGACATTGGGCTGTCATCCTCTTCTAAAAGGCCCACGCTACTACCAACTGAGCTAAACCGGTAAATAAGAGGAAATACCTTGTCCTCCACCAGGTTCTTTTTGACAGAAGAACCAAACTGTTTACGCTCAGCGGGAATCGAACACGCGTATCTACATTGGAAGTGTAGCATTCTACCACTGAATTATGAGCGTAGTGACACTCATAATAATGAATTATGAGCGTAATACCGATACCGGGAATCGAACCCGAGTCAAGGCTGTGAAAGAGCCCTATCCTAACCACTAGACTATATCGGTTAAGTGCTGTTTGACGAGAACAGAAAACGGATCGTATGATCACCAGGTGCTTTTTGGAAAGAAGCACCAAACTCTTTACTAGGAATGGGATTCGAACCCATGCGACTCGCGTCAGCAGATCTTAAGCCTGCCTCCTTAACCAACTCGGACATCCTAGTGAAACTAGTGATGGCCATGTGCCAAAGCACTCGGACATCCTAGTGAAACTAGTGATGGCCATGTGCCAAAGCACTCGGACATCCTAGTGCATGATTGTTTTTTGAAAGAGACAATCAACTCTTAAAGGCACTAGCAGGGATCGAACCTGCGTTAAGAGGTTCCTTGAACTATCAAAGCCTCCTGTCCTGACCACTAGACTATAGCGCCAAACTATGTGATAGTAGTGTGATTTATTGTGAGTTGCTGTGTGTAGCCCAGAATCCAAATAGTATATAATAGGGGGATTGCTGTGTGGATTCTTAATCTGGCTACTTAGTGCAGGAAAGACTAAATTCAAAGCATATACTACAATTTTACCACATTAATGGAAAACTATAGTATAGACTTTGAGTGGGTTAGGTGTGTTTGAATGCAGGCTTCTTGAAAGGATTTTAATCAGAGGATTGCTGTGAGAAGCCTTGGTGAGTAAGTATATAAGAGAGACTATATAAGAGAGACTATATAAGAGAGACTATATAAGAGAGACTATATAAGAGAG
>CAIMFK010000001.1 GCA_903840315.1 uncultured Candidatus Saccharibacteria bacterium | reverse complement strand
TGGCCCTCCAATTACGATTAAAAGATAATCATTAGAGCTTAAATCTAAGTTGTTGTAAATATACCCCGTTTTATATCTTTTGAGAAGTTCTATTCCCGCTTAGAGTTAGATATAAATCACGCTCTTTTAATTTAATTTGTAATAATTTAATACGGCCGTTGTTATTTTCTGTATCAACGACGCCCTAGCTGTCCAATCATACGAACCATTGCCGTCAGTATAGATAGATAAAACAATAGTTTGTTTACCATTTGTAATAATGGCCGTGTCATTAACATCGTCATCGATAAAACCTACTTTGTGATAAACCGTGTCGTAGCTTGGGACAGCAGGAATAATATACGTTCTATAATTTGCATTTAGCATATAGGAAAGTACTAATTGGGTGTCAGAAGCGTTAAGCAATTTACCTTCATATAATCGAGTTAATAAATCCGCAGTATCGCTTGGACTTAGGCTATTAGTGTCCGCATCATAGCTTGTAAGACCAAGTTGGTCTGCATAAGTTTGAAGTTGTGAATAGCTTACTTCATCATTGAGAGCCTCCCAAGCATTGTCGTCACTCACAGTAATCATAGAATTTAAGTCGACACTTGCTTTATTACCATCATCAAGAGTTTCATCTATACTTTCATTACCTAGTTCAACTTGTTTCAAAAAGTCAGTTGCTGTAAGTATCTTACTGACACTTGCTGAAGTCATTGGTCCGGTCTGTCCATAGTTAAGTTGGCTTCCGTCGTTTATATTATTTATAGAAACGCCAAAAGTAATTCCTGGATTATTGTTTATTACAGAGTTAACGGAATTATTTAAGGTTACCAATGAATTACTATTTCTAATTGGTGTCTGAAGAGCAACAGAAGATGTTTTAACTACTTTACTATCACTTAAAGATAGTGCTTTTGCATGATTGTGATAAAACCTGTCTCCTGCAAATAAACCAATACTTAATAATAGTAAGAAAGATAATATGTATCTTTTAGTATAATTGGTCTTTTTCTCCACTCTAATATCCGCAATATTGCTGCGATAATAGTAGTTTTGATATCTTTCTTTGTTCTTATTCAAAATACATGCTAATTAGATTAATACTAGCAATACTAATAAAGGAAGATTAATATTAGCTGAAAGTTAGTCAATAAACTGAAAAGTGATTACAATTTATTAAGCTAAATTACAAAAACTGATAATTCCCTATCTTAATTATGGTTGATATAGACAGTACGGTAGCCCTCCAAAACTTATCTTATATAGAGCACAGCATTAGATTTGGTACGTTTTTAAAGTCGTCATCCAAGGTCAGTAGTTCATTATCTAGTTCAAGCGCTATTGCAGCAATCCACATATCATTTGTACCAATTCGTTTCCCTTTTTCTCGGAGCTTGAGATAAATTTGTGAGTATATTAGCGTAGTCTTGTCTGTTATGGTCTGAACATATACATTGGGACTATCAAGAAACCTTTGCAAAAGTTCTTCATTTTCTTTCTGCTTGGTACCAGCAGCAAAACCTGCGCGTAATTCGCCTACAACTATAATGGGCACGATAATATCATTATCTATGCTAAACCATACTCTCAAACTATTATCTCCACGGTTAAATGCAGAGTATGCACTAGTATCTAATGTGAAAGACATAAAACTTACTTCCAAAGTTCCTTATCTAGTTTTGAGATATCCTTTATTGCCTCATCAAAAGAATCGTCAAGGGTGTTTTTATTATATAACCAGTCAAAGTTATTATCTTTAGCTATTTCTGTAGTACCAAAAGTTTGTAGAGATAGAATATCTACAACTGTCTGATTAAACGATCTTCCCGATTGCTTTGAACGTTTTCTGATAACCTTATCGACAGGGTCAGGAATATTTCTAATTGTATATTGGATTTTACTCATGTATACATTGTATGCTATGTATACATTTATGTCAAGAGTCTTCTCGCAAAGTTAACTCAGATGGTACCCCCTTAGTTAAATCTATATCTAAAAACCCTTTAGTTTGTAGTGCATTTGAAGTAGGTCAGGATTGAGAGAGTTCCACGAATCGGCAACATAGCCCTCCAATACGCTTATGCTTAAACTCCTTTTAGTAGAGGAGTTTTTTGTTTGGTATTATTTTTATATGGACAAAGCAGAACAGTTTTACGCAATAGACAGGAAATCATGGCACAAATGGCTAGACAGAAATCATGATAATTATAAGTCAATTTGGCTCGTTTACGATAAGGGTAGAAATGATAGGCTATCATACGATGATATTGTTGAAGTAGCACTTTGCTATGGCTGGGTAGATAGTCGACCAAGAAAAGTTGATGAAAAAAGGACAAAACTTTATATAAGCAAACGAAATCCACGGAGTGCTTGGTCTAAGTCAAATAAAGTTCGTGTTAAGAAATTGATAGAGCAAAAGTTGATGCAGCCTGCTGGTTTGGAAGCTATAAAGAAAGCAAAAACCAATGGAGCATGGGATACTTTAAATCATTCTGATAAATTTATTGTTCCAAAAGAAATGGAAGAACTTTTTAAAACTCATGTGGTTGCCAAAGAAAACTATGATAATTTTCCACCTTCTTCAAAACGTATTATTTTAGAATGGATTTATTCTGCCAAACAAGATGAAACTAAATTAAGACGAATTAATCAAACGGTCGAACTTGCAGAACAAGGTATTAAAGCTAACCATTACCGACAGCAGTGATATTAGTAATAAACATGGTTGCGATAGCGTCTACGATAGCCCTCAAATAATAATATTGACTAACTTAGTCCTTTTTGCTATTATTTAGTTATGACAGATTTAGTAAATGTTCACGATTTAAAAACAAATTACTCCAAGTACCTAGACAAGGTTGCTAGCGGTCAGGAAATATTACTTGGCAAACATGGTAAGGTTGTTGCCAAGATTGTCCCTTTAGCCGAAGCCCAGCAACCCCGCACACCAGGTGCACTAAAAGGTAAGGTTTGGACGAGTAATGATTTTGATGCTCCAATGGCAAGTCTTTGGGATACAGTAAAGGCTAAATAACGTGGTAGTTCTTTTAGACACCAACGCCTTTATTTGGTGGGTTTCAGACGATATGCGTTTAGGAACTAGGTCACGTAGCGTTATAGCCAATCCTTCAAATAAAGTCTATGTGTCAAACTTAAGCATATTTGAATGCAGTATTAAGGTTAAGCTAGGTAAGCTAAAGATAGAATTTAATGACGTCGACAAAGAAATCTCTGAAGGTAGACTCCTAGAGCTAAGGTACGATACCCTAGCGGCAAGACAATTCGTTAATCAGAAGAATATGCTTCAAGCAGATCCATTTGATTTTGCTATCACTGCACAGGCAATTTCTAAGAACATGACATTAGTAACAAGTGATAATAATATTCTAAATTCAGGATTAAATGGACTACTTGTTATAGATGCACAAACTTGATTTATAGAAGCTAATTATAGTTTTAGCTAACGACCATTGCTGGCACTAAAAGTGACAATAAATATCTCTTTATTCAATTTAAGCCTAGTTGCAATAACGTCACACACGCCCCTCCATATATATAAACAGATACCAGTTAGTTCCAATAGAAACACTTCTATTCTATTGCCACTAATTTGTATCTGCTATTTAGTTCTAGTCCCTGATGGTATAATTCAAATATCTCATTTCAAGCATACTTAGATAATATTGAAACTAAAACAGGCAAAACGCCCCAGGAACTCATTGATTCAGCCCACGCAAAAGGCTTCTGCAAAGATACTAAGTCTGGTGAAATAATCGATTGGCTTAAAAGTGATTTTGATTTGGGTCGTGGGCACCTATGGCTTTAGTTACGATAATAAAAAATAGTGCCAAAATAAGTGATAAACATGTCAATAGTGGCGGCACACATAGTGACGATAGTAACGAATTACGATTAGACGATATCAAAAATCGTTAGTCGCTGTTGACCACTGTTGATTATATTTGCGATAGACAAGACAATGGGCCTCCATATCACTTATTCTTAAACTACACTGTTTGGGGAGTTTTTTGTTGTACCCACGCAAAATATATTGACATTTGTGTAAAACTTATGTACAATTTTAAGTACAAGGAGTAGTACAAATGAAAATAGCATCCATTTCAAATTTTCGAAAAGACATAAAACGATACGTTGATGAAATCGACCAAGACCAGGAACCACTAGTGGTAACACGTGGAGATAATGTTTCTGTTGTTGTCATACCACTGAATACCTTTAACTCGTACTCGGAAACCGAATACCTCCTCCGTAGTCCGGCCAACGCAAAGCGTCTCTTGAAGTCGATAGAAAACGCTCGTGCAGGAAACGTAGAGGCGCACGAGCTAATAGAGGACTAATCGGTGGGGCGAAGACTTACTTTCACAACTCAAGCATGGGAAGAGTATCTTTATTGGCAAGGGCACGACAAGCAGCTGCTGAAAAAGCTTAACCATCTTTTGAAAGAATGTCAGCGAGATCCCCTTGCAGGCATTGGCAAGCCAGAGCCACTAAAAGGTGATTTGTCGGGCGCGTGGTCACGAAGAATCAATGATGAGCACCGATTGGTATATATCGTCAACGAAGAAGAGATAAGAGTTTCATCCTGTCGTTATCATTACTGAAGCACGAAATTCAGTTGTAATAGCGTTTATGATGGCCCTCCAATATGCTTATGCTTGAACAGAGATAGATTGTCTCTGCTGTTATAATATGATTATGCAAAATAGCTCAAAAAATGTAGATGAATACATCGATAAGTTTCCCGACTGGCAAGCTAATAATTTAAAACTTTTCCGAAAATTAGTTCACAAAGTATATCCAGAGATGTCTGAAGAAATAAAATGGGGCGTACCAGCATTTTTGCATAATAATAAAATAATATTTGCTATGTCATCGTTTAAGGCGCATACGAAATATAATTTCATACAAAATGGTGCATTATTAGATGATAAAGACAAATTATTTAATAATGGCTTAGAGTCAAAAAAATCAAGAGCAATCGATTTAAAACAAAATGAAAAAATCAGCGAACCTAAACTCGAATTACTTATCAAACAATCCATATCCCAGCTAACGATGGAGTCTAATTAAGCATTTTTATTACAGCGAATCTTTTTTGAGTCCATAAAATACAAAGATTAATGTTTCTGTTTTTTGCTATACTCAGCATATGAAGAAAATTACACCTTCTTTGTGGTTTGACAATAACGCTGAAGAGGCGATGAATTTCTATACATCAGTTTTTGGAAACTCAAAGATTATTCACATCGAACGCTATCAGATGAATCAATGGATGAACATTTCAAAGGAATGGCCGGAAAGGTTATCACAGGTATTTTTGAACTAAATGGCAATCAATTTATGTGCATTGATGGCGGTCCTCGTTATAAATTCAATGAGGCCATATCTCTGGTTGTGCCATGTAAGGACCAATCTGAAATTGATTATTTGTGGTCAAAACTATCTCATTATCCAGAATCCGAACAGTGTGGATGGTGCAAAGATAAGTTTGGAATAAGCCGGCAAATAATACCTGAAAATATGGGTGAATTGATGGGCGGTAGGCCGGAAGCCATCCAGTCTATGATGGGAATGAAGAAGCTGATTATTTCTCAGCTATCTGTATAAATTATAATTTATATTATGATTACGCTTGCATAAAATATTTAGCAATTATATACTTTTGCTTCTATGGAAAAAACACATTTCGAACAACTACACCCACTTTATGGCGAATATAGACAAGTAATTAGCGGAATTCCTGCAGAGGCCACTGTGAAGGTTTATTGGAGGCCTGAATTAGTTCCAGATAAGCTAAAGGATGCAATTTATAAATTAGGAGTCGATGCTTCTTCTGAAGAAATTGAAGAGGCTAGGTCTAAGGCTTTATATCAAAATATGTCAGCCCAGGACTGTGCGCTAGTAGAAAACGGTTTTGCCGGAACAATTAAAGATATTTTCCAAAGGATTGACCAGAACGGTTTAATTTCAGAGTCTGACGTTGCTCTGCTCAGTGTTTTGAGAAAAATTCCCGATGAAAGAGTCAAGGGTGCAAAATTAATTTCTGGCCAAAATGCCTACTATTGGGGCGGCAATTTTATAGAAGTATAGATTTTCTAATCTGCCTATTATTGACTAATTTCTGATATTTCATTTCCCATATGCCTATAGGCCATGGGCTTGTTATTAATATTAAATTTTGATATTTCGAAGGGTATTGCTCCTATGCTCGGAATTAATTCAGCTTTTGTGGACTTAACTATCTCGTTGTTGTTGGAGATTACTAAAAAGACATTATTTGGATCCTTAATGTCATTAATACTCCATATAAACCTAAATATGTTTTCTTGTTCTAATTCTGCAACCCACACATCAGTTTTTTTTGAAGGGTCTTTGTGCTGATAAGCTAATAAAAATTCTTGCTCAAGATAGGGATCTGGGCGCACAAAAATTGTTAAGCCTGAACGGCTATAGGTTTCGCCTGATATGGCTTTGAATCTTTCCGTTTCTCCCAGGCCTGTATATTTATAAATTGATCCTTTGCTAGTCTTAAATTTTTCTATTGAACTTAATGTCGTTCGGATTTGATTAAGTTTTTCGGTATATGTATTTTTTGAATTTTCTGCGCTATTCATGTTTTCGATTATAAACATTAATAATTAAATTGGTACAATTGGATTTATGGACTGTATATTTTGCAAAATAATTAATGGCGAAATAAGTAGTTATAAGGTTTTTGAAGACGATCTAGTTTTTGCCTTTCTAGATATTAATCCACTATCTAAGGGACATACTCTTATCATCCCCAAAAAACATTTTGTGGATATATTAGATATAGACAATAAAAGCCTAGAGAGAGTCGCCGTTGCCTCAAAGAATCTTGCAATCAGATATTCTAAAAAACTTGGAGCAGAAGGATTTAACTTGAGACAGTCAAGCGGAGCTATTGCACACCAGGATGTTTTTCACTTTCATATGCATTTAGTTCCGCGCTACAAAAATGATGGCATTGATTTAAATAGTCATCACACAAATCAATTCATTGAGGTTGAAGAAGTTTTCGAGCAATTATAGATTAGTTTTCTGAGCGACCATATTCATGAAGTAGTTCGCTGTAGTCTATTCTTTCTGCTAGGTCATATTGAAATATGCCAGAAAGACTTTCGGCTTCTTCTGGAGTTAAATATTTTGGTGCTGGCATTTGGCCATCTTTAACTCTTTCTAAATAAGTCCTAACATTATGTTCCAGCTCGGAATGTCCTACATTATTATAAATCCATTGAGAAGGTGCCATAAAAGGCGGATATTCCTGATAAAAATAAACCCCATAATAATCTGGTGCGTGGGCATCTCCTGAAAGTGCTTCTTCAAATTCAAAAGGTGATCCATCTTGGAATAATTGAACCCCTAATTCATAAACATTTCTAGCGTCACCGATATGCAAATCGGATAATATTATGCCGTCTGCTCCCGCAATGTCTATATTTATTGGTTTTTCATTAAACGAAAAACTTAAATATTGATTATCTTTTGGCGTATTTGTTCTTTCGGCAGCAGTTTTAAAAAGACCATCAATGGTGTTTCTTGCGATAAATGTTAACTGAGCCCTAGGATCTATTTTTCTATCTTTTTCTTGTTCCATAATTCCATCATAGTAAATTAAATCACCACAAACAATATTATTTGTTTTTTTGGTATACTTAACTAATGAATAAATCTATTACATTACACCCCGAAGAACCACATAAATCCCATAGAAGCGCCTGGCTAAGAGCTGCAGTACTAGGAGTTGACGACGGTCTAGTGTCAGTTTCAAGTATTATGCTCGGTGTTGCATCGGCCCATGCAACAAATTCAATTATAATGACCGCAGGTATTGCTGGACTGGTTGCTGGAGCCCTATCGATGGCTGCCGGTGAATATGTATCTGTAAGCTCACAAAGAGACTCTGAAAAGGCAGATATAATAATTGAGAAGAAATCTCTAGAAGCCAATCCTGATGAAGAGCTTGAAGAATTAGCTGCAATTTACGAAGACCGTGGACTAAGCCCAAAGCTCGCGAAGCAGGTTGCTGTTGAGTTACACAACCATGATGCTCTAGCTGCCCATCTTAGAGATGAAATTGGTATTGACCACGAAGATCTTTCTAATCCAGTACAAGCAGCTTTAGCATCGGCTACAGCGTTTTCTCTCGGTGCATTTGTCCCAATTGTAGCCGCCCTAATATTTCATGGTTCAGATAGCTCGCTGTATATAGTAATATTTTCTCTAGTAGCGTTAGCTATATCTGGTGCAGTTGGAGCATTCTTGGGCGGTGGTAATAGGATGTGGGCTGCCGCTAGAGTATTCTTGGGTGGTGGTGTAGCAATGGCCGTAACAGCATTTATTGGTCACCTTATAGGCCGAAGTGTTTAATCGCAAAACTAATCATAAATGATTCTTAAATTGGTAGAAGCTACTAACAAAAAAATTGATTCATTTTTTAATTTGAAATCTAAAGGTTCTAAAAATCCCAGAATTTTAGAGCTATACAAAGCCATAAATGATCTAATCATGAGAGGGGGCAAACGTTCTCGTCCTGAGCTATTTTTTCTTACTCTCTCCGCTTATGGTGTCAGCGATTCTGAAAAATATATTGATTTAGCCGTAGCATTAGAAATTTATCACCAATTTCTTTTGGTTCATGACGATATTATTGACCAAGATTTTATTAGATATGATGGCCCGAATATATCAGGCTATTATGCTAAGGAATTTTCTAATTTAGATAAGACTATATCAGATTCCTTAGCTTTACTTGCTGGTGATGTCATGTTCTCATTTGTCTATGAAATTATCTCAAACGATAAAAATATAAATTCTGAAATAAAAATTGAAATAATTAAGCTTTTTTCTGAGATTAATGAAGGTGTGGTTAGCGGCCAATTACTCGATTCGCTCAATATTAAAACATTAAGTCCTACACTTGAAATAAAGGATTTGATAGAAATTCATACTCTAAAAACATCATTATATTCCATTTTACTGCCCATGAAACTGGCAGCTATAATTGCAAAATTAGATGAAAATGAGATTCAAAATATAGAAAAATTTAGCCAAAGTTTCGGTGTTTATTATCAGCTAGTAGATGACTACTCAGATTATTTTGTTAATAAATCAGCTTTTGATATTAGAGAAAAATATAGAGATTTTAAGCAGGGTAAAGTATCATCTCCATATATATTCGTCATTAATAGATGCAGCAAAGATGATCATGAGTATATTGACTCAATATTCGGAAAAAAAGATATATCTAATGTTGATATGAGATCAATTATTAGAATTTTTGAAAAATATGAAGCAGATAAGTCCTCGGCAGAAATAATCAATAATTATTTTAACCAGTCGTTGGCGTTGCTAGACGAACTTAATATAGACGATGAGTCTAGATCGAAAATCAAAAAAATGATTACTAAATATAAAATATAATATTTAATAGTATACTTATGGTTAAAGGAGATAAATTATGGGTTTAAGTTTTTCACAGCAAATAGTAGCTTATTTTATTAGCTTAGGTGCTTTTTTGGCAATTGACCTTACTTGGTTAGGTTTAATTGCAAAGAATTTTTATCAAAAGAATTTGGGCGGAATGATGACCAAAAATCCAATTTGGAGTGCGGCTATTCTTTTCTATGCAGTCTTCATATTTGGCCTTTTATATTTCGTAATTTTACCTGGATTGAGTGCCAATTCCATCAAGACTTTAGTTACTAGAGCTCTGCTATTTGGATTCATTACATATGCAACTTATGATTTAACAAACCTTGCAACTCTAAAAAACTGGCCAAAGAGTCTTACTGTTGTCGATCTAATTTGGGGTTCTGTGCTTTCAACATTAGTTTCGTTAATTGCTTTTGTGATTATAAAAAAGCTATTTTAGGTTTTTTATGAATTTATTTTTATTGTCAGCAGTATGTCTTCTAATTTACATGTCAACACTATTTGTAGTTGCTGTAGTTAAAAAGAATAATGCTATAGCCGATATTGGTTACGGCGGTGGATTTATTTTAGTTGCCCTTGTAAGTTTGATTCAAAATCATGGTCAAATTTTTGCAACAATTACATCGCTTTTGGTGTTGCTGTGGGGAGTAAGGTTGGCAATAAGAATTGGTATCAGAAACCACGGAAAACCGGAGGACTTTAGATATGCTGCTTGGAGA
Organism: uncultured Candidatus Saccharibacteria bacterium; assembly: GCA_903840315.1. Classification (GTDB taxonomy): domain Bacteria; phylum Patescibacteriota; class Saccharimonadia; order Saccharimonadales; family UBA4665; genus CAIYEO01. The sequence goes on along the minus strand of CAIMFK010000001.1, from coordinate 43,036 downwards.
AAAGAATGGAAGTACTTTTATTTGAGGAGCTTTTTTCAAGTATTCATGCTTCAGGGGTTAATAATATATACAATTTCAGCTCCAGTATTAATGACTAATCTATTTCCAAAAACTGTAAATTATTGGATTTTTGGCATAGGAATGGTTATTTGGCTGATCGGTTATTTGTTCGAAGTTGTAGGAGATTATCAGCTTGATGAATTCCTGAAGCTGCCAAAAAAACCAAGTAAATATATGCAAACTGGACTTTGGTCATTAACTAGACATCCGAATTACTTTGGTGAGGCAGCAATGTGGACTGGAATCTTTATCATTTCATTGGGGGCGTCTAAATACGGTGTATATTCTGTAATAAGTCCAGTGCTCATAACATTTCTTCTTACTAAGGTTTCGGGGATACCTATGGTGGAAAAAAGATGGCAAGATGATCCTGAGTGGAAAAAATACGCTAAAAAAACACCAGCCTTTATTCCAAAACTATCCAGTAAATAGTTATCAAAAAATCAATTATATTGTATAATAACAGATATAATTTAAGTTATTAGGTATCTATATGTCCGGACATTCAAAGTGGTCAACAATTAAAAGACAAAAAGGTGCTAAAGATGCGGCGCGTGGAGCTTTGTTCACAAAAATAGGGAATGCTATTGCGGTTGCCGCAAAGGGTGGAGGTGATCCCGACACGAACTTCGCATTAAGATTAGCTGTAGATAAAGCTAAAGCTGCTAATATGCCTCTTGCAAACATCCAAAGATCAATTGATCGAGGTTCAGGTAAGTTGGGCGGAGCTCAAATTACTGAAGTTATGTATGAAGGATACGGCCCGAAGGGCGTGGCAATTCTAGTTGAGGCAGCTACCGATAATATAAATCGTACTTTACCTGAAGTGAGATTAGCTTTTTCTAAGCATGGCGGTAGGATGGCTGAACAGGGAGCAGTTGCTTTCCAGTTCTCCAGAAAAGGAATGATTAGGATTAAGGGAAAGGGTGATGACCTGTTGCTTCAGCTCATGGATTTAGGCGTTGATGACATTAGAGACGAAGATGATGAAATGGTTATATATACTGATCAAAAAGAACTTGCTAAAGTAAGAGATCAAATTAAAGCCGAAAATATTGAAATTCTAGAAGCTGAACTTACTTATTTGCCTGGTAATACAGTCGATATCGAAGATAAGGAAACTGCTGGAAAAATTATTAGACTGATGGACGCTCTAGAAGACATAGATGAAGTAACTAATATTCATACCAACTTCGAAATACCTGAAGAATTGGTAGACTAATATGAGAATATTGGGCATTGACCCAGGAACAGGTATTTTAGGATTTGGAGTAATTGATGCTCAGCCAGGTGGAAAAGCTAGGATGATAGATGCTGGAGTGATCAGAACTCCATCCACCGAAACAGATAGTCAAAGGCTTTTAACAATTTATAACGAACTTGAGTTAATTATTAAAGAGCATAAACCTACGATAATGTCTGTAGAAAAACTTTTTTTTGCTCAGAATGTTACTACTGCTATGACAGTTTCTCAGGCCAGAGGAGTTGTTTTGCTACTGGGCGAGAAGAATAACATGGAACTCTATGAGTTTACTCCACTTCAAATTAAGCAAGCATTAACTGGCTATGGTCGAGCTGATAAAAAACAGATTCAGGAAATGGTTAAGATATTATTGAATCTAAAGGAAGTTCCAAAGCCTGATGATTGTGCCGATGCGCTAGCTGCTGCGATAACTTGTTCGATTACTGTGAGATAATGTATTTATGATTGCTACAATAAATGGAAAAATAAGCGAAAAAATCGGAGACCTAGTTGTTGTCGAGGCAGGTGGTGTAGGTTATGGACTTAATGTAACAAGTGAAGATTTTGGCGCTTCAAACCTTGATTCTCAGGCTAAATTTTATATTTACGATCATATAAGGGAAAATAGCCATGATTTATTTGGTTTCGTAAAACTCGAAACCAAGAATTTATTCGAACAACTACTTTCAGTAAATGGTGTAGGGCCTAAAATGGCACTGAGTATTTTAAATGTTGGCAATGCAAAGGATGTAAGGGGCGCTATAGCAACTGGAAACACTGCATTGATATCTAAAGCTAACGGCGTAGGCAAAAGACTGGCTGAGAGAGTTGTAGTAGATCTCAAAGATAAAGTTGGAATGGTGGCAAGCGATCTCAGTGGAACTGATATTCTAACTAGTAGTAATTATTTAATTTCAGATGAGGCAACCCAGGCCCTTATAAGTCTTGGCTATAGTCAGAATGATGCAGTTAGTGCACTCAAAGACATTGATGAATCATTGTCTGTTGAACAAAGAATCAAATTAGCTCTAAAAGGTAATAAAAGATGATTGACAGAATAGTCGATACAACCGAAGATCCTGAAATCGATAAGGAGTTAGAGCAAACACTAAGGCCTCATAATTTCGATAATTATATTGGCCAAGAAAAACTTAAGGAAAATTTGAAGCTCGCTATCGCAGCTGCTAAAAAACGTGAGGATACACTTGACCATGTTCTTTTGTATGGCCCTCCTGGGCTCGGTAAGACCACGATGGCTACAGTTATTGCCAATGAGATGGGTTCTCAACTTCGAATCACCAGCGGGCCAGCTATTGAGCGAGCAGGGGATCTTGCGAGTTTAATTACCAATCTACAAGACGGCGATATACTTTTTATAGACGAAATACATAGACTTCACCGAGTAGTGGAAGAAGTTCTGTATAGTGCTATGGAAGATTTTAAGCTTGATATCATGCTAGGAAAAGGTCCAAGTGCCAGAAGTATTAGATTAGATCTTCCAAAATTCACAATAATAGGCGCAACCACAAAAACCGGCTCATTAGCCGCACCTTTAAGAGATAGATTTGGGATGATCCATCGCCTTGAATTTTATTCACCCAAAGAGATAGAAGATATTCTCCAAAGGGCTTCATCGATTCTCGGTGTTAAGCTAAAGCCTGAGGCGGCTGAGGTTCTAGCAGAACGTTCACGGCTCACCCCTAGAATTGCAAATAGATTACTTAAAAGAGTTAGAGATTATGCAGATGTTAATGGCGATGGAATTATAGACACTAAAATTACTACAGAAACACTAAAGCTATTAGATATTGATAGTAGGGGACTTGATTCGGCGGATAGGCTTTTGCTTGATGCAATAATTGAACATTATGATGGTGGGCCGGTTGGAGTTGAGACTATTAGCGCCCTAATATCAGAAGAGAGAGGCACAATTGAAGATTTCATTGAGCCATATTTAATGCAAATTGGATTCCTTCAAAGAACACCTAGGGGAAGGCAGGTAACAAATAAGGCCTACACACATCTCGGTAAAGAAAAGAATCTAGAGGGCTAATTCTAATTTAAGCTGCTTGCGGTAAACTTTCCGCCGCCTTCGTATTCAGCCGTTAGAATATATTTTGTGCATTTAACCGATGTATTGTCACAGTTTGTGCCATTAATAGAAGTAACATTATATGAATATTTATTTTTCGTTGGAATATTAACAAGTTTATTAGAAGTTGACTTTGGATCTCTTAGTATATTCTGATCTAAATACTTCATATTATTGCTGAGCCAATTTGAATTATTAATTTCTGCAAGAGTTGGATAATTACCTGAATATGCAAAGTAAAGTTCAAGATTCTTTTGCAAAAGAGTAATATTTTTCTGTCTGTCGTTATTGCGGTTTTTTGCTTGAATACCAGAGTAGGAGCTTATAATTACTGCAAGTAAGATACCAATAATAGCGAATATTAAAACTAGCTCAAATAACTTAAAGCCCGATTGATCATCCAGTAAAGTTTTATCCTTCATGTAACTCTATATTATCAGTTGATAGCTAAAATTCGCTATATTCTATTAAGCCCCTTAATGCTTTTATGAGGCAATCTGTTTGCATATTAATAAAACCGGATTCGGATAAATATTCACTTATTCTTTTAGGGCTTAAATTATTCTTATGAATCATGAGCGAGACTCTATCTCTATTGAAGTCTAATAACTCTACTATATTAATATTGCCGATGTAGCCAGTGTGCCCACATTCAATACAGCCGCCTTTTTTTGCCTTGAATAATTGATGAATGCTGTGCTCATCAGAGCTTGTATGTTTCATATGGTCACCAATACCATCTTCCATTGCTTCAGCTTCCAGCGAGCCGATTTCTTGGTTGTTCTTACCTGTTCTTAAGAGGATTGATTCAATCATTTTTTTACTAGGCTTGAAGCTTTCACGACAATTTGCGCATAATCTTTTTACATTTTTTTGAGAGCAAATTACACTAATGTTTTTAAGCTCATGTATTTCACTTATTTTTATTAGTTTAGATAAAATTCCAGCACAGTTGTCAGAATTTAATGCAATGCATATTAATTTATTTTCAGCTTCTTTTAGGGCTAGGTTGAAAACCTTTGATTCGCTAGGGTAGCTAATAAAAATGGCATCAGGATTTCTTTTTAAAAGAATTTTAAGACTTTGGTGATCTGCAAGCCTATGATCATTATCATGATTCGGGCTAGTAGAAATTGTTAATGACTTGGGTAATTGCGCTTGAATATGTGATCCTAAGCTCGCCATTTGTATGCCTTGATATTCAAGGTTGTTCGCTATGTTAGAAATTGATTGTATGCTGCCCAGTGGATCCTGGCTTGAGATGATTATTAAGCCCTCGGTTTTTTGTGAGCTTTTATTTAATAGATATAGATTTTTACCCCAATAACCTGACTCAAGAAGGCTTTCTTTTCTGTCGCTCGCATTCCCCTGTCTTAAATCAAAAACTATTTTTTCTCCATTAAATATAGGCAGGATACTCATAATAATTGATTCTGAATTTTCGGAAATATTAATTTTACCTTCAGTTATCTTTTTAGTTTTTTTAGTGTCTAATCCAGACTTATTTTTTAGAGTTATGAGTAATTGTTCATAAACGTCCAGTGGAAGTTTTGAACCAAGAACTAATTCGTTGCCCACTCTGTACCTAATAAGTATGTGGTTTGCCCTTGGCTCGATATGCACAAAGCTTGCACCAAGGCTTCTACCTTTGACTACCATATGTTCTATTGAGCTTACGACTAGCTTGTTGTCAATTATTGATCCACCCATTTGTTTCATTATATAAGAAAAAAGAATTTACCCTAAGTAATCTTTATTGGTTCATAGATTATTTTGATATAATAATGGCATAATATCAAATTCTTGAGGGAGGATATAAAAATGGCTGAAGATAAAAAAAATACCGAAGGAAAAAGTAAGGCTTTAGGCCTAGCCCTCGAAACAATTGAGAAGCAATTTGGTAAGGGCTCAATTATGAAACTTGGTGAGAATCAAGTTGCAAAAGTTGAAACAATTCCTACGGGAAGTATTAGCTTAGATCTAGCTCTTGGCGGCGGGTTGCCAAAAGGTAGAATTATAGAAATTTATGGTCCTGAAAGTTCTGGTAAGACAACCTTAACTCTTCATGCAATCGCTGAAATTCAAAAAGCTGGCGGAACTGCAGCGTTTATTGACGCAGAACATGCCTTAGATCCTGAATACGCTAAAAAGATTGGTGTAGATACTGACAACTTACTGTTGTCTCAGCCAGACAATGGTGAGCAGGCACTAGAAATAACTGAGACACTTGTCCGATCAAATGCAGTAGATTTAATTGTTGTTGACTCGGTAGCAGCATTAGTTCCTCGGGCCGAAATTGAAGGTGAGATGGGAGACTCTCACATGGGGCTCCAAGCTAGATTAATGAGTCAGGCGCTACGAAAGTTGACTGGAGTTATATCAAGGTCTAATACAACAGTAATTTTTATTAACCAAATAAGAATGAAAATTGGTGTAATGTTTGGTAACCCTGAAACTACTACCGGCGGAAATGCACTTAAATTTTATGCGAGTGTTCGAATGGACATACGAAGAATTTCGCAAATTAAACAGGGCGATCAAGCAATAGGAAATAGAACTCGAGTTAAAGTAGTTAAGAATAAAATTGCTCCACCTTTCAGAGAAGCAGAGTTCGATATCATGTTTAACGAAGGTATTTCAAAGAGTGGAGATATTTTAGACCTAGCAGTTAATAAGAATATAGTTGAAAAAGCAGGGGCTTGGTTCTCTTATGGCGGAGAAAAAATCGGTCAGGGAAGAGAAGCTTCTAAGCAGTACCTAAACAATAATCCAAAAGTAATGGATGAGATTGCAAAGAAAATAAAAGCTGCAGTTTGATCAGCAGCTTTTATGCCTGCCTTATAGATGACAATAACTAAAATTACCACCCAAAAAAAGAATAGCTCTAGATATTCGATTTACATTAATGGTGAATATTCTTTTTCATTGAGCGATCTAGCCTTGCTAGAGGCTAAGATTACTGTGGGACAAGAGCTTAGCGCAGAAGAGGTAAAGAGCCTTCAAGAGAGTTCTGAGCTAGATAAGTTCTACCAAAGAATTCTTAATTTGCTCTCTCTGAGATCTCGAAGCGAATATGAGATTAGAACCTACCTGAAGAAACATAACTGCCCTACCGACCAGGCCGATATAATACTTAACAAGTTAAGCGAAAAAAAATATATAAATGATTTAGCATTTTCCATAAGCTGGATCCAAAACAGACAGTTACTGCGACCAAGTTCTAAAACTAAGTTGATTAACGAACTAAAAATTAAAGGAATTAATAAGGAAATAATAAGTCAGGCCTTCGAAGAAACGCAGCCAGATGAAATTGAGTCCCTAAAAGTCATTGTTGAGAAAAAAAGAAAGCTTACACGGTTTCAGGATAATCAGAAGCTAATGCAATATTTGATTAGGCAAGGCTTTCATTATTCTGAAATAAAAAATGTGCTTACTGATCAAGCTGGCTGAGGTGCACTAGCAGAAACCATTACATGATTATCCTTAACTACTACACTTGAATTAGTCACATCAACTATTTGATTTCGATCCAATATTAAGCTTGCTCCTGTAATATTTTTTAATATTGATTGACTGACATATATTTTTTGAATATAGAAGCTTTGATCATCAACTGCGAATTCAGTTAGCTTCCCTAGTCTCTTTTTTGATTCTGTGATAACGGGCTTGCTAATTGGATTTATGTTATTTTCTATGACTTTTTTTAATCTGTGTAATTCTGATGGATGAGTTAATACCTCATGGTCATTAATTGCAAAGCCATTGATTAATATTTCTCTAATATCTTGAGTGAGTAAGATGAGGTCGAGTTTTTTATCGAACAAGTCCTCAACATAAAATCCCTCAATTTTTAGATTGTCAGGATTGATAAGAGGCCTTTTTATTAATGCAACTTCAGTACCTGTTCTGAGAGATAGAATAGGAAGCTCACTAAAGGTAAGCGATAAGCGCAACATTATCTAATTATAACTCAGTTAACAATAAAATATTAGTCAGCAATGCTTTGCTTCACATATTGAATGTGTACAGGATTTGTAGGATTGAATTTGCCAAGAGTTAAGTATTCGAATATTTGCTCAATGTCTTTGCCATTGCGAATGGATTGGTCTAAATAATCTCTAATTTTTTTGTACCCATCATAGTAAGCGATATCCTTGGTAAATACCGCTTGACTAGAAGTAGAAGAATCACCTCTTCCCCCTCTATAGATTCTATCTATATGAGTCCAGGTTGTTTTTATTAATTTATCAAGTTCTATAGGTTCATCGGAAAGCTCATTCATTAATTGAGCCCTTGAAAAACTAATATTAAATAGTTCGATTCTGCTAAGAGGCTTTCCGTTTATTGTACCCAGAGCCAATGCTATATCTATATATCTTTCTCTAGCTCTTTCAGGGAAATCCCCTGTCACAGCAAATTCACTTAAAATACCTAGCCCTTCCTCGGCATCCAAATATTGTGGTAGACCTGTTGCAAGTTTTTCGTCTTCAGCTTTAAAACCATTTTTGGCTCTAATTGCATGAGTTAAGAGTTCATGCGCCAATAAGCCCCTAACTTCTTTTTTTGATGCCCTACTTCTTGAAGAAGCTATATTGATTTTTTTGGAGCTTGCCGAAACAGAAGTGCTAGTTCCTTCCTTAATTTCTGCGCTCCATTCAGTCCATGCTTCATCGTCATTTTGAGACAATAGTTCAAGACTTCTTGAAAATATATCGTTAAGTTCATCTGGTCCATAAGATTCAAATTCCGAATTATCTACCAAATCAAAGATATAATTATATTTTTCTTTTAAATATTCACCGTATTTTTTGGTAGATTCTGAAATAGGCATTCTTTTTTCACTACTATTGTTTATTTGCTCAGCAGTAACAGACATTCTGAAAATGCCCCAATAGTGATTAAGCAGCTTATTAAGGTTAATTTTATCTATATTTCGATTGTGAAGTTGAGATTCATAAAAAGCAAAATCATCTAACATCAAGGATATTACTTCCGATCTATCCGGCTCACCATATAAATCCTTTGAGCTCTCAGTAAATCTAGCAGCCCAAAGCTCGTCGTTTCCCCGATCCGAGCTTATTGCCTTCATGCTTGTCCTCACTAAGTATTCGGCCGCTAACTGATGCGCTCTCGAAAGCTCATCAATAGATCCCTCTTCACTTTCCCAAAAAGCACTAGATCTATCAGCGTGAGTTAGTGAATATTCAGCAACGGCCTTGCTTATATTTACATAGCTAAGAGAATTATCGCCTTGCCCAGCATTTTCTGGCCTAATACTTTCCAAAATCTTAACAGAAGGAATCTTTTCCATAAATATATTATATAATAAAACAGCAGTAAAAACAACAATTTACCATATTTCGCAAATGGTTATTTTATTTGGCAATAAAGTTTTCTTTATGGACAACGATTCTCTATTCTTGGCGACTATTTACTAGTTATTGGGTTGTGGCAATATATCATAACAGTTAGAATGAATCTGTTATGAATCAAAATAAATTCGAATTAATACTCAATAGTTTATCCGAAACCAATAATCTAGGCGCCAAGCTTGGCAAAAGTCTGATTGGTGGTGAAGTTGTTGAATTGAGTGGCGATTTAGGTAGTGGAAAAACGACTCTGGTTAAGAGTATTGTTAGTGCTTCAGGCTCAAAAGAGCATGTATCAAGTCCTACTTTCGTTGTTTCCAAAGAATACAAAACTCCCAAATTTACTATTCATCATTATGATTTATACAGGCTAGACGATGAGGGGCTTATAGCTAATGAACTATCGGATCACTATATAGATGATAATTCAGTTACTATTATTGAGTGGGGTTCCAATTTTTCGGATGTTTTGCCAGAACGAAGAGTGATTATTAAATTAAGTCCAATTAGTGAGAATGCAAGGAGGGTAGAAATTACTTATCCGGATAATCTCGAGTATTTAATTAAGGAACTAAGAGCATGAAAATTCTTGTAATAAGAACGGATAATCCCGAGGCAGAAATTGGAATTTTTGAAATAGACAATACTAAACATGTTAAGCAATTATCTTACAGAAAATGGCAAGCACACAGACGCTTATCTGAAACCTTATTACCGAACATTAATTTGATTCTTGGAGATAATGCTATCGCCTACGCAAACTTAGATGGGATTATTTGTTACGAAGGCCCCGGAAGTTTTACGGGTCTCCGAATAGGAATTAGCACAGCAAATGCACTAGCATATGGCTTATCTATTCCGATTATAGGCACGAGTTCAGAGGATTGGATAGAAAAAGGCTTAGAGAAAATTAGTAGTGCGCCAATCGGAAATATGGCCATGCCTCATTATGGCGCCCCAGTTCACATAACAACTCCAAAAAAGTAACAATAGTAAAAGCTAGTGTTTGCTAATTATTGAAAAAATATTTATAGTAATACTCAGGAATAGCGAATATTTTTTGGGAGCATTCCAAACTATTAACCATAAATTTCAAGTATTTAATTCGAAAATCAGATTTATTTTTTTACTAGAGAAGTGATAGCGATTGTGGAAGAATAAATCTGCACCGATAGAAAGGACAATAATGGATATATTAACCATTGTACTGGCAGTGGCCGGTCTTGGTGTTGGTTTTGGTGCCAACACGGTGATCAGCAAGAGAAAAACAGGAAATGCTGAGGAGGCTATAAAAAAAGAGCTAGATAAAGCTAAAAAAGAAGCAGATAAATTAGTAAATGATGCAAGGAAAAAAGCATTAGATATAGCAGAAGAAGCAAAAAACGCTGAACAGGACAGAAGAAGAGAAATTAAGAACCTGGAAAATAGACTTATCCAGCGCGAGGAGTCAATAGATAAAAAACTAGAAGATCTAGATAAAAGAAGCGAAAAACTTCGAAAGAGTGAAGCTGAGCTTGATCAACTCAAGAACGACATTAGAGATATCAGACTTAAGCAACAGGATAAGCTTGAAAAAATAGCTAAGCTTACTAAGGCTGATGCCGCAGATAAATTAATGGCGATGACTGAACGAGACATCAAAGAAGATTTAGCTGGTCTAATCGTAAAATTACAGGCTGAAGCTAAAGAATCAGCAGAAGACCAAGCTGCAGTTATTATCACAGCTGCAATGGAGAGAATGGCTAGCGAGGTAACAGCCGATCGAACAGTTACAAGCCTAAAGCTTGGAGATGATGAAATGAAGGGAAGAATTATCGGTAAAGAAGGCCGAAATATTCAAGCACTTCAAAAAGCCACTGGTGTCGACATTATGGTTGATGATACACCAGGATATATTGTTCTAAGTTCATTTGATCCTATTAGAAGAGAGATTGCTCGACAAGCAATAGAGCTTCTAATGAAGGATGGAAGAATACATCCTGCCAAGATTGAAGAATTAGTTCAGAAGGCACAAATGAATGTTAAAAAAGATGTTATTAGGGCTGGCGAAGACGCCGCAAGAGAAGTTGGCATAGCTGGTATCCCTAAAGACATTCTTCAATTACTTGGTGAATTAAAATTCCGTACAAGTTATGGCCAAAATGTTCTTAAGCATTCAACTGAAATGGCTCACATTGCTGGTCTTATAGCAGAAGAAGTTGGTGCAGATGTTAAAACTACAAAATATGCAGCACTCGTTCACGATCTAGGTAAAGCTCTTACGCACAAGATGGAAGGCAAGCATCATCATATCAGCGGTGAAATGCTGAGAAAATATGGTGCCCCTGAAGCCGTTGCGCACGCTGCAGAAGCCCATCATGATGATGTTGAGGCAACTACCGTCGAGGCAATAATTATAAGAGTAGTTGACGCCATAAGTGCTTCTCGACCCGGTGCCAGAAACATATCTGCTGAAAACTTCGTTGAAAGAATGAAAGATCTTGAAAATGTTGCTACTAGCTTCGACGGCATAGACAAGGCCTACGCCATTAGTGCCGGACGTGAAATAAGGGTAATTGTTAAACCTGAGAAGATTGATGATCTTAGTGCTATAAAACTCTCCAGAGATATCGCTACTAAGATCGAATCTACTATGCAATACCCAGGCACAATCAAGGTTAATGTTATTCGAGAAACACGAGCAATTGAGTTCGCTAAATAGATAAGTTGTTTTTATGAGAATACTTTATGTGGGCGATATTATGGGAGAACGTGGGATTGAAGCAGTCTCACGCATTCTTCCTGACCTACGAAAAAAAGAGAAGATTGATTTAGTTATTGCTCAGGCAGAGAACGTATCTAGTGGTAAAGGCATCAATCTCATCGATTACTTGGAGTTGAAAAAACTTGGCATAGATTTTTTCACTGGTGGAAATTGGTCTCTAGCAAAAGACACTATTTATCCTTCACTATCTAACCCTGAAGAACCAATAATAAGACCTGCAAATTATCCAATCTCCACTCCAGGTCTTGGGTATAAGGTAATAGAAAAAAAAGGCCAGAAAATATTGGTAGTAAGTTTATTGGGTCAAATAGTAGGCAGAGATGCTAATAATAAGACCGATAATCCACTCAAGGTCATAGATAATATTTTGGAAGAATTTTCAAACGAAGATATTATTACTGTGGTTAATTTTCATGGTGATTATTCAAGTGAGAAAAAAGTCATTGGATACTTTCTCGATGGACGTGCCTCACTGGTTGTTGGAGATCATTGGCACATACCAACTGCCGATGCCATGGTTTTACCTAAGGGGACTGCTCATATCACTGACGTAGGCATGTGTGGATCGCTAGATTCCAGCCTGGGTGTTAAGTTGGACGTAATTATTAATCGTTGGAAAAATAATGTACCATCCATGAATATGTTAGAAGATGAAGGAAGGCTTCAGTTTAATGCCGTTCTTGCAGATATCGACGACAAGACATTCCTAGCTAAAGATATAAAACAGATTCAAAAAATACTCTAGTAGAGGAGTCAATTTTTAGTTATAATGAAAGTCACGTAATTGTCGGAGTGTGGCACAGTTGGCTAGCGCGCTGCGTTTGGGACGCAGAGGTCGCCGGTTCGAGTCCGGCCACTCCGACCATAACGTAATAATATAATCTATTTATATTGTACTTCTGAAAAACACAAGTAGAATATAAATATGTTAAATCTAGTTTTTGTAATAGCGGGAATAGCTATTTTATTTTTTATAACAGAATATCTTTGGCGAAGTAAAAAATTCACACACGAAACTGTAAGAAAATTCCTCCATATATCTTTAGGTACATTTATAGCATTTTGGCCTTTCTTCCTACCTAGGTATTTGATCATATCTTTAGCTCTGGGCTTCATAATATCAGTCTTTATAGTTCGTAAAATTAAGTTCTTCTCTAGAAAATTTACAATATTTAAAAGTGTTAAGAAATTAGATCGTCAAAGCCATGGCGAGCTATATTTTTCTATTGGAATTCTAGTAGCAAGTTTATTAACCACCAATAAGTATATTTTTCTTGTAGCAATACTAAATCTTAGTATTTCTGATGGACTAGCAGCAATCTTGGGTAAGAAATATGGAAAAAGTACAAAGTATACTGTATTTGGTGCCAAGAAATCTCTTATTGGTTCTTTAGTTTTTTATATATGTGCACTGATAATATTGGTAGCCTATTATGCTTTTTCGAATCAATTACCTAGCCTAGCAACTGTAATTTTGTTTCCACCGTTCTTAACTTTTATTGAAAGCCTGAGTACTAGTGGAATAGACAATTTGCTAATACCTATAGTGGTAATTTATTGGTTATCTAATTTCTAGTCTTTATCTCTTGATGTGCTCTTAGAGCATTAAAGATTACAAATACGTCAACTAGTTCCTGCAGTAATGCTCCATAAACTGGTGGAAATTTACCAGTTGCAAATACTAGCATTAAAACTAAGCTCATTGCTATTCCAATTAATATGCTTTGCTGTGCGATAGAGAATGTTCGTTTGGCGATTTCTCTAGCTTTTGCAACCTTACTAAAATCATCAAGCATAATGACCATATCTGCAGACTCACTGGCAGCAGTTTGTCCTTGTGCTCCTAAGGCTATGCCGACGTCAGCAGCGGTTAATACTGGTGCGTCATTGACTCCGTCACCCACAAATACAATTGGTCTCAATTCATTATCTTCTATGGCATTAATCTTATCCCCTGGAAGCGCACTCGCAATAACTTTTTCTATTCCTAGTTTTTTTGCAACGGCTTTAGCTTTACTTTCTAAGTCGCCGGTTATGAGAATCGTATTTTTGAAACCTAATTTTCTAAGTCTGGCAATTGTATTTTTTGACTCAGGCCTTATTTTGTCATCAAAACTTATAGATCCAATTAATTGCGAATCAATCGCAACGTAAGTAATCGTGTCTTTATTAGATTTCAGATTAATATTTTTCGGCACCCCTATATTGTTATTTTTAATCATATTGATATTTCCAATCATAACTAGTTTTCCAGAAACCTTACCACTCATGCCAGTTCCTGAAAAATTTTTAATTCCAGTGGCTTTTGTTAATTTTATTTTTAATCTCTTGGTTTCATTAACTATGGAAACAGCTAATACATGATTCGAATTTTGTTCGAGAGACCCGGCCAGTTTTAGAACATCATTCTTTTTGTTTCTTCCAAATGCTTTAACTTCTTTTATCTGAGCTATTCCTGTTGTCAGGGTTCCTGTTTTATCGAAGGCAATGGATGTTGCCTCTGCAAGTCTTTCAAGTGACCCTCCCGATTTAATTATAATTCCATTCTTGGCTGCTCGACTCATGCCAGAAATAACTGCGATTGGCGCTGCAAGGATAAGGGGACAGGGGGTTGCGACTACTAGAACCTCAACAAATCTTATTGCTTGGTGGCTTAGAATCCAGGCACCAATAGCAATCATGAATGATATCGCAGTAAAAGGAATACTATATCTGTCTGCCAATCTAACGAATGGTGTCTGACTATTTTGGGCAGATTTAACAAGCTTAATTATTTGCTCATATTGAGATTCTGAGGCAGGCCGCAAAGCCTTTGCAGTTATTGCTCCATCCATATTTACTGAACCGCTCAGTAAATTGTCGCCAACTTTTTTACTCACCGGCACACTTTCACCGGTCAGGCTTGATTGATCGAAAGTGGCAGTGCCTTCAATGATTACTGCATCAACAGGAACCAATTCACCGGGCTTTATAATTATCTTATTATTTGTCTCAACCTTGGAAACCCTAACATCCATTACTTTACCACCTCTCAGAACATGAGCAATTTGAGGAGCTCTCTTAAGTAGTGCATCAATTTCTTTTTCTGCCCTATTTTCGGCATAGTCTTCTAGGGCTTCTCCACCAGTTAACATTATGACTATAACAATTGCAGCCCAGTATTGTCCGATAACAATAGAGCTAATAATTGCTGTTGCAGCAAGAATATCAACTCCATAAGTACCGACTCGTAAATCTTGAATCATTCCCCAAATTAAAGGAACTGTTTCTGCTATGGCTATAAATGATAATAAATATTTTGTTTCTTTGGGAAGATTTGAAAAGTATAAGGCAATTCCGATTATTAGCGACAAAAGTGCAAATGCGAAAAGTTTATATTTTTTCAGAAATACCCAAAGTACAGAAATTTGTTTCATCGAATCCTTTTTATATTGGGGCGAGAGATGGGAATTGAACCCACGGCCTTCGGAACCACAACCCGACGCTCTAACCAATTGAGCTACTCCCGCCGTATGTATTGTTAAGTAATGGTGCCCTGAGAGGGATTCGAACCCCCGACCTTGAGCTTAGAAGTCTCCTGCTCTATCCAACTGAGCTATCAGGGCGGCATTTGTTTTGGTGCGGGTGGCGAGAATCGAACTCGCGTCTCAAGCTTGGAAGGCTAGCATATTAGCCACTATACGACACCCGCATGCTTAACAAAAATATATTATAACATTAAATTACGATTTATAGACCATGTAAAACTGTAATTTTAGCACCAAGACTATTCAGTCTTGCAGCCAAGTCTTCATACCCCCTATTTATAGTATAAACATTTCTTAATGTACTGGTGCCACCAGCTGCTAGCATTCCAATTAGAATCATTACTGCTGGCCTAATTCCTGATGGACAAACCAAGTCTGCTGCTCTCCATTTTGTGGGTCCATTAACAAAAACCCTGTGAGGATCAGCTAAATCGAGATCTACGCCAATTTTTTTCATTTCAGTGAACATTAGGGCTCTATCTTCGTATACCCAGTCATGAATCAAAGTCTTTCCTTTTGCAACTGCAGCAATCGGAACGAAGTAGGGAAGATTGTCTATGTTTAATCCGGGGAACGGACGTCCATAGATTTTTTCTTCAGCTGCCTTAAGAGTTCCGTTATGCTTATATATCTTCAAATCAACCAAGTCGGTTTTTTTGTTATCTGCCTTGTATATTTCTCCGTATTTGTATTTAAGTCCCATTTTCTCAAGCTTTAAAAGTTCTAATTCAACAAATTCAATTGGAACTCTTTTTACGGTGATAGAGGAGTCTGTGGTCACAGCAGCTGCTATGAATGTCATGGCTTCAACAGGGTCCTCACTTGGATAATAGGTAACATTTTTCTTAATATAGCTAGAACCCTTAACTTTTAGTGTTGTGGTTCCGATGCCTTCAATTTTGACTCCAAGTTTTTCAAGGTAGTAGCATATGTCTTGTACTGAATAATTTGCACTTGCCATTTTTATTGTGGTTTCGCCATCAAACCCTGCAGCAGCAAATAGGGCATTTTCAGTTGTGGTGTCTCCAGATTCATACAGTACAACAGTTCTTTTAGGTAGACTCTTTTTAACCTTAACTTTGTAATGTCCACTTACTGTGTCAATATCTACTCCAAACTCTTCGAGTGCATATATGTGGGGCAAAACACTTCTTCTTCCTAGTTCACAGCCTCCAGCGTAAGGGATGTTGAACTCCTTTAAGCTATGCATCATGGACCCAATGAACATTATTACACTTCTAGTTTTTCGAGCAGCAGCTTTATCCATCTTGCTCAAATCAATTGTTTGAGGTGGTTTAATTTCTAAATCAGTTTCATTAATCCAACGTACAGATGCACCAATACTTTTTAGCACTTCAACTAATCTGTTTACTTCCTCAATTCTAGGAGCTTTCTTTATGGTTGTAGTTCCCTTATTTATCAGACAGGCACATAAAAGACCAACAACAGCGTTCTTGCTGGTTTTAACCGCAATCTCACCCCTTAGTTCATGACCACCTTCGATACGTAAACTAATTGATCCACTAGATAAGCTAACTATTTGTTGATTTAAGACATCACTAATCCTTGCTATAGTTTCTATGCTAAGATTTTGTTTGCCGTGCTCAATTCTGTTGATAGCAGATTGACTAGTGCCTAATAGGCTAGCAAAAGCAGCTTGAGTTAAGCCTTTTTCATGCCTTATATGAGAAATTAATTCGCCAATTTGAGTATTATTGTCATTCATATAAAAATAATTATATCACTTGTAGTATTAAATTGTGTTTTTGTTTTTTATCCGGTGATTTTTATTATATGCTCATTCAAAACTAATTGCTACAATAAAAATATAACTTTTTAAGGAGATTCTCTTGAAGGATAAAATTTTACAGGAATTGCTTGATGCTGAAGAAACAAGACAAAGAGATGGTCTTGAATTAATACCTAGTGAAAACTATGTTTCCAAGGACGTATTAACTGCTCTGGGCAGTATATTTACAAATAAATATTCTGAGGGCTATCCTGGAAAAAGATACTATGGCGGACAAGAAAATACAGATAAGGTTGAAGCTTTAGCAATCGAAAGAGCTAAAGAGTTGTTTGGCGCCGACCATGCCAATGTTCAGCCACACAGTGGTGCCCCAGCCAATATTGCTGTTTATCAGGCTTGGCTCAATCCTGGAGATACAATATTGGCAATGCGTCTCGATCATGGAGGTCACTTAACCCATGGAGCTCCCGTTACGTCTAGTGCTAAATTGTATAGATTTGTAAGGTATGGCTTATCTGATGTTGAAACTGGTGAAATAGATTATGAGGAAATGCGAAAGGTTGCATTGAGAGAAAAGCCTAAATTAATTATTGCTGGATTTAGCGGCTACCCAAGAAGCTTAGATTATCAAAAATTTGTAGATATCGGCAACGAAGTTGGTGCAGTTCTTATGGCAGATATGGCTCATATTGCCGGTCTTATCGCAGGTAAGGCTTTACCAAATCCACTTGATTTTGGATTCCATATTATGACTACAACAACTCATAAAACTTTAAGAGGACCAAGAGGTGGTCTAATTCTAAGCAAAGGTATAGTTTCTAATCCATTAAAAGCTCCCGAAAAAACAATTGAAAATTTACCAACGCTTATTGATAGAGAAGTTTTTCCGGGCATGCAGGGCGGTCCTCATATGAACAATATCCTTGCAAAAGCTGTAGCATTCGAAGAAGCCTTAAGGCCTGAGTTTAAGGAATACGCAAAGCAGGTTTTAAAAAATTCAAAACAGCTTGCCTCTGATTTAATTAGTGAAGGCTTCAAGCTTGTAACCGGCGGTACGGATAATCATCTAATTATGATCGATATGCCTAGCAGCTTTGGTATTGATGGGCGAGAAGCTCAAGAGATTTTTGATAAAATTGGCCTAACTGCAAATTGTAACTCAATTCCCGATGATAAATTACCTCCATTTAGGCCAAGTGGACTTCGACTCGGCACCCCAGCAATAACGACTAGAGGTCTCAAAGAAAAAGATATGCAAAAAATTGCAGATTGGATGAAGCGATCCATTGAATCTAGAAATAGTCTTGAAGATTTAGAAAAGATCAGAGAAGAAGTAGTAGAATTTTCTAAAAAATTCCCATTACCTAGCGATAATTAAGGCAGAAGCTCGGGCTCTTGTTCTAGTTTAATACCGAACAATGATTCAACCTTACTAAAAATCTTATCTCTGAAATTTAGTAAACTTTTTGTACTATTGGCGCTGCGATTAACAATGACAAGTGATTGAGTGGGCCATGTAGCCATTCCAGTTTCCTCGTCTTCGAAATTTGAAAAACCTGCTTTGTCAATTAACCAGGCTGCGGATAATTTATATTTTCCATCGCTTGTTTGCCAATAAACAATATCTTCATATTTTTTTTGAATTTCGATAAAGTCCGATTCATCGATAACTGGATTTGAAAAGAAGGAGCCATTGTTGGCTACTTCCGCAGGATCTGGCAATTTAGCGCTTCTAATTGCTATTACTGCATTTCTAACAACGGATGGACTAATTACCTTAATGTCGTTATCGTCTAGGTAATTTTGAACCGCCGGATATAGAGGTAGATTTGGATAGTCCTTGGATAATTTAAAATTAACATTAATGATTATAAATCTGTTTTTGTCTTGTTTTTTGAAACGACTTGTTCTGTATCCAAAATCGCAGTCTTCTGTTTTAATTGTGACGAATTGACCATTTTGAAGGTCAAACATTTCAATTTCTGAAATAGTATCAGAAACCTCTTGGCCATATGCTCCAACATTCTGTACCGGAGTTGCTCCGGTTGTTCCTGGAATTAAAGCCAAGGATTCAATACCGGAAAGATTTAATTCAACGGACTTTGTGACAAGATCATCCCATATTTCTCCCGATCCAGAGGATGCTAGTACGTGGTCCCCATTATCTTCAAATCTAATGCCTTTAATTTCATTGATTATTAAAAGTCCATTAAAACCTTCATCTCTCCATATGATGTTGCTACCTTTGCCAACACAAATAATTGGAAGATTATTTTCCTTAGCAAAGTTCACAGCCCTGATTAGATCATTTTTGTTTTCAATTCTGGCACTGTACTTGGCTTTACCTCCGAGCCGCATTGTTGAAAATAATCGTAAATCTGTATTTTTTTCTATAACCATTAATTCTATTATATCTTTTTTTACTTGCATGGCTATGCAAGTTAGGGCTAGAATTAAATTAATGAGTATGGAGAAAAAAAGCAACACACCTTATAAGAGCCTTGGTTTGAAGTTGCAAAGAATTAGACAGAACAAAAACCAAAGCATTTCAGAGGTTAGTGGATCTGTGGAAATTGATGAAAAGCAATTAATTTCCATTGAAGAGGGAAGAAAAAGACCAACCCAAGAGCTACTATTGTTGCTAATTTCCCACTTTAATATTGAAGATGATGAGGCAAACAGAGTATGGTCCCTAGCTGGCTACGAAAGTCTTGATTCAGATAAGAACGATCAGGATTTATCCAAGTATCCACCAATTCTAATGTTAGTTCCTATGGATAATAGGATTGTATATAGCGACAAGACAGAAATTGTTGCCAATACAAATGGTATTGTTATAAATTTCTTTCAGCAGCCAAACGGACAATACCAACAACAAACAATATCCAGAATAGGCATGAGCAAAGAGCAGGCTAAGGAATTCGCGAAAATTCTTGAAAAAACAATTGCTCAATCTGAGAATTTTAATAAAAGTAATCAGACAAAACAAAAACCAGCCGAATAGGCCATTTAAAAGGGGATTTAGTTTTATGCAAGAAGATAATCATCAATTACCTGAAGACGTAATTAGGGCATACCAAAACGAGCCAATGATGCAATCATATCCTGATTCGCAGTCTCAAGAAACCAGTCATTCTGAGTTGCCACCAATTGCCCCTGAAGGTTCTGTTAATCTTCCCGGAACTGTATACACAGGTCTTTCTGGCAATGAAATGTTCTGTCTCGATCGAATTGGCTATAAGCCCGGTAATATAGTTGTCGGCAATAGTGTTGTTGCAATTGGTATTATTGGCGGTGAAATCGCAGGAATTAAATCCGTTCTTGGCGGTGAAATTAAGCAAATTACAAATATGATTGCCAAGGGAAGAGTTGAGGCCATTAAAGATCTTGAAGAAGAAATAGGTCAAAATCAAGGTAATGGTGCTACTGGTGTAACAAGCGAACTCATATTTCATCCAGGTAATATAGAATTTCTGTCAATTGGGTCTACGATACATAGAAGCGATGGCAAGTTAACGCCCTCAATTACATCTTCATCCGACGGTCAAGAATTTTACTGCCAAGTTGATGCAGGATACATGCCAATTAAATTTGTTTTCGGAAACGTCGCGTATTCAATCGGAATTGGAAAAAATATTGTTGGTGAATTCAAAGAAATGTTTAAGGGTGAAATCACTCAATATAGTGGAATATTCAATACTACTAGATACATAGCTCTTCAAAGAATAATAGATGAGGCTAAAGCAGCTGGAGCGAATAGTGTCGTCGGAATAAAAACCACTGTAGTTCCTATAGGCAAGAATGGGGTTGAGGAGATGGTTATGGTTGGCACTGCATCATATAACGAACAACTAGCATCGCTTGCCGAAGCATGTGGAGGAGTAATTACTAGCGATCTTACTGCAGAAGAGACTTGGAACATTACAAAGCTTGGCTATGCTCCGATGAAATTAATCTTAGGTACTTCAGTTTTTTCATTAGGAGTTGTCGGAAATATAAAAGCAGCCCTTAGAAGCTTAGTACACGGAGAAGTAAATACTCTCACTCAGTTGCTCTATCAAGCGAGAGAAGAATCGTTTAAAAGAGTAAAAGAACAAGCTGATGAAATTGGTGCTGATGATGTTCTGGGTATTAAAACTTACATATATCATCTGGACAACAATTTAGTTGAGTTTTTAACAATTGGAACAGCAACTAAACGAGTTCCTGGTTTAGTTACGAAGTCTGATCAAATACTCCCACAAGCCCTAATTAATGATAAAAATACATTTATCGATTTAACGGGTAAATCATTAAATACTAATCTCACTACAACAGGAGTAGGTAATTTGCGCTCCAATAATGTATAATGCACTCTAAATGCGCCCGTAGCTCAGCGGATTAGAGTGTCTGGCTTCGAACCAGAAGGTCGCAGGTTCGAATCCTGCCGGGCGCACCAAGTATTTATTCAGATTTATTAGCTACATTTTGAACAATGTAGCTTGCCAACGCCATTAGCTGACCAGAATCTAGAGTTTCAGCAATTTCATTAACAGTATTAATAATAGAATCGGGTAGTTTGTCTGCATCAATTGAAGCTACAAGTGTTTGATTTTCTAATGTGTCTGTTAATTTAAATACCATACCAGGAGTCTTAAGAACTTCCAGTCCATCAATGCTGGAACATTCTTGCAAAATTCTTTCTCTTGGCCAATTACGGTCCCTATTTGTTGATCCGCAATGATTTCCGGTAGCCTCATTTGCATCTGTTAAAGATACGGTTGCTCTAATAAGTCCATCTTCAGATATAGGCTTACTAGTATTGACTAAATAATCAGCTAATTCTCTTCTTCTTATTTCTGGACTTTTTCTAGGTCCTCTTAAACGTTCACTCATCAACTATCCTTTTAATCAATCTACTATAACATATAAATAACAAAAAAGCAACATTATGCATATGCTTGCAAATAAATGATATGCGAGTAATCTATAATCTATGCGAAAAGGCTATGACTATAGTGACAGGGTCGATTTTATTAAAGTAAATATTGATCCAAAAAATCCTGATGCACTTATGCGTATTATAGAGCGATGGGTTCCCGTTGAGCGTCAAGAAAGAGCACTTGAGGCAGTTTTGTTCGCTCGTAACATAGGTTTCATTGGAATAGGTCAAGATATAGATCCAAATGAATTCATTCTTTTAACCGGAAGCATATTTAATTACGATCGAAACATGACCATAATTAACGAACTCGATCAAAATGGCGATCTATACTAGGCTTTTGTCCTAATAACTATCGCAGTTTTATCGTCTGCTTTTTTGGAAATTGCGATCAATTCATCACTAGCAGCTTGAGCGCTTTTAGATATTTCTAGTGCATGTTCAATATCGCTCAACTTTAGAGAATCTTCTTCAGAGCTACCAACGACACCGTCGCTTACAATAACAATCTCAGCGCCCTCAGATACTTCCAATAATCCTTCCTGTGTCACTCCATGGAAGTGCTTTTCATCACCAATACAATTATCTACGTAGATTCCGCTACTTTCATCTCTACTAAGCATCATTAATGGAGAAGTACCGTTTTTTATATAAACCCTGGAGTCACCAATAGAAACCCAAGCCATAAACATTGATTTACCATTTTTGGTTAGCTTAACCATAGAAGCAGTTGTTGTTCCCATGGGCCTAAACCTGCTCTCTATGACTATTTCTTGATGCGCTTCAACTATTGCATTGACCAGCATGTTTGGTGAGTTCTGAACAGACTTATCTTCGTTTCTTTCTACACTTGCCTTAATGCTTTGAGAAGCAATTAGTGCAGCTTCGAGCGAATTTTCATTGTTGCCTATACCATCAAATACTGCAAACAAATTTAGGTCATGATTAGATAGCGCAACGTCTTGACCCTTTAGTAGTTTTTTCGATAATCCCACATCTAAATAATCATTTGGCATGGTTTGGTTATCTCATAAAAAGCATAACCAAGTCAATGTCTAGATTGTTTATTTTATTGTAGAAAAAGTTCCATTTTTCCTTTTTTTCCTCGATTTCTTTTTATTTGAGAAAAGTATAATTTGACTTCAAGTTTTCTTAGGAATTTCTGCTTCCTCTTAAATTGCTGCGAACCAAGATCATCGAACTGCTGAATTATATATTTTTTATTTAACATATCAAGACTCCTTTCTTTAGAAAATTGATACATTAATATGGTAAATAATGATTCTGTGAAAAAGCTTAAGTTATTTAAATTTATTGTGGGAAAAGAGCATATATTGCTCCGATACCGGCGATTACCATGAGTCCTGTGGTAGACCAACCAATAATCGTAGAGAGTCTTCCGTTTTTCCATTCACCCATAATTTTTTTATCAGTAGCAAGCAGCATTATTATTATTAAGATAATAGGAGCTACGATACCATTTGCAACTGCAGAGTATATAAGAGCTTTTATTGGATTAAGCCCTATAAAATTAAACGCAAGCCCAACAAGCATCGAAATAATAATAATGCCATAGAAGGTATGTGCTTGGCTTAGCTTGTGATTAAGTCCCTGTTTTTTTCCGAGACTTTCGCTAATTGCATAGGAGCTTGAACCTGCAAGAACTGGGATAGCTAGTAGTCCTGTGCCCACTATTCCAAAGGCAAATAAATAATATGTAGCGTTACCAGCTAAAGGTTTTAGTGCCTTAGCTGCATCAGCTGCAGTTCCAATTGTATGAATCCCATTATTAAACAAGGTTGTCGCGCAGGCAGTAATAATAAAGAACATTACAATATTTGAAAGTATCATTCCTGACCAGACATCAATTCTCATTCTTCTAATCTGTTTTTTGTCAGAACCCATTCTCATCTTAAGTGTGGTTTTGCCCTCGGCTACTTCATTATCTACTTCCTGAGATGTTTGCCAGAAAAATAAATAAGGAGAAATTGTTGTACCCAAGATAGCACAGATTAGAAGAAGTTGATCTTTAGTAAATTGAATGTGCGGTATTAAGCTATAGTGAAGAATACTAATCCAGTGAGGTTTTGTTAGGATTGCTGAAATTATATAAGCAAATAAAACTAAGGCTAACCATTTTAAGTAAACTGCATATTTGACGTAGGGAGTGAATATCTGTAGCAAAAGTATAAGGACGGTAAAACCTACAACTAAAATTGTTGTTCCAACTTTTGGAAGAAGTAACTGAACGGCTTGAGCCATAGCACCTATATCGGCACCAATATTGAATGTGTTTGCTGCGAATAATAAAATAGTTGATACGTATAATACTGATCTGGGAAAATGCTTTCTAATATTTCCAGCAAGTCCTCGGCCGGTAACTAATCCAATTCGAGCACACATTTCCTGAACAACGGACATTAGTGGCATGGTAATAATGGACATCCATAGTAGGCTAAAACCATATTGCGCACCAGTTTGGGAATATGTAGCAATGCCCGATGGATCATCGTCTGATGCTCCCGTAGTGAGTCCAGGACCTAGCATATACCAGTAGGCTTTGGCCTTTTTATATGAATTTTTTGCAGAGGTTGGCATGGCATTGGCTATTTTTTGTCCCTGGTCCTTACTCATGGCTATAGCTTTACCAGGGGCTTCCATAGTATTTTTGGCTAATTTTTGACCCTGATTAACACCCATTTCCAGTGCCTGGGCTGGAGCGTTAATTACTTTTTCTACTATTTTTTTTGCCATAAGCTTAATTTAAATCATATCAATATAATCCACGCTTGTAAAAAAATATCAGTCTTATGAATAATTTAGATATATAATATTGGTATGATTAATATTATTGTCGCAGTAGATTCTAAGATGGGTATTGCTGACGAGCATGGGTTGCCGTGGAGTGTTGAAGCCGACAAAAAGTATTACAGAGACAAAATTAAGGATTCAAATATTTTGATGGGTAGGGGAGTATATGATGAATTACAAGAACCGCCATCATCTAAAAAAAATTATGTCCTAACTCATCTGGAAAATTTACGTGAAGGCTTTGCAAAAATCGATAAAATCGAAGATATTATAAAGAACAATAATGACTTATGGGTAATTGGGGGCGAAAAAGTTTATCAACAAATGCTCGATTATACCGATAAGGTATATTTAACAAGAATTTATGGTGATTTTAAGTGCACTAAATTTTTTCCTGAATTCGAAAATGATTTTTATTTATCCTCGTCAACTGACAATGAAAATGAAGATGGCACCAGTTTCAGATTTGAAATTTACAACAGAAAATAATTGACAGTAAATTTCACCTAACTTAACCTAATAAGTAGAATATAAAAATAAAAATAAGGAATATATGTCTCCGAACTTTACTCTATTATTGAAAATCTCAGTCGGATTATTGCTATTTTCAGTAGTCGCTTATGTTGGTTGGAAATTGGAACAATCTCACAAAGAAAATTCTGTTCAAGAAGTAGCAGTTTTTAATACTGAAGAAGAAAAAGACGCAATAGATTCAAAAATAAGTTAAGGTTTTGTTGAATAATTACTTCCTAGTACAACTACGAAGTTAGAAGAATAGTAGCCTTCTGTTTGTTTTGTCGAAACGTTATAGCCATATAATGATTTGAGCAGGGTTAATGTTGCTGGATATTTTCCATTGGAATAATCATAAATTGTGGTTTTGGGATAGGTGCTTGATGCATCGCCAGTTGAGCTAACAAACAAGCCCCTAGAAATTAGATCATCTGTTACTTTTGTAGCCAGCCCTGAAGTATTAGTTCCATTTAGAACCACTACATTTGCACCTTCCTTTACTACGGGATTATTTGAGGTTAATTTTTTATAGTATTGAGCTAATTGACTATAATTATCTACTCCAGCAACAGGTGATAGAGCAGATTCTCCCGTTCCTGGATCGCTGTACGACTGAAGTATTGGTACAGTACAATCTTTAATTCCAACTGTCATAGTGGAGCAGAATGAATTAGACTCAACATTATTCGGATTAATATTTTTGCCTATTGATATTAATTTCAATACATCGGCTAGGTTCAGGTTGGTGGAGATATTATTTCCAAGGACATTGAATAGATTGCTTATCTTGGATGGATTACTTACTACACCTGCAGATTGAGCTTTTTGTGCCACTGCAATAAGCAATTGTCGCTGGTATTGAGTTCTGTTGAAGTCTGAATTAGGAAAACCATAAGTAATCACTCCATCCCCTCTAGACCTAGCTAGATTCAAGGCTTGAGTTCCATTTAGAGTTACTGGGCCATTAGGAAGTTTTGTGTTGGTGTTGGAATCTCTTATACCTCTTGGGTCGGGACTGTTAATCGTAATCGTAACTCCACCCACTGCATCAACAGCATCTCTAAAAGCTGTGTAGTTTATAAGCCCATAGTAATTTATAGGAATACCTATTTCATTCTGAATTACATATGATAAAGCCCCCATTCCACCCTTTGGATAGCCAGGCTGATTAAAGTTCTTAATTTCATTGGCGGCGTTTATTTTTTGATAAGTTGTTCCAGGCCAGTCTCCAGGAGGCAATTTTACCCATAAATCTCGAGGTATGCTTAGTAAAAAGGCAGACTTATCTTTAGTATTAATACTTAATATTAGAATTGAATCAGTCAAATCTGCACCCTGGTGATTTGGGTCATCTGCTGAATCACCAGCAAGTAAAATATTTACTCGGCCAGTTTTTTCACCGTCAAGAATTGTTCCGCTTCCTAAGATATCTCCAACATTAGATATTATCGATCCTCCAAAAACCTTTTGAGATGTTTTAAGAAGCCTAAAACCAAGATAACCACCAGTTGAGTAAATAACAATTAATATTATTGCCAGGATACTAGCCACTATGCGTCTATAAATAAGACTTTTAGTAACTTCTGGCTTGGAAGTCTCTGATGATTTATTTCTCTCAATTACTGAACGTCTAGGTCTATTCATTTCCTCTTTTGCTTTAGGATTTATGTAAGTGCTTGGATAATTTGGTTTCGAAGCAATATTCTTTACAGGCTCTATTTTTGGCTTAGCCTTTATTGGTCTATTTACTTGAACACTAGTAGGTCTATTTGTTCTTGATTGATATAGTCGTGGCCTAACAAAACCATCAACGGTTCTTGATTTTACTCGGTTGGTTTTGTGAGGTGATTTTTCCATTAAACTTAACTATTATACCTATTTCTAGGACTTAATCACATCTTTTTTTGGTTTTTGTTTATCCTTGAATGGTACTTCATCTATCTTAGATTTTGCTTAAGGAATTTGCTTACATCTACTGACCCATTTCTTACTAATTCGACCTTACCCTTATTTATTTTTAGAATAGTTGAAGGTCTACTATTTATGTATCCTCCGTCAACATAAAATGAGATTTCTTCTCCGAAAATATCTTTACCCTGTTCAATAGACTTAATTGGTTCTTGACCAGGCTTGTTGGCGCTTGAAGTTATTAATGGTCCAGTGATTTTAAGCAGATCATGCAGATTTCCTGTGACTATAATTCTTGCTGCCTGAGTATTAATTCCAAAATTAAGATATGATCGATGAGCGTTTATTTTCATTATCACACTAACTCCCGCATTAAGAATTTCCCGTGCAAACTTAAGTTCATCCCTATCGAATCCCAAATCTATCAGCTGGGATACATTTGCAGCAATAATAGTTCCCGGTTTAGTCTCATGTTTTCTCTTGGTGTCATAAAGTAATTTTGTGGCCGTAGGATTATCGGCTTTACATGCAAATCCATACACCGTATCTGTGGGTATAATGCCAATATCTCCACCAATCAATAGCTTTGCGATTTCTGAATCATTTATGTTCTTGAATATTTTCATCTCACTATTATATGTCTATTGACTAGATATCTGTATTTTTATTAATCTTATGCTTAAATAATAGGATGAAGATTGTTGTTTTTGGTGCTTCTGGAAAAATAGGTAGACTTGTTGTCAGAAACTTGTTAGTTGATGGCCATGAAGTATTGGCAGTCGTGCATGCGCATAATCCATTTAGCAATCATAAAAATTTAAAAGTTATAAAGTTTGATGTAACTGGCGGCGATAGAGTTGACCCAATACTGAAAGGAAAAAATGTAATAATTAGTTGTTTGGGTAGTTGGGGCACGGAATCAAATAAAGTTCTGACATTGGCTATGGATAAAATAATTCCATCCATGAAAAGGCTTCATATCTTTCGAATCATATCTTTGACCGGCTCCGATGCATTAGTTGATGGAGAAATCCAAAAACCTATAGAAAAGATTTCTCATTTTATTTTTAGTATCTTAGCTAGTAAAGTTCTTTCTGATGGAGAGGATCACATAAAACAACTTGCACACAGTAGCTTGGATTGGACGGTTATTCGTTCTCCTAGGATGAATAATTTAGATGAAAATAAGTACCTACTAGACAAGAAAAGACCAATGCCATGGAATTCTGTATCTAGAAAATCTGTTGCTCAATCAATATGCGATCAAATTAAAAAAGGGACTCATGTTAAGCAGAGTCCCTTTATTCATTCGCGTTAATTATTGAATGTCTTTATGATGTTTTTTCCCGTGGTCCTTATTTTGGAGGTTTGTTATTTGGTCAGAGCTATAGCCTTGAGCTTTTAATTCATTAATTACTTCAGACTGAACTTGTTGCTTAAAAGCATCCTTAGTTAAGCCTTTTTGGCTAATTAAATCTTTCATGGTGGTGCTCTTTAGGCTAGATACTAACTGATCTTTTGTCATGCCAAGCACCTTTGCCTGAGCATCTAATCTGTCAGACTGAATAACTTCGCGAGCAATTTTATTGGTATTACTAGTTTTGGTTGTTGTACTGGCGCTTACAAGGGCGGTTGAGCCTAGTATTAATCCGGTAGCTGCTGAAATTCCCGCTGCACCAATTAATAACTTGTTTTTAATCATAATAATTTCCTTTTGATTAATTGACTTTTTAAATATATGATGGCTTGCTGAGTTAAACCTGAATTTATATATATTCTATTAGCTCTCATCTGTTAACATGCTACAATAGCCTTAAATGAATAAGATATTAAACGGAAGAGAACTGGCAGAATATATAAAGCAGCGTCAATCTAGAGACGTTAGAAGTTTAGTTCAGGCAAGGGGAATAAGACCAAAACTAGCCATAATACAGCTAAAAGACGATCCAACAATAAATGTATATGTAAGTCTGAAAAAAAAGTATGGTTCAGAAATAGGTATAGATGTTGATATTTACAGAATTGAACAAAATGAGGCAAGAGATAAAATAAGCTCTTTAAATCAAGACAATAAGGTGCATGGAATCATTATCCAACTTCCCATCGAAAATGAAGCTGAAACAGATGAAATAATCAATCTCGTTAGTTCAAATAAGGACGTTGATGCATTAGCGAAATCTACTAAATTTGACCCAGCTACTCCAACGGCAATTTTGTGGTTATTGGCGGGATTCAACGTGGATTTACGGAATAAGAAAATATTATTAGTAGGTAAGGGTAAATTAGTCGGCGCACCATTATATAAAATGCTTCTGGACTCAGGTTTAGATGTTGATGTCGCAGATAAATCCACTGAAGATTTAAAAAAGAAATGTCTTAATTCCGATATTATTGTCACTGCCACTGGCAAACCAGGACTCATTAATTCTGAAATGATATCACCAAAAAGTGTAATCGTTGATGCTGGAGTTGCTAGTGAAAAAAGTGGGACTGTTGGTGATTTAGATGCTGACGTTTATCAAAGATCCGATTTGATAATTACCCCAACCAAAGGTGGAGTTGGTCCCCTTACAGTATGTGCGCTATTTGAAAATGTTCTTAAAGCTGTCAGAATGAGTATTTGAAATGGTTATTGGTGTATTCGACTCAGGAATAGGCGGCTTATCAGTAGTTAATGCTATTAAAAGTGAACTACCAGATATTGAAGTTATCTTTCGGAATGATTCAAAAAACTTACCTTATGGCAGTAAGACACCGGAGCAATTACTAACTCTTTCTGCTCCAATATTAAAAGATATGGTTGAGGAAGGATGCAAGACTATTGTCATAGCATGCAACACCCTATCAACAAATATTATTGAAGACTTAAGAAAGATCATAGACGTTCCATTAATAGCTATGGAGCCCATGATTAAACCAGCAGCTGAATTAACAAAATCTAAAATAATTGCTGTTTGTGCTACACCAGCAACCCTTGGCAGTAAGAGATATGAATGGCTGAAAAATAACTATGCAAAAAACATAAGAGTCATTGAGCCAGATTGTTCCAATTGGTCACTCATGATTGAAAATAATGAGATTGACCATGACGAAATTCGTAATCTGACTAATCTGGTCTGCGAAGAAGGTGCAGACGTAATAGTTCTCGGTTGTACTCATTATCACTGGATTGAAGATGAAATTGTTTCAGTTGCGGGTGATCGCGCGAGAGTGATTCAACCAGAAAAACCTGTTATAGAACAGCTTAAGAGAGTTCTAGAACAGCTTGCTTAAACTTATCTCCTCTATTTTTATAGTCTTTAAATAAACCAAAACTTGCGCATCCGGTAGATAATAAAACCACATCGCCAGATGATGCATATTTTGTAGCTTCGTCCACTATCTCTTCAATACTGTCGCCTCCATCCGAATAGTCTGAATAACCAATTTTATCTAATGATTTCCTAATTTTTTCGGCAGTATATCCTATTAAAACAACGTGTTTCACATTATTCTCAGAAACTTCTTTGGCGAGATTATCAAATTCTGCGCCCTTATCAGATCCACCAAGAATTAATATTTTTGGTTCCTTGAATGCCTGTAGCGCAACAATTGCTGCTTCAGGAGTTGTTGCGAAGGAGTCATCATAATACTTAACACCATTAAATTCTCTGACTAGTTCGATTCTGTGCTCTAAGCCAGTAAATTTGCGAAGTGAAGAACTAATTGCGTTAACATTTTTTGTAATCGGCCATACTGCTGTTACTGCTGCGCAAATGTTTTGCAAATTATGTTTTCCAAGCAATTTTACTTCATTGATATTGCACAATATATTTTCATCTATGGCTATAGTATCCTTCTCTATATGCGCACCAGGAGCCTTAAAGTAAGCAATTTTTGTGCCTTTAGATGAGCTGGCAACTTTTTTAGATATTTCATTTTCAGAATAATAGATAGCTATATCTTCTTCCGTTTGATGATTGAATAATTGCTGCTTCGCATCAGTATATTCATCCATGGATTCATGCCAATCCAAATGTTCTGGCACAACCATAAGGCATACGGCAATGTGTGGCGAATATTCTAAATCTATTAGCTGAAAATTTGCCAATTCTAGAACTACCCAGTCATCAGCTTCTATTCCTGCATCTAGCATTTCAAGGGGCGGAGTTCCAATATTTCCGCCAAGATGTACGGTTTTGCCATCAGCCTCTAATATTCTGGTTATGAGCGTACTAGTCGTACCTTTTCCTTTTGTTCCAGTAACGCCAATTATATTTTTAGTAGGGCAGACTTTAAAGAATTCATTAGTATTAGTAGTAACTTTTATCGTAATGTCTGGCCCGTTTGCATCAATAATATCTCGCGGATGTACGCTAGGTGACCTGACAATTAGATCAAACTGATCTAAATTTTTTAAATAGTTCTCTCCAATTTGTAGGTTTGCATCCTCGGGAGTATTTTCAATGTTATTTTGATCACAAATAGTAATTTCATTACCGTCTCGCCAGTAATTGTATGAAGATACACCCTGAAGTCCATAACCGATTATTGCAATTTTCATTAGGCTTGTTGAGAATTTTCGCGTATTTGATTAGATAATAATTTTCCGCTCAGTTCACCAAGTTCTTTTTTTACCTTATCGGCAACTTGTCTAGGAGTGAGTTCGGCTTTTAAGATAACATCTAGCACATCTAAGCTCGCAACGTTCTTAGGTAATTCTTGCTCACCAATATTGGTAAGTATTATAACTTTTGTGTCTTTTCCCCATGGTTCACTACGAAGTTTAGCAAGCATCTCATCTCCATTCATGACCGGCATCATAACATCCAGTAGAATCATATCTGGCTTCATTTTTTTAATTAATTCGAGTCCAATTTCACCATTTTCAGCCGTCTCAACCTCATAGCCCTCGTTTTCAAATTTCATTCGATACATTTGAGATATGGCCTGATCGTCTTCTATGATGGCAATCTTCTTCATAGTTAAGTTTAGTTTACGATTATTTATGCTTTTTGTACATATTATCGATTACTTCGTCAATAACATTTAATACTTGAGTGGGTGTGTAGTGCGCTTTTACTATGTATCTTTCAATATTTAAAAATTTTAAAATAGATGGAGCTTCATCCTTACTAAGATTCGTTAAAATTATGACTTTTAAAAGTGAGCCCCAATCTGTTTCTCTCAGTTTTGCAAGCATCTCATCTCCGTTCATGACGGGCATTCTAATATCTAATAGAACTAAATCGGGACGTATTTTTTCAAGTAGCTCAATTCCTTCTTGGCCGTTGCTCGCAGTATGCACCTCATAGCCTGAGTTTTTCAGTTTTATTTCATACATCTCTCTAATTGGCTGATTGTCTTCTACTATTGCAACTTTTCGCATCCAGGCTACTCCAATTTAAGCATTTGCTTTAAGGCTGTCTTTATACTATAATCATCATATCATTCTTATTATTAAGAATTCGTATTTTAGAAGATAAACGAAACTGGGTGCGCTTTTTTACTATTGTGCTCCAGTTTCGTTTTTGTTTAGAAGGTGAACAATATGGACAATCCAGAAAAATTCCAAAATAGCGAAAATTTTTATGATCAAGAGACATCTCCTGAAGTATTTGAATTAGAGACTTCAACAACTGAATATACTGAAACCGATAAATTGGCTTTAATAGATGAGTCGAGAATGGTTTTGGAGGGACTTTATTCTGAAGAGGATAGTCCAAACCAACCATTTACCGCTCCATCGCCCGCTCAATCAACAAGTCCCAAAGATGAAAAAAAAGAGATAGATAAACCTAAAAAGCTCACAATTAGGAGAGCAACCATAGATGATGTTGAAGAATTAGTCGACGTCGATATAAGGGCATTTAATGCCGTATATAAAGACTATGATGTTCCGGAAGATGAGTGGAGAGCTAGTCTTATTGAAAAATTTCGAGGTAGATTAGAAAAAATAGATAATGACTGGTGCCAGGTACTTGAAAATCATGGCAAAATAGTTGGATTCATTATGGCTTGTCCTACTAGCAAAAAGCCAGAAGAATTCACATCTTGGGAAGAGATTACAGATAATGGAACTCTCGAAACAATGTTTGATCCTAAAGGTAAGAATATCTATGTCGTCAGTCTTTCTGTTTTGCCGGAGGGCTCTTTGTCGGGTGGTCAAAATATGCTTATAGCAAATGTAATAGGGAAGTTCATTAAAGAAGGCTATGACCAAGGATTTTTTGAAAGTAGATTACCCGGTTTAAGGAATTGGGTTAAGCGTCAGTCTAAAAAACGTAATCAAGATTTTACTTCCCTAACAAAAGAACAGTTAGATGATTATGCAAACGAATATTTCCGAACTACAAAAAATATAGATGGAAAAGAAGTGCCTCAGGACAGGCTTTTAAGGCTTTATGCGTCAGTTGGCTGTGAATTTGTAAAACTAGTTCCAGATGCATATCAGGATGGACAATCCTTAAATTATGGTGTAATGTGTGCGTACAAAAATCCAATACCGAAAAAATTGGCATTTAGACCAATTACTACGATAGTGGGATCTGCGTTGAGAGCAATGTCTCATTCACATAAATTGACTCAAAAGGTATTTTAGAAATAATGGAAAATAACGAACAATATAATAACTCTTCTGATTTGAATTACGTTGAAAGTATTTCCAATGCTGATACTTCATTATCAGCAGATAATCCAGATCAAAAAGGAATTTTTTCTAGATCTAAGGAAGTAATTGTCAGGCAAAGGAATAAAATTGCTGTCGCCGCTTTTGCTGGAAGTATAGCTGTGACATTAGCCGTAAATCCCTTGCATGAATTAGAGCATAAAGTTATTGATGCGGCTCCATGGGTTGGGTCTGGTCTTGTTGCTGGTGAAGCGGCATGGATTGGCGGAGCGGCTTTAGCGTTGGGTGCTGTAGGTGTAAAAGTTCGGAATCCTTTAAAAATCAAAAATCAATTTAAAGATATAGCTACTCATGCTGATAACAGTAAAATGTTCAAGATTGGATTTTGGACAAATACCACGGCTGCAGTCGCAGAATTTGGTGTGCTAACTGTTGGGGTCATGAAATATCTTCCACCAGAAGCATGGGGCGCTCTAAGTTTTGGCGCCTTGGATCTGGCAGCCACAGTAACATTTAGAAAAATGATTCTAAACGGAATCAAAAATACAGCCAATTCTAACAACACCGAACAACAGATTAGTTGATACTTGATTCAAAAGATACTACCATAATGGTAATGTTTTTGAATATTTTCACAGGCCTTATTGTTATTTCAATGTGGGGAATTGGAATCCTGGTTCTTCTTAGGAACTATAAGCTCAGGCTAAATTGGTCGTTTGCTGTTTTCTCATTTGTAGTTGGAGCCTGGATGATTTCAAATTACATTGGCGCAAACTTTAAAACACACCATTACTCAGTATTCTTCAGTCATGGTGATTTTTTCCTAGGTCCACTACTAGCTGGTAGTTTCGTTTATTTTGCATATAGGCTGATTTACCAAAATGTCGCCTCCGAAATAAATACCATATATGAAATTTCAATAATTGTTGCATCTCTTCTGCTGTCTTTTTCGACATTATCTTCCAAGGTTGTAACTATCGGCTATAGCCAGAATTCATTATCTCTAAGTTATGGAAGTGGATTTGAAATCTACGGAGCATTGCTTGGGTTTATGGTTCTTTTCGGACTTTTACAGCTAATAATCGGCTACAGGCGCGCAAGATCTGACGAAAAGTCTCAAATAGCATTTATTCTTATTGGTTTATTAGTTGCATCGTTGATGGTGGTTGTAAGTAACTTACTAGTTCCATTGTTAACAAAATCAAAAACTATAAATTTATATTCGGGAGATATTTCATACTTAGGAATAGCATTTTTGGTTGGAATATCTAGCTATGCAATTGTAAAACATAAACTTTTTGATATACGACTAGTGATTGTGCGATCTTTAGGTTACTTAATAACGCTCGTAGCAGTAGCGTTGATACTTATAGTTCCTGTGCTTCTAATTACTACTCATTTACTTGGGGCAAACTTAGCCGCAGGCGCAATTGCGATACTAGTTTTATCAAACCTATTAGTTGCAATTGCCTTCCAGCCTTTGAAAAATATCTTCAATAGAATTGCGAATAAATTATTTTACAGAGGTTACTATGAGCCCCAAATAATTCTAGATAAATTAAGCAATATGCTCGTTGGTAGTGTGGATTTAAATTACATCACTGAAGGAAGTAAAAAAATTCTTTCACAAGCCTTAAGGCCTACAACAATTCAGTATGTACTTTATGTCGCTCAAAAAAGTTTATATAAGGATGCAGTCGAAACATTATCTTCGATGAAGGATACCCTAATAGTCGCGGATGAGCTGATAGAAGAGAGGAATCAGCATCTAAAAAAGTTTCTCGCAGAGCAAAATATATCTATTGTTATTAGGCTTAGAACTGACAAAAAAGATCTAGGCTTTATCTTTGTTGGCAATAAAGAGGCTGGATCTCTATACAATGAAACAGATAAAAGATTCCTGAGAATTGCAGCAGATGAGATAGCCATATCCTTACAAAACGCCATAAGGTTTAAAGAGATTGAAAGCTTTAATCAGACGTTGCAAGAAAAGATTGATGTTGCAACTAGGCAATTAACAAAAGCTAATTCAAAACTTAAGGTCCTTGATGCTAATAAGGATGATTTTATTAGTATGGCTTCGCATCAGCTGAGAACTCCATTAACTTCAGTTAAGGGCTATGTGAGCATGGTACTTGAGGGTGATGTCGGAAAGATTTCAGATCAGCAAAGGAAAATGCTGTCACAGGCTTTTGATAGCTCGCAGAGAATGGTTTACTTAATTTCTGATCTATTGAACATTTCTAGGCTACAAACTGGTAAGTTTGTGATTGAAAGAACCGACTGTGATCTTTCTAAAATAATTACAGAGGAAATTGATTTGCTTGAAGATACTGCAAAAGCTAGAGACCTGAAGATTTATTACAAAAAACCTGCTAATTTCCCAATTTTAAATATAGATGAAATAAAAACAAGACAAGTAATAATGAATTTTCTAGACAACGCAATTTATTACACTCCGCCCGGAGACAAAATAACGATTGAACTTGAGGAAAAAACATCGAATGTTGAGCTGAGAGTGATTGATACGGGAATAGGTGTTCCGGCGTCAGTTTCGCATCATCTCTTCACTAAGTTTTATCGTGCAGAAAATGCTAAGAAAGCACGGCCAGATGGAACTGGGCTGGGGCTATTCATGGCTAAAAAGGTTATTATCGCTCAGGGCGGTTCAATAATATTCTCTACCAAGGAGAATGTAGGCAGTACTTTTGGCTTCAGTTTACCCAAAACAAACAAGAGCTAAATATTGACAAAATAGCAATATAAACGTATAATAACTCAAATGTTAGAACAATTCCCACTTGTTGTTCCTGGAGTTGCAGTTGGATATATTGCAGGTCTAGCGGTTGACACTCTGTCTGTTAAAAAGGCTAGTGAAAATCTTGGAGGTCTATCTTTGTCTCACGAGACTACAGCCGATGAAATTAATTCATCTACCAAATTCTCTAAGATTCAAAAAAATGCTAGCAGATTTATCGCACCACTTGCTCTTACCGGTGCTTTTCTTGGTGGTTCAGTAGGAATGTTATTTCAAGGAACTAACGCTAAGATTAAAGAGCCCTCGAGCATCGAGATAGTGGTTGATCATTCTGGCTACACCATAGGTGATGGGTCTATAGAATCAGTTAATTCTATTGCATCTTCATTTTCTGGAAATAAAAATTTCGATTCCAAGGTTTTGATAGCAGGATCTGGTCAGGTGATTGTATCTAAGCCTGAGTCAGTTGCATCCGACAATCCATTTGGCATAGCACCGCTCGATCAGGCTTTAACATCCGCACTTACTCAAATTAGTAGTAACCAGGGAGATTCAAAAAACTCAAATAAGAGTAATGCTGTGCTTGTTATTTCGGATGACAACTCTGTTGGATCAGTGGACTCAGCTGTATCTTTGGCTAAATCTGGCAACATTCCTGTATTTACTGTAGACGTATCTTCGTCACAAGACCAAACATCATCAGATCTAAATAAGCTCGCAACAAGCACTGGCGGTAATTTCTGGCAAAGCCCATCAGTGGATAAAAGAGCAAAAATTGCAGATAAAATATATGCATCAATAAATGAAACTGCTTCTAGTAATCGGAAGTCTGCAACTGGAAATGTACGGGATATAGCCTTGATTTTCTCTGTTATTAGCTTAGGTGCATTTGTAAGTTTAGCCGCAAATCGAAGATATATTAAATTCGACAGAAATATAACTGGAAAATAATTACGATTGAAAGGAAATCACAATGAATAAAGAAGTATTACCAGAAATTTATCAACTATCCCAAAGCTATCATGAAAATGGTACTGAGCAATTAGGGAAAGTATTGTATGACGAACAGCTAGCAAAAAAAGCTGCGTTAGTTGGTCTAGTTGTTGGTACTGTAATGTTTTCAGGTATACCTGGAGGCGGTAAAACAACCCTTGCAAATTATCTTCCAAGAATAGTCTCCGATATTGAACCTGAGGATGTGAGTCGTATTCCTACTGATGCTGAACTTCAACCAATAAGATTAGTCGGCGGAAAAACAATTATAGAAAGTGAAGAAATAATCGATGGAACTTCTACTAAAAAATCTTCTATACATACTATTGAACCTATAATTAAGCCAAACACCAAGATTATCTTTGCAGATGAGTTAACTAGAATTAATCCACTCGCAATTAATGCATTGCTTGAAGCTCCAGAAGAAGGAGCGCTAACCACCACTTCGGGTAGAGTTGCTCTAGACAGTTTAATGCTGCTAATATCCACCATGAACCCAGCTGAAGTTCATCAGGCTACATTCAAAGTATCTGCTGCATATGCCTCGAGAAACAAGGTTGGAGCAGTCATGGGACATGATCTAACTCAGTCCAGCAAAAGACAACTTATCAATGGAAATAAACCAAATCCATCAACTATCAAGTCAATAATTAGCACTAAAGATCTTTTGAGAATTCGAGATGCCGCCAATAATACACTATTGCCTGATCAAATTAATGATTTAGCAATAGGAGCTATTGATAGAGCAATAAGTTTATATAAAAATGACTTTGGTATTGATGAGACAAGCCGTCTTTATGGACAAATCGGACAGGTTGCTAAAGTGTTAGGCCTATTCTCTGGTGGTCAGCCAACAGTTGAACATTTGCGACAAGCAGTACATTTATCTGCAGCAGCAAGACTTGGTTCACTAGTAACAAGCGAAAATGTTGAAAAAGAAATAGCAAATTTCGTCGATAAAGTTACAGCTTAAGGAGTAATCCATGCCTAAATTTATCCAGACAGAATCAGCATTAGCCGAGCTTCCTTCAAACCTATTCGATTCCAGGGGAAGACATAACAGTTTTGATATTAAGACTGGAGTTAGTGGCGTAAAGATTGGTGAATCCGAATATGATCCAACAAAACACACTCCACTGGATATAGATCCCATGTCAACAATGAGCATGATTACCGGTATGCCATATGTAAGGCAGGTGATTCCAAGTCGACCAATCGAAGCCAACATAATCCTTCATAATTCTAAAGAAGGATCTAGGTCCGATATCTTTGAAATTAAATCAAAACTAGCTAGCACACTTATTGGTGAGATATCTAGAGCAATGCCAGCAATACGAGATAGGATTAATTGCTATGTCATAGGTGATGATTTAGAACTTAGTCAAGAGCTGCTTAAATTAGGGGCAAATTCAATTAAAGATACAGATAATCCATTGATTGCTGCTACAAAAACAGCAGACTTGTGTATGAATGGGCTAGCTTTTATTATTAGTGATTTTGAAAGACTTCCTCTTCAGGATGTAGGTCATATGTTTTTAAGAACAGTGGGCATAAAAGTAAATCATCAATATGATGTAGATATCAATGAATTAAGAGGCCGAAAAGCCGTGCTAGGAGTGGGTGGTTCAAGAGAGATACGACTTTGGAAAGATAGAGATGTAGATTCTTTTAATGAGGGCTTAAAAAAACATGACGAGGTAATAGTAGACAGACTAAAGAGAATAGGTATTAGCGTAGCAAGAGTAATAAGCGACAAAAAAGAGACAAGTGGATTTAGCCTTAATGCGGCAGATCGACAGATAGCAGATGCAATTAACAGATTATAAGCATTACAATAATATTGACAAAAGTCCAATGCTGTGATAATATATATGGGTATAAGAAGAGTAGTTTTTTGGGATATAAAGGCCTCTATAAATGAAGTTAATTTAATTAATTTATAAGAGAGATTGATATGGAAAAAATGGAAAGACTTAGTCCAGCAGTTGATGCTGCAACCAATACACAAAATATAGCTCAAAGAGCATTCAACACAGCAAAAAATAATTCAGCTAGAATTTTAGCTGCTGGAACTATTGGCGCTATGAGTTTATTGGCCGCCGGTTGTGGCTCTAGTCATAATGGAAGTCCTGCCAATCCAGAAGTAACTGCTTCTCAAGCTAAAGCAAATTGTACTACTTTTAATAATGCCAATTCTGCAGCTGATTCATCTAAATATAATAGTGCTGCATTTTTACCAAAGGGGACTGTAGATAGCAATACCACTACTAAAAGCTACATTGAGAGTCTTTTTGGCTCTAATGGTCCACTTGCAGGTAAAGGTGATATCGGTTCATTGGCAGCAATTACTTCTGCAATTACTGTTCCTTCAGAAAATGGAACCTCTAAACCAAATACCTATAATTACCAAGATCAATTCGCGGTATCAGTAGCATCATTTAGTTCTGTGAGTGGTGGAAATGAAGCCCAACAAACTGCATGTAACTCAGCTTTTACTGTATTGAATGAAGATGGTAACTGGAATAGTAATTGGGCTGGCAGCGGTCAGGTAGTTACTCAGTTAGTACCAACTCGAGACACTTCAAATAACCACATTAAAACAAATAGTGGTTCTGATTTAATCTTAGAGCAAGTTCATTTAACTGCCTCACTTAAGGGTGTTGAATTTAAAAGCCGAAAAGCTGATAAGCCCGGCTATAACTCAGTTCTAATAACCGATCAGGGTTACATTTATGTTCAAGGAATAATTTCATTAGCTGGAAACTCATCGAGTAAAAATGGTAACGGATCAAGTGCCAATACTGGTCCTAACGGAGGCTCTGGTAATAATGGCGGTAACAGTGGTAGTGGAGCTGGCTCTAACAGTGGCAATAAAGGTAATTCAGGTAGTGGTTCAGGCTCGGGAAACAGCGGTAATGGCGGCGGTAACGGCGGTGGCAATGGTGGTGGTACTGGTGAAACCACAACAACTACTACAATTCCTACACCTCCAACAACCACCACTACAATTCCTGAGACTACAACAACTCTTCCGAAGGGTCCAAATCCAGGATGTACACCTAACCCACCATACGTAATCTGTAATTAACTTAGAATAAAGGATATATATTATGAAATTTAACTTTACTAAAAAAATTACATTAGCCATAGCAAGTTTTGCTGCGGTAGCCTTTATTGCTACGGGCGTGTCTCATGCAGACATACCATATTCTGGTCCAACTACTCCTCCTTCACCAGTCCCAGCGTTTAACGTATTCAGTGGAAGTAACTTACCGGCACCAATGCCATCTAATGGAGAACAAGATTTCTTCCAAGGTAGAGTTCCGGTTAATGGCAATATGAATGAAGGAACAACTCCATTTACGGATCCTGTGAATTCAAGCTGTACTAATAACCAGATTATTCAACTACATATTTACGTTCACAACGGTGCAAGTCAGTACGAAAACAACAATGGTACAGGACAAAGTGTAATGCATGGTGCAAAAGTACAGGTTGCTTTACCTGACGCAAATACAGCAGCAACAACTTTTAGTCCAACTGCAACATTAAGTGCCAATAATGCTACAACAATTAGCGATAAAGTTTCAATTATCTGTAATGGTCAACCTGTCGAGCT
This sequence comes from uncultured Candidatus Saccharibacteria bacterium, assembly GCA_903840315.1. Lineage (GTDB taxonomy): Bacteria > Patescibacteriota > Saccharimonadia > Saccharimonadales > UBA4665 > CAIYEO01. The sequence goes on along the minus strand of CAIMFK010000001.1, from coordinate 2,101 downwards.
ACAATATATTACTGGTTCAGCAAGTCAATATAGTATTGGATCTGGCGTATTGCCTCTAAGCGATTCAATCATTACTAGCGGAGCTTCAATTCAAAGCGAAAAGGTTCCTGGTGATGTATGGGGCTGTTGGGATGAAAGAGTATATGTTGTTCTAGCTGTTAAGGTTGTTGTCCCTCAGAAGCCTCCAGTTCCTCCTACATGTAATCTAATAACACTTGATAGTGACTACAGAACAGTAAGAGTTAAAAGTGTTGGCTTTACAGCAGGTGATTCAACCGTAGCCAACCTAATGTTAGATTTTGGAGACGGCAATAAGGCAACTATAAAAACTAGTCAATTACCTTACTCACACGTATATTCAGCTGATGGCACATATCACGTAAGAGTGACTCTTGATACTTCAACTGGATATGTAACGAGCAATGGATGTGTGGCTATAGTTACAATAAAGAACCAGCCTGTAAATCCAGTAACTCCTGTTACTCCTCCAAAAAATCTAGTTAACACTGGTCCTGGAGATATGATTGGTATTTTTGCAGCAGTTACATTAATTGCAGCTTTAGCGCACAGAGCATATATGAGAGTATTTTCAGCCAAGTAAACTACCATAGTTGTGGATAAACACTAGAATTTTTATTCCACATATGATATGTTTAACTTAACGAGCAATGACTGACCGCTCTCTTAAGTAAAAAATACCCTAGGCTGAACCCTAGGGTATTTTAATTTCCTCCCTGTTATGGTAAAATTTACAAGTATTTTTAACAATTTGGTCCCATCATCTAGCGGTTAGGATACCAGGTTTTCATCCTGGACACAGGGGTTCGATTCCCCTTGGGATCACCACATTAGGACTTAAGTCACCATTATTGGTGACTTTTTCTATTAACAGATGAGATTGACTCAAAGTAGCAGTTCCAAAACCGTCAGAGCAACTAAAGTACAATCCGTCAGGGAATATTAGGTCTTGAATGCCTTTCCGTACCTGTAAATCACCCAAGTTCCAGAACTCATCCGCGTTCGTTAAGAACATCACGGCACTATCGATTGTTTGCTCCTTATTACTCACTTCGCTGCCAGCGTCTATGCGCTGTAGCTCCAAGTTACCAATTGAGTCCTGAATTTCGCGCAGCTTTTGGAGCGCTTGAGGGCATTCTCGTGCTGGTTATTGTGGTACTTATTGGTGTTGTGGGCTTTATGGTCTACAAGAACCATAACAAGACTAAACCAACGCCTGTTGCCAGCACGACTACTACTAAACCAACCGCATCTACACAAGCAAAAACTCCCACAGCCCCTGACCCCTACACTGGGTGGCAAACTTACACTGGCACTGATTTTAACTTCAAGTATCCTGCCGACTGGACTGCTACGGCTGGGAACTTTGGGCAAGATAGGGCAGTTTGGGGTACGGCTGTTTCTATAAATCCAAATAGCGTGCCTACTACGACAGGAGCTTTCGTAAACCCACCAGCCAGCTACAGCAAATCAAACAGTTACACGGTTACTATCAAGGAGTTCACCATATCCACTTCTGAGTACCTGTCTTATAGCGGTGGCGTTGGGTATAACCAGCCGACACCATATAACTATCTCAAGACAAGTGGGCAGGTTACATCTGGTTTATTCAGTGGTAAATACCTAACATTCCTCAGTCAGCTTAACACCATTAAAAATGTGACCAATAAGCTCCCCACGCAAGGACTTGTAACGAACCAGTCGTATGATGGTAGTAGTGGCACAATGACCGAACAAGGTTTTGTAGTAGCTAACGGTAAGACTTATCAAATTACCGTTGACTCTACCGATGACTCAGCTGGCAATGGCTACCCGTCAGTGTTCAATATGAGTGGCTATACTGGTACGGATTTGTATAAGGATACAGTACTACTCCTTAACTCAGTCCAATAATCCTTTGTGCTTAGCCGTATAACTGGCTGTGCGTGCCTACGGCGTCAATTATAGCTTCATTGTCCTGCTGTAGGTACAACGCCCTGACATCACCTGTAATATCAATGCTACGGTACTCTTTGTACTTGCCTTTCAGGGCGTGGTTGCGCAGCGTGGGAGCAAGCGGATTGTCAGCGAATAGCTTTATCTT